>DATAJS010000013.1 GCA_036262035.1 Burkholderiales bacterium | reverse complement strand
GGTCTCGGCATTCGCGCCGATCGTCTCGCCGATGCGCGCACCGTGGGGCGAGAAGGCGCTGACCGGTTATCTGGGTGCCGAGCGTGCGCGCTGGCGCGAGTACGACGCGACCGCGCTGATCGAGGACCGCGGCTGGGACGGTCCGCCGATCCTCGTCGACCAGGGCACCAAGGACCAGTTCCTGGAGAGCCAGCTCAAGCCGGAGCTGTTGAAAGATGCGTGCGATCGCCGCGGCGTGGCGCTCGACCTGCGCATGCGCGAAGGCTACGACCACAGCTACTTCTTCATCGCGACGTTCGTCGAGGAGCACCTGCGCTACCACGCGGCGCATCTCTAACGCTTACCTGACCATGCCCTCGTAGGGTGCGCGCGAGCGCACCGAGACCTTATCGGTGCGTTATCACGCACCCTACGATGATGCGTGCGTTCATGCGGATGCCCGATGCGCCTTCAGGAACGAGCGCACCTGCCGCACCGCGACGGGTACGCGCTCCTTCGGGTCCTTCCACGGATAGATCGACGCCTCCGACTTCGGCGCGAGCATGATGCACTCTTTGGCGATCACGTAGGGGTGCGGCGGAGAGTCGTCGGGCATGATCAGCGCCGGCACCTTGCACGCACGCACCACGTCGCGCTCGACGCTGTGAACGAAATCGCCGCGCGGCCCTTCGTACATGCTCACCAGGAACCTGCTCACCGCGTCGGTCGTGATCTCGGGACGCTGCTTGGTCAGCGCCGGCGCCCACGTCTTCATATAGTTGTCGTACGCGAGCCGCGGGGTCTCCTTGCGGAAACCGACCGGCTGCGACACGACCGCCGCGATGATGCGGTCGGGCGCGCGCTTCACCAGGTTCCAGATGAACGGGCCGCCGATGCAATAGCCCAGCACCATGAAGCGCCTGATGCCGAGGTGGTCCATGAGGCCGAGCTGGTCGTCGGTGTACGAATCCCACGTGCGGTCGATCTCGAGGGGGCCGGTGGACTGGCCGCTCGGCGCGTTGCGCAGGTCCGCGGTGATGCAGCGATACTCGCCCCTGAGCTCGGCGGTCGCGTCGAACGGCGCGTTCGTCGTCACCCAGCCGATGTTCGAGTTCTGCCCGCCGCCGGGGATGATGAGGAGCGGCACGCCCGAGCCCACGTCCTGATAGTGGATGCGGACGTCGCCCCGCCGGTAGAACGATCCGCCCGGCTTCGCTTCGGAGGCCCCGAACGCGCCGCCCGTGGCGGCGATGGCGGCCGCCGCCGCGCCCGTGCCCAGCAGTGCGCGTCTCTTCGAATCCATGGACTCCCCCCTCGAGAAAAACTACATGAGATTGCCCGCGTTCACGTTCAGATTGACGCCCGTAACATAGCGCGCTTCGGGCGAGGCTAGGTAGAGCGCCGCTTCGGCGCTGTCTTCGACCTGCACGAGCGTCTTCATCGGGTTCTGCTCCGCGATGCGCTGCATGCTCGCCGCATCGCGCACCTTCACCACGCGCGGCGTGGCGGTCGTGCCGGGCGAGATCGCGTTGACCGTGATGCCGTACTGGCCGAGATCGCGGCCGAGCACTTTGGTGAAGTTGATCACGCCGGCCTTGGCCGCGCCGTACGGCAAATAGGTGGGCGCGTACGGGTTGGGCGCGATGCCCGATCCGGAGGCGATGTTGACGATGCGCCCTTTCTTCTTCTCGATCATCGTCCTCGCCACCGCGCGCGAGCAGAGGAACGTGCTCTTGAGGTTGGCCGTGATCACGCGGTCCCACTCCTCGTCGCTGATATCGGTGATCGGCGCGAGCCGGTGGAAGCCGCCCGCGGCGTTGACGAGGATGTCGACGGTACCCCATTTGTCGAGGACCGTTTTCACCATCGCTTCGACGACCGGGGTTTTCGTAACGTCCGCTTCGATCGCGAGCGCGGCCGCACCGATCTGGCCGGCGACCCGCTCCGCTTCGGCCTTGTTCAGGTCGACGACCGCGACGCGCGCCCCTTCGCGCGCGAAGGTCTTGCAGATCGCCTCGCCGATGCCCTGCCCCCCCGCGGTCACGATCGCGACATGATCCGCAAGGCGTCCTGATTGCGCCATGGTGGAGTCTCCTTCCGTTTGTGGACGCATCAATCATAGGCGAAAATAAGCATCTCCCTCGACGCGTTCCAGGCGTCCACGATCAATACAACCGGAGAGCTCATGCAGTCCGATCTTCCGTTCAAGTACGGCCCCCGTGCGTTCGAGGCGGGGCGCGCCCTCCAGCCCGAATCCTTCGAACGCCGCGTGGCGATGCGCGACGCGCTCGATCAGCATTTCACGAAGTCGTGGCTCGATTTCGCGGTCAACGGGATCCTGCAGCGGCCCGCGCTCGACACCCGCACGCGGCTGCTCGTGCTGACCGGCCAGTTCACGATGGCGAAGAGCCATCCGGCGCTGTGCGACACCATCAAGGCGGGTTTGCTCGCGCAGGTGCCCGCGCGCGAGATCCTCGAGATCATCCTCCAGTGCGCCGTGTACGGCGGCCATACCACGGTCGATCCGGCGATCGAGGTGTTCTACCGCGTGGCCGAAGAAGACGGATTGCTCGAAGAGCTGAAGAAAGACCAGCTCCCGCTCGACGGCACCGACTCGCAGCGCTCCTACGACCGGGAGAGCAAGCTCTGGCATCCTGACGACGTCGCCGACGCGCGCCTGCCCGGCCTGATCGAGCGCCACGGCTGGCTCGCGGTCGGCAGGGGGCTCACGATGCGCCCGCGCCATCATCTCAACGTGCTGTCGTGGCTGGACACGATGGACAGCCAGTTCGCCGATCTGTGGGTAAAGTTCTGCTACGGCGCGATGTATACCCGCGGCGTCGTCGACGACAAGACCCGGCTCCTGTGCATGATCGGCGACTGCCTCGCGATCGCGGAAGAGACCCAGGCGCGCGGCCACATGCGCGGGGCGCTGCGGCAGGGCGCGCACCCGCGCGAGATCATGGAAGTGTGTTTTCAGACCGCGGTCAACTTCGGCATGCCGCCGATGTTGAAAGCGCTGGAAGTGTTCGTGCAGGTCATGGCCGAGGACAAACGGCTGGACGAAATCGGCAATCCGCCGCTGCGCGTGGAATCGTACGGAAAGTGAAGGGGGTCACGATGAAAGCTTCGAATATCGCGCTGGCCGTCGCCGCCGCGGCCGCACCGGCTGCGTTTGCGCAGAACCAGCCGGTCAAGCCGCCGATCGCGGTGTATTGGATGAGCGTGGAAACCGCCGGCGGGATGGGATTCGCGATGCCGGCCGGCATGGGCGGCATGCTTCCCGCGAACATGCAGGGCGGCAAGCGCATGCATCTCGATCTGGGCTCCACGCAAAGCTCGGGCGGCACGCCGCGCGCCGATCACGCGATCCCCGCGGGGGTGAACATGGGCGCGAGCCTGCCGCTGCTCACGCCGCAGACCGAGCGCGCGCAAGCGCCGCGCCCCGAGCGCGATACGCCGCAGACGTTCGAGCAGCCGAAAGGCCGCATGCTCATTTACTGGGGCTGCGGCGAAACGGTGCGCGCGGGCCAGCCGGTGGTCATCGACTTCGCGAAGCTCGGCTCGGCCGAAGGCGCGAAGGCCTTCCGCGCGCGCAACGTCAATCGTCCGCAGGGGCCGGGACCCGGCCGCAGCCGCACCTACGGCGAATGGCCGAACCGCGAGAACAGCACCGCGGTGCCGCAGCAGGCGTCGCTCGTCGGCGACCACGTCGTCGCCGGCAGCTATACGCCCGAGATCAAGTTCGCGATCGACAACGGCCACGACTTCATGGCGCCGGTCGCGTTCGATCCGATCCGCAAGACGGGCGCGGGCGCGTTCCAGGTCAAGTGGCAGTCGATCCCGACCGCGATCGGTTACTTCGCCACCGCGGTGGGGCAGGGCGAGCAGCAGAACGACATGGTGATGTGGTCGTCGAGCGAGGTGCAGGAGATGGGGCAGGTGCTGATGGACTACCTGCCGCCCGCCGAGGTTCAGCGCCTCATCCGCGAGAAGGTCGTGATGACGCCGCAGACGACCGAATGCGCGGTGCCGGGCGGCATCTTCAAGAGCGAAGGCGCGATGCTCAACTTCATCGCGTACGGGGACGAGCTCAACGTGGTGCATCCGCCGCGGCCGAAGGACCCGAAACAGACGTGGGTGCAGGAGTACGCCGTGAAGGTGCGGCTGAAGTCGACCGGGATGACGATGCTCGCGGAAGGCGATGCGTCGGGCGGCTCGCGCCGCGCCGGCGGCCGCGGCGCGCCGGCGGCGGCGCCCGAGCAGCAGGCACAGCAACCGGCCGCGCCGGCGTCGCCGATACCTGGCGGGACCCCGGTGGAGCAGGGGATCAACATCCTGCGCGGGATATTCGGGCGGTAGCCCGAATTCCCGCGCAGGCTGCGCGCGGTGAACACCGAGGAGGGAAACCGGACGGTTTCCCTCCTCGCGCTCCTCCCTTCCCTTCCACCTTCGCGGCTCTCCGGCGGTGCGCTCCGGGCGGACGCAGGGTGCGTGGGGCGACCGCCGTAACGCACCGCGTCAGCTGCGCGGGTTGACAGGCGTGCGTTCCATTAGATACGATGGACGTGCCATTTGATACGGAGCACGACATCAGCGCCAGCAAGCCCACGGCGGCGCTGCAGGAGCAACCCGCCGCTTACCCCGACCTTCGCGATCGCGAGGCGCGCACGCGCCTGGCGAAACTGGTCGTCGCGCTGTTCGACCATTGGGGCCTGAGCGCGGCGGATCAGGCCGCGCTCCTCGGGTTGTCGCCGGGGTCGCGCTCGACGCTCGCCCGCTATCGCCGCGGCGAGCCGCTCGCCGACAGCGCCGACCTCATCTCGCGCGCCGGGCACCTCCTGGGCATCCACAAGTCGCTGCGCATCATCTTCCCGCACGACCGCGACCTCGCGTACCGCTGGATAGCGGCGCCCAACCGCCGCTTCGACGGCGCCTCGCCGCTCGACGTCATCAAGCGCTACGGCTTCGAGGGCATGCTCGCGGTGCGCCGCTATCTCGACTTCGAGCGGGGCCGCTAGGCGCGATACGTGTTCCAGGACCTGATCCGCAGCGCGGTGGATTACCACGGCGACCTCGCGCGCAACATCAAGACGATCCGCGAATCGCAGGCGCTCTTCGACGATCTGTCGGCGGACGCGGCGGACTGGTCGGTCGCGATCGCCGCCGAGAGCCAGGATTACATCGCGAGCGCCGCGCCGCTGGTGACGCGCCCTTTCGACTATGGCGCGGTCATTACTTATCCGTTCGTGCCTCACCACTGGCAGCAGACGCGTTTCTCGGACGGCCTGCATTACGGCGTGTGGTACGGTTCGCTCGAGATGGAGACCACGGTGCCCGAATCGATTTACCATTGGCGCCGCTTCATCGACGACAGCTTCAAAGGGGAAGATCGCGAGATCGTCGGCGAGCGCCGCGTTTTCGACGTGCGCTGCGATGCGATCGTCATGGACCTGAGGGGCGGGGAAGCCCGGTTCCCGCAGCTCGTGGATCGCGCGAGCTATGCGTACACCCACGCGCTCGGACGCTACCTCCACGATCAGAGCCAGAGCGGCGTGCTCGTGCGCTCGGCGCGCGGCCCCGGCGACAACGCGGCGATACTGCGCCCGCAGGTGTTGTCGTCGGTGCGCGATCGGTGCTATCTCACCTACGTGACGAATCCGACGCGCGACGAGGTGGTGGTGCGCCGGCAGAACGGGCGGGCGTGGATGACGGTCAGACCGTCGGAGCTTGCTTGAAGGAGAAAGTGACGGATGAAACGGTGACGGGTGATGCGGTGACGAAAAAGCGGATGCGCGCGTTCGCGGCGGCAGTCGGGCTGGCTGTGTGTGCGGGCGCGTCGGCACAAACGTTTCCGACGAGGCCGGTGCGCATGGTCGTGCACATCGGGCCGGGCAGCAGCATGGACATCGTCGCGCGCGTGCTCGCGCAGAAGATGAACGAAGCGTGGGGGCAGCCGGTCATCGTCGACAACCGCGGCGGCGCGGGCGGCACGCTCGGCATGGACGTGGTCGCGAAAGCGGTGCCCGACGGTTACACCATCCTCTTCGGTTCGAGCAGCGTCGCCATCGCCGCGTCTTATTACCGCAAGCTGCCGTTCGACGCGTTGCGCGACCTCGAGCCGCTCACGCAGATCTCGTCGCGGCACAATGCGCTCGTCGTGAGCCCGTCCTCAGCGGTGAATTCGGTGAAGGACCTGATCGCTCTCGCGAAGGCGAAGCCGGGCGAAGTGAGCTACGGTTCGGGCGGCGGCAACGGCAGCTCGGACCATCTCGCCGGCGAGCTCTTCGCGCTCATGGCGGGGGTGAAGCTGCTGCACGTGCCGTACAAGAGCGGACCCGCGGCGCAGAACGACCTGATGAGCGGGGCGCTGTCGTTCTACCTCGGCGGCATTCCGGTCAACCTGCCGATGATCCGTGCAGGCAAGGTGAGAGCGCTGGCGACGAGCGGTCTCAAGCGCTCGCCTCAGCTCCCGAACGTGCCGACGATCGCGGAGTCGGGCGTTCCCGGCTTCGAAGTGAACGTGTGGTACGGTCTCTTCGGGCCCCGCGGCATGCCGCCGCGGATCGTCGACAAGATCGCCGCGGACGTCGGCAAGATACTCGCCGTTCCGGAGACTCGCGAGCGTTTCAGCGCGCTCGGTGTCGAAGCCGAAGGCGGCGACGCCGCGAAGTTCAAGACTTACTACCGCAACGATCTGGACAAGTGGCGCAAAGTCGTGAAGGCAGCCCACGTCAGCGACGGCTCTTGACGTTTCACATTTCACGGCTCACGTTTCACGATAAACGGCACGTCGGTTGCACCGAGCGTGCGACTCGCACTATCAGGAGCTCAAATGACGTCCTCCCGCAAAACGCGCGCATACCGTGAACCCCACGTCGACGGCCTGGCGCGCGGGCTCGGCTGGTTGAGCGTAGGGATCGGCCTCGCGCAGATCATCGCGCCGCGCACGGTGTGCCGGCTCGCGGGACTGCCGCCGGCGCCGACGTTCATGCGCCTGATGGGCGTCCGCGAGCTCGCCTGCGGGCTCGGCATCATCACGCAGCGCAATCCGGCGCCGTGGCTCAAGGCGCGCGTGGCCGGCGACGCCATCGACCTGGTATGTCTCGCCGCCGCCGCGCCGATGTCCGCGAGCCGCGGCGCGCGTCTCGGTGCGGCTTTCGGCGCCGTGGCCGGCATCACCGCGCTCGACGTCTATTGCAGCGACGAGCTCTCGGAGCGCCGTGCGGCCCCGGTGCACATCGCGGAGAGCATCAGCGTCGCCGCGCCTCCCGAAGCGCTGTATGCGTTCTGGCGCGATCTCGCCAACCTGCCGCGCGTGATGCCGCACGTCAAGCGCGTGCGCGTGATCGACGGTCAGCGCTCGCACTGGACGGCCGCCGGACCCGACGGCGAGATCGAATGGGAATCGGAGATCATCGACGAGCGTCCCAATCACTGCCTCGCATGGCGCTCGCTCGATACCTCCGACGTCTACAACGCCGGTTCGGTGCGCTTCGATCCCGAAGACGGCGGCACGCGCGTAACGGTGGAGCTGCTCTACGACCCTCCGACCGGCTCGATCGGCGGCTCGCTGGCGAAGCTCCTCGGCAAGGGCGCCGACATCCGCGCCGACCTCGCCGCTTTCAAGCGCCTGATGGAGACCGGCTACGGCAAGACGCCCGCGTGAGTCGAATCCGCAACAAATTCTCGATTACTTCGCTGACGATGACCCCATAATCGCGCACGCCCGAGGCGCGATCGCGTAAAGTGCCGGCAACCGCGTACATTTTGCCGGACGGGCGCCGACCACGTCCGTGCGCACAATAAGAACGAATGGCGCGCCGAGGGAGAGATGTCTTGGCCGTGAACTGGGGGAAGCTTGCGCTGCACGTGTCGCCGACCGCGCTGGCGTGGGGCGTCTTCGCCGCAGGCACCGCCATCGCGTTGCTGTCCTGGAGCCTTGCGGATCAAAGGATCCATCAGGACGCCGACGCCAAGATCGACGCCGCCATCGCCGATACGGCCGGTGCGATACACACCCGGCTGCTCAGCACCTACGACGTCATGCTCGGCGCGCAGGGCCTCTTCCGCGCCTCCGATGAGGTGTCGCGCGAGGACTTCAGGCAGTACGTCGAAGGCCTCAACCTGCGCGAGCGCCACCCCAGCATACGCGCGGTCAACTATGCGCCGCTGGTCCCCGCCGCGAAGCTGCCCGAGCTGATCGAGAAGGTGCGCAACGACCGCTCGGTCGATCGCGCGGGCTACCCCGGCTTCGCGATCCGGCCGCCCGGGGAACGCGCCGAGTACATGCCGGTCCTGTACAGCGAGCCGAGCCGCGGGCGCGAGCCGACGTTCGGGCTCGACCTCCTCGCCGAAGAGCGCAGGGAGTCGGTCGAGCGGGCACGCGATCTCAACGAGCCCGTGCTGTCCGGGCGCCTGACCCTCGTCTCCGACCCCACGCGCTCTCCCGCCGTCAGCGTGCGCGTGCCGGTCTACCGTGACGGCATGCCTCACGGTACCGTCGAAGAGCGGCGCGCGGCGTTCACCGGCGCGCTGAGCGCGACGCTGCTGGTGCGCGACGTAGTCGGCGACCTGCTCGCGCACGCCGCGCTCGCGCCGCTCGCGATCCGCGTGTACGAAGCGTCCGACATCGCCGGCGCGCGCAACGTCGGCGCCGGCACGACCGAGTACCTGCTGCACGACAAGGCGGCGTCGCATCCCTTCAGCGTCACCGATCGCGACTACTTCCTGCGCGAAACGCCGCTCTCCAGCGGCGGCCGGCGCTGGAAGATGCGCTTCGAGGGTGTCTCACGCGACTTCATGACGCCGACCGATCGCGCGCTGCCGTGGATACTGCTGTTCGGCGGCATCGTGGTGAGCGCGCTGCTCGCCGGGCTCGTCCGCTCGCTCGCGTCGTCGACCGAGCGCGCCCGCAAGCTCGCGAGCGAGATCACCGACGACCTGCGCCAGAGCGAGGCGCGGCTCTCCGAGATGCAGCGCCTCACCCAGTCGATGATCGAGGCGTTGCCGAATCCCATCTTCTTCAAGGGCACCGACGGGTGCTACCTCGGCGTCAACAAGGCGTGGGAGGCGTACTTCGGGCTGTCGCGCGCGACCTTCGTCGGCAAGACCGTCCACGACCTCTATCCGCACGACCGCGCGCTCGCCGACCGCATGGACGCGCTCGACCGCGAGCTGTGGCGCTCGCCCGGCAGCCAGTCGTACGAGGCCGTGATCACCACGGCCGACGGCGTGCGCCACGACGTCGTGTATTACAAGGCGACGTACGCGCGCAGCGACGGCGCGGTGGCCGGCCTCATCGGCACGATCATCGACATCACCGGGAGAAAGCAGGCCGAGCGCCGCCAGGCCATGGAGCACGCGATCACCCGCGTGCTGGCGGAGGAGGAGAGCCTCGACGAAGCCATCCCGAAGATCATCCGCACGATCTGCGAGACGATGGGCTGGCATTACGGCGACCGCTACGACTACGACGCCGATGCGCAGCTCCTGCGGCGCCAGGAGATGTGGTGCATCGACCAGCCGGAGATCAGGGCGTTCGCCGAATGGGCGATGCACCGGGCGGTCAAGCCCGACCCGAACTCCCAGGGTCTGATACGGCGCACCTATGCGACTGCGGCGCCGGTGTGGATCGCCGACGTCACCAAGACCGACCTGAAGCGCCGCGAGCTCATCGAGCGCGCGGGCCTGCACGGCGCTTTCGCCTTCCCGCTCCTCGCCAACAACCAGGTGCTCGGGGTGCTGGAGTTCTTCCACCGCGACGTGCGCGAGCCCGACGCGATGCTGCTCCAGATCGCCGAATCGATCGGGCGCCAGATCGGCCAGTTCATCGTGCGCATGCAGGCCGAGGAAGCGGTGAAGTTCGTGGCGATGCACGACGCGCTCACGCAGCTTCCGAACCGCGTCATGTTCAACCAGCGCCTCGAGAGCGCGATCCGCGATGCCGAGCGCTCCGGCACCGCGCTCGCGGTGATGTTCATCGACCTCGACCGCTTCAAGATCATCAACGACACGCTGGGCCACGAATCGGGCGACCTCCTGCTTAGAGAAGTCGCGCAGCGGATCACCGACAACCTGCGCACCGGCGACACCGTCGCGCGGCTGGGCGGCGACGAGTTCGTCGTCCTGCTCGAAGACGCGTCGAACGCGACCGCGGTGGGGCGGGTCGCGGAGAAGCTCATCTCCGCGCTCACCGAGAGCTACGTCATCGCCGGCCGCGAAGTGCACGTCACCGCGAGCATCGGCATCAGCAGCTTCCCGGTCGATGCACAGGACATGCGCTCGCTGCTCAAGTTCGCGGATATCGCGATGTATCGCGCGAAGGAGCAGGGGCGCAACACCTTCCAGTTCTACTCCGACCAGTTCAACGTGCACTCGGTCGAGCGCCTGACGCTCGAATCGCAATTACGCGGCGCTCTGGAGCGGAACGAGCTCGTCGTCTACTACCAGCCGGTGGTCGAGGCCGCGACCGGCCATATCAGCGGCATGGAAGCGCTGGTGCGCTGGAACCATCCGGAAGTCGGTCTGCTCTCGCCGGGCAAGTTCATCGAGATCGCCGAGGAGACCGGACTGGTCGTGCCGATCGGCGCGTGGGTGCTCGCGCGCGCGTGCGAGCAGCAGAGGAAGTGGGTGGAGCAGGGACTGCCGCCGCTGCGCGTGGCGGTGAACCTCTCGCCGCGCCAGTTCCTGCACCGGCACCTCATCGACGACATCGTCAAGGTGATCCGCGAGACCAACGCCGACACGAGCTGCCTCGAGCTCGAGATCACCGAGAGCACGGTGATGCACAACGCGCAGCGCGCCGCGGCGCTGCTCTCGCAGTTGAAGGAGATGGGGATACGCGTGGCCATCGACGACTTCGGCACCGGTTATTCGTCGCTCGCGTACCTGAAGCGCTTCCCGATCGACTCGCTCAAGATCGACCGCTCGTTCGTCGCCGACGTGCCGGGCGACACCGGCAACACCGCGATCACGCAGGCCATCATGGCGATGGCGCACAGTCTCGGGCTCAAGGTGATCGCCGAGGGCGTGGAAAGCGAGGAGCAGCTCGCCTTCCTGCGGCAGCACGGCTGCGAGGAGCTGCAGGGGTACTACTTCAGCAAGCCGGTGACGGCGGAGGAAGCGACGAAGATGCTGCACGCGGCGTTCGCACCGCCGCTCAAGGAAGTCGCGAACGGCTAAACAGCCGTCATTCCCGAACCGCGATAGCGGGACTATCGGGAATCCATTTTGACTTTAACGATTCACGTGGATTCCCGCCTTCGCGGGAATGACGATCCTCTACTGATCGACCCGCGCGCCGGAGATCTTCACGATCTTCGCCCACTTCGCGATGTCGTCGTTGAGGAAGCGCTCGAACTCCGCCGTCGTCATCGACATCGGCACCGCACCCTGCTCGAGCCAGGTCTTGCGGACGTCGGGCCGCGCCGCGATCTTGGCCATCTCGGCGTTGAGGCGGTCGATCGCCGCCTTCGGCGTGCCGGCCGGGGCCATCAGGCCCAGCCAGATCACCGCTTCGTAGCCTTTCACGCCGGCTTCCTCGACGGTCGGAACGTCGGGCATCACGTCGGAGCGCTTCTTCCCCGTCGTCGCCAGCGCGCGCACGCGGCCGGACTTGGCGATCGGCGCCATCGTGGTGATTGCGTCGATCATCATCTCGACCTGGCCGCTGACGACGCTGGTGCGCGCTTCGGCGCTGCCTTTGTGCGGGACGTGCACGATGTCGACATGGGCCAGCGCCTTGAAGAGCTCGCCGGCCATGTGGTACGGCGTGCCCGTACCCGACGAAGCGTAGTTCATGCCGCGCGGCTTCGCTTTGGCGAGCGCGACGAATTCCTTCACCGATTTCGCCGGCACCGTGGGATGCACCACCATCAGGAGGTCGGAGTAGTTGACCGGCGCGATCGCGACGAAGTCCTTCATCAGCGTGAAAGGCTTCTTCGGCACCAGCGACTCGTTGACCGTGTGAGTGTTCGACATCATGAGCAGCGTGTAGCCGTCGGGCGGCGATTTCTGCGCGATCTCGGTGCCGATGATCGATCCGGCGCCAGGACGATTGTCGACGACGAACGAGCCGCCCAGCGCGTCCTGCAGACGCTGCGCTTCGAAGCGCGCGAAGATGTCCGCAGGCCCGCCCGCGGCGAAAGGCACGATGATGCGCACGGGCTTCGCGGGATAGTTCTGGGCGTGGGCGGCCGCACCGAAGCCGAGCGCGAGCGCCGCGCAGGCGCACGTCGTGAGCGCACGTGTCATGAGGTCTCCTCCGTTGTTATGGTTGTGGCCGAAGGACTCGGCCGCTTCTCAGCCAGCCCGCGCGGGCTCAGCGCGAGCGGGGTCTGCGCAGCCGCGGCGCCGGGCGCCGCGATTCGGATTCCTGCGCAAGCCGGTTCAGGCGCTCCTCGATCGTCTCGGGGCGATTCGAGGGCGTGAGCGCGTCGGCGATGATGCTGCGGTAGCCGCCGTCGCCGGATTGGATCTCGAAGTACTCGCGCAGCACGTTGTTCAGGTACTGGTCGAGCTTTTCGCGGCCGCGTATCACTTCGTTGACCACGCCCGCGACCGGGTTGTCCTTGGCCGCTTTGCTGTCATTGCCGGCGGACAGCGAAGGCACGCGCCCGTATGCGTTCCAGGGAGAATCGCTCATCGGTCGGTCTCGCGCACGAATGGGGTCAGACGCAGGGGCTCGAATGGCACCTGCGTCAAAAAAATGAGACCGCCATTATCGGCGTCTGGTTCTATCGGTCAATCCCGCACTGCAGCATTCACGCAGTGCAACATCATTCGGTGGACAGCCCGATCGCCTTGATCAGTTTTGCGAATTTTTGCAGATCGGTCTGCATGCGCGCTGCGAGCTGCTCGGGCGTTCCCGACCACGGCTCGAGCCCCTGGCGCACCATGCCGCGCGCGACCTCGGGATCGGCGAGCGCCTGGTTGATGACGCCGTTCATGCGCTGCACGAGCGCGCGATCGAGGCCGGCGGGCCCGAACAGCGAGATCCACGGATTCATCTCGTAGCCGGGCAATCCGGACTCGGCGATGGTCGGGATCGCCGGCGCGGCCTGAACGCGCCTGGCCGTGGTCACGCCGAGGGCGCGCACGCGGCCCGCGTTCACGTGCGGCAGCGCGTTGGGCAGCGTCGCGATCGACGCCTGCGTCTCCCCGGACAGGAGCGAGGTGAAAGCGGGCGGGCCGCCGCGATAGGGCACGTGCACGAGATCGATCCTGGCGGTCGAGGTGAAGAGCGCCATCGCGAGGTGCGGCGAGCTGCCGTTGCCCGACGACGCGTAATTGATCTGCCCCGGGCGCGATTTGGCGAGCGCGATGAAATCGCGCACCGACTTCACCGGCAGCGAGGGGTGCGCGACGAGCACCGCCGGCTGCGCCGAGATGAACGCGATCGGCGTGAAGTCCTGGATCGTCCGGTACGGCAGCTTCGGATAGCTCGTGGCGTTCGCGACGTGGGTCGCCGAATGCACCATCAGCGTGTAGCCGTCGGGCGCGGACTTGGCGACCAGGTCGGCGCCGATGGTGCCCGCCGCGCCGGCGCGGTTGTCGACGACGAAGCTGCCGCCCAGCGCTTTCGACAGGCTTTGCGACGCGACCCTGCCCGCGGCATCGATGGAGCCCGCGGCCGGCCACGGCACGATGATCCTCACGGGCCTGGCGGGATAGTTGTCGGCGGCGAACGCGCCTGAAGCGAGCGCGAGCGCGGCTATGATCGATACACGCAGCATTGCTAGATCCTCGTGGTTCAGTTGACGGATGCCGGCGTCGCGGCCTGCGCTTCGCGGCTTTCGAGCTCGCCGATGGCCGCGTCGCGCGTGCCGAGCGAGATCACGGATGCGATGCGCTGGGCTTCGTCGGCATCGCCCGTGCGTATCGCGTCGATCAGCGTGCGCCAGAGCCGCGCCGATTCGCGCCGCCGCGCAGGCGTGCCGAGGGCGAGCCGGGTGTAGCGGCTCGTCTGCAGCGTGAGCGCCTGCAGCGTCGAGCGCAGCCAGCGGTTGGAGAGGTTGTCGGTCAGCATGCGGTTCAGCGCGAGCGCGACACCGACGTATTCGTCGCCCGCGGCGTCTTTGCGCGCGAGCGCATCCAGCTTGTCCACGAGCGCCCCGGCCTCCTCGATGACATCTCCGCGTGCGGCGTCCTCCGCGAGCCAGCGTGCGCGCAGGCCCACCAGAGCGGCGCGCACCTGGTAGATCTCCTGCACTTCGCGCACCGACAGCGTCGTCACCTGCGCGCCGCGATAGGGATGGATGTGCACGAGCCCGCTCGACTGGAGCACGCGCAGGGCGTCACGCACCGGCCCGTGGCTCACGCCGTAGGCTTTGACGAGGCGGGCCTCGACGAGGCGCTCGCCCGGGGCGTGGCGGCCTTCGACGATGTCCGCCGCGATCGCCGCGGCGATGCGCTCCGGCAGGGTTTGCGCGCCTGCGTCGGCGGCTGCTGGGGTCATGGGGCGTGGATTTATATCGATTTGGTAGGATTGTAGATTATTAATAATCCTGTTACAATCGCCGTTCCCTTTCAGGAGCCCACATGTCAGCCACGTCCACCGCGGCGAAGCCGCGCACCGTATCCCAGGTCCGTGTCGTCCCCACCGGCAAGCCGGTCGGCGCGGACATCGAAGGCGTCGACCTCGCGAACCTCAGCGACGCCGAGTTCCAGCAGATCTTTGATGCGTGGATGAAATACAACGTGCTGCGTTTCCGCGGGCAGAACCTGTCGAAGGAAGACCTCCAGGCGTTCAGCGCGCGCTTCGGCGAGCTCGACAACGCGCCGATCAACATCTCGGGCAAGCCGTGGATCGAGGGTTATCCCAAGATCGCCGTGATGTCGAACATCCTCCAGGACGGACAGCCCGTCGGCAGCCTCGGTTACGGCGAAGCGGTGTGGCACACCGACATGTCGTACGTCGAAGTCACGCCCTCGGCGGCGATCCTCTACGGGCTCGAAGTGACCAGGGAAGGCGGCGAGACCGGCTTCCTCAGCATGTACGACGCGTACGAGACGTTGCCCGAAGACCTGAAAAAGGCGATCGAGGGCAAAGTGATCAAGCACGACGCCAGCCACAACAGCGCGGGCGAGCTGCGCAAGGGCTTCAAGCCGGTGACCGATCCGCGCGAAGCGCCGGGCGCGCTGCACCCGATCGTGATCAAGCATCCGATCACCGGACGCAAGGCGTTGTATCTCGGTCGCCGCCCGCGCGGCTACGTCTTGGGGCTTACGCTCGAGGAAAGCGAAGCGCTGCTCGACCGGCTGTGGGCGCACGCCACCGACGAGAGCAAGTCGTGGTGGCAGAAGTGGAGCGTGGGCGACCTGCTGATGTGGGACAACCGCTGCGTCATGCACAAGCGCACGGCGTTCGATGCGAACGAGCGCAGGTTCATGCTGCGCACTCAGGTCAAGGGCGGCAAACCGGCCGCGTGACCGCGGCCGGTTCGCCGCAAGCGGCGGCGGAGAACGTCTCGGAGGGAAACCAAAGTTTCCCTCCGAGACCTCCCTTCCTTATCGCGGTTTACTGAGCACCGAAAAGAAAAAGGGCTGCAGAGATGCAGCCCTTTTTGTTTTAAACCCCGACCAAGGGCTCGCCCTTGATCGTCGTCCTGTGCATGACCCGCCGGTGAGCGAGATCGATCTCGGTCCGGTAATGCATGCAGCAGCGGTTGTCCCACAGCACGATGTCGCCGACCCGCCAGTAGTGCGTCCAGGCGTATTTCTCCTGCGTCGCGTGCGCCCACAGCCGATCCAGAAGGGCTTCGCTCTCGTCGTTGGGCATGCCCACGATGTAGTTCGAAGGCCAGTCGCGGCGGCGTCCGAGGTACAGCGCGCGCTTGCCCGTCACCGGATGGACGCGCACCAGCGGATGCACCGGGCCTTCGACTTCTTCCGGCTTCGTCGGCAGCTTCACGCCGGGCCTGAGTATCCCGGCGCTGTTGCGGCTCGAATCGTGGACCTGCGAGCGTCCTTCGATCGCTGTCTTGAGCTCTGAAGGCAGCTCCTCGTAGGCGAGATACTGGTTGCTGAACGAGGTGTCTCCGCCGGATCCGGGCGGCGGTATCTCGAGCGCATAGAGCATGCTGCCCGCGGGCGGCACCTCGACGTACGAGTTGTCGGTGTGCCACACCACCTCGAAGCTGCCGAGCCCTCCGTTGTCGCGCACCGGGCGCCCGGTGTCGTCGAGGTTGGAGATGATCGACACGCTGGGGTGGCGCGAGATCATGTGCTTGTCGTCGATCTTCTTGCCGACGTCGAGGTGGTACTTGCGCGACGCGGCCGCGTGCGGCGGTCCGAACACGCCCGAAGCGCCGATGAGCTGGTCGTCGTCGATCGCCTGGTCGCGAAACAACAGGACGAGGTGATCGGCCCACGCGCGGCGCAGCCCTGCCTTCACCTCGTCCGACAGCGGCTTCGAAAAATCGACGCCGCGCACTTCCGCCGCCAGCGCGGCGCCGCTCGGTATGACTTGCATCAGGTTCCCGGGGGTTGGGGTCGAACGCGCTGCCACGCGCTCGAACAGCTTTTCACATACGGATAGTAGGTCTTCGAATCCGGGCAGTAATACCAGTATTGATCGCCCTGCGGCGCGGCCTGCGCCTGCGGGGCCGGTGCGGGCGGTGCCGCGGCTTGCGGCGGCTCGATGTACACCGGTGCGGGCGCAGGCTGCACGTAAACCGGCGGCGGATAGTAGTACGCGGGCGGCGGGTAGTAATAGGGCGCCGGGTAGACCGGGAAACCGAAGCCGACGCCGAAATGCACGTGGCTGCCGGCATATGCGGGGATTGCTGCGGCGCCGGCCGCCAGAACCGCGGCTGCGAGTATGGATTTGAGCAAGAATTTCATGGGAGCCTCCTGTCGGAGACACTGGCAGCAAATATCATGCACTTTGCGCGAGGATCAGTCGAGCTTGACGCCGAGCTTTTTACCGATTGCGCCCCATTTATCCGCGTCGGCGCGCATGACTTTCGCGAATTCCTCCGGCGTGCTGCCGAACGGCTCGTTGCCCTGATCGACGAATTGCTTCTTCACGTCGGGCAGGAAGGTGATCGCCCGGATCTCCTGCTGGAGCTTGGCGACGATGGCCCGCGGCGTCTTCGCCGGTGCCACGAAGCCGTACCACGTCAGCGCTTCGAATCCCGGTAAACCCGATTCGGCGACCGTCGGGAGATCGGGCATCGCTTCGAGGCGTTTCAGGCCGCCCGTCGCGACGAGGCGCAGCCGGCCCGACTTCCAGTGCGGCATGGTCGTGAACATGTTGGCGAACGAGAACTGGATCTCGTTCTGGAGCTGCGCGGTGATGTACGGCCCGACGCCTTTGTACGGAATGTGCGTCATCCTGATGCCCGCCATCGAGTCGAAGAGCTCGGTCGCGAGGTGCGGCGAGCTGCCCGGCCCCGACGAGCCGTAGTTGAGCTTGCCTTCGTTCTGCCTGGCGTACGCGATGAACTCCTTCACCGTCTTCGCGGGCACCGACGGGTTGAGCTGCAGCGTGAGCGGCGTGTTGATGACGATCGTCACCGGCGCGAAGTCCTTGATCGGGTCGTACGGGAGATGGCTGAAGAGCTGCGCGCTCTGCGCGTGGGTGGAGTACGCGAGGAGCAGGGTGTACCCGTCGGGGCTCGCTTTCGCGACGAGGTCGGTGCCGACGATCCCCGAGGCCCCGGGACGGTTGTCGACCACCACCGGGTGTCCCACGCGCTCCGCGAGGCGCGTGCCGATGAAGCGCGCGGTGTAGTCGCTGCCGCCGCCGGGCGCGAGCGGCACGATGATGCGGATCGGGCGATCGGGATAGTCGCCCGCTGCGCTCTGCGCAGCGAACGCGGGCGCGACGGCGCACACGGCGAACAGCGCCGCGCAGCACGGATTCAGTCTCATGGGATCTCCTCCGGACGTTCTCAGGCGATGGTAGCAGACGCTTCAGTGGCGGAAATCCCACGGCGCGACCGGATGCGCGTCGCTCCACAATCCCGCGCGGCGCTCGCGCGCCCGCCGCTCGCTGTCGGCGTAGCGCTCGCGCTGCGCCGGCGCCTGCTCCTTCGCGTAACGGCGGTAGTGCCATGCGAGGCCCGCCCTGATCTGTTCGAGTCCGACATCGATCGTGTAGGGGCATGCAGCTTCGCACTCCGCCGCGAAGACGCGCCCCAGGATGCGCGCGTAGCGGTCCTTCTTGTCCCACACCACGCGCACGGTCTTGCGGAATACCAGCGTGGCGAGGTGCTGCTTCGAGCGCTCGCCGTAAGCCTGGCGCTTCTCGGGCGCATCGATGCCCGACAGTCGGATTCGATGTTTTTCGCGGGAACCATCGAGGACGGTGAGCGTGTCGCCGTCGGCGACCGAGACCACCTCGCCGACGATCTCGGCGGCGCCGGCGGCCTTTGATACCGCGAGAGCGAACAGCACGATCAGGATACGGCGCGGCGCGATAGAGGTGTCCTCCCTGGGCCGCGATTATCTCGATGTGCGGCGCAACGTACAAGAGGGAGGAGGCGATTTGGCGAACGCCCGGCATGGCTGTATCCTTTCGAGCCACCGCCGTTGCGGGAGCGCGGTCCGCCGTGCTCCGAATTTCAAGTTCAAACGTTAAAGACGAAACAGCCCGCGCTCGCGGGCGAGTCCAATCATCGAGGAGATTTCATGAAGTTACGCAACCTGACGATCGCGCTCGCCGCGATCGTCGTGTCGGGCGGCGCGTTCGCCCAGTCGAAAGGCGGCGCCGGCGACTATCCTTCACGCCCGGTGCGATTCATCACGCCTGCGGCGCCCGGCGGCACCACCGATCAGCTCGCGCGCCTCTTCAGCGCGCGGATGACCGAGATCTGGAAGCAGCAGGTCATCGTCGACAACCGCGCGAGCGCCTCGGGCGTTCTCGCCGCCGAGCTGACCGCGCAGGCCGCGCCGGATGGTTACACGCTGTTCCTCCCGTATCACCAGCACACGATCAACGCGGCGCTGCTGCCCAAGCTCCCGTATCACCCGATCAACGACTTCACGCCGATCACGCAGCTCACGGCGGCAGGACTGATCCTCGTCATCCATCCTTCGAGCCCGCCGAAGAACTTCAAGGAGTTCCTCGACTGGACCAGGAACTACAAGGGCGATCTGAACTTCGGCTCCGCGGGCATCGGCAGCGGCGGCCATCTCGCCGGCGAGCTGTTCAAGCAGATGACCGGCGTGAAAGCGACGCACATCCCTTACAAGGGCACCGGCCCTGCGCTGACCGGCCTGCTCGGACAGGAGTACCAGTTCAACTTCATGGGGCTGCTCGCCGGCTCGCAGATGCATCGGCAAGGCCGCCTGCGCGCGCTCGCGGTGACGACGCTCAAACGCTCGCCCGGTCTGCCCGAGCTGCCGACCGTCGCCGAATCCGGCATTCCCGGCTTCGAAGTCGCGGGATGGTACGGCGTCTTCGCGCCGCCCAAGCTTCCGGCGCCGCTGGTGACCAAGGTCCACGACACCCTGGTGAAGATCCTCAAGGAGCCCGAGATCCAGAAGATCATCTTCAACCAGGGCGCCGAGGGCGTGGGCAATTCCACCGAGGAATTCCGCAAGTACCTCGTCGCCGACCTGGACAAGTGGAAGAAGGTGGTCAAGGCGAGCGGCGCGAAAGCGTACTGATGACCAAAGCCCTCTACCGCCACAGCCTCGACGCCGAGTTTCCCATGGCGGTGGAGGGCGACGGCGTCTATCTCGTCGACGCTGGCGGCCGGCGTTATCTGGACGGCTCCGGCGGCGCCGCGGTGTCGTGCCTGGGGCACAGCAACGAGCGCGTGCGCGCGGCGATCCACGCACAGGTCGATCGCCTCGCGTTCTCGCACACCCGCTACTTCAGCAACGAGCCCATGGAGCAGCTCGCCGAGGAGCTGGTGACGGGCGCGCCTGGCGGCCTCACCAAGGCGTGGTTCACCTGCGGTGGCTCCGAATCGGTCGAAGCCGCGCTCAAGCTCGCGCGCCAGTACTACATCGAGAAAGGCGAGCCGCAGCGGCGCCACGTGATCGGGCGCATGCAGAGCTATCACGGCACGACGTCGGGCGCGCTCTCGGCGGGCGGCAACATCGGGCGGCGCGCGGTGTTCGAGCCGCTGCTCCTGTCCGCGACCCATCACATCTCCCCGTGCTATGCGTATCGCGGTCAGCGCGATGGCGAGAGCGCGGAGCAATACGGCCGCCGCGTCGCGGACGAGCTCGAAGCGAAGATCCTCGAGCTGGGTCCGGATTCGGTCGCGGCGTTCATCGCCGAGACCGTGGTCGGCTCGACCCTCGGCTGCGTCGAGCCGGTGCCGGGTTATTTCAAGCGCATCCGCGAGATCTGCGATCGATACGGCGTGCTGCTCATCCTCGACGAGGTGATGTGCGGCATGGGCCGCACCGGCACGCGCTACGCGTGCGAGCAGGAAGGCGTTGCGCCGGACTTCATCGCGCTCGCCAAAGGTTTATCCGCGGGCTATCTGCCGCTGGGCGCGCTGCTCGTCGCCGACAAGGTGCACAGGGCGATCGAAGCGGGCTCCAACGTGGTCATGCACGGCCATACGTTTACCGGTCACCCGATGGCGTGCGCCGCGGCCCTCGCGGTCCAGCAGGAAGTGCGCGAGCGCGATCTGTTGTCGAACGTGAACCGCATGGGCGGGATGCTCAAGAGCGCGCTGTCGGAGCATTTCGGCAACCACCGCAACGTCGGCGACATTCGCGGACGGGGCCTCTTCCTCGCGCTGGAGCTGGTGCAGGATCGCAGGAGCAAAGAGCCTTTCCCGGCGTCAGCGCAGCTCTCCGAGCGCATCCGCGTCAAGGCGATGGAGCACGGCCTCATCTGCTACCCCATGGGCGGGGTCGTCGACGGCAAGAACGGCGACAACGTCATGATCGCGCCGCCGTTCGTCTTCGAGGAGAAACACGCCTTCGAGCTGATCGACAAGCTCAACCGTACTTTCGAAGAAGTTCTTTAAAGCTTATACACGGAGGGCACGAAGGTTCACGGAGGACACGGAGGAAAGCAGACGGTCTCGAATGCTCTACAGCAAGGCGTTCGCGACGAGGCGTTTTCCTCCGTGCCCTCCGAGTTCCTCCGTGCCCTCCGTGTTCATGCTTTTGACTTTTAAGCTGTTCAGCTCTTCGCGATGGTCTTCGCCGGATCGATGAACGGCATCGGCACCACCGTCGCGAGGCGCTCGCCGTCACCGGTATCGACCGTCACTTGCGTGCCGATGGCGGTGTGGCTCATCGGCAGCATCGCGTAGCCGATGTTCTTCGCGAGCCGCGGCGAGTACACCGCCGAGGTCACTTCGCCCAGCGGGACGTTGCCGGCGCGCACCGGCCATTTCGTCATGTTGAGATCGAGCCGGTGTCCCGCGATGTCGACGCCCACGAGCTTGCGCTCCACGCCTTCCGCAGCGATGCGTCGCAGCGCGTCGCGGCCGATGAAGTCCTCGGCCTTGTCGAGCTGCACGAGGCGCTCCAGGCCGAGCTCGTAAGGATTGGTGGCGAGCGTCATGTCGACGCCGTAGTTGAAGATTCCCGCTTCGATGCGCCGGATGTCCGAAGGGCCGGTCGGAGCGATGCCGTAGGACGTGCCCGCGTCGATGATGCGGTTCCAGAGGTCGACGCCGCGCGTCACGTCGAGGAGGTAGAGCTCGTAGCCGAGCTCGCCGGTCCAGCCGGTGCGCGTGACGATCAGCGGAATGCCGTCGAGCTGCGCTTCGAAGAACTCGTAATAGCCGAGCGTGCCCACGCGCTCGCCGAAGAGGCCCTGCACGAGGTCGCGCGACTTCGGTCCCTGGATCTGCATCGGCGCCACGTCGAGCTCGCGGATCTCGACGTCCATGCCGCTGTTGCGCGCCACACCCTTGGCCCACAGCAGGATGTCGCTGTCGGCGGCGGCGAGCCAGAACCGGTTCTCGTCGATGCGCAGCAGCACCGGATCGTTGACGATGCCGCCGTCGTCGTCGGTGAGCAGCACGTAACGGCCGCGCCCCACCGGGCACTTCGACAGATCGCGCGGCGTGAGCAGGCTCATGAAGCGGAAGCCGTCGGGACCGCCGATCTCGACGTTGCGCTCGACCGACACGTCCCACACCGTCACGTCGCGTAACAGGCGCCAGTACTCCTGCTCCAGGTCGTCGTAGCCGATCGGCAGGAACATGTGGTTGTAGACGGTATAGCCGCGGCAACCCCACGCCTGAGTCGCTTCGAAATAGGGTGAGCGCTTGAGGCGCGCGCCGCGCTGAATGGCGCGCATGTCGAACGGCGTCTGCATCGAACCTCCTCGAGGAAGTGTTAGCCTTAAGCAAACGACTGACCGGAGGAGACATTATGCATGCGCTGTCACGCATTCTCGTCGTACTCGCCGCGCTCACCGTGCCGAGTTACGCCGCTCAGCGCAGCGACTGGCCGACCAAGCCGGTGCGCTTCATCGTGCCGTTCCCGCCGGGCGGCACCGTCGACCCGCTCGCGCGCCTCCTCGGACAGCGCCTCACCGCGTCGCTCGGCCAGCAGTTCGTCATCGACAACCGCACCGGCGGCTCGGGCGCGATCGGCACCGCGATCGCCGCGAAGTCCGCGCCCGACGGCTACACCTACGTCTTCGTCTTCGACACGCACGCGGTCAACCCGCACCTGATCTCGAACCTGCCGTTCGACACGGTGAAGGACTTCGCGCCGGTGATGCTCGTCGGGACTTCGCCGATGGCGATCGCGACCTTGCCGAACCGGCCGTACAAGAGCTTCCAGGACGTGATCGCCGCCGCGAAAGCCAAGCCGGGCTCGATCACCTACGGCTCGGTCGGCGCCGGCAGCCTCGGCCATCTCTCGGTCACCGTCGTCGAGAAGATGGGCGGCTTCAGGCTCGTCCACGTGCCTTACAAAGGCGGCGGTCCGATGACGACCGACCTGCTCGGCGGCCACATCGAGCTTGCGATCGGCTCGGTCGCGCTGCTTTCGCCGCAAGTCGCGGGCGGGCGCATGCGTGCGGTCGCCACGACCGGCGACAAGCGCTCCCACGCGATGCCGGATGTAGCGACGCTCGCGGAGCAGGGTTTTCCCGGCTTTGCATCGTTCGCGTGGTGGGGCATCTTCGCGCCCGCGGGAACGCCGAAGCCGGTGCTCGACAAGTTCCACGGCGAGCTCACCAAGGCTTTGAACCAGCCCGACCTGCGCAAGCAGCTCACCGAGCAGCTCGGCATGGACTTGCGCGCCACCGATCCGGCGACGCTGCAGAAGTTTCTCGTCTCCGAAATGGAGCGCTGGGGGAAGGTGGTGAAGGAATACGGGATTCGTGCCGATTAAAGTCAAAAGCGTTAACACGGAGGTCACGAAGGTCCACGGAGGGCACGGAGGAAAACAATTCGACGGACATGACTCACGGAGGCTGCGCACTAATAAAATGTCGCTCGGTGCGTCGCTGTCGAGCGTGCCTGATCGTTGACACTCCTCCGTGCCCTCCGTGTTCCTCCGTGTCCTCCGTGTTGATGCTTTTGGCGTTGAAGTCGAAGTGAACCAGTGATCCAGTTCCGTAACCTCTCCCTCGCCCGCGGCGCGCGGCGGCTCATCGAAGACGCGAATCTCCAGATCCACGACGGCTGGCGCGTCGGTCTCGTCGGCGCGAACGGCACCGGCAAGTCGAGCGTTTTCGCGATGCTGCGCGGCGAGCTTCATCCCGACCGCGGCGATTGCGAGCTGCCTCAGGCCTGGCGCATCGCCTCGGTCGCCCAGGAGACGCCCGCGCTCGACACGCCCGCGATCGAACACGTGCTCGACGGCGACACCGAGCTTCGCGACATCGAGCGCGACCTCCGGCAGGCCGAAGCGGCGCACGACGGCGTCCGCGTGGGCGAGCTCCATGCGCGGTTGCAGGAGATCGAAGGCTACAGCGCGCGCGCCCGCGCCGCGTCGCTGCTCTCGGGTCTCGGTTTCTCCGACGACGAGATGTCGCGGCCGGTCGCGAGCTTCTCCGGCGGCTGGCGCATGCGTCTCAACCTCGCCCAGGCGCTGATCGCGCGCTCGAACCTCCTGCTCCTCGACGAGCCGACCAACCACCTCGATCTCGACGCGATCGTGTGGCTGGAGCGCTGGCTCGCGAGCTATCGCGGCACGCTGCTCCTCGTCTCGCACGATCGCGACTTCCTCGACGGCGTGGTGACCCACGTCGCTCACATCGCCGCGCAGCGCCTCACGCTCTACACCGGCAACTACACCGCATTCGAAGAGCAGCGCGCCGCGCAGCTCGCGGTGCAGCAGGCGATGTACGACAAGCAGCAGCGCGAGATCGCCCATCTCGAGCGCTTCATCGAGCGCTTCCGCGCCAAGGCGACCAAGGCGCGGCAGGCGCAGAGCCGCCTCAAAGCGCTCGACCGCATGGAGCACGTCGCTCCGGCGCACGTCGACGCGCCTTTCGATTTTCACTTCCGCGAGCCCGAGCGTGCGCCCGATCCGCTGCTCGCGCTCGACTCGGCACGAGCGAAGTACGGCGAGCGCGTCGTGCTGCGCGACGTGAACCTCACGCTGCGCCCCGGCGCGCGCATCGGCCTCCTCGGTCCCAACGGCGCGGGCAAGTCGACGCTGGTGAAGCTGTTGTCCGGCGAGCTGCCGCCGGCGGACGGTCATCGCCACGAAGGCAAGGGCCTCGCGATCGGCTACTTCGCGCAGCATCAGCTCGAGCAGTTGCGCGAGAGCGAATCGCCGATCCGGCACCTCGTGCGCGCCGAGCCGAACACCCGCGAGCAGGACCTGCGCGATTATCTCGGCGGCTTCGACTTCCGCGGCGCGATGGCCGACTCGCCGGTCGGTCCTTTTTCCGGCGGGGAAAAATCGCGTCTCGCGCTCGCGCTGCTCGTGCGCAAGCGGCCCAACCTGCTGCTCCTCGACGAGCCGACGAACCATCTCGACCTCGAGATGCGCCACGCGCTCACGGTCGCGCTCGCCGAGTACGAAGGCAGCCTCGTGCTGGTGTCGCACGATCGCGCGCTGCTGCGCACGGTGTGCGACGGCTTCGTGCTGGTCGCCGACGGTGACGCCCGCGAATACGACGGCGACCTCGACGATTACCTCGAATGGCTCGCCGCGCGCAGGGAAGCGCAGGCGGCGGCGCGCGTCGACGCCAATCAGAGCGCCGACAAAGCCGCCCGCAAGGAAGCCCGCGCCGCCGCAGCCGCGGACCGTCAGGCGAAGCTCGCGCGCAGGCGCCCGCTCATGAAGGAAGCGGAATCGCTCGAGACGAGGCTCGCGGGCTGGCACGACGAGAAACGCGAGATCGACGAATCGCTCGCCGATCCGTCTTTCTACGAGAGTCCCGATCCGGATAAGCTCAAGGGGCTGGCGCTGCGCCAGACCGAGCTGACGCGGCTCATCGACGAAGCGGAGCACCGCTGGCTCGAAGTCTCGGCGGAGCTCGAAGAGATAGGAGAGGTCTCGTGAACGACCACAAACCCGCCGCGATCGTCGCGCGCAACGCCGCACCGCGCGCACGCAAGTCGAACTATCCCGAGCCTTACGCGGCGCGCATGGAAGCCCGCGAGAAGCGCGTGCTCGGCGACGTCTTCGGACTGACCAACTTCGGCGTCAACCTCACGCGTCTCGCGCCCGGCGGCTCCTCCGCGCTGCGCCACTCGCATACCAAGCAGGACGAGTTCGTCTACATCCTCGAAGGCGCGCCGGTGCTCGTCACCGACGAAGGCGAGACGGCGCTCGAACCCGGGATGTGCGCGGGTTTCAAGGCGGGCGGCACCGCGCACCATCTCGTCAATCGCACGCAACGCGACGTGGTGTTCCTCGAAGTCGGCGACCGCACGCCGGGCGACGCCGCCGTCTATCCGGACGACGACATCCGGGCCGCGATGGTCGACGGCGCGTGGAGGTTCACGCACAAGGACGGGACGCCGTACGCGTGAACACCTTCGAGGAGTTCGACGCGGAGCTCCAGAGGGCGCGCGGCGAGCTCGCGGCGATGGCCGAACGCGCGCCCGACGACAACGTGATCGAGACGGTGAGGGTGCAGCTCGAAGCGGTGCACAACATGACGCGAGGCGGGCGCTGCCCGTCGCAGGGCGAGAAAGACAGCCTGAACTTCGGCCTGATCACCAGCCGGGAGCTCAGCGACTATCCGATCGCGCAGATCCTGTACGAGCTCGCGAGCTACGTGACCTGGTGGGGGCACCAGCGGCCTTATTGAGGCGTGCGCACCACGTGCACCACGCGCCCCGGTGCGGGCCAGATACCGCGGTCGATGACGCGCGCCCCTTCGAATACCAGATAGCTCTGCGCCCCGAGGTGGGGAAGCGCGCGCGCGGTCGCCGCGAGCGCTTCGACGTTCTGTGCCGAAAGCACCGCGATCGGCGCAGCGGCGGCGTGGATCGTCCATGCCGCTGCCGTGCCGCGGCCCGCGAGCTCTCTCGGACGCGGCGGCAGGCCGAGCCGCGCGAGCGCCGCGTCGACGTCGGCATGCAGCCCGGCGATGAGCAGCGGCTCGCGCGAGGACTTCGCTGCGTCGAGCGTCACGACCTGCGGCCGGTTCTCGAAGAAAGCCTCGGCGACGCCGCGCGCCGCGTTCCCCCCGTCGTTGCTCACGATCGCGATGCGCGGCGCGCGCGCGATGATCCATTGCCGCAGTATCGGCGAGAGCTCCGATGCATCGAGCCTGCGCCATACGCGAAGCTCCGGATCGAGCCGCACGCGCTCCGGAACGAACGGCAGGTCGACCTGCACGTCCTGGCGTGCGCGCTCGATGTGTATCCGGCGCGTCTCGCGCCGACCCAAGCCTTCGATCTCGACCGGCACGTCGAGCGCGTACGCGGGCGCGCTCTGCGTGAAGGTCAGCGTGAGCGTCTGCGACCGTCCCCGCGCTTCGGCGATGGCGATGTCGGGTCCGCCGCGCCGCTCGAGCCATTGATCGAAGAACGGCACGAGACGGCGCCCGCTCGCGCGCTCGAACGCGGCGCGCAGGTCGTCCCAGCCCGCAGCCCTGAACTTGTGTTCTGCATAAAACGCGCGCAGCGCGCGCCCGAAAGCCTCTTCTCCGATCGCGTCGCGCACCATCAGGAAAACCATCGCCGACTTGCCGTAACCCGCCGCCGCTGCGGCGCCGTGCGTGCGCGAGCGGAACTCGGCGAGGGCGAGATGGCGGCCGTCGGGCACCGCGGCGAAATCGCGCAGCCATGAAAGACGCATCTCGCGCGCGGCCTTGTCCGAGTCGCGCTCCTTGTAGAAGTAGTCGGCCATGAACGTCGTCAGGCCTTCGCTCCAGTTGCCCTGCGCGTAATCGACGCGCACCCCGTTGCCCCACCAGTTGTGCAGCACTTCGTGGCCGAGCGAGGTGCCGCGTATGAACGGCAGCTTCAGCACCTGCGCGCCGAGATAGGTGAGCGTCGACATGCCGAAGCCGGTGGGCAGGGGGCTCGCGACGATGGAGAAGCCGTCGAACGGATAGGGCCCGATCGCATCCGAGTACAGCGCGATATAGCGTGCGGTGTCGTCGAGATAACCGTCGGCGAGCGCGTCGAGGTCCGGATAGAAGTACGTGCGCAGGCGCAGCGGCGGCGCGCCGGCACGCTGCACCAGGCGCTCGCGCACCGAGTAAGGACCGGTCATGAGATCGATGCCTTCGGCCGGATGCGGGAACGAGAACGCCGCGGTGTAACGATCGCTCGTGCGGTGCTCCGCGATGAGGCTGCCCGCGACCACGCCGCGCTGATCGTGCGGCAGCGTGAGGCGCACGCTGTAGGAGAACGCCCGGCCGGGATCGGGATACCAGCCGCTGCCCCCCGGGAGAAAAGAGCCTTTGGGTGACGCCATCGGCGTCGCGTTCTGCAGCACCGCGCGATGGTCGAGGGATTCGAGCGCGGGCAGCGTTCCGCCGTATGCGATGCGAAGCTTCGAGCCTTTGGGCGCGTCGATGCGCCATTCGCCGCGGCTGCCGCGCGCAGCGGCGCCGCGCCGGCCGTCGATACCGATCCCCTCGACGTTCAGCGACGGATGCAGCGTGAATGCGAACGGACCCGGGGAGATGAGCTCGGCGGTCGCCGCGAATCTGCGAGTCGAAGGATCGAGATCGACCGTGAGCGCGAGATCGGCCGCGCTCGCGAGAGCGGCGGCCGCGAGCAGAACGCACGCGCACAGCGCGCGCGCGAGCGCGCTCATGCCCTGGGCGGGAACTTGACGACGAGGTCCAGCGTGCTCGTGCCGCGCCTCACCTGCAGCGGCAGCCACGTGCCGGGCGGCGAGCTGCGCACCGCGCCGACCACATCGGCGATCGATACCGCGGGCGTGCCTGCGACCATGAGGACCACGTCGCCGGCATTGAGGCCGCTCTTCTCGGCGAGGCTGCCTTTCTCGATGTTCGCGATGGTCACCGACTTGTCCTTGAGCTCGAGCCGCACCCCGAGGCGCGGCGGAGGCAGCGCGCTGCGCGGCACCGCCGGCAGCACGAACCCCGCGTCGGCCATTGCGGTCTTGATGTCGGCGCATTCGGCGGTGGCGTCGAGCGGCAGCAGGGTGCCGACGCGCGTTACGCCGAGGTCGCGCAGCTGATGCGCCACGCCGTAGCCTCCGCGCACGTGGCCGGCGCCCATGATGCCGACGGCGAGCGGTCGGGTGTTGCCCTCCCGCTTCACGCGCGCGGCGAGCGCTTCGGCCATCGCGCGGTCCCACGTGCCCTGCGCTTCGACGAAGTTGCGAAAGCGACGGTCGCTCTTGTCGAGCGTGCCCTTGCCGCTGCGCGCAGCGCCGTGCTCCTTGAACACGTTGAACAGGTGCTCTTCGTACTCCGCGACAGGCGGCGCCGCGCGCGACACGCCTTCACGCTGCTTCGAGTCGATCGCATCCCAGCCTTTGGCGGCGATCGCTTCGGTGAGCGACTTCTCGACGTTCAGCGCGACCATCGGGATGCGCTTGATGCGCGCGAACTGGAAGAGCGGCATATAGAGATCGGGTGGCAGGTTCCACACCTTCTCCCATTCGACCTCGCGCAGGAAACGCGCGGGATCGAGCTCGCCGGCGACCCATCGATCGAGCACCGGCTGCACGCGTCGCGGGAACGCTTCGAAGCCGATCACCATGTCGGGACGCACCGCGTGCAGCGCGGCGAGCGTGTGGAGCTGCCACTGGTGATGGTCGTTCTCGTCGTGATGCTCGCCGAGCAGGACCACGTCGCGCTGGGCCATCTCCGCGACGATCTTCGCTTCGTCGATCGCGCGCGGTTTCGCCGCGTCGAGCGCGTACCACTTCGCAGGGGCGAGGCAGGCCGGTTTCGGAGTCGCAGCTTCAGCGGCGTGGGACGCGATGCCGAGCGCACTCGCAAGCAGGACCGCGGGAAGGGCTTTGAGATTCATGTGGGCGCTGCATGGGGCGGGAGGCCAGTATACTGCCGCGCCCTCAGCGGTCCCGGCCGAAGCGTCACCACGATCGACCTTTGAGCCGCTTGCCCTCCTTGCCCTTCACCTTGGTCTGCTTTTGCTTTTCGAGTAATCGGCCTTTCTTTGCGCCCTTTGTTTCCCTTCGCGTCCTTGTCCCTACCTGCTTTGATCCTCAGTCGGCCTTCGCTCCCGAATCGCGCACCGCCTTCCCGAAACGAATCGTCTCCGAGTGGATCAGCTTGCCGAACTCCGCCGGCGTCCCGCCCAGCGGGTCGACGCCCATGTCCAGCAGCTTCTTGCTCATCTCGGGGGCACGGATGATCTTGGTGATCTGGGTCGAGAGCTTGTCGACGATCGCCTTGGGCGTGCCGGCCGGCGCGACGATGCCGGTCCAGTTGCCCATCACGAAGTCCTTGTAGCCCTGCTCGATGAAGGTCGGCACGTCCGGAATGAAGGGGTGGCGCTTCTCGGTGAGCGAGCCGATGACGCGCAGCTTTCCGTCCTTGGTGTACGGCAGCAGCTCGGGAATCGCGTTCATCATCATGTGCGCTTCGCCCGACATCAGCGCCGGCACCGCCGGTCCGACGCCCTTGAACGGCACGTGCGTGACGTCGATCTTCGCCGCGACCTTGAACATCTCCATGCCGAGGTGACTGATGACGCCGGCGCCGCCCGAGGCGTAGATGAGCTTGCGCTTCTTGGCGAGCTCGACGAGCTCCGGCACGGTCTTCACCGGCAGCCCGGCGTTGACGACCATGATGAGCGGTGAGTTGCCGAGCACCACGACCGGCGTGAGATCGCGCTCGAGCTTGTAGTTGAGACGCGTGTACAGGGTTTGCGAGATCGCGTGCGCCGTGCTGATGTTCATGAAGGTGTAGCCGTCCGGCGTCGACCGCGCGAGCAGCTCCGCGGCGAGGTTCCCGCCCGCGCCGGGGCGATTGTCGACGATGACCTGCTGTCCCCACGCTTCGTGCAGCTTCTGCCCGACGATGCGCGCCATGATGTCGTTGATGCCGCCCGGGGCGAAGCCGACGAGGTAGCGTATCGGCCGCGTCGGGTATTCCACGGATTGTGCCGCGGCAGCGGCGCCGGCAGCGAGCGTCAGGACGAGCGCGCACGAAGCGTACGCAACCTTGTGCATTGCCATTCTCTTCCTCCTCGGTGTTGTGCAGCGAGTCTAGCGTACGCGCCGTGAGATGCACGCCTGCCAGGCAGGATGCGCTGCGATCAGCGCGAGCGCGTGCCGGAGCAAGGTCTTCCCCGGCTCCACGTGCTGCCAGGTCGACGCGCCGGACGGATGGGGCAGTGGAGCGAGATCGAAGGAAAGGCCGTTGCGCTTGCCGCGATGGAGCTTGCCGACCACGCCGTCGAGCTTGTCGACCGGCATGAACTGCGCGATCGCGAGCTTGCCGACCGGAATGACGAGCTTCGGCTTCAACAGCGCGAACTCCGCGTCCAGCCACGACGCGCAGTTCGCCACTTCGTCGGGATCGGGCACGCGATCGCCGCCGGTCGGGCGCTTGCCGGGAAAGCAGCGGCACACCGCCGCCATGTAGACGCGGCCGCGGAACCCTTGTTCGTCGAGACCGATGCCGCCGAACCACTTGAAGAGCTGCTTGCCCGCAGTCCATGCGAACGGCTTGCCGATCGCAGGCTCTTTCGGTCCCGGCGCCTGGCCGACGAGCAGCACTTTGGACAGCACCGGGTTGCCGATGACGGGCGTGCTCTGCATGCGCGGGCAGCGCCGGCAGCGCGCGAGCACGTCCTGGTGGGCGAGCAGCGCGCCTTGCGCGGCTCGCGTCATGTCTTCACCCGCCGGTCGTGCTTCGTCGCGGCCTTGCGTCCCCACACCCACACGTACTGCACGCCCGAGAGCACGACGGTCACTCCCACCACGACGAAGCACGCATCGAGCCAGGCACCGCGCGCCGGCCAGCCCGCCGCAACCGCCATGGTCAAGAGCAGGACGGCGAACTCGAGCGTGGTGTTCACCTTCGAAAGTCGGGTAGGCGTCATCTCGAGTGCCCCGATGATGGCGCGGTACGCAATGACTCCGCCGACGATCACGACGTCGCGCAGCACGATCGCGCAGCCGAGCCACAGCGGAAGCTCGCGCTGCCACGCGAGCAGCACCGCGGCCGTGAACATCGCGACCTTGTCGGCCACCGGGTCGAGCGTCGCGCCGAGCCGGGACGCGAGCGCGTAGCGCCGTGCGATGTAGCCGTCGAGCGCATCGCTCAGCGCCGCCGCACTGAAGACCGCGATCGCCCCGCCATAGCTGCGCTCCAGCAGCAGCCACGCGAGCAGCGGCACCAGCGCGAGGCGCAAGATCGTGATGAGGTTCGGGATGTTGAGCATGGCCGATCGCGAATCCGCTAGACTGCAGCTATGGTGCCGTGCGCACCGCGATGGTGCCGGCGCGCGGTGCGGCTGCTCTCGAGCATCGGACGGGGCGAACTTTTTGTCTCTGGCATAAGCCTTGCTCAAAAGGCGTCTCGATCACGCGAGACGCGCCGAAAAAGGGCGGAGACGATGTACGACGAGATGTACGGCAAGCCCGGCGAGATCCGCGGTCACTACGCGGCGCTCGAGCGCTGGCTCTCCACCATGCCGCCCGACGTCGTCGAGGAGAAGCGGCGCGAAGCCGATCTGCTGTTCCATCGCGTCGGCATCACGTTCGCGGTCTACGGCGACGAAGCCGGCAGCGAGCGCCTGATCCCGTTCGACGCCATCCCTCGCATCATTCCGGTCGACGAGTGGGACGTGCTCGAGCGCGGGGTCAAGCAGCGCGTGACCGCGCTCAACCGTTTCCTGCACGATATCTACCACGGCCAGGACATTCTGCGCGCCGGCGTCATTCCGGCCGAGCACGTGCTCACGCACGAGGCCTACCAGGTCGCGATGGTCGGCGTGAACGTGCCCAACGACGTCTACTGCCACATCGCCGGGATCGACATCGTCCGCAACGACGACGGCGAATATTACGTGCTCGAGGACAATCTGCGCACCCCGTCGGGCGTTTCGTACATGCTCGAGAACCGCCGCATGATGATGCGGCTGTTCCCCGAGCTCTTCGAGCAGTACAACGTGCGGCCGGTCGAGCACTACCCGCAGCTCCTGCTGGAAGCCTTGCGCAACAACGCGCCGCAGGGGGTGCGCGAGCCGACGGTCGTCGTGCTCACGCCCGGCCAGTACAACAGCGCGTATTTCGAGCACGCCTTCCTCGCGCAGCAGATGGGTGTCGAGCTCGTGGAGGCGGCCGACCTCTTCGTCAGGGACGCGCAGATCTACATGCACACCACGAGCGGCCACCAGCGCGTCGACGTGATCTATCGCCGACTCGACGATCCGTTCCTCGATCCGCTCGCCTTCCGTCCCGATTCGGTGCTCGGCGTGCCGGGATTGCTCGCCGCGTATCGGGCGGGCAACGTCGGTATCGCCAACGCGATCGGCACCGGAGTCGCCGACGACAAGTCGACCTATCCGTACGTGCCCGAGATGATCCGCTTCTATCTCGGCGAGGAGCCGATACTGCGCAACGTGCCGACTTGGCAGCTGCGCAAGCCCGAGGACCTCGCGTACGCGCTCGAGCGCCTGCCGGAGCTCGTGGTGAAGGAAGTGCAGGGCTCGGGCGGCTACGGCATGCTGATCGGGCCCACCGCGTCGCGCGAGCAGATCGAAGAGTTCAGGCAGCGCATCCAGTCCCATCCCGCGAACTATATCGCGCAGCCCACGCTCTCGCTCTCGACGTGTCCGACCTTCGTGCAGAACGGCGTAGCACCGCGCCACGTCGACCTGCGGCCGTTCGTGCTGTGCGGACGCGAGTGCAAGCTGGTGCCCGGCGGTCTCACCCGCGTCGCGCTCAACGAAGGCTCGCTCGTGGTGAATTCGTCGCAGGGCGGAGGGACCAAGGACACGTGGGTGACCGCGTGACGGCGGGGGCCTGATGCTCTCGCGCGTCGGCGATCTGATCTACTGGATGTCGCGCTTCATGGAGCGCGCCGAGAACATGGCGCGCATCCTCGGCGTGACCTCCAACGTCGTCCTCTGCAGCACGCCCGAGACGCAGCAGCAGAACCTCCTCGCGCCGCTCACCATCACCGCGTCGACGCGCGGCTTCTTCGAACGCCACGAGGTCGTGTCGCTGCAGACGCTGATCGACTACATGGCGCTCGACGAGACCAATCCGTCGAGCATCTACACCTGCATCCGGCTCGCCCGCGACAACGCGCATGCGGTGCGCTGGCAGATCACGTCGGAGATGTGGGAGACGCTGAACGCGACCTGGATCGAGCTCGCGAGCTTCAAGCGCGAGAACCTGGAAGGCCCCGACGCGACGCGCTTCTTCGACTGGGTGAAGGAGCGCTCGCACCTCTTCCGAGGCGTCACGTATGGAACCATTATGCGGGGCGAGGCGTTCAACTTCTCGCGGCTGGGCACGTTCATCGAGCGCGCCGACGACACCGCGCGCATCCTCGACGTGAAATACCACATCCTGCTGCCGCGCGTGGAGGACGTGGGGGGCGCGCTCGATTACTACCAGTGGGCGGCGCTGCTCAGATCGGTGTCGAGCTTCGAGACTTACCGCATCATCTACCGCGACCAGATCCGCCCCATCAACGTCGCCGAGCTCCTCATCCTCGACCGGCGCATGCCGCGCTCGCTCGCGGCGTGCCTCGAGCAGATCATGCAGGCGCTCGATCGCGTGCGCGGACAGAACGACCAGCCGGCGAAGCGCCTCGCCGCAGAGCTCCAGGCGCGGCTCGTGCACGGCGACATCGAGGAGATCTTCGGCGGCGGGCTGCACGAGTACCTCACCGATTTCCTCGAGGACATCAACGAGCTCGGCTTGCGCATCCAGCGCGCCTACCTGGGAGCGCTATGAGAATCTCGATCGACCATACGACGCACTACACCTACGAGCACCCGGTGCGCTACAGCACCCAGTACTTGCGGCTCGTGCCGCGGACCAGCCATCGGCAGCGCGTGCTCGAATGGCGGCTCGACACGCCGGCGCGGCCGCTCGAGCTCTCCGACGGCTACGGCAACATCCTGCACGTGCTGACGATCGACAAGCCGGTCGAGGAGATCGTCATCCGCTCGAGCGGCGTCGTCGAGACCTCGTCGGCCGTCGACGAGCAGTACGACGACGAGCCCAGGCTCTCGCCGCTGCTCTTCCTCCGTCCCACGGCGCTCACGTACGCCGACGCCGCGCTCGTCGAGTTCGCCGAGCAGTTCCGCAGGCGCGCCGGAACGCTGACGGGCCTGCGCGACATCGCGGGCGCGATACTCGGGCGCCTTCCTTTCCAGCCCGGCGTGACCGAAGTGCATTCGACGGCGGGCGAAGCCTTCGCTGCGGGCAACGGCGTGTGCCAGGATCACGCGCACGTCTTCATCGCGTGCTGCCGCTATCTCGGCATTCCCGCGCGCTACGTCTCGGGCTACATCTACTCCGCGGGGCACGTGGAAAGCGCGGTCGCGAGCCACGCGTGGGCCGAGGCGTGGGTGGTCGACCGCTGGCGCAGCTTCGACATCACGAACGGCCGGCCCGCGGGCGCTCACCATATCCGGCTCGCGATCGGCGCGGATTACCTCGAAGCCTCACCCGTACGAGGCGTCAGGACCGGCGGGGGAATGGAGAGCCTGTCGGCCCACGCGGTCGTGACTCCGCAGTAACTTCCACGCCGCTGGTCGGCGCAGCTGAAGCCGCGCCTCCCCGCGCAAAGGCGCGCTTATGCGCCTGGCGGCGCTACGTCCTATCGATCGCCGCTGGCGCGGCAATCGGGAGTAACATCGGCACCTTTCCTGCACGCCACATCGCCCAATGACGTACTGTGTCGCCGCCCTCGTCGAGGAGGGCATCGTTTTCGCCTCCGATTCACGCACCAGCGCCGGCGCGGACAATATCGCGACCTACGGCAAGATGATGGTATGGGAAGCCGTCGGCGATCGCGTCGTCGTGCTGCTGTCGTCCGGCAATCTGTCCACCACGCAGAGCGTGGTCGCGCTGCTCAAGATGCGCTCGAAGAACGAGAAGGGCGAAGCGCTGGACGGCGGCATCCTGCGCATGCCGCAGATGTACGACGTCGCCGAGCTCGTCGGATCGACGCTGCGTGAGGTCACGGCCCGCAACCACTCGGTGCGGGAGAGCGGCGTCGACATCGACTGCAGCTTCATCGTGGGCGGACAGATCGGCAGCAAGACGCCGCGTCTCTACCGCATCTATCCGGAAGGCAATTTCATCGAGGCGACGCCCCAGACGAACTACTTCCAGATCGGTGAGACCAAGTACGGCAAGCCCGTCATCGACCGCGTGGTGAAATTCGACACGCCGATGAAGGAAGTCGCCAAGGCGTTCATGGTGTCTTTCGATTCGACGATGCGCTCGAACCTCAGCGTGGGACTGCCGATCGATCTGCTGGTCTACGAGCGCGATGCGTGCAAGGTGACGCTCAAGCGCCGCTTCATGCCCGGCGACAAGTACGTCACGGCGCTGACCGCCATCTGGTCGGCCGGCTTGAAACACGCGTTCATGGAGGTGCCGCCGGTCCCCTGGGTCGACGAGCCTTCGTCCTAATCGGGGTCGATCAGCCGCTTCGCGTTGCCGCTCAGCACCCTCTCGATCTGCTCGGGCGGCAGGCCGCAGTTCCTGACGATCTCGACGGCTCGTGCGAAATCGAAAGACGGATAGTCGCTGCCGAAGACGAGCCTGTCGACGCCGATGACTTCCGCGGTCATGCGGATCGCTGCCGGATGGGCCGAGGCCGTCTCCAGATAGAACCTGCGCAGCGCTTCGGTCGGCGCGACCGGCAGCGGCCTTGCAGCCGCGTGCACCCGTTCCCAGTATTGATCGAGCCGCTCGACGATGAACGGGAAGACGCCGCCGAGGTTCGCGAGTATCACCCGCAGGCCCGGATGGCGGTCGAGCACACCGGCGGAGAGCAGGCGGAGCGCGACGAGCGACAGATCCACCTGAAAGCCGAACGCGCCGGTGAGCCAGTTGTACGGCGCGACGCACTCATCGATGAGCGAGGGATGGTTCGGCAGGATCAGCATCGGCACCCCGAGCCGGTCGGCGGCCTCGAACAGCGGGGCGAAATCGGGGTGATCGAGCGGCTTGCCGTCGACCGCGACCGAGATGCCGACGCCGCGGTGGCCGAGCGTGGTCACGGCGCGCTCGAGCTCGGTCACGGCCCCCGCCACGTCGCGCATCGGCACGGCTGCGTACGGAATGAAGCGGCCCGGATAGCGCGCCGCGATGGCCGCGATCTCCTCGTTCGCCGCCTGCGCGATCTCCAGGCCCTGCGCCGCCTCGAACGAATCGATACCGCTGACGTTCTGCAGCCTGAGGATCTGCGTGTCGATGCCGGCGTGCGCCAGCATCTCCGCGCGGCGCGCGATGTCGGTCTGCTCCGGACGGATGCGGCGTGCCGCACCCGGTCCGGACCATATCACTTCCCCCTCCGCGGTGCGCTCGATGCGCGGGTAATCGCGCCGCCGGCGCAGATGATCGAGAAACGCCTCGGGCTGGAAGTAGGCGTGGAAGTCGACGATCAGGCGGCTTCTTTCTCGCCGATCTGCGAGTACAGCGGCACCGTGATGCCCAGCTTGCCGAAGCGCTTGCGCAGATATTGAATGCTGCGAACGAAAACCTCGTGCTCCACCTCAGCCGCGCAGAAGCCCAGTCCCGCTTCGGCAGCGATCGCCTCGGCTTCCTGAAGCTCGCTTTCGAGGTCGGCCGGCAGCAGGCACATGGAGTGGAAGCCTTTCATCTCGACGTTCTCCATGATGTCGAGCACCGCGTCCTGCACGAGCTGCACCTCCTCCTTGGTCATCTGCGGAATGCGGTGCTCCAGGTAATCCCAGCCCACCTGAACGTGCCGCACTTCGTCCTGCAGGATGAGGCGCAGCACTTCCCGCGTGACCGGCTCGGTGCACGCCTTGTAGCGCGCAGCGAAGATGTCGACCGCGATGCCTTCGGAGATGATGTGCCACGCCGCGAGACCGCCTTCCGGAGACATGTCCGGATTGAACGCGAGCCGGTCGCGAAAGCCGGCGACCACCATTTTCACGATCGCATCGCCGGGCGGCGGTTCGACGATGTAGCCGCCCATCGCTTCGGCGAGCAGGTACGAGGCTTCACAGTGGCGCGCTTCCTCGACGACCTTCGCCGCCAGCACGAACTTGGTCTCGATCGGAATCTGGCCTTCGAGCGAGAGCCGTATCAGCATCGCGGGCGATTCGATGATGCCGGTGTATTCGGTCCAGGCGCGGCGGCTCCACCCGAGGCGCGCGGCGTCGAGCTGTTCCTGGCTGTACTTCGAGCGGTCGAACGTCGCGTACGGAATGTCGGTTTCCGGATCCCACGCCATCTGTTTCGACTTGCGCCAAAGCTCGACCGTGGACGGAATCTCGTGACGGGTCTTGAGAGGAAAACGTTTCTCGGACAGCCCGATCTTGTACAAGCCGCGGGGGCCGGAATTGCGGTCGTAAAGACTGTTCTTGACGCTCGACATTCGGGGACACCTCATGGAAAGTGACGCGACAGAGGGGCCGCTGGAGGCGGTCTTCTTCGTTAGAGGATCATAAACCAACCGATGGCGATGGAGCGAGCGATGGACCTGCGAAAGATAATCGTGACGAAGGAGATCATCTACTCGGACGGCGGACGGGGCGTCGCGCGGCCGATCACGCGCGTGGCTGCTGCGGCGGTCATCGGGAATCCCGATGCCGGACGCTTCAGCGAAGACCTGGCACCCATGTTCGACCTCGGCGCGGAGGTCGCGGAGCGGCTGATGCCCGCGCTGACCGCGCAACTGCCGGAACGCGCGGTCGCGTACGGCAAGGCGGCGATCGTCGGAGTGAACGGCGAGCTCGAGCACGCGGCCGCGGTACTCCACCCGAAAATGGGCAAACCGATACGCGCGGCGCTCGGCGGCGGCGAGGCCGTCATTCCGTCGACGAGCAAGGTGGCCGCCGCGGGCGCCGCGATCGATGTGCCGCTCGGACACAAGGACAACCCGTGGTCTTTCGACGAGATCGACACGATCACCGTGAGCGTCGCGGACGCTCCGCGCCCGGACGAGATCGTGGTGGTGGTCGCGCTGGCCGACGGCCCGCGTGCGCGTGCGCGCGTGGGCAAGGGACGCTCAGCCTGAACGCTCACTCGACGCGCGCATGCGAGTCGCGCACCACTTTGCTCCACTTGGCGATCTCGCTCTTCACGAAACGCTCGAATTGCGGCGCCGGCATGTCCATAGGCTGAGCCCCGAGGCTGGCAAGACGATCGCGCATCGCCGCGGAGCGGATGATCGAGCCGGCGTCGGTCGATACTTTCTGCACGACGGCGTGCGGCGTCTGCTTCGGCGCGCACAACCCGAACCACGAGGCGACGTCGTAGCCCGCAAGCCCTTTCTCCGCGATCGTGGGGAGGGACGACATGAGCGGCGAGCGCTTCGCGCTGGTGACGGCGAGCGCGCGCAGCCGCTCCGATTTGACGAAGGGCATCGCCGAAGGCATCAGCTCGAACATGATCGGCACTTCGCCCGCCGCGATCGCCGCGAGCGCCGGACCGCTGCCCTTGTACGGCACGTGCGTCAGCTGAACGCCGGCCATCGTCTTGTAGAGCTCCATCGCGAGATGCGTCGTGCTGCCGACGCTTCCGGATGCGTAGTTGATGTTGCCGTTGCGGCTTTTCACATAAGGCAGGAAATCGTCGTAAGTCTTCACCGGCACGGCGGGATGCACCAGCAGGAACAGCGGCACCTCGGCGATCGCGACGAGCGGCGCGAAATCCTTGACCGGATCGAACGCCACTTTCTTGTAGAGCGTCGGATTGATCGCCAGCACCGGCGCGTTGCACAGCAGGAGCGTGTGGCCGTCGGGCTCCGAGCGCGCCGCCATCTCGGTGGCGATGTTGCCGCCTGCGCCGCCCCGGTTGTCGACCACGACGTTGCCTTTCCACGATTCGCCCAGGCTCTGCGCCATGAGCCGCGCCATCAGGTCGGCCGTCCCGCCCGGCGGATAGGGCACGATCAGGCGCACCGCCCGCTGCGGGAAGTCAGCGGGGCCCGCAGCAGTCGCGGCGGTTACGAAAGCGAACAGGCTGACCAGAAAGACGACGAACCGGGCTGTGGTTTTCAAAGTGCGTTCCTGGGCTATGGCGCCGCCGCTATCTTACGCGCCGGCGGCTCGCGCGCTTCATGTTACCGCGGCCGATACCAGCATCGTCGCCCCCGGGAGCTTGCACGCGAGGATCGCCTGGCGCACCGCCTCGACCGCGCGCGGACGCGGGAAGCTGCGGCGCCATGCGAGCGCGACGCGGCGGCTCGGCACCGGCGCTGCGAAAGGCCGCACGGCGGTGAGCCGGGTATCCACGGTCTTGCCTTCCGCCGCGGTCGAGGGCAGCACCGTGATGCCCACGCCCGAAGCGACCATGTGACGGATCGTCTCGAGCGAGCTGCCTTCGAGGCTTTGCTGCATCGCGTCGCCGGTCGCGCGCTCCACGCCCGAGCACGTCTGCAGCACCTGGTCGCGGAAGCAGTTGCCGGTCGAGAGCAGCAGCAGGTTCTCGCGGCACAGATCGCTCGCGGGTATGCGCGCTTTCTTCGTCCACGGATGCGACGCGGGCATGAGCACGCGGAACGGCTCGTCGTACACCGGCTGCGTGCAGATGCCGGGCTCGGAAAACGGCAGCGAGATCGCGACCACGTCGAGCTCTCCGGTCTTGAGCAGCTCGGCGAGCCGCGCGGTGTAATTCTCCTGGATGAGCAGCGGCATGTTCGGCGCGCGCTTGTGCAGGATCGAGATGAGCTGCGGCATGAGGTACGGCCCGATCGTGTAGATCGCGCCGAAGCGCAGCGGCGTCGCGAGCTCGTCCTTGCCCTGCTGCGCGATGTGCTTGATGGTGCTCGCTTCCTCGATCACGCGCTGCGCCTGCTCGACGATGCGCGCGCCGATCGGCGTCACGGTCACCTCGGAGCCGCCGCGCTCGAACAGCGTCACCCCGAGCTCGTCCTCGAGCTTCTTCACCGCCACCGACAGGGTCGGCTGGCTGACGAACGATTTCTCGGCGGCGCGGCCGAAGTGGCGCTCGCGCGCGAGCGCGACGATGTAACGCAGCTCGGTGAGAGTCATTAAGAGCGTGAACGGGTGAACGGTGAATGAAAAGCGTGAACGAGTGAACGCGTGAACGGGTGAACGGGCAAGCCGTCATTCCCGCGAAGGCTTGCCCCCGAGTGCTTTAGTCGGGGGCGGGAATCCATTTCGATTTTCATATGTCGTATATCGCCTGAACGGGCCAGTGGTCCGACGGTGCCGAATCTTTCAGATAGAACCTGGGCACGCACGCGACGATCGGCCGCGCGTACTGGTTCGCGACGATCCAGTCGATCGTCTGGTTCATCACGAACTTGCCGGGCTCGACGTCCGCGGTCGGGTAACACTTGAACGTCGTGTCGGGCACCAGGCCGAGCACCGCGAAGCAGCTCGGATAACCTGCCTGGTGCAACAGCGTCGGCGCGCCGGCCGGATCGTTGAAATCGCCCATGAAGAACACCGGCTCGCGCGGCCCCGCGATGCGCTTCAGGGCTTTGAGGATGCGGTTCGTCTCGCCCACGCGCGGCGATTGTCCGGTCTCGAGCTCGCGCGCCGCGCGCTGATGCGAGAGGTGCGCGGTGGAGACGACGATCGTGCGATCCTCCGCCGCGAGACGTACCCAGAAGAGCCGCCGATGCTTCGAGTCGGCGATGTCGACTTCTTCCGCGCCGTGCTCGACCTTGTCGCACAGGCTCCGGCGCCACCAGATGTTGCTCTCGCGGTTCCAGCCGATGAGCCGGTCGTGCACGCGGTCGTGACCGGACAGCACCTCGTCGATGACGTCGCGCGTCGCGGGCATGAGCTCCTGCGTGCAGAGCACGTCCGGGCTGAAGAGCTCGAGGAACTTGCGCAGCGCCGGCTCCCGGTGCTTCCAGCGCTCGATGTTCCACAGGTTGTAGGTGATGATGTTGAGGCGCATCGTTATCGTTAAACGTTAAACGTTAAACGTGAAGCGTGAAACGTGAGGCGTGAAACGTGCGGGACGGCCTATCAGACGTTTCACATTTCACCTCAAAAATAAGCCGCCTTCGCACCCGGCGGCGGCGAGTACCTGAACGTGCCGCGTTTCAGTATCGCGTCGGTCCCGCCGTATTTCTCGATGTAGCGCCGCTGGTCTTCGCGTGCACGCGCATCGGCCGCCTCGGGATCGACGACGCTGCGCAGCCGAGCTTCGCACTCGCGCAGCACGGCCGCATGCGCCTCATCGCGCCCGAGGTCGTTCCGCTCGTGCGGATCGGCTTCGAGGTCGAAGAGCATCGGGGGCAGCGCGACGTAATGGATGTACTTGTACTTGCCGTGGCGGATCATGTACGACCCGGTCATCGCGCCCGCTGCGTGGTACTCCGACAGCACGGTGCGCTGCGGGACGTAGCCCTGCGCGATGTCGAGCAGCGAGTGGCCGGGCAGACCCACGTCGCGCTCGTCGGTGCGTGCGCCCAGCGCGTGCACGAAAGTCGGGAAGCCGTCGACGAGCGACACCGGCACGTCGCAGGCATTGCTCACCGGCACGTCCGGACCCGCCATGATCAGCGGGATGCCCGCGGATTCCTCGTACATCGTCGACTTGCCCCAGAGGCCGCGCGTGCCCAGATTGTCGCCGTGGTCGGTGGTGTAGACGACGCGCGTGTTTTCCATGAGACCGGTCTCTTCGAGCGCTTTGAGGATCGCGCCGACCTGCGCATCGAGGAACGTGACGAGGCCCATGTACGCCGCGATCGCGCGCCGCACCATCGGCGCGTCGAAAGGCTCGTCGAAGCACAGGCACTTCCGCATCGCATCGATGAACGGATGGCGCGGCCGCTCGTCCGCGCCGTACAGGTCCGGCCATGGCACCGAGTCTTCCGGATACATCGCGTAGTACTCCGGCGGCGCGATGAGCGGGAAGTGCGGCGAGACGAAGCCCACGTACAGCGCCCACGGCCGCTGCTGCGGTTGGGCAGCGGCGTTCTTCAGCCACTGCACCGTCGCGTCCGCGATCGCGCGGTCGTATTGCGTGTATTCCGAATCGCCCGGTCCCGCTTCGGGCCCGAGCTTCGCCGAGCCCGGCCGCCGCGGCAGCTCGTCGCGGATCAATCCGAGCAGGTCGCCGACGCCGTTGACGATGTGCAGCGGCAGTATCTCTTCGTCGAAGCCGTTGCGTTTGGGATCGGATTGCACGTAGTGCAGCTTGCCGATCGAGGTGACGCGATGGCCCTGCGCCATGAGGCGATGGCCCCACGTCGGTACGCGCCCGTCGTATGCGATCGCGTTGTCCCAGTAGCGGATGCGATGCACGTAGTCGCCGGTCGCGAAGCTCGCGCGCGCCGGCACGCAGATAGGACAGTTGGTGTAGGCGTTGGTGAATAGCGTGCCGCGCTGGGCGAGCGCGTCGAGGTTCGGCGTGCGTATCGACTCGTGTCCGTAACAGCCGAGCACGCGCTTGCTGTGCTCGTCGGACATGATCCAGAGGATGTTGGTAGGTTTCATTGGGTTACGTGCGCCACGAGATCGATTCGTCGGCGTCGCCTCCTCGCGATGACGCGAGCGGCGCTCGCGTCACTTGTACTTCTTGGTCATCAGATCGGAGACCGAGCTGCCGCCGTCGATGTCCTTCTTGCGCCTGGTGTCGCCCGCGTCGATCTTGCGGGCGACTTCAAGGAGTTCCGCCGCGCGCTCGCGCGGTACGACCGCGACGCCCGCTTCATCGGCGCACACGAGATCGCCGGGTTTGACCTGTATGTCGCACACCTGCACCACGCCGTTCACTTCGACGGTCTGCATGCGGTACTTGCCCGTGATCGGCGTGAAGCCGCGGCACCACACCGGCCAGCCCATGCCGCGATACTGCTCGGGGTCGCGGACGGTACCGTCTACTATTGCACCGACAAAGCCCTGGCGTCTCGCTATGGTTGCCGACTGGCCGCCCATGTTCGAGCAGCCCATGACGCCTTCGATCACCAGCACGTCGCCCGGCTCCGCGAGGTTGTGCGCTTCGCTTTCACCCTGGGTGTTGCTCTTGTCGAGCGCTGCGCGGTGGATCTGCGCGGTGCGCTGGATGTTGCGCACCGTGAGCGCCGGCCCGACGATGCGCGTGCCGTTGTTCACCGGCGGCAGGCGGAACGCGGGAATCACGCCGACGATGCCCAGCTCGTCCATCGCATCGGAAATCGTTCCGGTGAGATCGACGAGGGCCTTGTATCCCTCGATGATGTCCGCGGGCAGGCGAGGCAGCTCCAATAGGCGGATGGCCTCGCGCGGAAGCCTTCCAAGCGTCTGTTTCTCGGTCATAATAGTCCACTCGTTGTCGTTGTTTTGCGCGCTCGTCCTGCGAGCGGCGCGCAGGGTAGCTCCATGGGAAGGCGGCTCGAGCCTTCGGCCGCAAGAATAGAACACGTGGGGAGCAATTATGAAGAACGCAGCGCGTCCCATCCACAAGGCTGACGAAAGCGCGCGCGACGCAAGACCGGCTTTCCGGCTGCGTCCGATCGCGTACTGCGTCATGCTCGCGTGCTGCGACCTCGCGGTGGCGAACCCCAACGGCCCGCAGGTGATCAGCGGCAACGTCCAGTTCCAGGGACTCGGCACCGACCGCCTGAGCATCACCAACACCCCCGGCGCGATCATCAACTGGCAGGGCTTCTCGATCAACGCGGGGCAGCTCACCCAGTTCCTGCAGCAGAACGCCGCAAGCACCGTCCTCAACCGCGTCGTCGGCGGCAACATCTCGCAGATCCAGGGCCAGCTTTCGTCCAACGGCCGCGTGTTCCTCATCAATCCTGCCGGCATCGTCATCGGCGCGGGCGCGATGATCGACACCGCGGGCTTCGTCGGCTCGACGCTCAACATACTCGACGCCGATTTCCTCAAGGGCAAGCTCTCGTTCCAGGGGGATGGGAAGTCGGGCTCGATCGTCAACCAGGGATACATCAAGACCACGCACGGCGGCGACATCGTGCTCGTCGCGCCGAACATCGAGAACAGCGGGATCATCCAGGCCGACGGCAAGCTGCTGCTCGCCGCGGGCCAGAAGCTCACGATCGGCAGCCTCGATGCGAACGACGTGCAGTTCGAGGTGCAGGCGCCGAGCGACTCGGTCATCAACATCGGTCAGCTGATCGCCAACGGCGGCGCGGTCGGCGCGTTCGCCGGCACGCTGAAGCACACCGGCGACATCCGCGCGACGTCGATGTCGATGGAGGGCGGACGCGTCGTACTGAAATCGCAGGGCGACACCGTCGTCGCCGGCAATAGCACCATTACCGCGACCGGCGACAAGGGCGGCACGGTGCAGGTGCTCGGCGAGCGAGTCGCGGTCTACGAGAACGCGAAGATCGAGACTTCGGGCGAGCACGGCGGCGGCACGATCCTCATCGGCGGCGATTACCAGGGCAGGAATCCGGACGTCCAGAACGCCAAAGGGACGTTCATCGGCGGCGATACGATCATCGCCGCCAATGCGAAGCAAGACGGCGACGGCGGAAAGATCATCGTGTGGTCGGACGATTCGACGCGCGTCTACGGCAGCTTGAGCGCGGTCGGCGCGGGCGGCGGCAAAGGCGGCTTCGTCGAGACGTCGGGACACTACTTCCTCGACGTCGGCGGCCTCGGACCGGATGTCGGCGTGGGCGGTATGTGGCTCCTCGACCCGTTCAATATCACCGTCACCGCGGCGACCAACTCCAACAATACGAACTCGCCGAACTTCACCCCGACCGGCAACGATTCCCAGGTATCCGCGGCGGCGATCAATACGCGCCTCAGCAGCGGCAACAGCGTCACCCTCAATACCGCCGGCGCGGGCACACAAGCGGGCAACATCACCGTCAACGCGCCCATCACCAAGAGCAGCAGCAATACCAGCGTCACGTTGACGCTGACGGCGAACGGCTCGATCACGGTCAACTCGGCGATCACGAAGCCGTCGGCCGCGGGTAACAACGGCGATCTGAATGTCGTCATGAACGCCGGCGACGCCATTACCGTCAACGCACAGATCGTGACGCCGAGCCCGGTCACCATGACGGCCGGCACCGCTCCGGGCGCTACCGGCGGCATCACGCTGAACCATCAGATCAACGGCTCGACCGGCTCGAACGGGGATCCGGGCATGTCGTTCACGACCAACGTGGGCAACATCGTCATCAACACGCCGCCCGGCAGTATTTTCTCGCTGGCCGCCAATGGCGACACCGTCGGTAATCCGGTCCTTCTGAGCGCGCCGAGCGGGGCTCTCATCAACAATTCCACGGCCCCCGTCGTCATTCAGGATGCCGCGCTGACGGTGCAGACCGCCCAGGGCATGACGGGGAGCGCGGTGCCCACGCTGCAGACCGACAGTGTTCGGAGCGTCGCGGTGACCGCAGGCGCCGGCAATTTCGCGATGAACAACGCCGCCACTGCTCTCACGGTCAACGCGAGCAGCGCCGGCGCGGGTCGCAGCCTCACCTTCTCGGCCGCGGCCGGCCAGACCATCTCGACCGGTGGAGCCATCAGCGTCGGAAGCGGCGGCTCGGTCTCGCTCACCGGCGACACCCTCACGATCGGCCACGCCATCAGCGCCCCGAGCGGTACGGTCTCGTTGACCGGCGACAATCTGGTGCTCACCAACAGCATCACCGCCTCCGGCGGCGCGATCAACATTTCGTCGCGCACCCGCGACATCGCGCTGGGCGGGGTGGCCGGCGCCGGCGGTACGTTCGATATCAGCAACACCGAGATCGGTTTCCTGACGGCGGCCGGCGTCAGGATCAGGGGGATCAGCGGCCTCGCCACACAGGACATCGCGGTGACGGGGGCGGTCGCGGCGCCGGCATCCGTCGGTGCTCTCAGCCTCCAGACGGCGGGCACGATCACTCAGCCCGGTGCGGGGGCGACTCTCGCGGCGACCTCGCTCGAAGCGAGCGGCAGTACCGTCAACCTGCCGCTGGGCAACGCGGTGGCGACGATCGCCGGCGCAGCCAGCGGCGGCGGCGCCTTCACGTACAACAACGCCGGCGATGTGCAGGTCGGCAGCGTGCTCGATTTCACCGGCATCACGACGACCGGCAACGTCACGCTGAGCGCGTCCGCCGGGATCACCGGCACCGCCGCCGCTCGGGTCACCGGCAACAACGTCATCCTCGACAGCCAGACCGGCATCGGCACCAGCGTCGCTGCGCCCGTGAACGTCAACGCGGTCACGCTGGCGGCAGGGGCGCCGAAGAACGCCGGCGTGTTCGTGAGCGAGCTCAACAGCGTCACGCTCGATACGCTCGGCGGCGTCGTCAATGCCGGCCTGAACGTCTACGATCTGCGGGCCGGCGGATCGATCGTCGTCGCGGGTCCGGTCGGCGGCGCCGGCGCGCCGACGGTGCTCACATCGGGTGGAAGCATTACCGCCGGCGCGGCCGGCGCGGGCATCGTGAACGGGCAGACGATCGCCCTCGACAGCGCGACGGGCATCGGAGCTGCCGGAACGCGGCTCTCCGTCAACACCGCCACGCTCGCGGCGCGGTCGACGACGGGGAACAGCAGCGTGTTCCTCAGCTCGGGAGCGACGGCGGTCGCGCTCAACGACATCACGATCGCCAACCCGGGCGGCGGCACCACGACGATCCGCAACGGCGCCGCGGGCACCGGCGTCTACGACCTGCTGTCGACGAGCACCGTGACCGCCACGACCGCCGTCAACGCCGCCGCGTCGAATAACGGCAACACGACCATCAGCGGCACCGGCATCGTCGTCGGCGCGGACATCGGCAACGCGAACGCGACGACGCCGACGACTACCGCGCTGACCGTGACCACGGGCGGCATCACGGGCGGGGCCGGCACCGTCATCGGCAACACGGTCAACCTGCTCGCCTCGGCCTCGGCCATCGGTACGGCCGCGACGCGCGTGAAGACCTCCGCAGGGACGCTGTCGGCGCAGAGCCAGGACACCGGCATCGCGCGCAGCGTGTTCCTGCAGGAGAACGACGCCGTGTCGCTCACGACGAGCTCGGCCGCGCTGAGCGGGACTTTCGACCTCACCGCGGGCGGGCCGATCACGCTCATCGGCAACGTCACGACCAACGGGGCGGGCGCGGTCAATCTCGCGACCACCGGCAGTTCTTCGAACACCATCACGCAGACCGGCGGCGGAATCAGTACGGGTACGCTGACGCTCACGACGGCTGGCGCCAACGTCGACTTGCCCAGCGTCACGAACGCAGTGACGAACCTCGGCCTGACCTCGCTCGGCGCGGGCTCGCTCAATCTGCGCGACACCGGCGGCATCGCCTTCGCGGGGAACCTCAATGCCTCGGGCGGTGTGACCGTCAACACGACCGGCGCCGTGACCCAGACGGGCCCGATCACCGCCACCGGCGCGCTGACGGTGAGCTCGAACAACAACCTCATCACGCTCGGAACCGCGGGTAACGATTTCCAGGGCACGGTCTCGCTGAACAGCGGCGGCGGCACGATCACCGTGGTCGACACGAATGCGGTGTCGCTCGGCACGACGAACACCGGCGGTTCTCCGTTCAGCGTGACCGCGGGCGGTCCGATCACGCAGACCGGCGCGATCAGCGCGAGCACGGGCGCGTTCAATGCGAACGGCAACGCGATCACCCTCACGAACGGGAGCAACGACTTCACCGGCCCCGTGACCTTCACCAACAACACCGCAACCGTCAGCGATATTTCCATTACCGATGCGAACGCGCTCGCGTTCGGGATCGCGGGAGCCGGCGGTTACCGTAACTTCACCGCGAGGGCGCTCGGCGGCGCGCTGTCGGTGCCGGCGCTCACCACCTCCGGTGCGCAGACGTTCCAGGGCACCGGCGTCACGCTCAACGGCGATCTCACGACGACCAGCGGGTCGATCTCCATCACCGGCGCGACGACGCTCAGCGCCGACCGGATCATCACCGCCGGAAGCGCCGGCGACATCGCGTTCAACGGCACCGGCAGCACGATCAACGGTCCGGGCTTCAACCTCACCCTGAACAGCACCGGCACGACGACGCTCGGCGGCGCGGTCGGCGGCGCCGCGCCGGCAGTGCCGCTGCTGTCGCTCACGACGAACGCCGGCGGCTCGACCGTGATCGGCGGCGGCACGATCCGCACCAGCGGCGCGCAAACGTACGGCGATGCCGTCACCCTTGGCAGCGCGACGACGCTGACGAGCACCGGCAACAACGCGATTACGTTCGCGAACACGGGCTCCGTCAACGGCCCGAGCGCACTGACGATCGCGACGGGCGGCGCGACGGTGCTCAACGGTCCGATCGGCACCGGCACGCCCCTCGCGTCGCTCGCGACGGGCACCGGCCCGGTCACGATCGGCGGCGGTTTCGTCACGACCACCGCGGGGCAGACCTACTCGGGGGCGGTTACGCTGACTGCCGATACGACGCTCACCGGCACCAACCCGACGTTCACGTCGACGGTGGCCGGCGGCGGCAACAACCTCGCGCTCGACTTCTCCGGCCTGACGACCATCGGCGCGAACTTCAGCGGCATACGCAACCTGTCGACGGGCAACAACGGCACGACGAGCATCACGGGCAACATCAGCACGACCGGCACGCAAACGTACAACGACGCCGTCACGCTGGACGGATCGACGCCGCTCACGCTCACGAGCACTGGCGCCGGGACGAACGGCAACATCGCCTTCAACAACACGCTCAACGGCGGCGCGCTTCCCGTGGCACTCACGATCGTGAGCCCGGGCACGACCACGTTCGGGGGCACCGTCGGCGGCGTCACGCCGGTGACTTCGATCGCAACCGATGGACCGGGCTCGACGTCGCTCGCCGCGTCGATCACTACGGCAGGCGCGCAAAACTACGGCGACGAGATCACCGTCCCGACCGGGGTTACCACGACCCTCGCCAGCACCGGCGGGGGAGACATCGCGGTGGGCGCTACGCTGAACGGGCCGGGGGCGCTCGTCGCCAACACGGGCGGCCTCATTACCCTCCCGGCCGGGACGGGAGCCACCACGCCGCTCGCGTCGATCACGACCGGCGGTACGGGTACCACCTCGGTGACCGGCACGGTCACGACGGACGGCGCGCAGACCTACAACACTATCCTCTTCCTGCGTGGTCCCACCGACACCACGCTCGTGAGCAACAGCTCGGGCAACATCGTCCTGGGAGGCGCTGTCGATGGGGCGCAGGCGCTGACGGTGAGCACGGGCGGCATCACGCGGTTCGGTGCACCGGTAGGCGCGGTTGCGGGTGTGGTGCCCACTTCGCTCACCACCGATGGCGGCGGCACCACCGAGATCAACACCGCGACCGTAACGACCACCGGCCTGCAAGACTACGGTGACAACGTGACGCTGGGCGTGGCCAACACGACGCTCAACGCCGGCGCCGCGGCGATCACCTTCGGCGGCACGCTCAACGGCGCGTCGAACCTGACGCTCACCACGACGGGTAACAAGACCTTCGGCGGTCTGGTCGGGGGCGCGCCCGGAGGCGCGCTCACGAGCGTGACGAGCAACGGCGGCACGACGTTGGTCAACGGCGGCGTTACGACGACCGGCAATCAGACCTACGCCGGCGTGACCCTGATCGGCAACAGCACCTTCACCGGCGCCGTCGGCGATTTCGGCGGCACGATCACCGGCGGCGGTTTCGATCTCGCGCTCAATTTCAGCGGCGCGAGCACGCTCGATCCGGCGACGTTCAACGGCGTGAAGAATCTGTCGATCGGCGGCGGCGGCGCAACGACGATCAGCGGCACGATCTCGACGACCGGAACCCAGACCTACGACGACGCGCTGACCCTCGGCGGCGCGACGACTCTCGCGAGCGCCGCGCCTGGCGGCGACATCACGCTCAACAACACCGTGAACGGCCCGTTCGCGTTCACGGTCACGACGCCCGGCACGACGGCGATCAACGGTGGCTCGGTGACCACGACCGGCGCGCAGACGTATAACGGGGCCGTCGCTCTCGGCGCGGCTACGACGATTTCCGCCGGCACCGCGGCGGTGACGTTCGGCGGCACTCTCAATTCCGCGACGGCTACCGCGCGTGCGCTGACGATCGCCACGACGGGACCGACGACTTTCACGGGTGCCGTCGGCAACGCCAACCCGCTGGCTTCGCTCGACACTGCGGCGGGCACTACGGCCGTCAACGGCGGCGGCGTGACCACCACCGGCGCGCAGACCTACAACGGTCCCACCACCGTCGGCGCCAACACGCTGTTCGCGAGCAACGGCGGAGGCGCGATCTCGTTCGGCACGCTGAACGGCACTGCCGCCGGGCTCGACGTCACGGTGAATACGACGGGCGACACGATCTTCCGCTCGCCGGTCGGCGCAGGCGCCCCCGCACCGGGGTCGCTCGCTACCAATGCGGGCGGCAGGACGCTGATCAACGGCGGCGCGATCACCACGACGGGTGCGCAGTCGTACGGCGACACGGTCGTGCTCGGCGCGGCGACCACGTTCGATGCCGGCGCGGGTAACCTCACTTTCGGCTCGACGCTGAACGGCGCTTTCGACGTCAACCTGAACAGCACCGGCACGACGACGTTCTCCGCCACGGTCGGCTTGACGACGCCCCTGGCATCACTGACGACCAACGGCGGTGGCACGACTGCGGTCAATGGCGGTCCGATCAGCACGACCGGCGCGCAGACCTATAACGACGCGGTGACGCTGGGCGCCGATACGACGTTCACCAGCACCGCGGGCGGCGCAGTGACGTTCGGAGGAACCGTGCAGTCACCGGGCACGCCCCGGGCGCTCACCGTCAGTGCCGGCGGTGGGGCCGCGTTCGCAGGTGCGCTCGGCGGCGGCGGAGCGCCGCTCGCTTCATTCACCACCGGTGGCGCCACGACCGCCACGATCAACGGCGGCAGCGTGACGACCGTCGGTCCGCAATTTCTCAACGGGCCGGTGAACGTCGGAGCCGCCACGACCTTCTCCAGCACGGGCGGCGGCGCGATCGAGTTTGCGAGCACGCTGAACGGCGCGTTCGACGTGAACGTCAATACGACCGGTGGGACGATGTTTGCCGGCGCGGTGGGTGGGACGACGAATCTCGCCTCGCTGACGACCGACGGCGGCGGCACGACTCTGATCGCCGGCGGCGCGGTCACCACGACCGGTGCGCAGAGCTACAACGATGCCGTGACCCTGTTTTCGAACACCGTACTGAACGCGGGCGCGGGCAATCTCACGTTCGGCTCGACGCTCAACGGCGGCGTCACGCTCGATGCGAACAGCACCGGTACGACGACGTTCGCCGGCGCCGTCGGCGGGACGGCTCCGCTGACCAGCCTCACGACCAACGCCGGCGGAACGACGTCCATCACCGGCGGCTCCATCAGGACCACCGGCGCGCAGACCTACAACGATGCGGTGAACGCGGCCGCGGTCGCGCTGACGACGACGGGCGCCGGCGCCGGCATCACCGCAACCAACGCCGCAAACGATTTCACCGGCGTCACGTCGTTCAACACCGCAGGCGCCGGCAATGTCAGCGTCACCGACGCCAACGCGATCACGTTCGGATCGACGAGCGTGCCCGGCGGGACGCTGGCGGTCATCGCGCCCGGCGGCATCGCGCAGACCGCGCCGATCACGGCCAACACGCTGACGATCCAGACCACCAATGCGAACGCCACGCTGAACGGTGCGACCAATTCGATCGCCACTCTGGGCGCATCCGACCTCGGCACCGGCACGCTGAACCTGCTCAACGGCGGCGCGCTGAACGTGGCCGGTGTCGTGACCGCAGGTGGCGCAACACTCAATACCACCGGAGCGCTCACCGACAGCGCCGGCGCGCGGATCGTCACCGCCGGCAGCAACGGCGCGATCGCGCTGACGGGATCCACGATCGGCACCGCGGCGGCGCCTTTCAGCGTCAACGCGGGCACCGGCGCCGTGAACGCCACTTCCACCGTCGGCGGCGCATTTCTCGAGCAGTCCAGCGGAGACCTGCTGACCAGCCGCTACACGGTCAATGTCCCGACCGGCCAGAACATCGGGCTTGCGGCGAACGCCGGCGGAATCACCGTCGATGCGAGCGTGAACGCGCCGAACCGCAATCTCGCGCTCACCACGTTCACGGCCGGTAACACGATCGGCATCGGCAACGGCGTCACGGTCGATGCGGCGGGGCTGACGATCGACACCACCGCCGCGAGCGCGACCCTGAGCATCGCCAACAGCGACGTGACGCTGAATTCGCTGGTGACGACCGGCGCCAACGTCGCGACGACGATCAGCGGCACGTCCGTCGTGACCGCGAACGGTGCGACGACTTTCGGCGGACCGCTTTCGTGGTCCGGCACCGGCACGCTCGCAGGCACCGGCGGCGTCACTGCCGGCACGGTGAACATGGTCGGCGGCAGCCCGCACCTGGGCACGACACTGACGACGACGACGTATAACCAGGGGCCGGGCGGCCTCACCATCGACACCAACGGCGTGCTCAACCTCACCAACGCAGGCTCTGCCACGATCAACGGCACGCAACTCGTCAACAGCGGCCGGGTGAACGTCGGCGGGGCGGGCTCGGTCCTCCTACGCAACAACGGCTTCCTGATCAATGCCAACCTGCTCGACGTGCAAGGCGACGTGAGCTTCGACAGCGACACTCCGGCGAGCCCCGGCGTCCTGATCAACACCGCCGGCTCGACCTTGCAGAAGTCCGCGGGCGCCGGCACGAGCGCGATCGGCGCCACCGGCGCGCTCACGTTCACCAACGGCGGTGTCCTGAGCGCGCAAACCGGAACGATCGAGTACCGGCAGAACAGCAATACGTTCAACACGGGGACTCAGTTCACCGGCGCCGGCACGCACCTCATCACGGGCAACAGCAACTTCAACGGCACGGCCACGAACGCGGGGACGCTCACGGTCAACGGCGGCACCCAGACGATCGCCGGTTCGCTGGTGAACAGCGCCGGTGCGACGCTGAACCTCGGCGCCGGGGGAGGCAACATCGCCGGTACCGGCACGCTCTCGAACGCGGGCTCGCTGACTTCGGCAAGCGCGGGCACGCATACGATCGCCAGCGGCAGCTTTGCGAATACCGGCAGCGTCACGGTCAACTCGGGGGCGCTGGTCGTGAGCTCGAACGATGTGGATGGAACGAGGGCGTCCGGCGACACCGGATCGTACGTCGTGACAGGCGGGGCCAATCTCGCGTTCTCCGATTCGACGCGCGACTTCCTCGCGGGCTCGTCGATCGGCGGCGCGGGTAACGTGACCTTCGCGAGCACTGCGTCGAGCACGTTCAACGTGCGCGGGCCGTACAGTCCCGGCGGCACCTTCATCAGGGGCGCCACGACGACGGTGAACTTCTTCGGCCCGACGACCATGGCGGCGCTCGACATGAATGCCGGCGCCATGGGCATCGGCGCCGGCGGCGTGCTCACCCTCAACGGCGCCGGTACGACGAGCATTACCGGCGGAACGCTGACCAACTTCGGCGAGATCGACGTCACCGGCGGGACCGCGGCTCTGAACGGCGCATTCCCGACGAACAACGGGATCGTGCGCATCGGCGGCGGCGCGACGCTGGCGACGACCGCGAACCTGACCAACGCGAGCACCGGTTTCATCGGCGGTACGGGCACGCTCAACGTCGGCGCCGGCAACACCTTCATCAACAACGGCACGTTCTCGCCCGGCGCTTCGCCCGGCACGTTCACGATCACCGGCAACTACACCCAGGGTCCCGGCGGCACCATGGCGATCGAGCTCGGCGGGACCAATCCGGGCGTGACCTACGACCTCGTGAACGTGAGCGGAGTCGCCACGCTCGGTGGCACGCTGAACGTGGCGCTCGTCAACGGCTTTACCCCCGCGGGGAGCGACCGCTTCGATTTCATGACCTTCGCTTCACGCGTTGGCGATTTCTCGACGTTCGCCTTCCCCGCAGGCTCCGGGCTCATATCGCAGCCGGGTGCCACGACCTATGCGCTCGTCGGCACCTTGCTGCCCTTCGACATCTCGGGCGAGCTGCGGCGCCTCTACGACGACATGCAGCGCCTCGCGGCGGAGGACTCGGTCCAGGAGGTCAAGATCGTGAAGGGCGGCCGCCTGATCTGCGAGTGATCGCCGCCGGTTGAGCGGCCGATGTGGCCGGGCCGTATTCGTGTATCGTATCGAGGATGAGGCGCGCGCCACTCGGTGCGCGTCGGTTCCCGGCGGATAAGACGATGATTACGCGCCAGGCCCCCTTCGCGCTGCGCCCCGTCGCCTTCTGTGTGATGGCTGCGTGCTGCGAGCTTGCGGCCGCCAACCCCACCGGTCCCAGCGTCGCTGCCGGCGCTGCGACCTTCCAGAACGCCGCCAAGACCCTCACGGTCACCAACACCCCCGGCACGATCATCAACTGGCAGGGTTTTTCGATCGGCAGCGGCGAGACCACCCGCTTCCTCCAGCAGTCCGCATCGAGCGCCGTGCTCAATCGCGTGGTCGGCCAGGACATGTCGAGCCTGCTCGGCACCCTCACCTCGAACGGGCGGGTGTTCCTCGTGAACCCCCACGGCATCGTGGTCGGGGCGGGCGCGCGCATCGATACCGCGGGCTTCATCGCGTCCACGCTCAACATCACCGACAGCGATTTCCTGCAGGGAAGGCTGCGCTTCGAAGGCGGCGGCGGCCCGCTCAGGAACGCGGGGACGATCCAGGCGAGCGGCGACATCATGCTCGTCGGCCCGCAGATCGAGAACAGCGGCATCATCCGCAGCGACAACGGCGCGGTGCTGCTCGCCGCGGGCCGCAAGCTCACGATCACCAGCCCCGACGCGCAGGGCGTGCGCTTCGAGCTCCAGGCGCCGACCGACACCGCGCTCAACGTCGGCACGCTCGACGCGCGCACCGCGGCCTCGATGTTCGCCGGGACGCTGCGCCACTCGGGCGACATCCGCGTCGGCGCCGCGACCGACGGAGCAGGGCATGTGACGCTCGTGGCGCAGAAGGATGCGATCGTCGACAAGGGCGCGACGGTGACCGCGGGCGGGGTGGACGGCGGCCGAGTCGAGATCGCCTCGGGGAACCTCACGGCTGTTGCGGGCCGCATCGATGCAGGCGGCACCGCAGGCGCGGGCGGCAGCGTGAGTGTGTCCGGCCCTGTCGTGATCCAGACCGGAGACTTGCACGCCGACGGCGCGAGCGGCGGTGCGGTGAGCGTGCGCGCGGATCGCCTGCTGCAGGCCGGTGCAGCCACAGCCGACGGTCGCGCCGGTGCCGGCGGAACCGTGACTGTCGCCGCGGACAAGATCATCCAGACCGAGTCTGCGCGTCTGTCGGCCGACGGCAACGGCGGGGCAGGCGGCATGGTCACCGTGGCGGCCGGCCAGGCGGCCGGCGACGGCATCTTCAGCTCGGCGACAGCGAGCGCGACGGGAACGGCGGGCGGCCGCGTCGCGATCACGGGCAACGAGATCATCCTGCGCGGCGCGCACCTCGATGCGAGCGGCGACAGCGCCGGGGGCACGGTGCTCGTCGGCGGCGACTGGCAGGGCAGGAACCCCGACGTCGCGAACGCACAACTGACGCAGCTCAACTTCTCGACGACGATCGCCGCGGATGCGAGGCAATCGGGCGACGGCGGCAAGGTGGTCGTGTGGTCCGATCGCGACACGCAGTTCTTCGGCGCGATCAGCGCCCGCGGCGGCGCGCAAGGCGGCGACGGCGGGCGCATCGAAGTTTCGGGCAAGGAAAATCTCGTGTTCGGCGGCATGGCCGATGCGGGCGCGCCGAACGGCAAACCGGGCGTGCTGCTGCTCGATCCGAAGAACATCGTCATCGATGCCGCGGGCAGCGGTCCTGCCGCGAGGGACCTCGTCGATCCGAATCTCAACCCGGACAACAATTTCGGTGCAGGCGCGGTGGTCCTGGCCAACGGCAACATCGTCGCGCCCGTGCCGACCGACGACTTCGTCGCAGCCGACGCGGGCGCGGTCTATCTGTTCAACGGCGGCACCGGTGCGCTGATCTCGACGCTCACCGGTTCTGCGGCGTCCGACCGCGTCGGCAGCGGCGGCGTGACCGCACTGCCCGTCAACGGCAATTTCGTCGTGAGCAGCCCCAACTGGAACAACGCCGCCGGTGCGGCGACGTGGGGCAGCGCTACGAGCGGCGTGGCCGGTGTCGTCAGTGCCGCGAACAGCCTCGTGGGATCCAGCCCGAACGATCTGGTCTCAGCCGCTACAGTGGGCTTCGCAGGGGTCAGGGCGCTCACCAACGGCAACTACGTGGTCTCGAGTCCTTCGTGGGATAACGCCGGGATATCCGACGCCGGCGCGGCGACGTGGGGCAACGGCACCACGGGTGTCACCGGCGCCGTCACCGCGCTCAACAGCCTGGCCGGCACACAGGCCAACGACGGCGTTGGATATCACGGGGCCACGGCGCTGACCAACGGCAATTACGTCGTGATGAGCCCGCTCTGGAACAACGGCGCCACGTTGGGGGCCGGCGCGGCAACCTGGGGCGACGGCACGACGGGCATCGTCGGTGCGGTGACGGCTGCGAACAGCCTGGTCGGCACCAGCCCGTTTGACGCGGTGGGCTTCAACCAGGTCGTCGTGCTCACCAACGGAAACTATGTGGTGCTGAGCGCCTCCTGGCGTAACGGCGGGGCGCTGAGGGCCGGCGCGGCAACCTGGGGTAACGGCACGACCGGCGTCGTCGGCGCGGTGACGGCTGCGAACAGCCTGGTCGGCACGACCGCCGAGGACAAGGTCGGTTCCGGCGGCACGGCCCTCACCAACGGCAACTACACGGTCCACAGCGCCACGTGGACCAACGGTGCGGTAGCGAACGCCGGCCATGTCACGTGGGGTGACGGCACCACCGGCGTCACCGGTGCGGTGAGCGCCGCGAACAGTCTGGTCGGCACCACTGCCGATGACATGGTCGGCGCCGGCACCGTATTCGCGCTCACCAACGGCAATTACGTCGCGGTGAGCCCGTTCTGGGCCAACGGCGCGGTATCGCAGGCGGGCGCGGTCACGTGGGGCAACGGCACGATGGGCATCACCGGCGCGGTGAGCGCGGCCAACAGTCTCGTCGGTTCGATCGCGAACGATCGCGTCGGCTCCGGCGGGGTGACCGCGCTGTCGAACGGGAACTACGTCGTGGCCAGCCCGTTGTGGGACGCCGCGGTGCAGAACGTCGGCGCGGCCACGTGGGGTAACGGCACGACGGGCATCACCGGCGCGGTGAGCGCGGCCAACAGTCTCACCGGCAACGTGCTGAACGATGAGGTGGGCCTCGGCGGCGTGACCGCGCTCACCAACGGCAACTACGTCGTGACGAGCCCGAACTGGAACAGCGGCATGGGCGCCGCGACGCTGCGCAACGGCGCGGCCGCGGATCCGGGCATCGTGAGCCCCGCCAACAGCCTGGTGGGCTCGACCCCGGCCGACGGCCTCGGCATGACGGTGACGGCGCTCACCAACGGCAATTACGTGGTCACCAATCCCGCGTGGGACAACGGCGGGAACGCCGACGTCGGCGCGTCGACGTGGGGCAACGGTGCGAGCGGCGTCACGGGAGCGATCAGCGCGTCGAACAGCCTGGTGGGCAGCGCTGCCGGGGATTCGGTGGGCGACGGTGGTGTGACGGCGTTGCCGAACGGCAACTACGTCGTGTTGAGCGCCAGCTGGCGCAACGGCGCCGTGGCGAACGCCGGCGCGGTGACGTGGGGCAACGGCAGCACCGGGACGACCGGTTCGGTGACGGCGTCCAACAGCCTCGTCGGTGCCACCAGTAATGATTTCGCGGCTGCGGCCGTCAGGCCCATCTCGGCCAACCGCGTGCTCGTCGCCAGCCCGCTATACGACAACGGCGCAGACGAAAGCGGCCGGCTGCAGATCTTCGACGGCAGCGGCGAATCGATCTTCAGCCCGCTCACTTTCGCGAACAACCCGGCGGGCGCCGTGACCATCAGGCCCGCGGCGATCACGTCGATCACCAACACCGGCACAGCGGTCGAGTTGCAGGCGAACAACGACATCACGCTCGCGGCCGGCTCGGACATCGTCACGACCGCGCCCGGCGACGGCGGCGCGCTGACGATGCGCGCGGGCCGCAGCATCACCCTCAATTCGAACATCACCACCGACAACGCGACGCTGACGCTCGTCGCGAACGAGACCGTCGCCAACGGCGTGCAGGGCGCCTTCCGCGACCCCGGCGCCGCCAACATCACGATGGCCCCCGGCACCACGATCAACGCGGGCAACGCCGACGTTTTCCTGACCATTGCGCCGGGCTTCGGCCACGCCGCGACGAGCGGCGCCATCACCGTCGCCAGCATCACCGCTGCGAACGTAGCGGTGCAGCACAACGGCCCGACCGCGAACGGAAAAATTCTTCGCGCCGACGCATCGTCGATGCTGACCGGCACCACGTCGCTGTTCCTGCAGATGGGGACGACCGGCGCGACAGGGAGTATCGGCACGCTTGCCGAGCCGATCCGCGTGACCACACCGGCGCTCGAAGCGTTGACGCCCGCTGCGGCCGGCGGCATCTTCATCTCGGGCACCGGCGATCTCGGCATCGGCGGCGTGCCGCTCTCGATCTACGGGGGCACCGTGCGCGGCGTGCAGGCGGGTGCGGGCGGTCCGATCTCGATCGAGACCACGGGCAATCTCACTCACTCGCCCGTCGTTCTGCCGTCGAGCATGTGCGGCCCCGGCAGCAACATGGGGAGCAACCCGATCTGCGCGGTCGGCGTGGGGGCCTCGATCACGCTCAAGGCCGCGACCATCGGCTCGCCCGGCGGCGGACGATTGCAGGTGCAGACGAGCGGCGCCGGCGTAAGCGCCGAGAGCACGTCGGGCGGCGTCTTTCTCCAGCAGGTGAACGGCACGCTCAACGTCAGCGACTACTCGCTGTCGACGCCCACCGGACAGGCCATCGAGCTCGCCAACCTCAACGGCGCGATCGCGGTCGATACCTCGATGCCCTTCGCGACGCGCCCGGTCACGCTCGTCACCGGAAGCAGCGACACGACGTTCGGCATCGTCACCGTCGATGCGTCCACGCTGACGCTCTCCGGCGGCGGCGCGGCACGCTTCGACAGCGGCACGACCACGATCAACGCGACGGTCACGAGCGACAAGCCGGTCGGCATCGATGGCGGCACAGCCATCTTCAGCAGCGGCGGATCGCTCAACAACGGCGTGACCCTGTCGAACGGCGGCCTCACCGTGAACGGCGCGACGACGATCTCCAACGGCGCGCTCTCGTGGTCGAACGGGACGATCGCGGGAACGGGCTCGCTGGCATTCGGGACCGGCGGTAGCGCCGCGCTTCCGGGCAACGGCGCACGCATTCTCAACGGCCCGTCGCTCACGATCGCGGACATGAACCTCGGCGCCGGCTCGCTCGACGTGCAGGGCGGCACGCTGACACTGCCCGGCATCGTTTCCAAGGCGCCGTCGGCGGCGCTGCTGCTTTCGGGGAGCGGGCAGATCGACGCAGTCGGCAGCGGGTTGCCGGGGCTGGTCATGACGGGAGGCACGCTCGCGCGCTCGGTGGCCGGGGATCTCGGCATCGGCGGCGATTTCAGTGTTACCGGCGGTGCCATTCCGGCCGGCGGCGGCGAGCTTGTCACGCAGGCGAGCACCACGATCGGCGGCGTCGTGTTCGCGCAGCGCAACTGGCGCAACAACGGCTCGCTCAACATCGTACCGGGCGGACGCTTGAGCCCGAGTCCCGGCGGCGGCTTCCAGTTCACCAACGCAGCCGGCGGCACGGTCAACCTCAGCACCAACCTCGATGCGCCCTTCGGCGCGGCGAACGAAGCCGTCGTGAGCAATCAGGGCATCATGAACGTCGCGGCGCCCGGGCCGGACGCGATGATCGTTCCGAACGCGTTCACCAACGCCCCGGGGGCGAATCTCAACATCACCAACGGCACGCTCGACCTTGCCGACGCGCGTACGCTCGCCGGCAACATGTCGATCCCGAGCGGACGCGCGCTGCTCGTCTCGTCGGGGAACAGCGCGGTCTTCGACGGCACCGCGATCTCGGGAACCGGCACGGTGCTCGTGCGCGGCGTCGACGGCGCCACGCCGCAGGCGACGTTCAGGGGCGTGAGCGCGACGAACAACGCGCTGACGGTGGACATCAACGGCACGGTCACGTTCGATACCTCGCCGTCGGCCTTCGGCAGTGTCTCCGTTTCGGGGGCGGGGCCGATGCCCGGGGAATTCGCCGGCAGCCTGACTGCCAACACCGGCGTCACGATCAACGGTCCGCTCGACGTCGCGGGGCTCGCGACGTTCAACGGCACCACCAGCGTCACCGGAGACGTCGCGCTGCGGGGCACGCTCGGCGGCAGCGGCGCCTTTTCGGCGCCGGGTCTCAACTGGATCGGCGGATCGATCCAGGGCGCGGGCGTGAAGACTTTCACCACCGTCTCGTCGTCCGACTCGCAGAGCACGCCGCATCTTGCGGGCAACGTCGCGCTCGCCGCCGGCGGCACGTGGAATCACAACGGCGTCATGGCACAGGACGGCGCCGGGCAGCTTGCGATCGGCGCCGGCGCAGTGGTCACCAACAACAACCTCGCGAGCTGGAACCTCTCGTCGAGCGTGGGCAACGCGATTTCCGGCGCCGGGCGCTTCGACAACGCGGGCACGTTCGCCAACTCGGGCGCCACGTCGCACAGCGTCACTGCGCCGTTCGTCAATACCGGAATCGTCAACATCGCCGACGGCAGCGCGCTCACGCTGGGGCCGGGCGGTCCGAGCGCCGACACCGGCGTCATCAGCCTCGCCGGCACCTCGTCGATCGCTTTCGACGGCGACCGTACTCTCGGCGCGTCGTCGCTCGTTTCGGCGTCGGGCGGCACGATCTCGGTCAACGGCGGTGCGCTGACCGTGAACGGCCCGGTCGTCACGAACGGTCCGATGGCGTTTAACGGCGGCACCGCCCTGTTCAATGCGGACGCACCGCTCACCGCGCTCACGCCGACGACGATGACCGTCGACGGCGGCACCGCGGTCTTTTTCCGTCCCGTGAGCATCGGCAGCACGCTCGCGATCTCGTCCGGCAGAGCGAACTTCAACGAGAGCGCCACTGTCGGCACCACGCTCACCCTTTCGTTCGGCACGCTCGGCGGCACCGGGCCCGTCGGAGTCAACGGTCTGACGACGTGGAGCGGCGGCGGCATGGACGGCAGCGGCACGACCACCGTCGACGGCGGCCTCGCGATCAGCGGGCCCGCGACCAAAGCGCTGGCGCTCGACCGGCGCGTGACGATCCCGGTCAGCACGACGGCGACGTGGACCGGCAGCGGCAACATCGTGGTCAGTGACGGCTCGCGCATCACGAACCTCGGCGAGTGGCTGGATCAGAGCGCGGGCGCGACCATCTTCGGCGGCCCCACCGGCGGCACGTTCTTCAACCAAGGGCTGTATCGGCGCGCGGCAGGCGACGGCTCCGCCTCCAGGGTCGGCATCAGGTTCGACAACGAGACGCCGGCTGCCTCGGTCGAGGTGCAGAGCGGGACGCTGCGCCTTTCCGGCGGCGGTACGAGCAGCCGGCCTTTCAGCGTCACGGGCACGCTGGACTTCGCGAGCGGCGCGGGCGGCTACACGGTCGGTGCCGGTTCCGACATCACCGGTTCGGGCAGCGTGGTGTTCAGCGCGGGAACGACTGCGCTCGACGGCGGCACGTACAACGTGGCGTCGACGCAGGTAACCGGCGGCACCGCCAATTTCAATGCCGGCGTCAACGTCAGCAATATCGGCGCGGTGCTGGTGCAGAGCGGGACGCTCAACCTCTCGAGCGGAGAGGCGATCGCCGCGCCGACCCTGACGCTTACCGGAGGCACGCTGGCCGGCACCGACAACGTCACCGTCAGCGGCGCGATGACCTGGCTCGGCGGCACGATGGCCGGATCGGGCAGCACGACCGCCGCCGGCACCCTCGCCATCGGCAGCGCGTCCCAGAAGAATCTCGACGGCCGCGCGCTGAACAACACCGGCACCGCGACGTGGGACGGCGTCGCCGGCTCGAACGACCGTATACGCACCGGCAACGGCGCGTCGATCAACAATTCGGGCACCTGGAACGATCGCACCGGCAATGGCGCGCACATCGCCAACAATCTCGGCGGCACGATGTCGACGTTCAACAACACCGGCGACTACGTGAAGTCGCTGCGCGCCGGTACGACGGTGAGCGAGTCGATGTCGATCGATATCCCGTACAGCGTGAGCGGCGGCGGAACGACCAGCGTGCAGGCCGGATCGCTGAGGCTGACCGGCGGCGGCACGAGCTCGCGCCCGTTCAACGTCTCATCGGGCGCGACGCTCGAGTTCGGCGACGGCGTTTACAACCTCGAAGCCGGCAGTAATTTCACCGGTGCGGGCGGCGTGCTCGTGACCGTGGGCACGGCCAACTTCAACGGCGGCACCTACGACGTCACGGGCGGCACGACCGTCACCACCGGCGGCACGGCGAACTTCAACGCGGGCGCGAACGTCGTCAACGTGGGCGCGGTCACGGTCAGCGGCGGAACGCTCAACCTCTCCAGCGGCGAGACGGTCTCGGCTTCGTCGCTCGCTCTGTCGAGCGGCACGCTCGCGGGCAGCGACACGATCAACGTTGCGGGCGTGACGAACTGGACCGGCGGCACGATGACGGGCCCCGGGACGACGACCGCCGCCGGCGGCCTCACGATCGGCGGTACGCCGGTAAAGAATCTCACCGCCGGACGCACGCTGAGCAACACGGCGGCCGCGACGTGGACCGGGGGCGACATCGCCACGGCGAACGGATCGACGATCGATAACTCAGGCAGCTGGACCGACCAGACTTCGGCCGGCCAGATCGCCAACACCGGCGCGCCGTCAACGTTCAACAACAGCGGCACGTATACGCGGGCGAGCGCCGGCAGCGGCAGCGCCAGCACGACGATCGCGTCGGGCATCGCGTTCAACAACACCGCCACCCTGGCGGTCGACAGCGCCACGCTGAGGCTCGGCGCGGGCACGAGCACGGGCTCGATCGGCGTGGCCGGCACGCTCGAGTTCACGTCCGGCGCCTACGATGTCAACGGCGGAACGGTGAGCGGCGCCGGCACGGTGCGTGCCGCGGGCGGCACGGTGAATTTCAACGGCGGGACGTATAACGTCAGCGGCCGCACCGAGGCGGCGGTCGCGAGCAGCGCGGTGTTCAACTCGGGTGCGACCGTCAACGGCGTCGGCGCGCTCGTCGTCAACGGCGGAACCGTCACCCTCAACAGCGGCGAAACGGTCCCGGCTTCGGCCCTGGATCTGTCGAGCGGCACCCTCGCCGGCACCGACACGATCAACGTCGCGGGCGCGACGACGTGGACCGGCGGCACGATGACCGGCGCGGGCAACACCGTCGCGAACGGCAACCTGACGATCAGCGGCGACAGCCCCAAGAACCTCGACGGCGTCCGCACGCTGACGAGCAACGCGACCGCGACGTGGAGCGGCGCGAGCGGAACGGCCGGAAACATCCGTACCGGCAACGGAGCGCGCATCGTCAACAACGGCACGTGGCAGGACCAGTCGGTCTCCGGTCAGATCAGTCATGACCTTGGCGGAGCTGCGTCGACGTTCATCAACAACGGCACTTACGTCAAATCAGGCGCCGGCACGACGACCGTGCAAAGCGGCGTCGCGTTCGATAACGCCGCTACCGGGCAGGTGCAGGTTCAGAACGGCGGCGTGCTGACGCTGGCGGGCGGCGGTATGTCGGCCGGAGCTTTCAGTCCCGCAGTCGGCGGGACGGTCGAGATCGCGGGCGCGGACGGTTACGTGTTCGGCGCAGGCACCTCGCTGAACGGCGACGGCACGCTGCGTATCTCCGGCAGGCTCGACGTCAATGCAGCGTTCTCGACCGGCACGCGCGTGCAGCTCAACAGCGGCACGGTGAACGCTGCGGCGGACGTAACGCTCAACGGCGTTTTCGACGTGGCCGGCGGCGAGTTCAACGGCCCCGGCGTGCTCACGACCGGCGCCGGCTCGACCACGACCCTCAGCGGCGCCGAGATCGCGTCGATCACCAATACGGCCTGGAACAACTTCGGCACGGTTACGATGACCGGCGCGTCGCGGTTCGCCTTCGGCGGAGACGGCAGCGTGCCGGTGGTGATCAACAATCGCAGCGGCGGCGTGTTCGACGTGAGCACCAGCGCGGCCGTACCCTTCAGCAGCCTCACGACGACGGCGAACAAGAGGTTCAACAACGAAGGCACGCTCAATCTCAACAGCGAGGCGGTCACGACCTTCGGCGTGGCGGCCGCCAATGCCGGCACGATGAACGTCAACGCCGGCAACGTCGGCATCTCGATGGCCGAGAACGGCGGCACCATCAATATTGCCGATGGCGCGACGCTACGTCCGAACGCGACCTTCGTGAACGCCGGCACGATCGGCGGCACCGGCACCTTCGACGTCGATGCCGGCACGATTACCAACAACGGTCACCTGCGGCCGGGCGCGACAGCGGGCAATACGATCGGCACGCTGCATATCGCGGGCAATCTCGTGCAGGGCGCAAGCGGCGCGGTCGATCTCGAGCTCGGCGGGACGGGCGCTTTCGACGTGCTGGCGGTCACCGGCGGCGCGGCGCTCGCGGGCACGGTGAACGTGACGGTGCTGCCTTCGTATACGCCGGCGATCGGCGACAGCTTTCCGGTGATCACTGCGGCTGCGCGCACCGGCAACTTCGCGACCGTCAACAAGAACTTCGGCACCAACATGACGGCGGCCTATGGCGCCGCGCCGGACGCGGCGCTGCAGTTCACGATCGGCGGCGGCCCGGTGAACTCGTGGATCTCGGACGCGAGCGGCGACTGGAGCGTGGGCGGCAACTGGAGCCTCGGCCACGTCCCGACGAATACCGAGACCGCGTTCATCGACCGCCCCGGCACGCTCACGATCACGATACCCACCGGCACCTTCACGCCCGACGCGCTGACCAGCCAGGAAAACGTCACGATCGACGGCGGCACGCTCTCGCTCGCGAATGCGTCCACGATCAACAATGCGTTCGCGATGAACGGCGGCACGCTCGCGGGCAGCGGCCTGCTCACCGTGAACGGCCCGGTCACCGTGACCGGCGCGTCGCAGCTTTCCGGCCGGCTCGCGACGAGCGCGCTGAGCCTGCCGAGCGGCTCGCTCATCGTTGCGAATGGCGGCGTGCTCAATCTCAACGGCGCCGTCGTCACCGACCTGCGCAGCGGGGCTTTCTCCAACGCCGGCAGCGTGAACCTGGCGAGCGGCGGCGCGCTCACGCTGGGCAACGGCGCGGACGGCGGGGTCTACAGCCTGCCCAGCGGGAGCACGCTCGAGTATGCGGCGGGCACGCGCGATCTCGACGCCGGCATCGCCTACACCGGAATGGGGACGCTGCGCATATCGGGCGGCACGGTGAACATCGACACGCCGCTGACGCAGCCGAGCGGCGGCGTGGCGCTCGCTATGGCGGGGGGGACGGTGAACAACGCCGCGGGCCTGGCGCTCAACGGCGCGTTCACATGGTCGGGCGGTACGTTCACCGGCGCGGGCGCGCTGACGACCGGCGGGGCGACCACGATCGACGGCATCGCGACGCTGTCGGGCACGACCTGGACCAACTTCGGCCCGATCGCGCTGACCGGAGACGGCCGCCTGGTGCTGTCAGGCAGTCCCACCACCGCGACGACGATCTTCGACAACCGCTCGAGCGGCGTGATCACCGACACGAGCGCGTCCGCGACGCCGATCGGTTTCTCGGGAATGCGCGCGAGCACGCGCTTCGACAACAGCGGACGCTTCGTCAAAGGAGCCGGATCGAACGCGACGCAGACGCTCGACGTGCCGATGACCAACACCAGCGGCGTCAATCCGGCGGCCATCGATGTGGACGGGGGCACGCTCGTCGTGAACGGTCTGCCGACGAACGCGGGCGCTATCAGCGTCGCGGGCGGTGCGACGTACTCGACCGGCGGCGCTGCGTTCAACAACGATGGCCGGGTGGCGCTCGCTGCGGGCGCCGCGTTCACGACAGTCGGCAACACATTCACCAACGTGGGACGCGTCGACCTCGTCGAAAGCTCGACCGTGTCGACCGGGGCGCAGCCGTTCACGAACGCCGCCGGCGGCGTGGTGAATGTGAACGCGGCAGGACGCACCGACCTCTCCGCCACGACCTTCAACAACGCAGGCGCGGTCAACATCACCGGCGGCACGCTTGCGCTCGGCAGCGGAACCGATTCGGGCGGGTACGACATCGCGAGCGGCAGGGTACTCGAGCTCGCCGCGGGGACGCGCGACCTCAACGCCGGCGTCGCTTACACCGGCACGGGCACGCTGCGCGTCGCGGGCGCGACGGTGAACGTCAATACGCCGCTGACGCAGCCGAACGGCGGCGCAGCCTTCGAGATAACGTCGGGAACGCTGAACAACGCCAACGCAGAAGGTCTCGCGCTCAACGGTGTGTTCACGTGGTCGGGAGGAACGGTCACCGGCGCGGGTCCGCTGACGACCCGCGGGACGACCACGATCGACGGCATCGCGACGTTGTCCGGCACGACCTGGAACAACTTCGGTCCGGTCGCGCTGACCGGAGACGGACGCCTCGTGCTGTCGGGCAACCCGACGATCGCGACGACGGTCTTCGACAACCGCTCGAGCGGCGTCATCACCGACACCAGCGCGGCGGCGACGCCGATCGGTTTCGCGGCGACGCGCGCGAGCACCCGCTTCGACAACAGCGGCCGGTTCGTCAAGGCGGCGGGATCGGCCGCGACGCAGACGCTCGACGTGCCGATGACCAATACCAGTGGCACGACGGACGCGGCGATCGTCGACGTTCAGAGCGGCACGCTGGTCGCGAACGGGCTTTCCACGAACGCGGGCATCATCAACATCGCGGGCGGCGCGACGTTCTCGACCGCGGGTGCGCCGCTGACCAACGGACCGCGGAGCGTGCTGCAAGGCAACGGCACGCTCGATCTGGGCGGCGAGACCTTCAGGAACGACAACATCGTCGCGCCGGGCACGTCGCCGGGCACATTGACGATCGCGGGCAATTACGTGCAGGGACCGAACGGGATGCTGGAGATCGATCTCGAGGGCCCGCGGCAAGGGATCGACTACGACCTCCTGAAAGTGAACGGCAACGCTACGCTCGCCGGGACGCTGCTGCTCAAACCGGGCCCGGCGGTGGCCCCCGGAGACAGCTTCCAGCCGATCACATACGCGAGCGTGACCGGCGACTTCGCGAAGATTCTGCCCCCCGACGTGCCGTTCAGCGGGACGCCCGGGCCGACGTCGTATACGACCACGCGCACCGCGTCGACCACGCCTGCCGAGTTCGCACGGGACGAAGTGCTGCCCGAGAGAAGAGACCCGGTGGTCTTCGACCCGTATCAGCAGCGGCCCGACAAGCCGCAAGGCAACCTGCGCGAGCAGCAGGACCAGCGCGAAGCGCGCGACGACCGCCGGAAGGTCATCCCGGAGTGTCGATGACGGGCGCGCGTTCGATCCTCCTGTTGATCGGCGCGGTATTGCTGCCAGCCTGCGCGCATGCCCAGGTCGCGCGCGTGATGAGCCTCGAAGGCACGTCGATGCTCGAGCGCGCGGGGCAGGCGCCGCGCATCCTCGGCCTCGGCGACGCGCTCGCCGAGCGCGACACGATCAATGTCGGCCGCGCGAGCAATGCCCTGCTCGAGTTTCGCGACCGTACGCGCATCACGCTGCGACCCAACACCATCTTCCGCATCAACGCCTTCTCCGACAACGAGCGCGCGGCGATGGACGTGCGGCTCGTCAAGGGCGGCATGCGCACCACCACCGGCGACATCGCCAAGCGCGAGCCCACCGCGGTGAAGTTCCAGACCAACACCGCGGTGCTCGGCGTGCGCGGCACCGAGTTCGACGCGCGCATCTGCGAGGAGGACTGCACCGCGGACGAGCGCTTCAAGCCGGCCGCGGGACTGATCGCGATCGCGGCGCGCGCGATCGAGGTGAACGGACAGGTGACCGCGGTCGCGAACCGGGTGCCTCGCGACCTCGCTGCCGGCGGCGCGCTCCAGCAGGAAGAGAGCATCGTCACGTCCGCCGACGGCACCGTCGTGCTCGCGTTCCGCGACGGCACCCGCATCTCGCTCTCGCCGCGCAGCGAGCTCGCGATCCAGCGCTTTCATTACGACGAGCGCGCGCAGTCGGGTCACGTGCACCTCAAGCTCATCGCCGGGCATGCGCACGTCTATACCGGCCAGCTCGCCAAGCTCGGCGGCGATGCGTTCCTGTTCGAGACGCCCGCCGGCATGCTGCGGCCGCAGGGCACCGGTTTCTCGGTCGGTGCGGAAGACTTGATCGTCGTGCACACCTGGGACGGCACGGTGATCCTGCAGCTCGGCGACCAGCGCGTCGAGATCAAGAAGACCGACACCGTCGCGATCGCCGTCGTCGACGGCAAGATCACCTTCCTCGCGTCGCCGCCGCCGTTCGTGACTGACCCCAAGGTGCCGCGGCCCGACGGCGTGCAGGTCGATCCCGCGACGTTCGGGGACGCCGGTACAGTCGAGCGCGGGCTCTACGTCTGGGTGCGCGACGGCGCGGTCGTGATGGACAAGGATGCGAAGCAGCTCGTGATTCCCGCCGGTGGCGCCGCGCTCGCGACGGGTGACAAGCTCGCGCCGCTTGGTACCATACCGAACTTCATGCGCTTCGATCCCACGCCCCGCGGCAACTTCACGCCGCGCACCACCGGTTTCCAGCTTCCCGTCTTCAAGGCGCCTGACGGCTCGACCGTCGGCCTGTGCAAGCCTTGACTCGGTTAACGCGCGCCAAGCGCGTTAACCTCCTGCGCGGCGCGGTGTCGGCGGCGCTGCTCGCGCTCGCATTGGCATGCCCGGCGCACGCGCAGGACGGCCCGCGCTTCGCGGTGCGCTCTTTCGACATCGAAGGCGAGCTGCCGATCCCGCGCGAGCGCGCGCTCGCGATCGTGGCGCCTTATACCGGCGACGCCGTCGATCTCGATCGGCTCCAGGAAGCGGTGAAGGCGCTCGAAGGCGAGCTCGCCGCGCGCGGTTTCCCTTTCTATCGCGTGGTGCTGCCGCCGCAATCGCTCGACGGCGTGGCGGTGATCCGCGTGCTGCCGTTCAGGCTCGCCAACGTGAACGTCACCGGCAACCAGTACTTCTCGCGCGAGAACGTGCTCGCGAGCCTGCCGGCGCTCAAAGCGAACTCGTCGCCGAACATCGCGGAGGTCGGCCGCAACCGCTCCGCCGCCAACGAGCATCCGTCCAAGACCGTCGAGGTCACGTTCCGCCAGAGCGAGACGCCGGACTCGGTCGACGCCGACGTCGCGGTGACGGATCTGCCGCCGCAGAGCTTCTTCCTGGGACTCAATAACACCGGCGAGCCGCGCACCGGCCACTGGCGCGCGTCCGTCGGATATCAGCACTCCAATCTCTGGAACCGCGACCACAGCCTCACCGCGAGCTACACGACCTCGCCCGATCATTTCAGCGACGTGAAGCAGTACGGCTTCTACTATCGCATCCCGTTCTATTCGGTCTCGGGGGCGCTCACGCTGTTCTATGCGTTCTCGGACGTGAACTCCGGGACGGTCGCCGGCGCTTTCCAGGTGAGCGGGCGAGGGCGCTTCTCGGGCGTGCACTGGCGGCAGCATCTCACGCCGTTCGGCGCGTACTCGCACGCGCTGGAGGCGGGCATCGACGATCGTTTCTTCGACAACAGCGTGGACTTCTCCGGCCAGCAGATCGGCGTCGACGTGAGGAGCCGGCCGGCGACGCTCCAGTACAACGCGCGTTACGACACCGCGAATTCGATCGTCGCGGGCAACGTGCAGTACGTGCGCAACCTGGGCGGGGGCAAGGACAACAACGACACTGCCTATATCGGCAACCGCGCCGGCGCTTCGCCCGACTGGGACGCCCTTCGCTACGGCGGCGACCTGAACCTGCGCGTTTCCACCGTGCTGCTCTCCGCACGCCTGCGAGGACAGATCTCGAACGAGCCGCTGATCCCGGGCGAGCAGTTCGGCATGGGCGGCGCGCTCAGCCTGCGGGGCCTGCGCGAGCGCGAGGTGGTCGGCGACAGCGGCATCACCGGGACCGTGGAAGCGCTGGTGCCGCTGCCGTTGACCGGCTTCTCCGCGCTCGCTTTCGTCGATGGCGGCGAGGTCCGCTCCAGGGAGATCGCCGCGGGCACGCCGTCGCATCAGGCCGCGTTCAGCGCGGGCGTGGGCATTCGCTGGAACCTCCCGCGCAGGATGTCGCTGGGCATCGATGCCGCGCACGTGCTCGACGGCACGACGACGACCTCGTCGGGTGACCGGCGCGTTCATGCATCCGTGGTCATCCGTTTCTAACCGTAGGGTGCGTGCCAACGCGCCGCTAGAGGCTCGGTGCGCTCGCGCGCACCCTACGGAGTAAACTGCCGCTTTCCCTCGTTTTACCTCGAATCCCCTCATGGCAAACGACAAGCGCGGCATGCGCCGCAACCTCACCGCTTACGGCGACGAGGAGTTCTCGCTCTTCCTGCGCCGCGCGTTCATCAAGGCGATGGGCTATACCGACGATGCGCTCGAGCGGCCCATCATCGGCATCACCAACACCTTCAGCGGCTTCAACGCGTGCCATCGCACCGTTCCCGACCTGATCGAGGCGGTGAAGCGCGGGGTGATGCTCGCGGGCGGCCTCCCGGTCGAGTTTCCGACGATCACGCTGCACGAATCGTTCGCCCACCCGACGAGCATGTATCTGCGCAACCTGATGGCGATCGACGCCGAGGAGATGATCCGCGCGCAGCCGGTCGACTCCGCGGTGCTGATCGGCGGCTGCGACAAGACCGTGCCGGCGCTGCTCATGGGAGCGGCGAGCGCCAACGTCCCGGCGATCCTCATGGTGACCGGGCCGATGCTCACCGGGAACCACAAAGGCGAGCGCCTCGGCGCGTGCACCGACTGCCGCCGCTTCTGGGCGCGCTACCGCGCCAAGGAGATCGACGACGCCGAGATCAACGAGGTGAACGCCAAGCTCGCGCCCACCGCGGGCACGTGCATGGTGATGGGCACCGCGAGCACCATGGCGCTCTGCTCGGAAGCGATGGGCATGATGCTGCCCGGGGGCGCCGCGATCCCCGCGGTGCTCGCCGAGCGGCTGCGCAACGCCGAGGCGACCGGCGCGCGGGCGGTGGCGCTGGCGAAAGAGCGTCTCACGCCCAGGGACATCATGACCCCGGCGGCGATCGAGAACGCGCTGCGCATGCTGCTCGCGATCGGCGGCTCGACCAACGCGATCGTCCACCTCGCGGCGGTCGCGGGGCGTCTCGGCTTCGAGCTCGACCTCGACGCTTTCGACCGCATGGGGCAGGAGACCCCGGTGCTCGTCGATCTGAAACCGACCGGTCAACATTACATGGAGCATCTGTACGAGGCGGGCGGCTGCTCGACCATCCTGCGCGAGCTGAAACCGCTGCTGAACCTGGACGCGAAGACGATCACCGGCCGTACGCTGGGCGACGAGATCGAGGCGGCGCGCATCCCCGAGAAGCAGGACGTGGTCCGCCCCCGCGACAATCCCATCTTCGGCACCGGCGGCATCGCGGTGCTGCGCGGCAACCTCGCGCCGAACGGCGCCATCATCAAGCAGGCCGCGGCGACGGCGAAGCTCATGACCCACACCGGACGCGCGGTCGTCTTCGAGTCGCTCGAGGATCTCGCGGACCGAGTCGACGATCCGAAGCTCGACGTGAACGCCGACGACATCCTCGTGCTCAAGAACGCCGGACCGAAAGGCGCGCCGGGCATGCCGGAAGCAGGGTACATACCGATACCCCGGAAGCTCGCTGAGAAAGGCGTGAAAGACATGGTGCGCATGTCGGATGCGCGCATGAGCGGCACCGCGTTCGGATCGATCGTGCTGCACATCTCTCCCGAATCGGCGGTCGGCGGTCCGCTCGCGCTGGTGAAGAACGGCGATCGCATACGTCTCGACGTGCCCGGCCGCAAGCTGGAGCTGCTCGTCGAAGACGCCGAGCTCGAAGCGCGGCGCAAGCAATGGAAGCCTCCGCAGCACGACGAGCAGCATCGCGGTTATCGCAAGCTCTTCCTCGATACCGTGCAGCAGGCGCACCAGGGTTGCGACTTCGATTTTCTCGCCGCGAAGGTTACAATGAGCGTCCCGAGGTCGCGGTGAACAACAAACCCACGAAGCACTGAACAAACGCTTCATCCGGCGCCTCTACTCGCATCTGAAGGCTCATGGCACGCATCAACGGCAATAGCGACACGAAAACCGGGCGCCGCATCATCGTTCGCCGCTCGGGCATACACGGCAAAGGCGTCTTCGCGCTGGCCGACATACCCAAGGGCACACGGCTGATGGAATACGTCGGCGAGCGCATCTCTCACAAGGAAGCCGACCGCCGTTACGCGGCCGAGCACGAGCATTCGCCGCACACCATGCTGTTCGCGGTGGACGACAAGGTCGTGATCGACGCCACCCAGTGGGGCAACTCGTCGCGCTTCATCAACCATTCGTGCTCGCCCAACTGCGAGGCCGACGAGATCGACGGCCGCATCTTCATCTCGACGATCAAGGACGTCACCGCCGGCGCCGAGCTCACCTACGATTACAACCTCATCCTCGAGGAACGCCACACCGCCGCGGTCAAACGCGCGCACGCCTGCTTCTGCGGGACGCGCAAGTGCCGCGGCACGATGCTCGGCAGCAAGCGGTAGACGTGCGCCGCGCCGGCGGCGTCAGCAGCACCCGGACGCTCGAATAACGAGAACGGAACAGGGATGGCCATCGATCGCGACCACTTGGAACGGGTTTATTCGAGCTACGCCGGCGTCTACGATCGGGTGTTCGGGCGCGTGTTCCAGGAGTCGCGCGAGGCCGTCGTCCGCAACCTCACCATAGCGGAGGGCGAGCGCGTCCTCGAGGTCGGCGTCGGAACCGGCCTGTGCCTGCCGATGTATCCCGGGCACGCCGACGTCACCGCGATCGATCTCTCGCAGGCGATGCTCGACAAGGCTGCCGAGCGCGTGAAGGACGAGGGGCTCGCGAACGTGAAGCTCCTCAGGATGGATGCGGGGGAGATGAGCTTCCCCGACGACAGCTTCGACCTCGTCATCGCCGCGTACGTCGTCACCGCCGTCCCCGACTATCGCAAGCTCATGTCGGAGATGGTGCGCGTCTCACGCCCCGGCGCGCGCCTCGTGCTGCTCAACCACTTCACCCAGGATTCGCCCCTCATCTCGTTCGTCGAGAAGGCGATCTCGCCGATCTGCGTGAAGATCGGCTTTCGCACCGATCTCTCGGTGGACGAGGTCATCAACGGCTGGCCGCTCATCAAGGAGCGCGACCAGAAAGTGAAGCCGCTGGGGATGTGGCACGTCGTGGAGTGTGTGAACGCCAAGACCAACGGCGTGCGCCACGAGCCGTAAACCTTATTCCGGCCGGTTCCTCATCCAGTCCGCCGTCCCGAACAGCGACTGAAGCAGCCAGGCGCGCATCCCTTCGTCGACCTCGGAGTCTTCCATCGCCTGCTTCATGCACGCCATCCAGCCGTCGCGCTCGGCGACGCCGATGGAAAACGGCAGGTGCCGCGCGCGCAGCATCGGGTGGCCGTGCTTCTGCACGTAGAGCTGCGGGCCGCCCAGCCATCCCGACAGGAACATGAAGAGCTTCTCGCGCGACCCGGTGAGGTCCGCGGGATGCAGCTTGCGCACCACATAGAACTCCGGGACCTCGTCCATGAGGTCGTAGAACCTGTCGACGAGCTTGCGGACCGCGGCTTCGCCGCCGAGGAGGTCGTAAGGAGGGACGTCTGGAGTGGGATGGGCTGACATTACGAAAATCTAAAAGCTGTTTAACCGCAAAGGACGCCAAGGAAAATCAAGTACGTCATTGCGAGGAGCGCCAGCGACGAAGCAATCGCGTTACGAACGAAAGGCCGTGTGCGCGCCACGGGATCGCCACGGCGCTTCGCGCCTTGCGATGACCGTTCAGGTTTCCTTGGCGTCCTTCGCGTCCTTGGCGGTCACTTACGCCTTAAGCCGCTTCGCGCGAAGCGCGCTTGCGCTCGTGCTCCTTGAGGAACCGCTTGCGGATGCGGATCGACTTGGGCGTGATCTCCACCAGCTCGTCGTCGGCGATGAACTCGATCGCGGACTCGAGGGTCACCTGGATCGGCGGCACGAGGCGGACCGCTTCGTCGGTACCCGAGGCGCGGATGTTGGTGAGCTGCTTGCCTTTGATCGGGTTCACCACGAGGTCGTTGTCGCGGCTGTGGATGCCGATGATCATGCCTTCGTACAGCGGATCGCCCGGGCTCGAGAACATCCGGCCGCGGTCCTGGAGCTTCCACAGCGCGTAGGCGACCGCCGCACCGTCCTCGCCCGAGATCAGCACGCCGTTGCGGCGCTCGGCCATGTCGGGCTTCATCGGGCCGTAGTCGTCGAAGACGTGGCTCATGAGACCGGTGCCGCGAGTCATGGTCAGGAAGTCCGACTGGAAACCGATGAGGCCGCGCGCGGGAATGCGATAGTCGAGGCGCACGCGCCCCTTGCCGTCGGGCTGCATGTCCTGGAGGTCGCCGCGGCGCAGCCCCAGCGCTTCCATGACGCCGCCCTGGTGGTCTTCTTCCACGTCGACGGTGAGCATCTCGTACGGCTCCTGCTTCTCGCCGTTCACTTCCTTGATGACCACGCGCGGACGCGATACCGCGAGCTCGTAGCCTTCGCGGCGCATGTTCTCCAGCAGGATCGTGAGGTGCAGCTCGCCGCGTCCCGACACTTCGAAGATGTCGGCGTCGGCGGTGTCGTTCACGCGCAGCGCGACGTTCGCCATCAGCTCGCGCTGGAGGCGCTCGCGAAGCTGGCGGCTGGTGACGAACTTGCCCTCGCGGCCGGCGAGCGGCGAAGTGTTCACCTGGAAGTTCATGGTGAGCGTGGGCTCGTCGACTTTCAGCAGCGGCAGCGCTTCGGGCTGGTTCGGATCGGCGATCGTGACGCCGATGCCGACTTCCTCGACGCCGTTGATGAGCACGATGTCGCCGGCCTGCGCTTCGTCGACGACCACGCGCTCGAGGCCTTCGAAACTCAGCACCTGATTGATCTTCGCATTGACCGGCGGCTTGTCGCCGTTGAGCACCAGGACCTGCTGGCCCGGGCGGATGCGGCCGCGCTTGATGCGGCCGATGCCGATACGGCCGACGTAGCTCGAGTAATCGAGCGAGGAGATCTGGAGCTGGAGCGGGCCGTCGGGATCGTCGTCGCGCACCGGCACGTACTTGAGGATCGCGTCGAAGAGCGGCTTCATGTCGGGGCTCTTCTTCGACAGGTCGTCGGTCGCCCAGCCTTCCAGCGCGGAGGCGTAGATCACCGGGAAATCGAGCTGCTCCTCGGTCGCCCCGAGCTTGTCGAACAGGTCGAAGGTGTGGTTGATCACCCAGTCCGGACGCGCGCCGGAGCGGTCCACCTTGTTGACGACGACGATCGGCTTCAGGCCCAGCGCCAGCGCCTTACGCGTGACGAAGCGCGTCTGCGGCATGGGCCCCTCGACCGCGTCCACCAGCAGCAGCACGCTGTCGACCATCGACAGCACGCGCTCGACCTCGCCGCCGAAATCGGCGTGCCCGGGCGTGTCCACGATATTGATGTGCGTCCCGTCATAGGTGACGGCGCAGTTCTTCGCGAGGATGGTGATCCCGCGCTCCTTCTCGATATCGTTCGAGTCCATCACGCGTTCTTCGACGTGCTGGTGTGCCGCAAACGTGCCTGACTGGCGCAGCAACTTGTCCACGAGCGTGGTCTTGCCGTGGTCGACGTGGGCGATGATGGCGATGTTGCGGAGCGCGCGGGCCATTAAGGTTCCTGGTGACGAGCAAAGCCGGCCATTATACCATGACAGGTCGTGCTATTTACCTGTTTCAACGCAAAGTTCGGGCCGACTTTGCCCTTCATAATCACGGCCCCACCTGAGGAGACACAGCTATGGCATTTCGCATCATGAAAACGTTCCTGACAGCGACCGCGTTCGCCGCGGCCGCGTTCCCGGCGGCGGCGCAGGAATACCCGACCAAGCCGGTGGTCGTGGTGATCCCGTTCGCCGCGGGCGGCCCCACCGACACGCTGGGTCGCCATCTCGCTCAGGTGATGTCGAAGTCGCTGAAGCAGCAAGTCCTGATCGACAACACCGTCGGCGCCGGCGGCACCATTGCCGCGGGCAAGGTCGCGCGCGCCAAACCCGACGGTTACATGATCCTGCTGGCCCACATCGGGATGTCGACCGCTCCGGCGCTGTACCGCAAGCTTTCCTTCGACCCGCTGAAAGACTTCGAGTACATCGGACAGATCGCCGACGTGCCGATGACCGTCATCGCGCGCAAGAGCCTGCCGCCCGACAACTTCAAGGACTTCATGTCCTACATCCAGCAGAACAAGACCAAGCTCAACTACGGCAATGCCGGGCTCGGTGCGGCATCGCACCTGTGCGGCCTGCTCCTCCTTTCCGCGATGCAGACCGACGTGCAGACCGTTCCCTATAACGGCACGGGGCCGGCGATGACCGCGCTGATGGGCGGCCAGATCGACTTCATGTGCGACCAGACCACGAACACGACCGGCCAGATCATGTCCGGCGCCGTCAAGGTCTACGGCGTCACGAGCCCGAAGCGCGTGCCGTCGCTGCCGCAGGTGCCGACGCTCCAGGAGCAGGGCCTCAAGGGCTTCGACGTGGTCGTGTGGCACGGTCTGTACGCGCCGAAGGGCACGCCCAAGGCCGCGCTCGACAAGCTCAACGCCGCGCTGAAGGCCGCCGTCGTCGATCCGGGCTTCAAGGAAGGCCTCGCCAAGCTCGGCTCGGTGCCGGTGACCCCCGACAAGGCGACGCCGGAGAGCCTGCAGAAACACCTCGCCGCGGAGATCGCGAAGTGGGGCCCGGTCATCAAGAAGGCCGGCGTCTACGCCGACTGATCCAGCGAATCCCCCGTAGGGTGCGCGCAAGCGCACCGCGCCTTTAGCGGTGCGTTACCACGCACCCTACGTCTGCAATCGCGGGTTGAGCACGTCCCGCAGGTGATCGCCGACCAGGTTGATCACCACGATCGTCACCAGCAGCGCCACTCCAGGAAAGAAGCTGATCCAGTAACGCCCCGACAAGAGGTGCGCGTAGCCGTTCGCGATGAGCAGGCCCAGCGACGGCGAGGTGATCGGCATCCCCAGCCCCAGGAAAGAAAGCGTCGCCTCGAGCGCGATCGCGTGCGCGACCTGCACCGTCGCGACCACGATGAGCGGCGGCAGGCAGTTCGGCAGGATGTGCCGATAGAGGACGCGCAGCGGGCCGTACGCCATCACCCGCGCCGCGTCGACGTATTCCTTGCGCTTCTCCACCATCGCCGAGCCGCGCACCGTCCGCGCGTAATACGCCCACTGCACGGCCACCAGCGCGATCACGATCTTGTCGACGCCCTGGCCGAGCACCGCGAGCAGCACCAGCGCGATCAGGATCGACGGAAACGAGAGCTGGAGGTCGACGATGCGCATGATGAGGCCGTCGACCCAGCCGCCGGCATAACCCGCCGCGAGCCCGATCAGCAGTCCCAGCGTCAGCGCGATCACGGTCGAGGTGACGCCGACCCCGAGGCTGATGCGCAGGCCGTAGAGGATGCCCGAAAGCATGTCGCGGCCCTGGTCGTCGGTGCCGAGCCAGTAGGTCTTGCCGGCCATGCTCTGCGCGCCGGGCGGCAGCTTCGAATCGAGGATGTCGAGCTGCGCGAGGTCGTACGGGTTCTGCGGCGCGATCACCGAAGCGAGGACCGCCGCCAGCACGATCGCCGCGAGCACGATGAGGCTGCCGAACGCGATGCGGTTGCGCGCGAAGCTCGCGAAGAGCTCGCGCGACGGCGCGCGTCCGCCGGCGGCTTGCGCGGCCGCGCTCATGCGCGCGCTCCGCTCAGGCGCACGCGCGGATCGAGGGCGGTGTAGAGCAGGTCGACGACGAGGTTGATGACCACGAAGAGCACCACGATTACGAGGAGGTAAGAGACGATCACCGGACGGTCGAGCACGTTGATCGAGTCGATCAGCAGCTTGCCCATCCCCGGCCACGCGAAGATCGTCTCGGTGACGATGGCGAACGCGATGACCGAGCCGAACTCGAGACCGACCACCGTCACGATCGGTATCAGGATGTTCTTCAGCACGTGCACGCGCACGATCGTCTTCTCCGGCACGCCTTTGGCGCGCGCGAATCGCACGTAGTCCTGCACCATCGCTTCGCGCGTGCCGGCGCGCGTGAGCCGGATGAGCAGCGCGAGCTTGAACAGCGCGAGGTTGAGCGCGGGCATCGCAAGGTGGCGCAGGCCGTCGAGCGTGAGGAAGCTCACTTCGATGCCGAGCACTTCGACCGTCTCGCCGCGGCCGGTCGGCGGCAGCCAGCCGAGCCACACCGAGAACACCATGATCAGCATCAGCCCGACCCAGAACGTGGGCAGCGAAAAGCCGACGATCGATCCGGCCATGATCGCTTTCGAGGAAGCGGATTCGGGATGCAGGCCTGCCCACAGGCCCAGCGGCAGGCCGAGCACGAGGGCGATCACTATCGCCGCGAGCGCGAGCTCCACCGTCGCCGGCATGCGCTGGAGAATGAGATCCATCGCCGGCACGTTCGACGAGAACGAGCGTCCGAGCTCGCCGCCGAGCGCGCCCTGAAGGAAATGCCAGTATTGAACCGGCAAGGGTTTGTCGAGCCCCAGCGCCGCGGTCGCGCGCGCGATCTCCGCCTGATCGGCCTGCGGGTTGATCAGGATATCCACCGGGTTGCCGATCGCGTAGACGCCGACGAACACGAGCGCCGACATCGCGAGGAGCACGAGCGCGCTCTGCGCCAGGCGGCGCAGGACGTAGGTCAGCACAAAAACATTCCCTCCCCCTCAGGGGGAGGGTTAGGGTGGGGGTGGGTTTTGTTTGTCACTTCACCGTTCTGAAAAAGTGCGCATACGTGAACTCATCGACCCGCGCGGTGTAATCGAGGTTGCGCTTCATCGCCCACGTCGCGACCTGATAGTGCAGCGGGATGAACACGACCTCTTTCGCGGCGTACGCGCTCGCGGCGCGCGCGGCGGCTTCGCGCCTGGCCGGATCGACCGTCGTCAGCGACTGCTCGACGAGCTTGTCGAGCTGAGGGCTCGAATAGCGCGCCCAGTTCCACGCGCCCCAGCCCTTGTCCGGATTGGTCGTCGCGGCGAGCGAGCGCAGCGCGAGGTCGGACGCGAGCGAGCCCCATCCGAGCAGCGCGACGCCGAACTCGCGGTTGCGCGCGCGCCCGAGGTACGCGGCCAACGGCAGCGCTTCGACCCTGGTGGTGACGCCGATGCGCGAGAACATCTGCGCCACCGCCTGCGCGACCTGCTCGTCGTTGATGTAGCGGTTGTTGGGCGTGGCGAGCGTCAGGGTGAAACCGTTCGGATAACCGGCTTGCGCGAGCAGCTTCTTTGCGCCTTCGGCGTCGTACGCTTCGGGTTTCACCGCCGGATCGTGCCCGATCACGCTCGGGCTGACCGGGTTCGCCGCGGGCATCGCCAGGCCTTCCATCACGCGCTCGGCGATCGCCTGGCGGTTGATCGACTTCGACAGCGCGAGCCTCACGCGCGCGTCCTTGAACGGGTTGGCGGCGAGCGGCTTGCCCGATTTGTCGGTGACGCCCGGCGGCGGCACGCGGTCCTGGTCGAGGTGCAGCAGGATCGTGCGCCACGACACCGCCTGCGCGAGGCGGTGCGCGCTGCTCTTCTTCAGGCGCGCGAGGTCGGCGGTCGGCACGTTCTCGATCGCATCGACCTCGCCCGAGAGCAGCGCGGCGGTGCGCGCGGGATCGCTCGGCAGGATGCGCAGCGACACCGAATCCCATTCGGGCTTGCCGGCCCAGTACGCGTCGTTGCGCGCGAGTTGCACGCGGTCGCCGCGCGCGAACTTCACCAGCTTGAAAGGACCGGTGCCGATCGCGGCCTTGCCGCTGTCGAAATCCTCGCTGCTCGCGTTCGTTGCGGCTTTCCTCGACACCAGCAGCACCTGGGCGAGGTCCTGAAGCAGCGGACCGTACGGCGCCGCGGTCTTGAGGCGAAGGGTGTGTTTGTCCACGACCTGCTTCGCGATGATCGGCTTGACGTAAGCCGCGAAACCGCCCGGGCTGCCCTTGATCGTCAGCGGCCGCTCCAGCGAGAACACGACGTCGTCCGCGGTCAGCTCCGAGCCGTCGTGGAACTTCACGCCGGGCCTCAGCTTGAACTCCCACGTCAGCGGATCGGGCGTCGACCACGACTGCGCGACCCCCGGCGTCACGCGGCCCTTTTCGTCGATGCGCACCAGCCCCTCGAACACGTGCATCTGCACCGTGAGATTGGGCTGCGCCGCGACGAAGTGCGGATCCATCGTCGTCACGTCCGCGGAGAGGCCGATGCGAAGCTCGGCGGCGAAGGCGGGGGTGGTGATGAGCAGCACGAATAGGATGTAGATTCGACGCCATAGCGATTGCCGCGGAGCGCGCGACGAACATCCCCTCCCCTTCAGGGGGAGGGTTAGGGTGGGGGTGGGGTTTTCTGCTGCAATGCGTTCCAAATCGCTTCCTTCACCGAATCGATCGCGGTGAGCACGTCGCGATCGGAGAATCGTAATACCACATAGCCACAAGAATTCAGGTACGCAGTGCGCGCTTCATCGTAGTGCGACTGCTCGGCATGTTGGCCGACCTTCCGCAGCTCACGCCAGAGCTTTTGCTCCGCGTCCGTCATGTTCGAACGCAGCTTGCGGACCCCGGCCCTCCCCCTGAGGGGGAGGGAGAGTTTTACTGCGGCCTGAACTCGAACGCGAACGTCCGCTCGTCGGCGCGCGGGGTGTAGACGACGCCTTTGCGGGTGGCCCAGATGCTTTCCTGGTGGTAGAGCGGCACGATGCCGACGTCGGCCATCGCGATGGCGGTCGCGTCCTGCAGGAGCTTCTCGCGCCTGGCGTCGTCGACGGTCGCGAGCGCCTGCGCGAGCAGCGCGTCCAACTTCGCGCTCGAATAGCGGCCGCGGTTCGCCTGCCCCATGCCTTTCTCGGCGCTGTAGGTCGCGAGCAGCGCCTTGAGCGGCGACGAGGCCTCGGCCGTATCGGAACCCCAGCCGACGAGCATCAGCGAGAACTCGAGCTTGTTCGCGCGGCTGAAATACACCGCCGAAGGCATGGTCTCGACCCGGGTCGCGATGCCCACGCGCGACAGCATCTGCGCGATCGCCTGCGCGATCTGGTCGTCGTTGACGTAGCGGTCGTTGGGGCCGTGGATCGTCAGCCCGAAGCCGTCGGGATACCCCGCTTCGGCGAGCAGCTTCTTCGCGCCGTCAGGGTCGTACGGCTCGGCCTTCAGCGCCGACGACCAGCCGAACATCCCTTCCGGCATGAGTTGTCCGGACGGCCGCGCCGCGCCTTCCATGACGCGCTCGACCAGCGCCTGCCGGTTGATCGCCTTGGAGATCGCGCGGCGCACGCGCACGTCCTTGAGCGGATTCTTCGGCAGCGGCTTGCCGGCCTTGTCGGCGACGAACGGCGAGACGTCGCGATGCGAGTCGACGTGCAGGTACATGATCCGGTGCGACACGATCCGATAGACCGAGAGATCGGGCTGTTTGGAGATGCGCGCGAGGTCGGCGGTCGGCACGTTCTCGATCGCGCGCACTTCGCCCGAGAGCAGCGACGCCACGCGCGTCGGATCGGACGTGATGATGCGCAAGGTCACGCGGTCCCACGGCTCCTTCGCTCCCCAGTAGCCGTCGAACCGCGAGAGCTCGATGCGGTTGCCTTTCTGCCAGCGCACGAAGCGCAACGGGCCCGTGCCTATCGTCGCCTTGCCGCTGTTGAAATCGTCGGTCGTCGCCCCTTTCGCGGCTCGCGACGAGACGATCAGGACCGTGCTCATGTCGTTCGGCATGAGCGGGTAGGGCGCCGCGGTCTTGAAGCGGATGGTGTACGGATCGACGATCTGCTTCTCGGTGATCTGCTTGGTGTACGTCGTGAACGGAGACGGACTGTTGGGCACCGTCGGCACGCGGTCGATGCTGAACGCCACGTCCGCCGCGGTGAAGTCCGAGCCGTCGTGGAACTTCACGCCTCTGCGCAGCTTGAACTCCCACGTGACATCGTCGATCGTGCGCCACGATTCGGCCAGCGCCGGCACGAGCTTGCCGCGCGCGTCCTTGGCGACCAGGGTCTCGAAGACGTGGCTGCCGACGTTGATGTTCGGCGTGAGGTTGTGGAAGTGCGGATCCATCGACGTCACGTCGGCGGAGAGCGCGAGGCTCAGGTCCGCCGCGCGGGCGACGGGAGAAACGAAGGCGACAGCGACCAAGTACAGCGCGAGTGCGACGATTCTCATGGACGAGGCTCCCCGAACGTTTCGCGCAAGCATACCGCACAACATACCCGCCACAGCGGCGTTGACGCCGCGGTGACGCGCACCTATGCTGGCCCGATGGTTACGAACGCAAGCTCACCCGCGATCGACATGATCGCGAAGCTCATCGGCATTCCGACGGTGAGCCGGGATTCCAACCTCGCGCTCATCGACTTCGCGCGCGAGCACCTGGCGCGGCTCGGCGCCGACATCCGCCTCACCTTCGACGACGAGCGCCGCAAGGCCAATCTCTTCGCGACGCTGGGGCCGCGCACCGACGGCGGACTGGTGCTTTCGGGGCATACCGATGTGGTGCCGGTGGAGGGGCAGGCGTGGGACACCGATCCTTTTCAGCTCGCCGAGAAGGACGGCCGCCTCTACGGCCGCGGCACGTCCGACATGAAAAGCTTCATCGCGATCGTCCTCGCGTTGCTGCCCGAGTACGCGCCGCGTCTGGACAAGCCGCTGCACGTCGCGCTGTCGTACGACGAGGAAGTGGGCTGCATCGGGGTCGGGCGCCTCATCGACGACGTGGTGCGCGCGGGCGTCAAGCCTTCGGGCTGCGTCGTCGGCGAGCCGACGCTGATGTCGCCGGTGATCGCTCACAAGGGCAAGCGCAGCTATCGCTGCGACGTGCGCGGGCGCGCATCCCATTCCGCCTACGCCCCTACCGCGGTCAACGCGGTCGAAGCGGCCGCCGAGGCGATCGCGTATCTGAAGCGCATGGCGCGGCGCTTCCGCGATCAGGGACCGCACGACCACGGCTTCGACGTGCCGCACACCACCGTGCACACCGGCGTCGTGCGCGGCGGCACCGCGCTCAATATCGTCCCGCACGAGTGCACGTTCGACTTCGAGTTCAGGTATCTGCCCGGCGAGGACCCCGACGCGCTGCTCGACGAGCTGAAGTTGCACATCGGCCGCGATATCGAGCCGGAGATGCACGGGATCGATCCCGACTCGGGCTTCAGGATCGCTCAGCTTTCGGAGATCCCGGCGCTCGATGCAGGGCCCGAGTCGCCCATCGTCGGCCTCGTGCAGGAGCTCACGGGAAATGCCGAGATCGGCAAGGTTTCCTACGGCACCGAAGCCTCGCAGTTCCAGCGCGCGGGCATGCCGTCGGTCGTCTGCGGTCCCGGCTCCATCCTCCAGGCGCACAAGCCGAACGAGTACGTCGAGATCGCGCAGGTCGAGGCGTGCGAAGCGTTCCTCCGCAAGCTCCTCGACCGTTTGGTTTGATGCCGGCGCAGCGCGTCAGTGCTGCAGGATCTTCGACAGGAACACCTGCGCGCGCTCCGAGCGCGGGCTGCCGAAGAACTCGTCCTTCGACGCGTCCTCGACGATCTCGCCCTGGTCCATGAAGATCACGCGGTTCGCGACCTTGCGCGCGAAGCCCATCTCGTGGGTGACCACCATCATCGTCATGCCTTCGTGCGCGAGCCCGACCATGACGTCCAGCACCTCGTTGATCATCTCCGGGTCGAGCGCGGAGGTCGGCTCGTCGAAGAGCATCGCGATCGGGTCCATCGCGAGCCCGCGCGCGATCGCCACGCGCTGCTGCTGACCGCCGGAGAGCTGGCCGGGAAACTTGGCCGAGTGCGCTTCGAGGCCGACGCGCTTCAGGAGCGCCATCGATTTCGCCGTCGCGTCCTCGCGGTTGCGCCCCTTCACCTTGATCTGCCCGATGTTGAGGTTGTCGACGACGCTCATGTGGGGAAAAAGCTCGAAGTGCTGGAACACCATGCCGATGTTCGAGCGCAGCTTGTTGAGGTTCGCGCCCTTGTTGCCGACCGATTCGCCGTTGACGACGATCTCGCCTTCCTGGAAAGGCTCGAGCCCGTTCACGCACTTGATCAGCGTCGATTTCCCCGAGCCCGACGGCCCGCAAACCACGACGACCTGGCCCTTCTCGACCCGCGTCGAGCAGTTCTTCAGGACCTGGAAGCTGCCGTACCACTTGCTGACGTTCTTAAATTCGATCATGGGAACTTCGCTCCGTGCGTCCGTAGGACGCACCTCGAATTTCCCCTCCCCCCCAGGGGGAGGGGTCGGGGGTGGGGGTGGGTCGTTGGTCGATAAACCATCTCACCTGACGATCGCAATGCGGCGCTGAAGTACCTTCACCAGGTACGACAGCGAGAACGAGATGACGAAGTAGACCACCGCGCAGAAGGTGTACATCTCGACCAGCCGGTAATCGCGGTTGGCGATCTTGGCCGCCGCACCGAAGAAATCGGTCACCGAGATCACGTACACGAGCGAGGTGTCCTGGAACAGGATGATGGTCTGCGTGAGCAGCACCGGCAGCATGTTGCGGAACGCCTGCGGCAGCACGACGTGGCCCATCACCTGCCAGTAGTTCAAGCCGAGCGCCTGGCCCGCCGCGACCTGGCCGCGCGGGATCGACTGGATGCCCGCACGCATGATCTCGGAGTAGTACGCCGCCTCGAACATCGTGAACGTGATGACGCACGACCAGAACGCGCCGACCGCGATCGGCTGGGAGGCGCCGACGATCCACGCCGCGATATACGGCACGAGAAAGTAGAACCAGAAGATGACCAGCAGCAGCGGCACCGAGCGCATCAGGTTCACGTAGCCGCCGGCGACCGTGCCGAGCACCTTCAGGCCGGAGAGACGCATCATCGCGAGCAGCGTGCCGAAGATGATGCCGCCGGTCATCGCCATCACCGTGAGCGTGAGCGTGAACGTCATGCCCTCGCGGAAGAGGTACTGCCACGAGCGCGCGATGACGTCGAAATCGTAGCCGGCGAACATCAATGGCCTCCGCCGGTCGGCGCGGAGCCGATGAAGCCCGGCACGCGCACCTTGCGCTCGAGCACGCGCATGAGCAGCACGACGATGAGGTTGGTGAGCAGATAGATCACCGTCGCCGCCGCGAACGCTTCGAAGACCTTGAAGGTGAACTCCTGCATCGCGCGCGCTCGCCCGGTGAGCTCGAGCAGGCCGATGGTCAGCGCGACCGACGAGTTCTTGATGATGTTGAGGAACTCGGAGGTGAGCGGAGGCAGGATGATGCGGAACGCCATCGGCAGCACGACGAAGCGATAGGCCTGCGGCATGGTGAGGCCGAGCGCGGTCGCCGCCATCATCTGGCCGCGCGGCAGCGACTGTATGCCCGCGCGAACCTGCTCGGCGACCCGCACCGACGTATACAGCCCGAGACAGAGCACGGCGGGCAGGAACGAGCCCCACGGCGGCGCCATCTGCTTGACCGCGTCCCCGAGCTGCTGCGGCAGGAGCTCCGGCATCACGAAGAACCAGAGGAACATCTGCACCAGCAGGGGAACGTTGCGGAAGATCTCGACGTAGGCGTTGCCGATGCGCACCACCCACTTCATCGGCGTCGTGCGCAGCGTGCCGACGATCGAGCCGATGACCAGCGCGATGACCCACGCCGACAGCGCGGTCGCGAGCGTCCACACGAGGCCGACGAGCAGATACTGAATCCACGGTCCCGAGCCGTCCGTGGCCGGCTGGAGATACACGCCCCACTGCCAGTTGTACTTCAAGCGGGTCCCCTTACCCGATGGTCACAAACGAAACGGGGGACCTGCGAGGTCCCCCGTGTGAGCGGCCGCTCGTTACTTGTACGCGTGCGGATCGGGCGAATCGGTCGGGTTCGCGAAGAGGTTCTTCATCTGCGACGACAGCGGAACGTTCAGGTTGATGTTCTTCGGCGGGATCGGCTTGAGGAACCACTTCTCGTAGAGCTTCGCCGCTTCGCCGCTCTTGTAGATGCGGCTCATGGCGTTGTCGACCACTTTCTTGAACGCCGGATCGTCGCGGCGGAGCATGATGCCGTACGGCTCGGGCAGCGACAGCGCGAAGTCCGAGATCACGAACTCGGACGGATTGCGCGACGAGGCGACCAGGCTGTAGAGCAGGATGTCGTCCATCACGAAGCCGACCGCGCGGCCGGTCTCGACCATCTGGAACGCTTCGGGGTGGCCGTTCGCCGGGATGATGTTCATCCCCATGTTCTTGGACGTGTTGAGGTCGGTGAGCTGCTTGATGTTGGTGGTGCCCGAGGTCGACACCATCGTCTTGCCCTTGAGGTCCGCTTCCGATTTCAGGTTCGCCGATTTTTTGCTGACGATGCGGTTGGCGGTGAGGAAGTGCGTTATGGTGAAGGCGACTTCCTTCTGGCGCGCGGCGTTGTTGGTCGTCGAGCCGCACTCCAGGTCGATGGTGCCGTTCGCCATGAGCGGGATGCGGTTCGCCGACGTGACCAGCTGGTACTTGACGTCGAGCTTGGGCATCTTCAGCTCCTGCTTGATCGCGTCGACCACGCGCAGGCAGAGATCCATGGCGAAGCCGATGGGCTGCTGCTTGTCGTCGTAGTAGGAGAACGGGATCGAAGCGTCGCGATGGCCGATGGTGATCGAGCCGCTGTCGTGGATCTTCTTGAGCGTGCCGGACTGCTCGGCTGCGTTGGCGTTGGTAAACCCGACGCAGGCGGCCAGCGCCAGCGCCAGTGCAGTGAAGCGTTTCATGCGGGAATCCTCCTGGCACGAAGCCGGATTAGTTATGGAGATTTAACGACTTGGCAGCGCCAATCTAGCCGAAGGCCTCCGGGTTGTCTAGCATGGCACTACCCTTGCGTCTGCGGCACCGAAATGTATCAAGGTAAGCACCTATGACTTCGTCCCCATTCCGGCGGGAGCACGACCTCCTCGGCGAGCGCTCGGTCCCTGCCGCCGCCTATTACGGCGTCCACACCCTGCGCGCGCTCGAGAACTTCGCGATCAGCGACACACCCATTTCCATTTACCCCGATCTCGTGGTCGCGCTCGCCTGCGTGAAGGAAGCGGCGGCGCTCGCCAACTACGAGCTCGGGCTGCTCGACGAGGAGAAAACCAACGCGATCACCCGCGCCTGCGTTGACATCCGGGACGGCATGCTGCTCGACGAGTTCGTGGTCGACGTCATCCAGGGCGGCGCGGGCACCTCGACCAACATGAACGCCAACGAGGTCATCGCCAACCGCGGCCTCGAGATCATGGGCCGCGACAAAGGCGAATACCGGTTCCTGCACCCGGTCGAGCACGTCAACATGAGCCAGAGCACCAACGACGTCTACCCGACCGCGGTGAAAGTCGCATTGGATTTCGGAATACAGCGGCTCGGCGAGGCGATGGCGGAGCTCAGGCACGCGTTCGAGGAAAAAGCGGAAGAGTTCAGGGACGTGCTCAAGCTGGGCCGCACCCAGCTCCAGGACGCGGTGCCGATGACGCTCGGTCAGGAGTTCTCGACCTATGCGGTCATGCTGTCGGAAGACGAGCAGCGCCTGAAGGAGGCGGCGCTGCTCATCCACGAGATCAACATGGGCGCGACCGCGATCGGCACCGGCATCAACGCGCACCCGAAGTACGCGGAGACCGTGACCCGCAAGCTGTCCGAGGTGACCGGGATCGACCTCATCGTCGCCGTGAACCTCGTCGAAGCGACGCAGGACTGCGGCGCGTTCGTGCAGCTCTCGGGCGTGCTCAAGCGCGTCGCGGTAAAGCTGTCCAAGGTCTGCAACGACCTGCGGCTCCTGTCTTCGGGGCCGCGCGCGGGCCTGAACGAGATCAACCTGCCGGCGATGCAAGCGGGCTCGTCGATCATGCCGGGCAAGGTGAACCCGGTGATCCCCGAGGTGGTGAACCAGATCGCGTTCGAGGTGATCGGCAACGACGTGACGGTGAGCTTCGCGGCGGAAGCGGGCCAGCTCCAGCTCAACGCGTTCGAGCCGATCATCGCGCACAGCCTGTTCAAGGATTTGAAGCACCTGCGCGCGGGCTGCCTCACGCTCGCGCAGCGCTGCGTCAAAGGCATCACCGCCAACCAGCAGCACCTGCGGCGCATGGTCGAGAACTCGATCGGCATCGTCACTGCGCTCAACCCCTACATCGGCTACGAGCGCACGAGCGCGGTCGCCAAGGAAGCGCACGAGACCGGCAAGAGCGTCTACGCGCTCGTGCTCGAAAAAGGCTGGATGTCCAAGGAACAGCTCGACGAAGTTCTGCGGCCGGAAGTGCTGACCCAACCGAGGCCGCTCACGCTCCCGCCGGACGCCGCGGCCCCGTAGCGCAGGCGCCTCGCCTGCAGTAAAGGGCGCCGGGATAAGGCAGGCGAGGGCGCCTGCGCTACAGGAAAGCTTCGATTGTTTGCGCGAGCCTCGCCGGTTGATCGTGATGCATCATGTGCCCGCAGTCCTCGAGCTCCGCTTCCTGCAAGTCCCTGAAAGCCGCCTTGCGCTCCGCGTACTGCTCGGGATGGTCCTTGAGCCACGCGCGGATGTGCGAGTCGCGCCCTTCGACGAACAGCGCCGGCGCGGTGATGCGCCGCCAGCACGCGAGCGCTTCCTCGATGCGATAGAGATAGGGGTTCGCGGCCTTGTGCCGCGGATCGCTGCGCAGCTCCACTTTGCCGTCCGTCGTCTCGCGGCCCCAATGGCGCGCGAGGAACTCGGCCTTGTCGTCGGGCAACCGCGGATTGTTGCGCTTCAGGCGCGCGGCTAGCTGTGAAAACGACGCATAGGGCGCGAAGCGCGGTGCTTCGATCTGCGCGTCCATCCAGTCGACGATGCGCTCGGGCGCTCCCGACGGGTCGGTGCGGCGCATCCCCAGGCCTTCGAGCAGGACGAGCTTCGCGACGCGCTGCGGGCGCAGTCCCGCATACGTCCCGGCGATGTTGCTGCCCATGCTGTGGCCGACGAGCAGCACGGGCGAGTCCGGCTGATACAGGGCGAGCAGGGCGTCGAGATCGGCGTAGTAATCGGGGAACCAGTAGCCTTCGCGCGCCCAGTCGGTGAGGCCGAAGCCTCTCCAGTCGGGGGCGATCACGTGCCAGTCGCGCGTCAGGCAGTCGACGAAGAACTGGAACGACGCCGACACGTCCATCCAGCCGTGGAGCAGGAACATCTTCGGCGCCGCAGGATCGCCCCACGTCCGCACGTGATACTGCAGCCCGCGGATCGGATGGTATGCGGAAGTGCTCGGTTTCATGAACGATTCCGTGGCAGGGTCGGGCAAGGCGGCGCATTATGCGCCGAATCATCCGCGTCCCCCAACACCGTGACCTTCGCCGCCCATCGCATTCTCTTCGCGCTGCTCCTCAGTCTGTTCGCGCTGTCGTCGGCGATCGCGCAGACGACGGCGTACACGCAGGGGCTGTTGTGGAAGGTCGAAGGCCGCGGGCGGGAACCGAGCTACGTCTTCGGAACGATCCACATCAGCGATCCGCGCGTGACCGCGCTGCCCGCGCCGGTGAGAAGCGCCTTCGACGCGGCGCGCAGCTTCGCCGTCGAAGTGACGCTCGATCCGGCGACGATGCTGCAGGCGGCGCATCGCACGATCTACACCGACGGCCGCGACCTGAGAACGGTGATCGGCGCGCCGCTCTTCGAGAAAGTGGCGGCGGGCTCGGGCACGCTCGGGCTCCCGCCCGAGCTGCTGAAAGGCTTCAAGCCGTGGGCGATCGGGCTCTTCCTCAGCACGCCGGACGTCGATCCGACGAACGTCCTCGATTTCGTGCTCCAGCGCAACGCCATGGAGCAGAAGAAGGCCCTGCACTCGCTGGAGACGATCGACGAGCAGCTCGACGTGTTCGACAAGCTCTCCGAGCGCGACCAGGTCGCGTTCCTGCGCGCCGCGCTCGAAGCGCGCGAGCGGCTGCCCGCGCTGGTGCAGCGCATGACCACCGCGTACCTCGCGCGCGACCTCGCCGCGCTCACCCGCATCAGCGAGGAAGAACGCGGAGATGCCGAAACGCGGCGCATGACGACCGCGCTCATGCAGCGCCTGCTCTACGACCGCAACGTGCTCATGGCAAAGCGCGCCGAGACGCTGTTCGCCGGCGGCAACGTTTTCGTGGCGGTCGGCGCCTTGCATCTGTACGGCGATCGCGGCGTGCTCGCGGAGCTCGCGCGGCGGGGCTTGCGCGTGTCAAGAGTTTACTGACGGGCGCCGCGCCTGCCGAATTTCGGGCTTCGCGAGCGGTCGCGGAGGCGATTCGAAGTTAAAATTCGCAGCATGACCGGCCCGTCCTTCGTTCACCTCAGACTGCACAGCGAGTACTCCGTCTCCGACGGCATCGTGCGGCTCGACGAAGCGATCGGAGCGGCGGTCGCGGATCGCATGCCCGCGCTCGGCCTGACCGATCTGGCGAACATGTTCGGGCTCGTCAAGTTCTACAAGGACGCCCGCGCCAAAGGCCTCAAGCCCGTCGCCGGCTGCGACGTGTGGATCTCGAACGAAGCCGACCGCGACAAGCCTTTCCGCCTGCTGCTGCTCGCCCAGAACCGCGCCGGCTACCTCAATCTGTGCGACCTCCTGACGCGCGCGTATCGCTCGAACCGCCATCGCGGGCGCGCCGAGCTCCTGAAGAGCTGGTTCGCGGAGCTCGGCACCGACGGCCTGATCGCGCTGTCCGGCGCTCACCACGGCGACGTCGGGCAGGCGCTGCTCGCCGACAACCGCGCCGCGGCGCAGGCGCTCGCCAAGGACTGGGCGACGCTGTTCCCGAACCGCTATTACATGGAGCTCCAGCGGATCGGGCAGGGCGCAATGACGAGCGGCGCGGCGGTGCTGCCGCTCGCGGTGCACGTGCAGCGCGCGGTCGAGCTCGCGGCCGAGCTCGGCCTGCCGCCTGTGGCGACCCACCCGATCCAGTTCGTGAAGCAGGACGACTTCCGCGCCCACGAAGCGCGCGTGTGCATCTCCGAAGGCTACATCCTCGCCGACCAGCGCCGGCCTAAGACCTTTCACCGCGAGCAGTATTTCAAGACGCAGGCCGAGATGGCCGAGCTCTTCGCGGACATCCCGGAAGCGCTCCAGAACAGCGTCGAGATCGCCAAGCGCTGCAACCTCACGCTGACTCTCGGCAAGAGCCAGCTTCCGCTGTTCCCGACGCCGAACAACGTCGGCCTCGACGAGTACCTGAAGACCCGCGCGCTGGAAGGGCTGGAAAAACGCCTCGAAGCGCTGTACCCCGACGCCGCCGAGCGCGACAAGGAGCGGCCGCGCTATCTCCAGCGCCTCGACTTCGAGACCGGCACCATCATCCAGATGGGTTTCCCCGGCTACTTCCTCATCGTCGCGGACTTCATCAACTGGGCGAAGAACAACGGCGTGCCGGTCGGCCCCGGCCGCGGCTCGGGCGCGGGCTCGCTCGTCGCGTACAGCCTCGGCATCACCGACCTCGACCCGCTGCGCTACAACCTGCTGTTCGAGCGCTTCCTGAATCCCGAGCGCGTGTCGATGCCCGACTTCGACATCGACTTCTGCCAGGACGGGCGCGACCGCGTCATCGATTACGTCAAGAGCAAGTATGGCGCGGACAGCGTGTCGCAGATCGCGACCTTCGGCACCATGGCGGCGAAAGCGGTGGTGCGCGACGTCGGCCGCGTGCTCGACCTCGGCTACAACTTCTGCGACCAGCTCGCCAAGCTGATCCCGTTCCAGCCGGGCAAGCACATCACGCTCGCCGACGCGCGCGAGATGGAGCCGCAGCTCAAGGAGCGCGAGAAGAACGAGGAAGAAGTCGCCGAGCTCCTCGCGCTCGCGGACAAGCTCGAAGGCCTGACGCGCAACGTCGGCATGCACGCGGGCGGCGTGCTGATCGCGCCGGGCAAGCTCACCGATTTCTGTCCGCTGTACATCGCCGACGGCAGCGACGCCGCCGTCAGCCAGTACGACAAGGACGACGTCGAGGCGGTCGGCCTGGTGAAGTTCGACTTCCTGGGCCTCACCACGCTCACCATCCTCGACTGGACGCTGCGCTATATCAGGCAGCTCGACGCTTCGTCGGACATCAGGCTCGAGGAGCTGCCGCTCGACGATCGCGAGTCGTACAAGATCTTCTGGACTGCGAACACCAGCGCGGTGTTCCAGTTCGAATCGCGCGGCATGCGCGACATGTTGAAGCGCGCCAAGCCCGACCGTTTCGGCGACATCATCGCGCTGGTCGCGCTGTATCGCCCGGGCCCGATGGACCTGATCCCGTCGTTCTGCGAGCGCAAGCACGGCCGCGAGCGCGTGGTCTATCCCGACCCGCGCGTCGAGCCCATCCTCTCCGAGACCTACGGCATCATGGTCTACCAGGAGCAGGTGATGCAGATGGCGCAGATCATCGGCCGCTACAGCCTCGGCGGCGCCGACCTGCTGCGCCGCGCGATGGGCAAGAAGAAGCCGGAAGAGATGGCGGAGCACCGCCTGATCTTCCGCAAGGGCGCCGCGGAGAACGGGCTCTCCGAAGAGAAGGCCGACGAGCTCTTCGACCTGATGGAGAAGTTCGCGGGCTACGGCTTCAACAAGTCGCACGCCGCGGCGTACGCGCTGGTCGCGTACCACACCGCCTACATGAAAGCGCACCACACCGCGGCCTTCATGGCGGCGAACATGTCGGCGGTCATGGCGGACACCGACAAGGTGCAGGGGCTGGTCGACGACTCGGTCGCCAACGGGGTCAGAATCCTGCCGCCCGACATCAACCTCTCGGGTTACCGCTTCGAGCCGGTGAATCGCGAGGCTATCCGCTACGGCCTCGGCGGCATCAAGGGCAGCGGCGAAGGCGCGATCAACCACATCGTCGAAGAGCGCACCCGGAACGGTCCGTTCAGGGACCTCTTCGATTTCTGCCATCGCGTCGATAAAAGGATCGTGAACCGCCGCACCGTGGAGTCGCTGGTGAAGGCGGGCGCTTTCGACACGCTGAACGACCATCGTGCGAGCCTGATGGCGTCGGTCGGCATCGCGCTGGAGAGCGCGGAGCAGGCGAGCCGCGCCGTCAACCAGGTGAGCCTGTTCGGCGATGCGGAAGAGCCGGGCTCGGCGGTGTCGCTCGTTGCGTGCCCGCGCTGGACCGATCTGGTGAAGCTGCAGAACGAGAAGAGCGCGCTGGGCTATTACCTCTCGGGCCATCCGTTCCAGAGCTACGCGCCGGAGCTTTCGAGCTTCATCAACACGCGGCTCGACAGGCTCCAGCCCGCGAACGGCGTGCTGCTCGCGGGCATCATGAACAGCCTGCGCATCCAGATGACGCGCCGCGGGCGCATGGCGGTGATCCTGCTCGACGACGGACACGCGCGCGTCGAGCTCACCGTCTTCAACGAGCTCTTCGAGCAGCACCGCCACATGCTGAAGGAAGACCAGCTCCTCATCGTCGAAGGCAAGGTCGCGAACGACGAGTTCTCGGGCGGCTTGCGGATTTCGGCGGAGAAGCTCTTCGACCTTTCGACCGCGCGCAACCGCTACGCGCGCGGCATCAGGATCCGCTGCAACGGCGCATCCTCGGGCGCGAAGCTGAAAGAGCTGCTCGGCCCGTACCGCAGCGGCAGCCTGCCGGTCAAGATCGAGTACTACAACAAGGGCGCGAGCTGCGAGATCCTGCTCGGCGACGACTGGAGGATCTCACTCTCCGACGATCTCATCCGCTCGCTCGAAGAGTGGGTGAAGCCGGAGAACGTGCAGATCGTCTACCCGGCCAGCGCGTACGCTCAGTAGCAAATCGAAAGCAGGGAAGAACAAGGACGCCAAGGGAAAACAAAGGACGCGAAGGAAAAGCGTAGTTATTCAAAAAACAGAAGCACGGCCAAAGTGAACGGCAAGGTCGCCAAGCGGTTCTAACGCTGCCCATGGTGGCAATACCATCTCGCCACGCGGCAGCAGCTTTCGGTCCAAAAGCAGGTTCCGATGCCGGTCCAGTTCGGCAGCGCATACTTGCCGATCGCGTACCGCCTCGACATGCTCGTGGCCGGCACAGTGGTGGTCGAGATCAAATGCGTCGAGCGCCTCCACGATCTTCATCGCGCACAACTGCTCAGTTACCTGAAGCTCGGCGGCTTCAGGCTCGGCCTGTTGCTCAATTTCAACACGCTGCACATGCGCAACGGCGTCAAACGCGTCGTCAGCAAGGGATAACCGCCGAAATCGGCCATCTCACGAGGATCCACCCGATACATCGTAACCACGACCGCTGTCAGAGCCGCTTGGCGCCCTTGCCTTCACCTTGGTCTTTGGTTTTTTGAATAGTTGGCTTTTCCTTCGCGTCCTTTCTTTTTCCTTTGCGTCCTTGTTCTTAATCTGCTTTTAAAAATACCGCGGCCGCCGCTTGCCCGACATCTCCTCGACCGCCTGGTCGAACTCGCACAGCAGCGAAACCAGCTCCTCCGCTTCGGTGCATCCGTCGAGATTCTTGATCGCCGCGGTCCCGACCTGGCTCTCGTCCGGCAGGTCCTTCTCGGCGATCCGCTGGCGCGCGGCCGGCACGAACACGCGCGCGAGCCATCCTTCGAACGACATCTCGTTCATGCCGAACGCCGAGTCGACGCGCTCCGGCTCGCCGACCTCGCCTTTGAGGTATCCGAGGTTGCGCAGCTCGGCTTCTATCGCGTCCAGCTTGCGGGTCAGCTCTTCGTAGGTCATGACGGCACGCCTCCTGCAGCCTCGACGGCGACAGTATGGAACACCAGGAGGCGAAATGCTGCGATTGGGCTGGAAAGCAGGCACCGAACAGTACGCGCCCGGCGAGCTGCTCGAGTATGCGGTGGCCGCGGAGAGCGCGGGCTTCGACGTCATCGACGCGAGCGACCATTTTCATCCGTGGGCCGAGGTCGGGCAGGCGTGCTTCGTATGGAGCTGGCTCGGCGCGGCGGCCGCGAAATCGAGCCGCATCACGCTCGGCACCGGCATCACGTGCCCGATCCTGCGCTATCACCCCGCGGTCATCGCGCAGGCGGCGGCGACGATGGCGTGTCTCGCGCCCAAGCGCTTCTATCTCGGCGTAGGGACGGGCGAAGCGCTCAACGAGTACTCCGCGATGGGCGAGTGGCCCGGCTACAACGAGCGCCGCGACCAGCTCGAGGAAGCCATCGAGCTCATGCGCGAGCTGTGGGCGGGCGAAAAGGTCACGCACGAGGGCATGTATTACGAGACGAAGCAGGCGAAGCTCTACACCCTGCCTGACGAGCCGGTGCCCATCTACATCTCCTCGATGGTGCCGAACAGCGCGCACTTCGCCGGCCTGCACGGCGACGGCCTCATCACGGTGGGCGGCGAGGAGCCCGACACGTATCGCGAGCTGCTGAAGAACTTCGAAGCGGGCGCGAAGGAGGCGGGCAGGGATCCGTCGAAGATGCCGAAGATGATCGAGATCGGCGTCGCTTACACCGACGACGAGGAGAAGGCCATCGAGGAAAGGAAGAAGTACTGGGCGGGCACGTTCGTGCCGGCGCAGTTCACCGAGAAGATCTACACGCCGCAGATGTCGGAGCAGAACGGCAAGGTCGTCGGCGCCGACACGGTGAAGAAAGCGGCGTGCATCTCCGGAGATCCCGCGGAGCACGTGAAGTACGCGCGGCAGTACATCGAGCTGGGTTTCGACCACCTGATCTTCCACTCGGCGGGGCCGCACCAGCGTGGCTTCATCGAATCCTACGGACGCGACGTGCTGCCGAAGCTGCGCAAGGCGTAAGGCGTCAGACGCTCTGGATGATCGCCATGATGTTGCCTTCGGAGTCCTTGAACCATGCCGCCTTTGCGCCGCCGCCGGTGAGAATGCCGTTGTCGCCCATGCCGGGCAGGTCGTAGCGCTCGAAGCTCACCCCGCGCGCTTCGAGCTCGGCTTTCTCGCGCTCGACGTCCTCGACCTGCCAGAACGCCTGGCTCGCCTGGGAGGTGCCCGCGTTGGGCGTCGGGTAGAGAAAGCACGCCGTGCCTTTGCCGAACTCGTATACGATGCCGCCGGCGATCTCCTGCGAGGGTTTCAGGCCGACTTTCTCTTCGTAGAACTTGCGCGCGCGGGCGACGTCTTTGGCGGGGATGTACGCGTACATCGCGAATTTCTGGAGCATGACGTCCTTCCTTTACTTCATGGAGTGCAGCCCGATCATGTTGCCTCCGGTGTCGGTCACGTGCGCGATGTCAGGATCGGTGAAACCAGAACTCGATCTCGGAAGTCTCCTGTTCGAACCGCGCCGCGTGCTCTGCGCGTGCCGGAACGTGATACCACTCTCCGGGACCGAAGCGCTTTTCTTCACCGCCGAGGGTGAGGATCAGCTCGCCCTGGGTGATCACGCCGACGTTCTCGGTGTCGTGATGGTGCGCGGCAATCGACGTTCCCGCCGGATAGGACGCGAAGAGCACGTCGCAGCCCTGCGCGGCGAGCTTGTAGGCGTCGAACGGTCCCTCGAACGGGGGAAGCTCACGAAGCAATGGCGGAAAGTGGGCCACGGGGGGGCTCCTTTCAAAGCGATAGGATCATTCGGTAGGCCGCGACGCGAAGCCGTCGAATTCCGCGGGGGCTCGCTCTTCGATCTCGAGGTCGGTCACCTGCGCGCTCGACGGCCCGCGCCGCGTCCACGCGATCAGCCGGTCGACCGATCCCTGGTCGCCCTGGACCAGGGCTTCGACGGTGCCGTCGCTGCGATTTCGCACCCAGCCGCTGACGCCGAGCCGCACGGCCTCGGCGCGCATGTGGAAGCGGAAGCCGACGCCCTGCACGCGGCCTCGCACGACGAGATGGCGTGCGATCATGCGTTTCTCCATGCGACGCGCGCGATCCAGTTCCTGGCGCGCCGCGCGAGTCTCGAGTCTTCACCTTCCCCGTCGAAGCTCGCCGGCGCGAGTCGCAGCTTCGCGCGGTCGACGTTCTCGAACGTGTTCACGTTCACCACGGCATAGAGCCTGTCTTCGATGCGGCTCGTCACCACCGGCACCACGCCGCAGCGCGTGCAGACGTGAAACTCGGCGGTGCGGGTGCCGAACTGGTAGTTGGACACCAGCGACCGATCTTTCGCCGTGATCTCGAGCGATCCGGCCGGATTGGACGTCCACACCCCGCCGTGCTTCACGCAGAACGAGCACGAGCACGCGCGCGCGGGGATCTCGACGGGGTCCGGATCCCACGTGAGCGAGAACGCGATGTTGCCGCAATGGCAGCGGCCGCAGATCAGCATAGGTCGATCACTTTACCTGGCGCGGCGGCTCATTCCGCGACCGCGATCACCGACGATCCAGCAACGACATAGACGCGATCGCCTTGTTCAGGCTCGATGCCGGCCATACCGGTGAACGGCCCGAAAGCGGGCAGTATCGCGTAGTCGCTGCCGAAGAAAAAGCAGGGCAACCGCACGAGCTCGCGGCCGCGGCCGGCGAGGCGTACCGACGGATGCACGTGGCCAGCGATCGCATAGTGGTCGGGCACCGTCTGCGGCATGTGGCAGAGCGCGAGGCCGTCGAGCAGCCACGGCTCGTCGACGCATTCGACGTCCCATTCGCGCGGCGGATCGCCCGCGCGCTTGTCGTGGTTGCCGCGCACCAGCGTGACCTCCAGGGCCGCGTGCCTCTCGCGCCAGCGCGTGAACGCGCGTGCGGTCGCGTCGCGCGCGACCTTGTTGTGGAGCATGTCGCCGAGGAAGACGAGGCGCGTCGCGGTGAATGCGTCGATCAGCTCCGACAGCTTCCGCAGGTTCTCGTCGGTGGTGCCCGCCGGCACTGCAACGCCTTCGCGCCTGAACGCCGCGGCTTTGCCGAGGTGGGCGTCGGCGATGAGGAGCGTCTGCTCGCGAGGCCAGTAGGCAGCACGCTCGGGGAGTAGCCAGAGGGATTCGCCGGCGGCTGTAGTTTCGAAAGCGCCGTGCGGAATTTGTCGGGTCATCGAACGAAACCCACCCCCACACTAACCCTCCCCCTGAGGGGGAGGGGATTGTTTACGTGGTTTGCTGTCGGGTTTCTGCATCGCGAGCTGCAGCCGCTCCACGCGCGTCGCGAGCTTTTCGGTCGAAAGCTTGTTGCGCATCTGCTCGGCGACGAGCGGGAGCGCGAGCGGCGTCATGCGCGAGGGCCTGACGAGCACGATGCGGCGCCTTTCGAGATCGACCAGCGTCGCTTCGAGCCGCGCGAGCTCGAGCTCGCGGTCGAGCACTTCGCGCTTCGCCTGTGCGAGCAGGAGATTGTCGGGATCGTGCCGCGCATAGACGTCGTAGAGCAGGCCGCTCGTGATCTGGAGCTGCTTCGCGCTGCGGCTGTCGCCGGGATAGCCCTGGAACACCAGCCCGGTGATGCGCGCGATCTCGCGGAAGTGGCGGCGCGCGAGCTCGGCGGCGTTGATGCTCGACAGGAGATCGTCCATCGCACGCTCGCGCGCGAACAGCGCTTTCAGCAGCACTTCGTCGATCCCGTAAGCGGTCGGCGACAGCAGCTCGAAGCCGTAATCGTTGAACGCCATGCTGAAGGTGAGCGGGAAGCGCTGTCCGAGGCGCCATGCGGCGAGCGCGGCGAGACCCGAATGCACGTGGCGCCCGGCGTACGGAAAGACGCACAGGTGCACGCCTTCGCGCGTCTCGTGCAGCTCGACCAGGAGCTCGTCGGGCGCCGGCACATGCGACCGGCGGCGCTGCATCTCGATCAGCGGCTTCACCGCCTGCACTTCGGGCGAGTCGTCGGGCCGCTGCAGCTCGTCCTGTATGCGCTTCGACAGCTCCCCCGACAGCGAGAGCTTGCCGCCGAGCCACCGCGGCACGATGGACGATCCGCTGCCGGCGCGCTTCACCCACGCGTTCATGTCGCGCATGCGAACGAGCTCGACGGCCTTGCCGCCGATGGTGAAGACGTCGCCCGGCGAGAGCTTGGCGAGGAAGCTCTCCTCGACGCTCCCGATCCTGTCGCCGCGCATGAACTGCACGTTGACCACCGCGTCGGAGACGATCGTGCCGATCTGCACGCAATGCCGGCGCGCGAGCTTGGGGTTGGTTACCCGGTAGACGCCGTCCTCGTCACGCTCGATGCGGCGGTATTCGGGATACGCCGCGAGCACGCCGCCGCCGCTCGCGAAATCGATCGTCCAGCGCCATTCGTCGCGTGTGAGCTCGCGGTAGGCGTGGGTCGTGCGCACTTCGTCGTACAGCGCGCCTTCGCTGAAGCCTTCGCCGACCGCGAGCGTGACGACGTGCTGGATGAGCACGTCGAGCGGCGCGCGCAGCGGCCTGCGCGCTTCGATCGCGCCCGCGCGCGCCGCGGCTCGCGCCGCCGCGGCTTCGACGAGCTCGAGCGCGTGCGTCGGCACGCACGTGATCCGGCTCGCGGCGCCGGGCCGATGGCCGGAGCGCCCCGCGCGCTGGAGCAGCCGCGCCACGCTCTTGGGGCTGCCGATCTGGATCACGCGGTCGACCGGTGAGAAATCCACACCGAGGTCGAGACTCGACGTGCACACCGCGGCTTTCAGCGTTCCGTTGCGCAGGCCGTCTTCCACCCAGCGCCTGACCGAGAGATCGAGCGAGCCGTGATGCAGCCCGATCAGGCCTGCCCAGTCGGGCCGGTGATCGAGCAGCGCGCGATACCAGAGCTCGGCCTGCGAGCGCACGTTGGTGAAGACGAGCGTCGCGTTGCTCTTGTCGATCTCCGCGGCGACCTCCGCGACCGAGCGGATGCCGAGATGGCCCGCCCATGGGAAGCGCATCACGTCGGCCGGGATGAGCGAATCGACGACGATCTCTTTCGGCTCGGTGCCCGACACCGTCGCACCAAAGCCTTGCGGAACGAGCACCTCGCGCGCCTGATCGAGGTTGCCCAGCGTCGCGGACAGGCCCCATACGCGCAAGTGCGGCGCCACCCGCCGCAATCGCGCGAGCGCGAGCTCGACCTGCACCCCGCGCTTGCTGCCGATGAGCTCGTGCCATTCGTCGACCACGACCAGCGTGAGCGCGCCGAACGTTTTCTCCTGGTCCTTGCGCGACAGCAGCAGCGACAGCGATTCGGGTGTCGTCACCATCGCATGCAGGCCCGCGCGGTCCTGCCGCGCGCGGGCGGCGCTCGGCGTGTCGCCGGTGCGCAATCCGATACGCCAGGCAAGACCGAGCTCCGACAGCGGCTCGGCCAGCGCCTTGAACGTGTCGGCGGCGAGCGCGCGCATCGGCGTGACCCACAGCACTTGCAACCGGGGTCTGACCCCGGTTTTATCGGGGTCAGACCCCGGTTTTGCGTCGAGCGCCTCCATCACCGGCCCCAGCCACGCCGCGAGGGTCTTGCCGGTGCCGGTGGAGGCGTGCACGAGCCCGCTCTCGCCCGCGAGGTAACGCGACCACACCTCGCGCTGGAACGCGAACGGCTCGATGCCCCGCCGCGCGAACCACGCTTCGACGCGCTCGATCGCGCGGCCCCGATGCATGGGCAGCGCCGTGGATTCGATCGTGGTGGGCGGCCCCTCGTCCTCTTTCGGCGGCTCGCGGCGCAACTGTTTGCGCAGCCGCCGCGCGGCCTCGGCGACGAGCCTGCGCTCTTCGGGCTTCATGCCGATGCCTCCAGCAGCGCGCGCACGCTGGCGAGGGTGTCGGCTTCCTCGGGTTTCTTGTCGCGGCGCAGCCTCGCGATGCGCGGGAAGCGCACCGCGATGCCCGACTTGTGCCGCGTCGATTTCTGGATCGCTTCGAACGCGAGCTCGCAGACGAGGCGCGGCTCGACGTGGCGCACCGGCCCGAATTTCTCGACGGTGTGCTCGCGGACGAAACGGTCGACTTCGCGGATCTCTTCGTCGGTGAGTCCCGAATACGCCTTGGCGAACGGCACGAGCGCGCCGTCGTCCCACACGCCGAAGGTGTAATCGGTGTAGAGGCTCGCGCGGCGGCCGTGGCCGCGCTGCGCGTAGATGATCACCGCGTCGACGGTGTACGGCTCGATCTTCCACTTCCACCACGCGCCGCGCACGCGGCCGACGCCGTAGGCCGAATCGCGGCGCTTGACCATCATCCCTTCGACGCCGAGCTCGCGGCTCGTCGCGCGCAGCGCCTTCAGCTCTTCCCACTCGGCCGCTCGCACGATCGGCGAGACGCGCAGCGCGGACGAGATGCTCTCGCGCCGGAGCAGCGCTTCGAGCTGCTCGCGGCGTTCGGCGAGCGGCTCCATGCGGATGTCGCGGCCGTCGAGCTCCAACAGGTCGTACGCGACGAGCGAGGCGGGCGTGTCTTTCAATAACGCCTTGCCGGGCGCTTTGCGGCCCAGCCTCTTCTGGAGCGCGTTGAACGGCGCCGCGCGGTCGCCCTCCCACACCACGATCTCGCCGTCGATCACCGTGCCTTCAGGCAGCGTGGAGCCTGCAGCGACGAGATCGGGAAAAGTTTCGTTGATCAGCTCGTCGCCGCGCGACCAGACGTATACCGCGCCGCCGCGGCGGATGATCTGCGCGCGTATGCCGTCCCATTTCCACTCGACCTGCCATTGCGCGAGATCGCCGAGCGCGTGCTCCGGATCGCCTTCGAGCGCGTGCGCGAGAAAGAGCGGATAGGGCCGGCTCGCGACACCCTGTTCGCCTTCGGTGGAGATCAGCGAGAGATAGCTGTCGCGAGTCGGCTGCCATTTGCCGGCGAGCCGGTGCGCGACGATGCTCGCGTCGACGCCCGACAGCGCCGAAACCGCGCGCACCACGCTGCGTGCGGACACGCCGATGCGGAACTCGCCGGTGATGAGCTTGTTCCACACCAGCCGCGCGACCCCGTCGAGCTCGCGCCACGCCTGCGTCAGCGCGCCGACGCGCTCTTCGTCGGCCGCGCCGGCGAGGGGCAGCAGGCGCCGCTCGACCCACACGTGCAGCGGAATATCGGACGGTGTGTCCGCGGGGGGCAGCACGTGCGCGACCGTCTCCGCGAGATCGCCCACCGCTTCGTAGCACTCGTCCATCAGCCACGGCGGCAATCGGGCGATCGAGCCTGCGAGCTCGTACAGCCGGCGCGACGGCACGACCTGCCGCGGCTTGTTGCCGGTGAGGAAGTACACCGCCCACGCGGCGTCTTCGGGCGCGGCGTCGCGGAAGTAGCGCTCGAGCGCCGCGAGCTTGCCCAACGTCGAGTTGGTGCTGTCGAGCTCGGCGTAGAGCTGCGCGAAACGCTTCATCGTCGTCCCCGCGAAGGCGGGGACCCATTTTGACTTTCGTCCAAAATGGATTCCCGATCGTTTCGGCTATCGCCGGTCGGGAATGACGAATCCTCGCTGCCTTCTTCGCCCGCGTATTCGGTCTTCAGCGCCTGCGCATCGAGGCCGTGCTCGCACAGCCATCGCACCAGCGGGTCGCTGTAACCGTGCGTGACGTAGACGTGCTGCGCGCCCGTCGCCGCAATGGCGGATAAAAGGCTCGGCCAGTCCGCGTGATCGGACAGCGCGAATCCGCGATCGACCGCCTTGCGCCGGCGCACCCCCCGGATCTGCATCCAGCCCGAAGCGAAACCGTCGGCGAGATCGCCGAAGCGCCGCATCCACGGCGTGCCCTGCGCCGACGGCGGCGCGACGATGAGGGCGCGCGAGTAGTCGTGCCCTTTCGGCAGCTCCGCGACCCGCTGTGTCGGGGGCAGCGCGACGCCCGACGCGCGATACGCTTCGTTCAGCGCTTCCACCGCGCCGTGCGTGTAGATCGGGCCGATCGACGCGTCGACGCTCGACAGCAGCCGCTGCGCCTTGCCGAGCGCGTACGCGTACACGACGCTCGCCCGATCGACCGCCTGGTTCGCGCGCCACCACGCGTCGACTTCCGCGAAGACGTCACGCGGATCGCGCCAGCGGTAGATCGGCAGTCCGAACGTCGACTCGGTGATGAAGGTATCGCAGCGGACCGGCTCGAACGGCGCGCACGTCGGATCGGGCTGGAGCTTGTAGTCGCCCGATACCACCCACACCTCGCCGCGGTGCTCGAGCCTCACCTGCGCCGAGCCGAGCACGTGTCCGGCGGGATGCAGCGAGACGCGCACGCCGTTGATGTCCAGCGGCTCGCCATATTCGATCGTCTGCAGCGCAGCTTCGGGCAGGCGCCTTCTCAGCACCTGCTCGCTCGCGCGCGAGGCGAGATAGTGCTCGTGCCCCCAGCTCGCGTGGTCGCCGTGGCCGTGCGTGATCACCGCGCGCGAGACCGGGCGCCAGGGATCGATGTGGAAGTCGCCGGCTTCGCAGTAGAGGCCGGCGGGTGTGGAGATGACGAGCGGCATGGGGCTTCAGCAGCCCCTTGCGATCAGCGTGCCACTTTCTCGATGACGATGAGCGGCTCGCGGGCGCGCAGCGGCAGGCGCACTTCGAACTGCGCCCCGAGGCCGGGGCCGTCGCTCGAGGCGCTGATCGAGCCGCCGTGCTGCTGGACGAGGCGCTGGACCAGCGCGAGGCCGATGCCCAGGCCGTCGCGCCCGGAATGAGGCTCGTGCACGCGTGCGAAAAGCTCGAACACGCGCTCGAGCTTCTCAGGCGCGATGCCGATGCCGTTGTCGCGGACGGCGATCACCGCGTTGCCGCCGTCCTCGTGCAGCGCGAGCGAGATGTAGCCGTCGGCATCGGTGTACTTCACCGCGTTGCTGAGCAGGTTGCCGACGATCTGGGTTACGCGCGCGAAATCGGCGTCGACGTGGATCGCGTTCGCCGGCAGCGCGACGCTCATGCGGTGGTTGCGCTCCTTCACGAGCGGGTCGACGACCTGCAAGGCCTGGTCGATCGCGCGGCGCAGGTCGAAGCGCTCGATGCGCAGCTCGAACTCGCCGCGGCCGATGCGCGCGAGATCGAGGAGATCGTCGACCAGTCGACCGAGCTGCCGGCTCTGGCGGTCGAGCACCTCGAGCGATTTGGCGACCGCGGGATGGCTCGAATCGACCAGCTTGCGCACGACCTCGAGCGAGTTGCGGATCGGCGCGAGCGGATTGCGCAGCTCGTGGCCGAGGATCGCGAGAAACTCGTCCTTGCGGCGCGACAGCTCTTCGAGCGCGGCGGCGCGCTCGGCGTCGTTCGTGCGCTGCTGCGCGTCGCGATGCTCGATGTAGCGGCCGATGCTCGCGTCGACGGCGTCGTCGATGAAGATGCCGACGGCCATCGCCTCGCGGTAGAGGAGCGGGCGCTTGAGCGCGTCTTCCAGGTAATCGAGCAGCGCCACCCGCAGGAGCTGGTAATCCCGGATCAGCTCGGACAACGACCAGCCGTGTTCCCAGCGTTGCTCGCCGTGCGCCTTCGCTTCGCGCCGCGGGGTGGACGTCGGCGGGCCGGACTGTTCCAGCGCGCGTCCGACCGACTCGATGAACTCGGGCAGCGCGTCGCGCAGCGCCGCGTAGTGGACGCGAGGCGCCCCGGGATGCTGGGTCTCGGCCAGCTTGATCCAGCGATCGACGATCAGCGAAGAGTCGCGTTTGAGCACGGCGCCGATTTCCCTGTGGGGCTCGGCGCGCAGCGCGTAAGGAGCGAGATCCATCTTTTCCGGTGGAGAGAGACGAACGCCTCGGAGGGCCGCGCAGTATAACCCGGCCGTGGGGTCAGACCCCAGCTTTATCGGGGTCTGACGCCGGCTTCATCGAGGGTCGGACCCCGGATCCCGTCACCAGCGCCGCGCGCGCCAGCGCATCGGCGAGGTCGACCGCCAGGTTCTGCCGGCCGAGGCGCTCGCTGAAACCCGAGCGGTCGAAGAGCGAGCGCGGCTGCTCGTTGGCCTCGGCGATGAGGAGCGTCTTGCCGTTCTTCTCGAGCTTGCGGTGCAGCGCTTCCAGGATCTCGAGTCCGGTCGTGTCGACGTTGATGAGCTTGTGCATATCGAGCACCACCACGCGCGTCGGATGCTCGGGCCCCGCGAGCGCGATCAGCGGCTCGATCTTGGTCGCGGCGCCGAAAAAGAGCGAGCCGTAGAGCCCGTACGCCTCGACGCCGGCGGGCGTCTCGACGCTCAGCTCCTGGAGGCCGGTGAGCTGAGACACGCGCGTGATGAAGAAGACCGCCGCGAGCACCATGCCGACCTCGACCGCGACGGTGAGGTCGAGCACGACGGTGAGCACGAAAGTCGTCAGCAGGATCGCGCGATAGTTGAGCGTGTAGCGCCTGAGATCCTTGAGGTCGTGCCATTCGCCCATGTTCCACGCGACGACGACCAGGATCGCCGAGAGCGTCGCCAGGGGCACGTATTTCGCGATCGGCGCGGCGACGAGCACCACGACGAGCAAGGTAGCCGCGTGGATCATGCCGGCCACCGGCGTGCGACCGCCCATGAGCACGTTGGTGCTCGTGCGTGCGATCGCTCCGGTCGCGCAGAAGCCGCCGAACACCGGCACCGCGAAATTGGCGATGCCCTGCGCCATCAGCTCCTGGTTGGGATCGTGCCGATCGTCGATCATCGCGTCGGAGACGCGCGCGGAGAGCAGCGACTCGATCGCGCCCAGCAGCGCGATCGTGAAAGCGGGAAAGACGAGATAGCGCAGCGTGGCGAGGTCCATGTCCGGCCACACGAGCGCAGGCAGCGTCGAAGGCATCTCGCCGAAGCGCGAGCCGATGGTCTCCACGCGCAGGTCGAGCGCGGCGGCTGCAACGGTGCCGAGGACCAGCGCGATGATCGGGCTCGGAATCGTGCGCCACTTCCTGGGCCACGCGAGGATGACGACGAGGCAGCCGACCGCGAGCAGCACGTTCTGCACGTTCACCGTCGGCGCGGCCTGCCACAGCATCGCGATCTTGCCGAAGAAATCCGCCGGCAGCGCTTCGGTTTTCAGTCCAAAGAACTCCTTCACCTGCGAGAGCAGGATCAGCACCGCGATGCCCTTGGTGAAACCGGTGACGACCGACACCGGGATGAAGCGTATCCAGGTGCCGATCTGGAAGAACCCCATGAGGAAGAGCATCGCGCCGGCCATCATGGTGCAGAGGAGGAGGTTGGCCACGCCGTACTGCGCGACGATGCCGTAGACGATGACGATGAAGGCGCCGGTCGGCCCGCCGATCTGCACGCGCGAGCCGCCGAGCGCCGATATGAGAAACCCGGCGACGATCGCAGTGTAGATACCCGACTGCGGTGTCATGCCGGAGGCGATCGCGAATGCGATCGCGAGCGGCAGCGCCAGCACCCCGACCGTGATGCCGGCGGCGAGGTCGGTCGCGAATTGCGCGCGCGTGTAGCCCGCGACGGCGTCGACGAGGCGCGGGCGAAAGCGGGCGATGCCGAAGCGGCCCGCGGTGCGGCGGCGGTCTTTCATGGAGGCGCGTAGGGATTTTGGGGCGATTCTAACAGAATTGCCATTCGACGCACATAGTATTAACATACGATTAACATAGCACCGCAACCGCACCCATGGAATCGAAGACCGCACGCCTGACCATCCTGATCGATCCGAACAAGAAAGAGGCTTTCGACGCGCTCTGCGCGGCGCAGGACCTCACGCCTTCGCAGGTCGTGCGGCAGCTCATCCGCGAATACCTCCAGCAGAACGGCGTGACCTGGACCCCAGCCGGCCCCGCCGCGAAGCCGACGCGCAAGTAGGAGACTCGCGCCGCGCGCCGGCCTGCGGTGCGTTACCCTACCGTGACGCATTCAGGAGGAGCGCATGAAGAAGAACGGCTGGGGTCTGATCGGCACCGGCAGGATCGCGGAAGAGCGCGTGCTGCCGGGGATCAACGCGTTTTCGGGCAACGCGCTGGTCGGCGTGGTGAGCCGCGATGCCGGCCGGGCGTCGGACTTCGCGAAGCGCTTCGGGGCGAAGCACGCCTACACGAGCTTCGACGAGCTCCTCGCGAACCCGGAAGTGACCGTCGTCGCCATCCACACACCGAACTCGCAGCACGCCGAGCAGGCGATCGCCGCGGCGCGCGCGGGCAAGCACGTGTTCTGCGACAAGCCGATGGCGACGACCGTCGCAGACGCCAGACGCATGATCGAGGCGTGCTCGTCCGCGGAGGTCAAGCTCGGGATCAACTTTCACAACCGCTTCATGCCGGGTTTCGTCGACGCCAAACGCATCATCGACAGCGGGGAGATCGGCGAAGTGCAGATGGTGCAGATCGAGGCGAGCCCCGGCGCCAAGGGCGGCAGCCGCGCCAACACCTGGCGCACCGATGCGGACCTCGCAGGACTCGGGACGACGATGAGCATCGGGGTGCACATCTTCGACATCCTGCGCTACCTGCTGTCCTCCGAGATCGAGACCGTCTCGTCGTTCTTCGATACGCCTCGCAACGTCATGGAGACGACCAACCTCTCCACGTTCCGTTTCGCCAACGGTGTCCTGGCGCAGGTGAGCATCCACGAGACCACGCCGTTCCCGCACAACGATTTCGTGATCTATGCCGGCAAAGGGCGCATCATCGGCCGCGGCATGACGCGAAGCCGCGCCGGCGGGCAGATGCACATCACTGCCGCCGACGGCAAGACGCGCGTGCAGGAATATCCCGCGATCAACGCCCACGAAGCGTGCGTGATCGACTTCAGCAAGGCGATATTGGAAGGCCGCGATCCCGGCGCTACCGGCTACGACGGGTTGAAGAGCGTCGAGCTCACGGTGGCGATGGCGGAGTCGGCGTGGAATGGAAAGCAGGTGAAGCTGAAGTGACGGATGAGGCGGTGACGGGTGAAGCGGTGACGAAAAATCGGTGACGTGAAACGGTGGCGGGGAACTCATGAGAAAAATTGTTTTTGGGCCGGTCATTGCGCCGGCGGCGTGGGCCATCGGCGAATCGCTGCTGCCGGAAGGCTTCTCGATCGAGATCCTGTCGAAGGACGAGAAGAAGCGCGCGGAGCAGTGGAAAGACGCGGAGTTCTACATGGGCTTTCGCGGCGGGTTGATGGAAGCGGACTACGAGCGCATGGGCAAGCTCAAGCTCATGCAGTTCCTGTCCGCGGGTTACGACGGCGTGCAGCTCGACACGCTGCGCGAGCTCGGCATCTCGCTGGCCAACAACGGCGGCGCGAACTCGTACGCGGTCGCCGAGCACGCGATCCTGCTCATGCTCGCTGTTTCGCGGCAGCTTCCCGACCTCGACCGTCTCGTGAAGAGCGGCAAGTGGAAGTCGAACCGCTTCGGCGAGGAGGAAGAGCACGAGATCGCCGGCAAGACGATCGGCATCATCGGCCTGGGATTCATCGGCAAGACGCTTGCGCGCAGGCTCGCCGGCTTCGAAGTGAAGCTGCTCTACGCGGACCCCGTCCGTCCGACGCCCGAAGACGAAGCGAAGCTCAACGTGCGCCACGTCGACCACGACACGCTCTTCCGCGAGTCGGACATCGTCACGCTGCACGCCCCGTTCGACGCGACCACGCACCACATGGTGAACGAGCGCACGCTCGGTCTCATGAAGAAGGACGCGATCCTCATCAACTGTGCGCGCGGCGAACTCGTCGACGAAGCGGCGCTCTACAGCGCGCTGAAAGGCGGGAAGATCTGGGCCGCCGGTCTCGACACCTACGACCCCGAGCCGCCCAAGCCCGACAATCCTCTGTTCACGCTGCCCAACGTCGTGCTCACGCCGCACGCCGCGGGACCCACGTGGGAGAGCTGGCCCAAGCGCTTCGGCAACAGCTACGCCAACGTGCAGCGCGTCGCGCGCGGAGAAGCGCCGCTGTGGGTGGTGCCCGAGCTCCGCAAGTAGCGATGTGACCGTCATCCCCGCGCAGGCGGGGATCCATTCTATGGAATTCAAGATGGATTCCCGATCACGTCGCGCTGGCGCGCGGTCGGGAATGACGGTGCGGGCGTCTCTATAATAAGCGCCACACGCAGTGAACATCCGCAGTCCAATCCGTGACCATCTACATCATCGTTGCGCTCGCGTTCCTGACGCACGTCGGTTTCGCGGGCAGCCGGCTGGCGGTGCCGCTGTATGCGGTGGACCAGGGCGCTTCGCCGTTCATCGTCGGGACCGTCGTCGCGCTCTATGCGGCGCTGCCGGCGATGCTCGCGGTGCCCGCGGGCCGTATGATCGATCGTCTCGGCTACAAGACGCCGCTGGTGTTCGGCACGAGCACGGTCTGCGCGGCGCTCCTGTTCCCGTTCCTGTGGCCGTCGATGGCGGTGCTGTATTTCACCGCGTGCCTGCTCGGGGTGGGCTTCATGGCGCTGCAACTCGCGACGCAGACGCTGGCGGGCGCGATCGCCGCACCCGACGAGCGCGCGCGCAACTTCAGCTGGCTGTCGATCGGCTTCGCGACCGCTAACCTCACCGGCCCGCTCCTCACCGGTTTCCTGATCGACCGCATCGGCTACCCCTACACCTTCGCGTCGATCGCGCTGCCGCTCGTTCCCGCGATCGTCATCTCGTCGCTGGCGAAGCGCTGGATCCCGTCCACCGCGCACAAGAAGTCCGAGCCGATCAGCGGCGGCTTTTTCGACCTGCTCAAGATACGCGACCTGAGAAATACGCTGATCGCCAGCGGCATCGTGTCTTCGGCGTGGGACGTCTACCAGTTCTTCATGCCGATCTACGGGCGCTTCGTGGGCTTGAGCGCGACCGTCATCGGCACGATCATGAGCGCTTTCGCGATCTCGATCATCCTGCTGCGCGTGGTGCTACCGTGGGCGGTGCGCCGGAGCAGCGAAGCGCGGCTCCTCACCTACGCGATGTTCGTCGCGTGCTTCGCCTTCGCGCTGTTTCCGTTCTTCACGAACCCGTTCGCGCTCGCCGCGGTTTCGTTCTTGCTTGGCATAGGCTGCGGCTGCGGCCAGCCGCTTTCGATGACCCTCGTGTTCAACGCCTCGCCCAAGGGCCGCGCGGGCGAAGCGACCGGCATGCGCATCACGGTAAACCAGCTCACTCACATGACCATCCCGCTCCTCTTCGGCGCGATCGGCAGCACCGTCGGACTGCCTTCGGTATTCTTCGCGAACGCGGGCTTCCTCGTCTTCGGCGGCTACATGAGCTGGCGCAACCACGCCTCATGAAGGTCGTCTGCGCGCTCATCGCCTGTTTCCTCGCCGCGCCCGTGGCCGCGGCGGAGTTCGACGCCTGCGTCGCCAAGCTGCGCAAGGAAGCGGTCGGTAAAGGGATCGACGGGAAAGTCTTCGACACCGCGCTCGCGGGCGTGGAGCCCGACCAGACCGTGATCGACGCGCTGGGCGCGCAGCCCGAGTTCGTCACCCCGATCTGGGATTACCTCGCCGCGCTCGTCGACGACGAGCGCATCGCCGACGGCCGCGCGATGCTCACTCAATGGGGCAGCGTGTTCGCCGACGCCGAGCAGCGTTACGGCATCGACCGCCACGTCATCGCGGCGGTGTGGGGCGTCGAATCGAACTTCGGCCGCAATCTCGGCGGCAGACCGCTGGTGCGCTCGCTCGCGACGGTGTCGTGCTTCGGTCATCGCCAGCGCTTTTTCCGAGGCGAGCTGATCGCGACGCTGCGCATCCTCCAGTCCGGGGATATGCCCGCCGAAGCGCTCAAAGGCTCGTGGGCCGGCGCTTTCGGCCAGACGCAGTTCATGCCCTCGACGTACCAGCGCCTCGCGGTCGACTTCGACGGCGACGGCCGGCGCGACATCGTCGCTTCGGTGCCCGACGCGCTCGGCTCGACCGCGAACTTCCTCGCGCGCGCGGGGTGGCAAACCGGCGACCCCTGGGGCTACGAAGTGAAGTTGCCCGCGGGCTACAGCGGACCGTCGGGCCGCCGCAACAAACAGCCGCTCGCGAAGTGGAACGCGCTGGGCATCACGCGCATCGACGGTACGCCGTTGACCGGCGGCGGTCCTGCAGGCCTGCTATTGCCTGCAGGCGCGACCGGACCGGCATTCCTGGTCTTCCGCAACTTCGATGCGATCTACTCGTACAACGCCGCCGAATCGTACGCGCTCGCGATCGCGCACCTGTCCGACCGCCTGCGCGGCGGCGGCCCGTTCACGACGGCGTGGCCGACCGACGATCCGGGCATCTCGCGCGCGCAGCGCAAGGAATTGCAGCAGCTCCTGCTCGACCGCGGCTACGACATCGGCGCGGCCGACGGCGCGATCGGGCCGCGCACGCGCGGGGCGATCCAGTCGTTCCAGACAATGGCGGGACTCGAGCCGAACGGACGTGCGGGGATGAAAGTGCTCAACGCGTTGAAGGCGCAGGCGGCCGCGCCGGCGCCTGCGGAAAACCCGGGTCAGACCCCCATGGAGCCGGGGTCAGACCCCGCTGCTCCCGCGGCAGCCGGTACGCCGCCGGCTGCTTCGCAACCGTAGGGTGCGTCAGCCGCGAGAGCGGCGTGACGCAGCGCGCCGGACTCAGCCTTCCGCTGCCAGCATCGCCAGCGCGTCGCGAAGCTCGTTCGTGAACCGCTTCGCCACGCCCTTCTGCACGGCCTGCGAATTCTTCGAAAAGTAGACGAGCGCGCCGTCGGGCCGCGTGCGCCCACGCTCCTCGTAGATCGCGGTGATGAACGCCTTGTCGAAATCGGCATCGTCCGGCGAGACATCGACGTTGGCGAGCGCTTTCGACGGTATCGTCGAGGCGCCGCCGTGCTGGACGGCCGTCGACCAGATGACATCCTGCAGCGCATGCGACCGCGTGAGCACGTCGAGCCCGTCTTCGTCGACGAGCTTGCGCACGAGCAGGTCGAAGTGCGTGCGCTTGATGAATTCGTGCTGCGCCGCCTGGAACGCGGCGGGATCGGAGGTCGCGAGCGCTTTCCACGCCGCGGTGAACTGCGCCGAGCCGGGCGTGAGCCCCGCGAAGCGGTCGGCGAACTCGAAATCCGGCTGCGACACGAAGCGCTTCACCGTGCCGCCGTTGGGCTTCGACGTCATCTGGTACGAGCCGTAGGACGAGCCGCCCTGGTCGCCTTTGCCGGTCGACACCACGCCGGCGCCGAGGCCGCCGGTCTCGTACTGCAGCGACAGCGCGCCGAGCTCGTGCAGCGCCGGCGGCTGTGGCAGCGGGAGCGGTTTGGGGGTGAGCGTCGGCTGCGGCTTGGGCCTGGTCGTGACTTTCTCGCCCGGCAGCGTAAGGACGTCCCCTACACGCAGCTTGTCCGGATTCGGCTTGAGCTTCGGGTTCGCGTCGAGGAGCCTGGCGAGCGTGACGCCGTTTTTCTTCGCGATCTTCGACAGCGTATCCCCCGACTTCACGGTGTAAGGCATGGCGGAGCTCCTCTGGCGGCGTTCGATCCACGATAGGGGCGCCCGTCGAACGCGTCAATCAGTGAAACGGGGCTTGCTGCGACTTTTCTTGCGGTACGTGCCTTCGGCCGTCACGTTGAGGCCGAAGCCGCATTCGCCGGCCTGCGTGACGTCGAGCCGCGTGCGCGCGAAGCGCATCGTGATCCGGCAATCACGCGTGCCGGGCGGCTCGAAGATTGCCGTGTCCTCCGCGATGTACGCGATGCCGCGCGCTTCGCCGGTGTTGGCGATGCCGCCGGATTCGTACGTTCCGCTGTACTCGACTTTCAGCCTCTGCCTGCCGAGCGCCCACACCTTGATCTCGCCCGAATCGGCGATCCACGTGCCGTTCACTTCGCCCGCGCCGACGACGCGCGCCTCGGCGTGCGCACACGGGAGCGCGAGCGTGCACGCGAGCATGTACCATGCGGGGTTTCGCATGGCCCGATCCTAACTCACATGCAGTCGATCATCTCCATCAGCAACCTTTCCAAGATCTATGCGTCGGGCTTTCGCGCGCTGAAGCACGTCGACCTCGAGATCAGCCGCGGCGAGATCTTCGCGCTCCTCGGCCCTAACGGCGCGGGCAAGACGACGCTCATCAGCATCGTCTGCGGCATCGTCAACGCCTCCGGGGGCAGCGTCACCGTCGACGGGCACGACATCGTGAAGGACTATCGCGCCGCGCGTTCCATGATCGGCCTCGTGCCGCAGGAGCTCACGACCGACGCGTTCGAGACCGTGTGGGCCACGGTGTCGTTCAGCCGCGGCCTCTTCGGGCGGAGCGCGAACCCGTCGTACATCGAGCAGGTGTTGCGCGACCTCTCGCTGTGGGACAAGAAGGACAGCCGCATCCGCACGCTCTCCGGCGGGATGAAGCGCCGCGTGCTGATCGCCAAAGCGCTGTCGCACGAGCCGCGCGTGCTCTTCCTCGACGAGCCGACCGCGGGTGTCGACGTCGAGCTCCGGCGCGACATGTGGACGCTGGTGCGCAGGCTCCAGGCGAGCGGCGTCACGATCATCCTCACCACGCATTACATCGACGAAGCCGAGGAGATGGCCGACCGCATCGGCGTCATCAACCGCGGCGAGCTCGTCCTCGTCGAGGAGAAGACGGAGCTCATGAGAAAGCTCGGCAAGAAGCAGCTCACGCTGCACCTCCAGCGTCCGATCGAGCGCATTCCGGACGGATTCGAAAGTTACGGGCTGGAGCTGACCGCCGACCGCGAGAACCTCATCTATACCTACGACGCCCAGCGCGAGAGCACCGGCATCGTGCCGCTGATCGCCCAGCTCAGCGCGGCCGGCATCGAGTTCAAGGACCTGCAGACCCGGCAGAGCTCGCTCGAAGACATCTTCGTCGACCTCGTGCACCGCGAGAAGGAGTCGGCATGAACCTCCACGCGATGCGCGCGATCTACATGTTCGAGATGGCGCGATGGGCGCGCACGCTGATGCAGAGCGTCATCTCGCCGGTGCTGTCGACCTCGCTCTATTTCGTCGTCTTCGGCGCGGCGATCGGCTCGCGCATCCCGCACGTGGAGGGCATCAGCTACGGCGCCTTCCTCGTGCCGGGGCTCGTCATGCTGTCGGTGCTCACCCAGAGCATCTCGAACGCGTCGTTCGGCATCTATTTCCCGAAGTTCAGCGGCACGATCTACGAGCTCCTGTCCGCTCCGGTGTCGTACTTCGAGCTGGCGGTGAGCTACGTCGGCGCCGCGGCGACCAAGTCGTTCATCCTCGGGGTGATCACCATGGCGACCGCGGCGCTGTTCGTGCCGCTCGAGGTGCAGCACCCGGTCTGGATGATCGGTTTCCTCGTGCTCACGTGCGTGACCTTCAGCCTCTTCGGCTTCATCATCGGGATCTGGGCCGACGGCTTCGAGCAGCTCCAGCTCATCCCGCTGCTCGTCATCACGCCGCTCACGTTCCTCGGCGGCAGCTTCTACTCGATCCAGATGCTGCCGCCCCTGTGGCAGACCGTCTCGCTCTTCAACCCCGTGGTGTATCTCGTCAGCGGATTTCGCTGGAGCTTCTACGGCCTCGCCGACGTCCACATCGGGGTGAGCCTCGGGATGACGGTCGCCTTCCTCGCGGCCTCCACCGCCGTCGTGGCGTGGATGTTCAAGACCGGGTATCGCCTCAAGCGCTGAGCGCACTACGCGCGCGCGCTCGCCGGTGAACGCCAAGGAGGAAAACCAAGGTTTCCCTCCTTGAACCTCCTTTCCTTCAAAGCCGCGCAGGGTGCGTTAGTCCTACTGTGTCATTGCGAGGCTCGCACAGCGAGCCGTGGCGATCTCGTGGCGCACGAGCCGTCCCGAGCGCCTCGGGATTGCTTCGTCGCCGCGCGCGCGGCTCCTCGCAATGACACAGTAGGATGAGGCGCGACAGCGGCGTAACGCACCGCGAGATGCCGGGTTGATGTACGCACCTGCGCCGGAGTAGCCTGTCCCGACTTGCGACCGTTTCGCTTCCTCGGGAGGAGCCGTCATGAACATCAAGGCGATGAATGGCGTTGCACGGATACTCAAGGCCGAAGGCGTCAAGTGGATCAGCTGCTATCCCACCAGCCCCATCAACAACGCGCTGGGCGAGGAAGGAGTGCCCATCTACATGATGGGCGAGGAGCGTTTCGGCATCGCAGTCGCGGACGCGTTCTCGCGCGTGACGTGCGGCCGGCAGATCGGCGTGTGCACGGCGATGGCCGGCCTCAACGCCGCGGGCATCCAGATGGCGTACGGCGCGATCGCGCAGGCGTGGGAGGATTCCTCCCCGGTGCTGATCATGGTCGAAGGCCTCGCCCGGGGCGCGAGCCGGCACACCCATTTCGATATCGCGCAGGCGTTCAAGCCCGTGACCAAGTGGGTCGGCGAGATCGATCGCGCCGACCTCGTTCCCGATTACATGCGCCGCGCGTTCACGCATCTGCGCTCGGGCCGGCCCGGTCCGGTGCTGCTCGTCGTGCCGCGCGACCTCGGCGAGTACGACGAGGACCAGGTTCCCTACACGCCGGTGAAAGGCTGGCGCAGCGGCCCCGATCCGGACGACGTCAAGGCCGCGATCCAGGCGTTACGCGCGGCGAAAGATCCGCTGCTCTACGTCGGCGAAGGCGTGTATTACGCCGACGCGACGCAAGAGCTGCTGCAATTCGCCGAGCTCGCCCACGTGCCGGTCCTCACCACGCTCAAGGGCAAGGGCACGTTCCCCGAGAACCATCCGCTGTCGCTCGGCGTGCGCGGCTCGCTCGCCGCGCACTACCTCGAGAAGTGCGATCTCCTGTTCGCGATCGGCTCGAGCCTGTTCCCGAACCGCTTCAGCCACGCGGTGCCCGAGCCGCACAAGAAGACGATCGTCCAGTGCAACGTCGATCTCATCGACATCCACCGCAGCTACGAGACCAGGCACGCGGTGATCGGCGATGCGAAGCTCACGCTGCAGGCGCTCGCAGCCGAGCTTGCGAAGCAGGGGCCGAAAAAGAATCCGAACCTGCTCGACGACATCAGCGCGGGCCGCAAGGAGTTCATGGCGAAGTTCCAGCCGGTCATGGAGTCGAACGACACGCCGATGAATCCGTACCGCGTCATCGGCGACCTGATGAAAGTGCTCGATCCGAAGAAGTCCTTCGTGACGGCGGATTCGGGCAATACGCGCGACCAGACGAGCACGGTGTACCAGGCGCAGATCCCGCGCGGCCACCTCGGCTGGGGCAACGTGTCGACCCTGGGCTTCAGCTTCGCGGGCGCGTTCGCGGCCAAGCTCGCGTATCCGGACCGGCAGTGCGTGAACATCACCGGCGATGCGGGGGTGTGCTACATGATGGGCAGCTTCGAAGCCGCGGCGCGCTACGGCGTGGGCCTCACCACGCTGCACATCAACAACGGCGGTTACTCGGGATACGGTCCGGGATTCTGGGGCAAGGGCCACGATCCTTACACCTGGAAAGTGTCGGAGCACGGATCGGCGTGCATGGCGTCGATGGCGCGGGCCGTCGGCTACCATGCCGAAGACGTGACCGAGCCCGCGGAGATCATCCCGGCGCTCGAACGCGCGTTCGCAGAAAACGCGAAAGGCCGCCCGGCTTTTCTCGAGTTCATCTGCTCGCACTATCCGGTGCACGGCGGGTGGGTGGGACGCGAGTAAAGGGGAATTGCATGGCCAGAAACGGCTACAGGATCTTCGATTCGGATACGCACGTCGGTCCGTACATGGAGGTCCTGGACAAGTACCTCACCGACTCGGAACGGACGCGCCTCCAGGCGTGGGAGGACTACAAGAGCGTCAACAAGGGCGGCCACGTCACGTACACGAAGGGTCAGCGCATTTACCGGCGCAGGCTCGGCGACGCCGAAGCGGATCAGGCGCCTGCCGGTTACATGGCGGGCTACACCGGCGTTGCGCGCGAGCGTGATCCTTCGCCGACTCTCGACGCCGATCCGTCCGAGCGCATCAAGGACATGGATTACGAAGGCGTCGACGTGAACCTCACGCTGCCTTCGGGCTGGTTCGGGACGTGGACCGCCGGCGACGACGTCGCGCTCGAGGCCGGCATGTATCGCGCGTATCACCGCTGGATGCAGGACTATTGCAGCGATTACCCGACGCGCCTCGGCGGTCTCGTGCTCGCGTGCGCGCGAGACGTCGAAGGCAGCGTCGCGGAGATCCGCCGCTGGGGCAGGTCGCGCTGGGCATGGGGCGTCATGGCGTACACGCCGTACGGCATGCCGCTCGACCATCCCGACCTCGAGCCGATCTGGGCGGAGGCGGCCGCGCACGATCTCGCGGTCTGCCTGCACACGTTCACCGTCATGCCGCCGTACGCCCCGGGCGGCCTCGACACCTGGGAGAACCTGTTCGTGCAGCGCTCGGCGGCCCATCCGTGGTGCGGCATGCGCAACATGGCCGCGCTGATCGGCAGCGGCGTGATGGACCGCTATCCTGGTTTACGCATCGGCACGCTCGAAGCGGGCCACGGCTGGCTGCCGTTCTGGATGAAGCGCCTGGACGAGCACGCCGAGACCATTCGCGCCGCGCTGCCCGCGCTCAAGATGAAGCCGAGCGAGTACGTGACGAGCGGCCGCTACTTCCAGAGCATCGAAGTGCCCGAAGGCGCCGGAATGACCAACGCGGTCGCCGATCTCGTCGGCGACGAGGTGCTCATGTATGCGTCGGACTATCCTCACGGCGAGAGCCACTTCCCCGAGACCGTGAACATCGCGCTCGGCTGGGAGATGGGCCAGGAGCGCCGGCGCAAGCTCATGTGGGACAACGCGGTGCGTCTCTATGCACGTGCCGGGCTTCAGTAAGGACTTCAGGGAGATGACCCGATGGACGCATTAGAGCTGCTGCACACCCGCCAGTCGGCAGGCAAGCTTCAGGACCCGCCTCCGGACGACATGGAGCTCGCCGAGATTTTCCGGAGCGCGGTCACCGCCCCCGACCACGGCCGCCTGCGGCCCTGGCGTTTCGTCGTCATCCGCGACGAAGCGCGCGAGCGCTTCGGCGAGGTCATGGCGAAAACCCTCAAGGAGCGGCGTCCCGACACCAGTCCGGAGATGCTGGAGCGCGAGCGCGCGAAGCCGATGCGTGCGCCGCTGATCGTCGTCGTCGCGGCGCACACGCAGGCCGGCAAGATTCCGGAGATCGAGCAGGTCCTGGCCGTCGGCGCGGCGGCGCAGAACATCATGCTCGCGGCGCACGCGCTCGGTTTCGGCGCGATGTGGCGAACCGGCGACGTCGCCTACGACGCGAGCGTGAAGACGGCGCTCGGGCTCGAGCCGGCGGACTCGATCGTCGGCCTGATCTATCTCGGCACGCCTGCCGGCGATCCTCCGCCGGCCCAGCGTCCGGTGCCGGAGCATTTCGTGACCGAATGGACCGGCTGAAGGCGCTGTTGCTCGTGAGCGCCGCGGCGCTGGCGCCGCGCGCCGTCGCTCAAACGGTCCCGGACTATCCCGCCAAGCCTGTCCGCGTCATCGTCGGCCAGGCGCCGGGCGGCGGCAACGATATCCAGACGCGGATCTTCGCGCAGAAGCTCACCGATGCTTTCGGCCGCGCGTTCGTGGTGGAGAACCGCACCGGCTCGGGCAGCGTGCTCGCGTACAGGACCGTCGCATTGGCGGCGCCGGACGGCTACACGCTGCTCGGCGCGACGGGCGGTTTCACCATCGCGCCGGCGGTGCATGCGAGCCTCGGTTACGACCCGTCGAAGGATTTCGCGCCGATCTCGCTCCTGGTGCAGGCGCCGTTTCTGCTGATGGCGCATCCGTCGCTGCCGGTGAGAAGCGTGAAAGACCTCGTGGCGCTCGCCAGGGCGCGGCCCGGCGCGCTCACTTACGCATCTTCGGGACACGGCTCGTCCACGCATCTCGCTTACGCGCTGTTCACGACGCTCGCGCGCATCGAGCTCACCCACGTTCCTTACAAAGGCACCGGCCCCGCGCTCGTCGATGCGATGTCGGGACAGGTGCACACCCTCATCGGCAACGTGCTGTCGAGCCTGCACTTCGCCAAATCGGGCAAGCTGCGCGCGCTCGGCGTCACCACCGCGAAGCGCTCGCCCGCGGCGCCTGACCTGCCGACGCTCAGCGAAAGCGGCGTCGCCGGTTACGAATCGAGCACCTGGCACGCGTGGTTCGCGCCCGCGGGCACACCGCAGGCGATCGTCGCGAAGCTCAGCGGGGAGCTCGCGAAGAGCGCCAAGGCGCCCGACGTCGTATCGCGCCTTGCGCCCGACGGCGGCGAACCGGTCGGCAGCTCGCCCGAGCAGCTGCGGCAGTTCGTGGCGAGCGATATCGCCCGCTGGCGCAAGGTGGTGAAGGACGCCGGCATCAGGCTTGACTAGGAGACGGCATGGCCATCAACGAAAAATCCACGCGTCTGAAGCAGCTCATCCACCGCAAGGACAAGGTGCTCGCGGTGCTGCACCCGCCGACCGCCGCGCACGCGCGCATCATGGAGAAGGCGGGTTGCGAGGCGGGTTTCGTCGGCACCGGCGGCGTGGTCGGCGCCTACACCGGGCTCGCCGACGTCGGCACGCTGACCATGACCGAGTGCGTGCAGATCGCCGGCTGGATCGCGCAGGCGGTGAATTTCCCGGTGATGATGGACGGCGATACCGGTCACGGCGGCGTGATGGCGGTGCGCCGCATGATCCGCGAGTGCATACGCGCCGGCATCGCGGGCATCCGCATCGACGACCAGCCGATCGAAGGCAAGCGCAAGACCCAGAGCGCGGGCGTCGAGGTCGTGCCGCTCGAGCAGGCGGTCGCGCGCTATCGCGCCGCGGTCGACATGAAGAACGAGCTCGATCCGGACTTCGTCGTGATGGCGCAGTGCTACGCGCGCGATGCGGCCAACAGCAGCTTCGAGGATACGCTCGAGCGGCTGAAGGCGTATCGCGAGCAGGCCGGCGTCGACTGGGTGCAGCTCGAATCGCCGCATTCCACCGACGAGATCAGGCAGGCGCGCGCCGCCGTCGACGGCCCGTTCTCGTTCATGAAAGGCAAGCTCGGGCGCTTCCTCGGCTTCGACGAGCACTTGGCGCTCGGCGTGAGCATCGCGTGGTATCCGAGCTTCACCCACCACGTCACGTGGGCGGCGCTGTGGGATTTCATGCGCGAGTTCCGGGAGCGCGACGTCGGCGCCTGGAACGATTTCACGGCGAGCCGCAAGGACGATCCGTATCCGGTCCCCGAGGTCGGCCCGGAAGGCGAGGGCCTCGACAGGCAGCGCGAGCTCGAGGAGCGGTATCTCTCCGGCGCGATGCTGGAGAAGTATCGCCGTTAGTTCCTGCGTGTCATTGCGAGGGGCCGCGCAGCCGGCGACGATCTCTCGCGATGAAACATCATGGAATTTTCTCGCAGGCTCCGATTCAAATAAGCGGAAGTAGATGGATTGCACGGCTTTCGTGCGATACCCTCGGGACTGGCTTCCGTTCACCTATCCTTTCATTCGACTACATGAGCGCATTCGAATCCGACCGAGCCCAAAGAAAATTCCCGATCATCGGTGTCCTTTTCCTGATCGTTGTCATCGTTCTCGCGGGCGGCGGGTATTACCTCGCGCCGCGCTTCGAACGCAGCGCGCCGCAAGTGAAGCTTCCGGACTCCGACGTGCTTGGACTGTCGTCCATGGACATCGCTGTGCACGACGCGGGCGCCGGATTGAAATCGGTTTCTGCGACCCTTTCCGCGGGCGGCACGGACTACCCGCTGCTCTCCGAGCAGTTCGCCCAGCCGGCGAGCGGGAAGAAATTCAGCCTCGCGACGTCCAAGCTGTCCGGCCTCAAGGAAGGTCCTGCGGTATTGCGCGTCACCGCGCGGGACGCATCGCTGTGGAACTGGTTCCGCGGCAACGAGACCGTCATCCAGAAGAACCTCACGATCGACGTCACGCCGCCGACGGTCGAGCTCATCGCCGATGACCGCTACGTCAACTTCGGCGGCGTCGGCGTGATCGTCTACAAGGCTTCGGCCGACACCGCGACGAGCGGCGTGAAGCTCGGCAATTATTTCTTTCCGGGTTACAAAGGCCAGATCAAGGATCAGCCCGACGCCTACATCGCGCTTTTCGCGCACGCCTACAACGTGCCGGCGGACGCCAAGGCGCAGCTCGTCGCGACCGACAAGGCGGGAAACTCCAGGCAGATCCCGGTCGTCTACGAGCTCAAGAACGTGAATTACAAGAAGAGCACGATCGCGCTTTCGGACAACTTTCTCCAGAACAAGGTCGTGCCGCTGCTGACGGACGTCGCCGCGCGGCAGGGCTCGCCGAAGGACATCTTCGTCGCGGTCAACAAGAAGCTCAGGGCCGACAACGAGAAGAAGATCATGGAGGTCACCAGCAAAGGGACGCCGACGATGCTCTGGAGCGGCGCCTTCGCCCAGCTCAGCAACTCCAAGGTGGAAGCCAACTTCGCCGATCAGCGGACCTACGTCTATAACGGCGAGCCGGTCGACACCGCCTATCACCTCGGCTACGACCTGTCGGTCACGAAACACTATCCGATCGAAGCCGCCAACAGCGGCACCGTCGTTTACGCCGAGCCCCTGGGCATCTACGGCAACTGCGTCATCCTCGATCACGGCCTCGGCCTCTTCACGCTCTACGGCCACCTGAGCTCGTTCGACGTGAAGGTCGGCGATACGGTGAAGCAGCGGCAGATCCTCGGCAAGACCGGCGAGACCGGGCTCGCCGCCGGCGATCACCTGCACTACGGGGTCTATCTGAACGGCGTCGCCGTCCTGCCGGTGGAGTGGTGGGACCAGAAGTGGATCACCGACAACCTCACGCCGAAGCTCGCGGGCAAGAGCAGCGAGGCGGTGGCCGAATCGCAGCGTTCGGCGCGCGCGGGCAAGGGGACCAAGCGCCGGCGTTGAGCGCCTTATCGGTATGATGTGCGGGTTCGCCACGGCGTATCAGGGGAGATTCGTATGCCACTGCGCAACTCCGCCACGCACTATGGGTCGGTTACCCGGTTCTTCCATTGGGCGGTATTCCTGCTCTTCGCGTACCAGTACGTGGTCGCCAACATCATGACCCGGATAGAGCCGAACAAAACGGTGCTCGGGTTCGGTCAGGACGTGTATTACAACTGGCACAAGTCGATCGGGCTGGTGCTGCTCGCCCTCGTGATATTGCGCTTGGCGTGGCGCAAGCTCACTTCACTGCCCGATTGGGCGCCCGGCCTCACGCCGGCCGAGCGCTCCCTCTCCGGCTGGAACGAGACGCTCCTCTACACCTGCATGTTCCTGATGCCGGTGAGCGGCTACCTCTTCGTCATGGCGGGCGATTACGGCGTCCGGCTGTTCGGACGATGGGACCTGCCCAATCCCATCGGCAAGCAGGAATGGCTCGCGACCACCGCCCGCGTCGTTCACCTCGTCACGTCCTACGCGATCGTGATCATCGCGGGCTCTCACGTGGGCCTGGGTCTGAAGCGCCACATCTTCGACCGCGATGGGTTGCTGCACCGCATGCTGCCTTTCGGCAGGCCCTGACGCACGCCTAGCGCTCGACGCGTATGCCGAGCGCTCTGGTGATCTTCGCGGTGGTCGCCATATGACTTCCCTTCCCAGGCTCGTCACCCCCATCGCTTTCAGCAGCTTACCGTAGCGCGCGACGATCGGCGCCGGCGTTCCCTAAGCACAGACACCCGGTGAGGATGTACTCAATCGATTTCATCTCGATCATGTTTGCGTCCTGAGGCCGCACTGACGATACTGGACGCGACGCACGCACACAAGGAGAGAGCGATGACACAGGCCTTTGGTCCTCTGCATGGCATCCGCGTGATCGACCTGGGCCGCCATCAGGCCGGACCCCGCTGTGCGCAGGTGCTCGCCCGCCTCGGCGCCGAAGTCATCAAGATCGAGCGCATCGGCGGCGAAGAAACGCGCTACCACGCGCCGTGGGTGCGCAGGCAGAGCGCCTACTGGGTTCAATACAACAGCGGCAAGAAGAGCGTGAGCATGGATTTGCGCACCGAAGACGGCAAAGCGGCGCTGCGCAAGCTGGTCAAGGTGGCCGACGTGCTGGTGCAGAACTTCCGGCCCGGGACGATCGACGAGATGGGTTTCGGCTACGAAACGCTCAAGGCGCTGAACCCGCGCATCGTCATGGTCAACATCTCGGCGTACGGGCAATTCGGTCCGTATCGCGACCAGATCGGTTACGACCCGATCGGTCAGACGATGTCGGGCATCGCGATGGTCACCGGCGCGGAAGGGATGCCGCCGATCCGCGCCGGTGTGCCGATCATCGATCGCACGACGGCGCTGCATTCGGCGATCGGCACGCTCGCGGCGCTCATGGAGAGGACCGTGTCCGGAGTAGGGCAGACGATCGACGTGTGCCTCGCCGATTCCGGCTACAGCCTAACCGAGATTCCCATCACCGCGTATCACGGCGCCGGCGTGGAGCCGAAGCGCGGCCGTTCCGAATCGGCGCCCAGCGGGATGTATCCGTGCGCCGACGGATGGATCCTCATTTCCGCCGGCGACGACCACATGTGGCCGCGCGTGTGCAGGGCGCTCGGCAAGCCCGAATGGCAGGACGATGCGCGCTTCGCGCAGCGCCGCGACCGTGCGAAGAACGCCGCGGCGATCAACGAAGCGGTCACGGCGATGTTGTCCACGATGAGCATGAAAGACGCGATCGGGCACTTCACGCGCCACGACGTCACCGCGGCGCCGGTGAACACCATTCCCCAGGCGTCGCGCGATCCGCATCCATGGGAGCGGCGCGCGCTCGTCGAAGTGCCGGATTTCCTCGCCGGCACGATCGCGGTGTCCGGCGATTTCTGGCACTTCGGCCGCACGCCGGTGACCGTGGGCTCCACACCGAAAGTCGGCGAGCACAACGAGGAGGTGCTGGGCGGGCTGCTCGGCTATTCCGACGGCGACATCGCGAAGCTGTACGCTGCGGGCGTCATCTCGAAAGAGGACCACTACGACACGGTCGCGTCGGCGTGATCGGAGGAGACGCTCGATGAACGCGTTGTCGGCGGATCAGGTCGCGCAATGGAAGTACGACGGATTCCTGTCCCCGTTCCCGCTGCTCGATGAACAAGAGCTGCGAGCCTGCCGTCAGGGTGTGGCGCGTTACGAGCAGTGGCTGGGTTCCCCGATCAACGCGGACGAGGCCATGAAATGGCGGTCGATGGTCTATCTGCTCATGCCCTGGGCGGCGAAACTGGCGCGACACCCGCGCATTCTCGACAAGGTCGAGGATCTGCTCGGACCTGACATCCTGATTTTCACCAGCACGTTCTTCATCAAGGAGCCGCGCTCGCCGACGATCGCCGCGTGGCACCAGGATTCGACCTACTATGGACTGGACCCGAAAGAAGAGGTCACGATCTGGATCGCCTTGACCGAGGCGAGCGAGGCCGCCGGTTGCATGGACGCGCTGTCGTTTCGAGGCAGGCCGCGCCAACTGAGCCACGTCTCGCACGCCGTAAGGGACAGCGTCAATCGCGCAGGCCAGGTCATCACCGAGCCGCTCGACGAGAGCGCGCCGGTGGCGATGCCGCTCGAGGCCGGATGGTTCTCGATGCACCATGGGCTGTGCCCGCACCGGTCGGGGCCCAACACCTCGAATCACCGGCGCATCGGACTGGGGCTCAATTACATCCCCACGAGCGTCAAGCCGTCGGGATCGATCCGCCATGCAGCGCTGCTCGTGCGCGGCGTCGATCGCTACGGGCACTTCGAGGAGGCCGCCTGGCCGAAAGAAGAGCTGGGAGAGACCGAAGTGGCCGCGCACGAGCGGGCGATGAGCCTCTACCGGGATGCGTACCTGGAGGAAGAGTCGAAGCACGCGAAGCTTGCGGGCCGATCGAGCCGGGCGTCTATTCGAGCTTGATGTTCAGCCGCTTCACCTGCTGCTCGACCTCCGTATAGTCGCGCGCGAGCGCGGCTTTGAACTGCGCCGGCGTCATGCGCTCGGCGGGCTGGCTACCGTCGGCCACGAGCCGCTGCATCATCTGCGGCGAATAAAAGCCGTCGCTCACCACGCGATTCAGTGCATCGACGATCCTGCGCGGCGTCCCCGCCGGGGCCTGCAGGCCGTAGCGGTTGATGATCTTGAAATCGGGATATCCCTGCTCGGCCACCGTCGGCAGATCCGGCATCGACGGCACGCGCGTCAAGCTCAGCGCGGCCAGTCCGCGCAGCTTGCCGCTTCGCATCGCGGGCGTCGCGGAGAGCGTGCTTGCGACCGCCATCTGGATCTCGCCGCCCATCGCCGCGACGATCGCGGGCGCGGTGCCTTTGTAGGGCACGAACTGCAGCTTCGCGCCGGATAGCTGTGCGAAGCGTTCCATGCCCAGGTGCACCGCCGCGCCGACGCCCGTCGAGCCGGAGTACGTCACGCCGCGCGCGGCCGAGTGCGCGACCAGCTCCTTGATCGACTTCGCGGGCAGGCTCGCATGGGCGAGGATGATGTACGGCTGGACCGACGTGGGCGTGACGGGCTCGAAGGACTTGAGCACGTCGATGGACACCCGCTTCGTCGCACCGAGGATGATGAGCGTGTCGCCGAGGCTCAGCAGCGTGTAACCGTCCGGCGCCGATCTCGCGACCAGCTCGACGGCGATGGTGCCGCTGGCGCCGGGGCGGTTGTCGACGATGGTGTTCTGTCCCCACGCGTCCACCAGCATCTGAGCGACGGCTCGCGCCATCATGTCGCCGCCCGCGCCGGCGGACGCTGCGACGACCAGCCGGATCGGCCGGGTCGGATAATCGGGTGGTTTGTCCTGCGCGCTCGCCGCCGCGCAAATCCCGGCGAGCGTGAGCCAGCTTGCAACGGTCCGGTTTACGCGGTTCATGAGCACCTCCCCGAGAGGACTGCATGATGCGTACGGCGGTCGATACTGCCAGGGGCGTAACTACGCGCTCATTCGATGCGCTCGACCTCGGCCGTCTCGACCGGCGCCACGACATCGAGAACCTTGGCGACGTACTCGGCCTTCTCACCGACCGGCGCCACGATGCGCAGCGCCTTCTCGGCGGTGTCGCGGCCGAGCAGGCGCGAGATGACCCATCCGGCGAGATAGGGCGACGCGAGACACCCGCCGGCGCTCGCGATGTTGCCGGTCGCGACGAACGGCTGGTCGAGCACGCGGATGCCCAGCGCTTCCAGCCCGGCGCGCGACTTCATGCTCGTGCACACCGGCAGGTTTGCAAGCAGACCGAGCTTCGCCAGGAACCACGCGCCCGCGCATTGCGAGCCGATGAGCTGGCGCTTCGGATCGAGCTTCAGCCGCGACATGATCGAGGGGGCCTCGACGATCTGGCGGCTGCGCGGGCTGCCGCCGAACAGCACCGCATCGGCGTCGTTCGCATACTCGAGCGGCTGCTGCGCGGTGACACGGATGCCGCCCGTCGACGTCACCGTCTCGCTCGGGCACGCGATCGCGACGTTCCAGTCCGCGAGGTCCACCCGGGTCAGGATGTGGTGGCTCACGAACGAGTCGATCTCGTTGAAGCCTTCGAACGTCAGTATGGCGATGTTCATCTGGATCTCCTGGTCGTCTCCGAGAGGCTATCGCGGCGCTGCCGGTACTCGCATAATGCACCGCAAGCCACAGCGTGACCAGCCGCGTGAGGAGAGCGACCATGAGAACGTTCGAGAGTCACCTCGCGCTGTTCATCGGCCGCTGTGCTGCCGTCGTCGCGCTCGCGGTGGCGTATCCGGTCATGGGGCAGCCGGCCTGGCCCAACAAACCGGTACGCCTGATCGTGAATTTCGCAGCCGGGGGCTCGACCGACGTCATCGCGCGCGCGATGGCGACGCGTCTTTCGGAGTCGCTCGGCCAGGCCATCGTGGTCGACAACCGGGTCGGCGTCGGCGGCAATGTGGGCCTCGAAGCCGCCGCGAAAGCGTCCGCCGACGGCTACACGCTGCTGCATTCGTCGGACGGCACCATCCTGGTCAATCCGTTTCTCTACAGGATGGCGGTCGATGTGGAGCGCGAGCTCGACCCGGTCGCGCCGACCGCCAAAGCCGCGATCTTCTTCATCGTCCGGCCCGGCCTTCCGGTCAGAAACCTCGCCGAACTGATCGCCTATGCGCGCGCCAATCCCGGCAAGCTCAACTACGGCTCGGCCGGTAACGGCACCCTCCAGCACATCGCTGCGGAGATGTTGATGCGCGTTGCGAACATCAAGGTGACGCACGTGCCTTACAAAGGCTCGCAGCAGGCGCTGGTCGACCTTCTCGGCGGGGCGATCGACTTCACGTTCGATCTCGGCGCTGCGATCGGCCACATCAAGAGCGAGAAAGTGCGGCTGCTCGCGGTGCCCGGGCCGACGCGCTCGCCGATCTTCCCGGAGGCGCCGACGATGGCCGAAGCGGGCGCCAACGTGGACATCACGTGGATGTCGGGCGTCTACGCGCCGGCCGGAACGCCGAATGAGATCGTGACGCGCCTCAACCGCGAGATCGGGCGCATCATGCAGATGCCCGAGACGCGCGCGACGCTGACGAACATGGCCGCGGAAGCCGTGGCACCGATGACGCCGCAGGCGTTCGCGGCACACCAGAAACAGGCGCGTCAGCGTTTCGGCGCGGTCGTGCGCGACGCGGGCATCAAGGTTCAGTAGCCCTCGCGCTCACCGCGCCGCGGCCGGGAACGCGGGCAGCTTCTGGATGTCGCGCGCGTCGTGCTGGATGACGAGCGTGCCCTTCGCGTTCGCGAGCAGCTTCCTGATGCGGTCGATCGATGCGAGCGTCTGGGCGCGGTCGTAGTTGAACCACGGCACGCCGTTGGTCTCGTAATTCTCGCGGAAGTGCACCGCATCGCCGCTCAGGATGACCGTGCCGCTCTGCGCCAGCTTCACCATCAGGCTGCGATGCCCCGGCGTGTGGCCGGGCGTGGCCAGCACGACGACGCTGCCGTCACCCCACACGTCCTTGTCGTTGGTGAGCGGCTCGACCTTGCTCGCGCCTTTCTTCCAGCTCTCGAACGGCGCGTGATTCACGCCCTGGGTCGGCGTCGGCGCGCTGATCGCATCCCATTCGTACTTGCCGATCAGCAGCAGCGCGCCGGGGAACGACGCGACCTGGCCGGTGTGGTCCGCGTGATAGTGGCTGATGCCGACGTACTTGATCTGCTCCGGCTTCACGTTGAGCTTGGCGAGTTGATCCACCACGCTCACCTTCGGCGCCACGTTCGGCGCGCTCATCGAATGCCCGGTGTCCCACAACATGTATTCGTCGCCGTGCTTGACGAGATAGCAGCTGAACACGAACTGCAGTTTCAGGTCGCCGTAGGCGAAGGTGTCGGAGAAGCGCTGGTTGACCTGGGTGGGCGCCTGCGGCGTGCCGCAGTCGAGGCGGGTGAGGGACATGTCTGCCGCGTTTACCGACAGACCGGCGAGCATGCATACCGTCGCCGCCAGCGAGGATAGGATTTTTTTCATTCGACACGTCCTCCGGAGTGAGCGGGCAATCACTTTATCCGACGTATCGGCGTACACCAAGTGCGCGTAATCATGCCCCCGCATGTGGTAGAAGGGTCGGTTTCCTCCCGATCATCATGACCATAGACCGACGTAAGTTCATCTCGAGCCTGGGCGGCTCGATTCTCGTATCGACCCTGGGGGCGCGTGCGCATGCTGCGCCGGCAGCGCTCCACGAGCGCTGGAGCGACATCGAGGCTGCCTGCGGCGGCCGCCTCGGGGTGGCGGTGTTTCGCAAGGGGGCGCTCCACGGTAACCGCCTGGACGAGCGTTTTCCGATGTGCAGCACCTTCAAATGGCTCGCCGCAGCCTGCGTATTGCGGCGGGTCGATGCCGGATCGGAGGACCTGCAACGCCGCGTGCACGTCGGAAGCGAGGTGCTGTTGCCGTACTCGCCGGTCACCGAAAAGCACGCGGGCGGCAGCATGACCGTCGCGGAGCTTTGCCACGCCGCCGTCGCGGTCAGCGACAACGCGGCCGGAAACCTGCTGCTGGCGAGCTTCGGTGGACCGAAAGCGCTCACCGGGTATGCGCGCAGCCTCGGCGACACGGTGACGCGTCTCGATCGCTGGGAGCCGGAGCTCAACCAGTCAGTACCCGGCGATCCGAGAGACACGACCAGCCCGCGCGCGATGGCGCAGTTGCTGCGCCGGAACCTGTTGGGCGATGCGTTATCGGAAGCCGGCCGCCGCCAGCTCACGGCGTGGATGGAAGCGACCGTCACGGACGGCCGACGGCTGCGGTCCGGCCTGCCCGGCGGCTGGCGTGTCGCGAGCAAGACCGGCACGGGAGAGCACGGCAGCACCAACAGTGTCGGCGTGTTCTGGACACCCGCAGGCGAGCCCATCGTCGTCGCGGTGTATATCGCGGAGTCCGCGGCGCCCCTCGAGCAGCGTGAGAGCGCCATCGCGGCCGTCGCGCGGCGTGCGATTGACCCCATCGTATCCCGACGCTAGAGTCGAAACGCCACGCACGGACGACAGCATCGAATAACCAGGAGGAGGCGATGACCAACCTCGACCGCTGCTACAACATCTTCGACCTGCGCGAGCTCGCGCAGCGCCGCCTCCCCAAAGGCGTCTTCGAGTACGTCGACAAAGGCACCGAAGACGGGATCTCGCTCGAAGAGAACCGCGCCGCGTTCCAGCGCATCAAGCTGCGCACGCGCTTTCTCAACGACTGGTCCAGGCGCGATCTCGGCACCGAGATCTTCGGCAAGCGCATCGAGCTGCCGTTCGGCATCGCGCCGACGGGCAGCGCGGGGCTGATGTGGTACCAGGGCGAGGTGGAGCTCGCGAAGGCGGCTGCCGCGGCGGGCATTCCTTTCACGCTGGCGACAGGCGCGCTGACGTCGATGGAAGAGGTCAGCGAGAAAGTGCCCGATGCCCGCAAGTGGTTCCAGCTCTATCCGTGGGAGGACCAGGAAGGCTCCTACGAGATGGTCACGCGTGCGCGCGACCTCGGCTGGGAAGCGCTCGTCGTCACGATCGACCAGGCGCCGGGCCGCGGGCGCGAGCACAACGAGCGCAACGGCTACTCGTTCCCGTTCAAGCCCAACATGACGGCGGCGATCGACATGGCGAGGCATCCGGGCTGGGTGTGGCGCGTGATGCGCAAATACCTCATGAACGAAGGCATGCCCACCAACGCCAACTTCCCCGATCGCTATCGCCACACGATCCTCGACGGCAAGACGCGCGCGCGCCCGAAGTCGTTCCAGGGCATGACGTGGGAGCACATCCGCAAGTTCCGCGACTTCTGGCCGCGCAAGCTCATCGTGAAGAGCGTGCTCTCCGGCGACCAGGCGAGGGCTGCGGTCGACGCGGGCGCCGACGGAGTGGTCGTGTCGAATCACGGCGGACGCGCGTTCGACAGCGCGGTGGCGACCATCGACATGCTGCCCGAAGTCGTGGCGGCGGTCGGCGATCGCTGCACCGTGATCCTCGACAGCGGCGTGCGCCGCGGCAGCGACATCGTCAAGGCGCTCGCGCTCGGCGCGAAGATGGTCCTGGTCGGCAGGGCGACGCTGTACGGCACCGCGTGCGGAGGGCAGGCGGGCGCCGCGAGGGCGATCCAGATCCTCAGGGATGAAATGGAGCGGTCGTTCGGCTACGTGGGCGCGCGCAGCGTTGCGGAGATCGGCCCGCACATCTTCGCGCACCAGAGCCCCGTGATGTCCGTGGTCCCGATCGCCGCGAAGAAATACGCATGAACCGCGGCTAAGCCGGCTCGCGATCCCAGGGTGATTCGGCCACCGCGTTGCGCGCGCTGATGCGCCCGAACGCGAGGCATTCGCCGATGTTGCCCGTGCCCTGGTAGAGGTAGCTGTAGATCGAGCCCAGCTCGCCGGCGCTGTAGAGGCGCGGGATCGGCGAGCCGTCGGGACGCAGGACCTGTCCGCGCTCGTTGCGACGCGGCCCGCCCTGGGTGTTGAGCATCGAAGGGGAGAGCTCGATCGCGTAGTACGGCGGATCCCCGAAACGCCGCAGCATCTTGGTGCGGCCGAAGTCGGCGTCCTTGCCGGCCTCGCACAGGTGATTCCATCGCAGCACCGTCGCTTCGAGCGCGGCCGCATCGAGGCCGATCGTTGACGCAAGCTCGGCCATCGTTGCGGCTCGCCTGATCCAGCCGCGCTCCAGCTCCACCGCGTTGTCGCGGCTCCACGGGTAACGCTCGATGATGCGTCCCCACCCGCTCGGTCCTTTCGCGTCGTACAGCGGACCCGCGCCGAACACGCCGTGATCGAACACCATGAACATCGGACACGGCACCGGCATCGGCGCCCACTGGCCGTGGCGCTTCACCTTGCCGTGGCGCGTGTGCAGCTTCTCGTCGCAGAAGCGGTTCGCGTCGGGCCCGACGACGATCATCCCGCCGGGCTGCTCGTGCGAATGATGGAGCGGGGTCATCGAAAACGGCGAGTGGTAGTCGGGCACCTTGAGCGCCATCGAAGGCCCGGCGTAGTTGTTCATGTGCCAGAGATCGGCGCCGACCGCCTGCGCCATGCTGATCCCGTCTCCGTTGTTGTACGGGCTGCCGGTGGTGTAGCAGGACGCGAGACCCGGCAGGTAGTTGCGGATCATCTCCTGGTTGTTCTCGAAGCCGCCGCAGGTCAGCACCACCGCCTTGCGTGCTTTCACGCGCAGCGATCGGCCGCGGTGCCCGGCGCGGACGCCGAGGATCTCGCGCGTCGCACCGTTCTGGATCAGCTCGCATCCCGGCGTCTCGTACAGAATCTCGATCGGCCGGCGCTTCACCGCCGATTCGAACGCTTTCCACGTGTTCGAGTAGCCAACGACGTCGCCGTGATGGAACTTGTGCGCGCAGTCGGCGCCCGGCAGCTCGGGGAACTCGATGCCCTCGGGCTGGTGCTGGTGTTCCCGGGGTTCGCCGCCGATGCTCGAGACCCAATCGTTGTTGCGGCTCACTTCCCCGGCCCACGCGCGCACCATCGCTTGCGGCACGGGGAACGATCCGCACAGCGCGTTGAGATAGGTGATCGCCTTGTCGACGTCGTAGATCTGGAGATAACCCTGGCCCGCGACGCGCGTGTTGCCGCCTTCTTCGCCTTCGGGCGCCTTTTCCAGCAGTACGACCTTCGCGCCGAGATCGTGCGCCGTCACCGCGGCCGCGGCGCCGGCACCGCCGAATCCCACGATGACGACGTCGGCTGCCTTGTCCCAATCGATGTTCAACGGTAGGGGTGGGTCGGTTTCTTGTAGAGGGCGGTGATCTGCTTCACGTACTCGCGCGTCTCGCGATACGGCGGAATGCCGTTGTAGCGCTCGACCGCTTTCTCGCCCGCGTTATACGCGGCCAACACCAGCGCGACGTCGCCTTTGAAATACGACATGAGCCATTGCAGGTACGCGAGCCCGCCCTTGAGATTGTCGAGCGTGTTGAAAGCGTTCTTCACGCCGAAGCGCGTGGCGGTCGCGGGAATGAGCTGCATGAGGCCTTGAGCGTTCTTGGGCGACACGGCGGCCGGCTGGAAATTCGATTCGACGTGGATCAACGCCATCACGAGCGCCGGGTCGATGGCATATTCCGGCGCCCAGCGCTCCACCAGCCGCGCGACGTCGCCTCGTACCTGCGGCAGGGCCGGGGATGCGGCGGCGCTCGCAACCGGTTCGTTCATGCAGGCGGGCAGCACGCTGCCGGTGCCGCGGGAGACGTAAGGCAGGAGCTCTTTCGCGCGCTCGCTGCCGAGCTCGGCCGCCTTGTTGATCAGCAGTGCCGCGACGCCCTCGTTGGGCAGCATTTCCCGCCCCGAGCCGTAGATCTGTCCGAGCCTGAAGACCGCGTCGGCATTGCCGCGCGCCGCCGCCCTGCACCAGAGCTCGTTCGATTTGGGGAGATCGCGCTCGACGTTTTCGCCGCGCTCGTACAGGACGGCCAGGGTCATCAAGGCCGGCACGTCGCCGCGTTTGGCTGACGCTTCGAGCGCCGTGACGTCGGGAAGCGCCTGTGCGGCCGCGTGACCGCACACGAGCGCGAGCGCGCACGCCAGCGATCTCGAGGCTGCTTGCCGGAGTTTGTTCACCATGCGGTCAGAGCCGTTGGACAAAGGCGCATCGTAAAGCACGACGTCGGCTAAATGAAGGAAGCGATTCGGGGTGTGTTGACAGGTTGACCGTGTAGCGACCTGCTGGCGTGCACCTGGTCTCTCACGCCTCATATCCGCGGGCCTGTGGTTCCTCGCCGGCGGCCTCGGTCAATGCCGCATCTATTCGAAATACCTCGCGCTGCAGATCAAGGCGAGCGAAGAAGGCTTGCTGCCGGCGCGATAGCGCCTCAATCCGGAAGCGCGAACACCCAGATCGATCCTCCGAGCGGCACGTTCGGCAGCGTCTGCCGCGCGGTGGTGCTGCCGTACAGGCCGCCGATCCCCGAGAGCACCGCGACGTACTGCTTGCCGTTGCGCGTCCAGGTGACCGGCTGCGCGTTCACGCCCGAGCTCGTCCTGAATTCCCACAGCGTCTCGCCGGTGTCCGCGTCCATCGCGAAGAACTCGCCGCTGTGCTTGCCGTTGAAGACCAATCCGCCGCCGGTCGCGAGCACGGCCGACCAGATCTGTACGTCCTTCAACGGCACGCGCCATTTCGGCCTGGCGGTCAGGGGATCGATCGCTTCGGTATGGCCGACCACATCGCCGGGCTTGAGTGTCGCATAGCGGTTCGCCATGCCCTGATAACGCGCGCCCGGTTTGTAGGGCGCCAGCTCGGTGAACTTGTAGAACGAGGCGATATCGTTGGTGTTGGCGTAGAGCAATCCGGTGTTCGGATTGAAGGCCGCATGCGGCCAGTTCTTCGCACCGCGAACGCTCGGCCACATCTCGATCTCTTCGCCGGCGCGGAGCCTCCGCGACACCTCGGACTCCACCGGACGGCCGGTCGCCATGTCCACATGGGTCGCCCAGTTGACCTTGCCGAAAGGCTTCGCGGACAGGAGCTTGCCGTTGGTGCGATCGAGCACGTAGAGGAAGCCGTTGCGGTTCATCTGCATGACGACTTTTCTCGTTTGGCCGTCGACGGGGATGTCGGCGAGGATCAGCTCCCACAGCGAATCCCAGTCATAGACGTCGTTCGGCACGAACTGGTAGTGCCAGACGATCTCCCCGGTCTTCGGACGTATCGCGATGACCGATGCCGCGTACAGATTGTCTCCTTTGCGGTTGACCGGGTTCCACGCGCCGGCGTTGCCCGTGCCCCAGTACACCAGGTCGAGCTCGGGATCGTACGAGCCGGTGATCCAGGTGCTGGCGCCGCCCGTCTTGTAGGAGTCACGCGGCTCCCACGTGTCATAGCCCTTTTCGCCCGGTCCGGCGGTCGTGTAGCGGCGCCACAGATGCTTGCCGGTATCGGGATCCCAACCGTCGAGGAAACCGCGGATGCCGAACTCGGCGCCCGAGATGCCGGTGATGACCACGCCGTTGGCGATCTGCGGAGCCACCGTCTGCGAATAACCTTCCTTCCATTCCGCGGCCTTCTGCTTCCAGAGGACCTTGCCGGTCTTCTGATCCATCGCCACGACGAACGCGTCGAGCGTGGTGCGGAACACCTTGCCGCGGTAGAGCGCGACGCCCTTGTTGGACACACCGCAGCAGACCACGCGGGGTGTGTCGGGCACGAAGTCGGTCGGCGTGCGCCAGAGCGTGTTGCCGGTCGCGGCATCGACCGCCACCGTCCATTTCGCGTTGGCGACGTACATCACGCCGTCGTAGATCATCGGCTGCGCCTGCTCGCCGAACTCGTTCTGCAGCCCGAGCGTCCACACCGGCACGAGACGCTTGACGTTCGACTTGTTGATCTGTGCGAGCGGGCTGTAACGCTGCTGGTAATAGCCCATGCCGTAGGTGAGCACGTCATCGGGCGAACGGTGATCGTTGACGAGCTCCTCGGCGGTCGGACCTTCGCCGGTCCTGGAGCGCGTCACGTAATCCAGGGATTGCTGTGTCGGCGTGGCCGCGCAACCCGCGGCCACGATCACGGCTGCCTGCACGATCCAGCGTTTCATAGTCCCCTCCCTTTGTTATCGCCACTGTAGCGCCGATCGGGCTGGCGGTGGCAAGATCGTGACAAGGAGGATGCGACCATGCCACTAGCCACCCTACGCGGTGCGGCGATCAACTACCTCGTCCTCGGGGACCAGGGACCATGGGTGTCGTTGTCCCCCGGCGGCCGCCGCGAGCTGGCCGCGGTACGCTCGCTCGGCGAGCGCATCGCCGCGGCGGGATACCGCGTGCTGCTGCACGACCGGCGCAACTGCGGCGCGTCCGACGTCATCATCGACGGCGACGAATCCGAATACGACCTCTGGGCCGACGATCTGCACGCGCTGATGACCGGGCTCGATGCGCTGCCCGCCCACATCGGCGGCTCATCGTCGGGCTGCCGCATGTCGATCCTCTTCGCGCTGCGCCACCCCGAAGCGGTGCGCTCGCTCCTCTTGTGGCGCGTCACCGGAGGACGCGCCGCGGCCGAGCATCTCGCGCGCCAGTACTACACCGACTTCATCGAGCTCGCCGAGCGCGGCGGCATGGCGGCGGTGTGCGATTCGGAGTTCTTCCGCGAGCGCATCAAAGAGCGCCCCGAGAACCGTGCACGGCTGATGGCGATGGATACGGCGCGCTTCGTCTCGGTCATGTCGCACTGGCGCGAATACTTCATCGCCGGCGCGGACCAGCCGGTGATCGGCGCGTCGGAAGAAGAGCTGCGCTCGATCGAGGTTCCGGCCTGCATCGTGCCCGGCAACGACTTCGTCCACGCGCGCCGCGCCGGCGAGAACGTCGGCCGGCTCATGCCGGCCGCGCAGGTGCACGACATCATGCCGCCCGGCCCCGACCTCGACGAGATTCCGTTCGCCGAGTGGGAGCGGCGCGAAGGTCAGTTGGCCGAAGTGTTCCTGAGCTTCCTGCGCGGCGTGGCGTAGGTCCAGGTACTCCTCGTACACGGTCATGTTCTTGCCGAAGGAGATCGCCGCAGTCTGATCGATCCAGAGGAGTCGGGCGTTTTCAATCTCTAGGGAAACGGCGTTCCGGTCACCGGCAGCACCTGTCCGGTGATCCATCCCGCATAGTCCGAGGCGAAGAACAGCACCGCGTGCGCGATGTCCTCGGGCCCGCCGAGGCGCCGCAGGGCGATGCGCTCGAGCAGCGCTTGCTGGCCGGCCTCGCCATACGACGCCCACTGCCGCTCGTAATCGGGACTGGTGCGCAGGAATCCGGGCGCGACCGAATTCGCGGTGATGCCGTAGGGTCCGAGATCGTGCGCGAGCTGGCGCGTGAGCCCGAGCAGCGCGTGCTTGGCCGAGCAATAGGACTGGATGCCGTTCAGGCTGGGCCTCAGGGCCGCGCCCGACGTGATGGTGACGATACGCCCTTGGCGGCGCCGCTTCATCGCGGGGATGGCCGCTTGCAGCACGTTGATCGCCGAAGTGACGTTGGCGTCGTAGATCGCGTCCCATTCGGCGGGCTCTACATCCTCGAAGTCCCTGGGTGCCTGGCCGCGCACGCCGCCCGCCGCATGGACGACGACATCCGCTTCGATCCCCGCCAGCAGTGCGCCGACCGCAGAACGATCCGCGAGATCGATCCGATGCGCCTCGGCGCCGTCGATTGCGACCGGCAGAACGTCGAGCGCAATCACTCGTCCGCCGCATCCGGCGAAGGCTCGCACGATCGCGCCGCCGATGCCGCGCGCCGCGCCGGTGACGATGATCGTGCGATCGTCGAAGCGGATCTGCATCACCTACGCCGCGAGCCGATACACGCGTGCCGCCGTGTCGTGAAACAGCGCCGCGCGCTCGCTGCTCGAATAGTCCTTCGACAATCGCTTGAAAGCGTTCCAGACGACGCCATACGCGTACGACGGCTTGTCCACCGGGAAATTGCTCTCGAACATGCAGCGATCCGGTCCGAACTCGTCGATGCAGTGGTGCATCAACGGCGCCAGCGTCTGCGCCAGCTCTTCCGAGCCGATGGGCTTCTCGCGCCTGGCCCAGTCGAAGCCGAAACGCTTCTGCCCGACACCGCCGAGCTTGATCACGACGTTGGGGCATGCCGCCACGGTCGCGATGCCGCGTCGCCACTCGGCGAGCACTTGATCGTCGCGGTTGGCGTAAGGTCCCACGCGTACCAGCCCGCCGATGTGGTTCAACACGATGGTGAGCTCCGGCACGGTGCGGGCGAAAGCGGCGAGCTCGTCGAGTTGCGGGTGATAGAGCGAGTTGTCCAGCGTCAAGCCCATCTTCGCGAGCACCCGCGCACCGGCACGGTATTGCTCCGTCGCCATCACGCCCGGGATATCGCGCTGCGCGAGCTCGGGGCTTGCGTCCCAACCGGCGGAGTGGCGTATGCCGCGAAAGCGCGGACTCGCCGCCCGCATCGCCTCCAGCACCGGCGCGACCTTTTCACCGAGCTTCAGATCGGCGTGACCGACGATGGCGGCGGCGATTTTCGTCGGACCGTGCCTGGCAGCTTCGTCAGCCACACCGTCGACGTGAGCGACCTCGCCCACGGGGCGCATTTCCTGCGGCCCGTCGCTGCGATAGAACGCTTTCACCTCGATGAACACGGTCGAGCGCACATTGTGTCCGCTGTCTCGAATGTCCGCGGCGAGATCGGGCAGCAGGTAACGCCGATAGGCCGGCGGCTCGTGGCGCTCCGCCCAGATGTGATGATGCGGATCGCAGATGGGAAGCGCCGGCTCGAGCGCGCTTTCGGGCGTGAGCTGAAGCCAGTCGGGTCCGCCGATCGTCACGTTCATCTCGCAGCCTCCATCATTCCTTCGTGCAATAGCGGTCCGGCCTCGGGCGTGATCACGAAATCGATCAACGCCCTGGCCGCTTCCTGTTCTTTCGAGTTTCCCATGATCGCGATGGCGAACACCACGTAGTCGTGGAGGCCGCCCGGCAAGTCACCCACGTAGTCGGTGCCGGCCACCGGGATGCTCACGTTGCGCTGCTGGATCGCCATCTCCACCTCGCCGCGCGCGACGTAGCCGGCCGCGGGACGGCCGTCCGAATGGACAGTCCTGGACCTCATCGCTTCGGCGATGCCGAGCTTCTCGATCGCTTGCGCCGCGACGATCCCGCTTCCGCCGAGCGAATAGCAGATCGACCGCGCGCCGAGCAGCGTGCGCCTGAAGGCTTGCGGCGTGCCGATGTCGGGCCGCGGCGCGCCCGACCTGACCGAGAGGCCGACGGCCGCGCGCGCGAAAACAACACTGGATCCTTCGACCACCTTGCCGCGCGCGATGACGCTCTCCATCACCGGCGTGGTCTGCACGATCAGGTCGGCAGCCGTATCGGAGATCAGCCGCTGTTCCAGCTCGTCGCGGCTTTCCTGGCGCACGCTCAACTCGTGGCCCGTGAGTCGGGTGAACGCGGGCGCGATCGCGTTCAATCCCGAGACCGCGCCCATCGATGCCCGGACGATGAGCATTTAAACGACCGCCTCGCCGGCGCTCGTCGATTTGTGCATGAGCCTGCGCGCGTTGGGCGCGAACGCGTTGCGGTGATGCATGGTGCAGCGGTTGTCCCACACCAGCAGGTCGCCGACTCGCCACTTGTGCTCCCACACGTATTTGTCCTGGCACGCGTGCGCCCACAGCGCGTCGAGCAGCGCTTCGCTTTCGGCCAGCGACAAACCGAAGACGTACGAGTTGAGCCGGCGGCCGAGATACAGGCATTTGCGTCCGGTCACCGGATGGGTGCGCACGATCGGGTGTTTGACCCCGGGCGCCTTCGACGGGTCGGTCACGTCGGCGAACTCGGGACGTTTCACGCCGGCGGAGTTGTGCACTTTCGAATGGTTGGCGTATTTGCCGTCGATCCTGGCGGCCAGTCCGGCGGGCAACTCCTCGTACGCCTTGTACATGTTCAGGAACGCGGTTTCGCCGCCGTGCTCCGTGACTTCGATCGCGTGCAACAGGCTCGCCGAGATCGGCTTTTCGGTGAACGAGCTGTCGGTGTGCCAGTACGCCTCGCCGTCGCCCAGCGCACCGATCGGCTTGCCCTGGTCGTCGACGATGTTCGAGATGATGGCGACATTGTCCGGCAGGCTGTCGGGCAAGTACGCCTTGCGCCCGAGACCGAGCAGTTGATTCGCCGCCTGGCCGGGCGGACCGAACAATTCGCTCAACCGTAAGAGATCGTCGAAGGAGAGGCGCTGCCCGCGAAACAGCAGCACGAGGTTTTTCGTCCAGGCGTCGACGATGAATTCGCGCTGCGCGGCGGACACGTCCTGCGACAGATCGATGCCGCTAATCTCGGCGCCCAGCGCGCGGCCGGTCGGAATCACGTCCATGGTTCGCGAGCCTCCTGGGTTACTCTCTCCGTCCAAATGTTAACCGATCCGATTCAGTGGTTCGGCAGGCGCGGCATCTATTACGGCTGGGTCATCGTCGCCGTCACGTTCCTCACCCTGTTCATCGCCACCGGCTTTCGCTTCGCTTTCGGCGTCTACTATTCGGCCATCGTCGACGAGACCGGCTGGGGCCGCGCGGAAACGGCGGGCATCGTTTCCGCCGCCATGATCGTCTACGCCTGCACGGCGGCGCTGAGCGGGTATCTCTTCGACCGCGTCGGCGCACGGGTGCTGTTTCCGATCGGCGCGCTCTGCATGGGGGCGGGCCTGATGCTCTGCTCGACGGCGACGTCGCTGGCGGGCCTGACCGCGACCTACGGCATCCTGCTCGGCTTCAGCTACGCGGCGCTCGGATTCATCCCGCACATGGCGATCGTGCCGCGCTGGTTCGACCGGCGCCGTGGGCTCGCCTCGGCGTTATCCCTCGCCGGCAACGGACTCGGCTCCCTCGTCATCGCGAGCCTGAGCGCGGAATTGATCGTGCACGTCGGGTGGCGGGAGGCGATGTGGTGGTTCGGCATCGTCGCGATGGTGGTGCTGATTCCGGTCACCGTCGTTTTTCACCGGCATTCCGCCGAGCGCGTCGGGCTGGTGCGCGACGGCGCGTCCGCGCGGGCCGCCGCGCGCGCCGCGCCCGCCACGGGCACCACCCTCCATGATGCGCTTCGCAGCCGGCACTTCTGGCAGCTGGCGCTCGCCGTCACCGCGATGGGCACGGCAACCATGACCATCGTCGTGCACCAGACGCGCATGCTGGTCGACATGGGCTACGGTCTCACGCTGGCGTCGCTCATCTTCGGTGTGCTCGGCGCGCTGCGCGCCTTCGGCGGCCTGATATGGGGGGCGCTATCGGACCGCATCGGCCGCTCGGCCTGCGTGGCCGTCATCTGCGGCATCAGCCTCGTCGGGCTGGCGTTGTTGTGGCTGGCGTCTTTCGTGCCGCCCGAATCCGCCGGCCTGCGCATCGCCTTGCTGGCGGGCTACCTGCTGATGTTCGGCCTGGGCTTCAACGGCATGTCCCCGGTCTATGCGTCGGCGGTCTCCGATCGCTTCTCCGGCCGGAACCTCGGCACGATCCTCGGGCTGCTCGACCTGGGCTTCGGCCTGGGCTCGGCGGCGGGCCCGTGGTGGGCCGGATGGATGTTCGATCGCTACGTCAGTTACACCGGCGTCATCGTCGGAGTCGCGGCAGGGGTCGTGGTCGCCTGTCTCGCGCTGTGGAGCGCGAGCAGGCGCTATCCCCGGTCGATGCCGGCCGCGCCGGCCGGCACGTCGTAGAAGGCGAGCGTCATCGACACGGCGGTGTAGAAGCCCATCAGCGTGATCACGTCGGTGACGCCGACGTGGCCGAGCGCTTCGACCGCGCGGTCGTACAGTCCTTTCGAAACCCAGCGCGAGCTCGTGAGGCAGATCGCCATCTCGTAGACCACCTGCTCGCGCTGGTCGTCGAACGAGGTCGGCAGCCCGGAGAGGATCGCATCGACTTTCTCGCTCGGCAGCCCGGAAGCCTTCGCGGCCCGCTCGTGCGCGTTCGTCGGATAGATCGAATGCCACTTGCTGTTGACGATGCACACCGCGATCTCGCGCTCGCGCTCGGAGAGCGAATAGCCCTTGCGGAAATGCGCGCCGAACGGCGCGATCGCTTTCGAGAGCCTGGGGTTGTGCACCCAGATCTTGGCCGGGCCCGGCAGGCGGCCGCGCGCCTCGATCATCGAGCGATACCCTTCCTGCTGCTCGGGCGTCATCCGGTCGTACGGGATCTCGGCATAGCGTCCGAACGTTGGAGTCTCAGCCACGGTCGTCCCCTCTCAGAATTGAATCGGCGGCCTTTTCCGCGATCATGATGACCGGCGCGTTGGTGTTGCCGGACGTGACCGTCGGCATGACCGACGCGTCGATCACGCGTAAGCCCTGCATGCCGCGCACGCGCAAGCTTTGGTCGACGACCGCCGCCGCGTCGCTTCCCATCCTGCAGGTACCCACCGGGTGGTAGACGGTGAAACCCTTGTTGCGCACGAAGTCGATGATGTGGTCGTCGCTCGCGCAGGCATCGCCGGGATCTTTCTCGCACTTGATCCAGCGCGCCAACGCCGGCGTCGCTGCGAGCTTGCGGATGAGCTTCACGCCGTCGAGCATGCTCGCGACGTCCGCCTCGCGCTCGAGGAAGTTCGGCTGGATGGCCGGTGCGGCATTCGGATCGGCCGATTTGATTTCCACGGTGCCGCGCGATTCGGGCCGCAGCTTGCACACCGACATGGTGAATCCGGAGTATTTGTGCAGGCTCGGATCGGTGCGGTCGGTGCTGTAGGGAAAGAAGTGGAACTGCACGTCGGGCCGCGTGAGCCCCGGCTGCGTGCGCGCGAATCCGCCGGCGAGCCCGGCGTACCACGACAGCGGTCCGCTGCGATTGAGCGCGAACTTCATGCCGAGCATCATCCTGCGCCACGGGCTCATGAGATCGTCGTTGACGGTGATCGGCTGCGTGCACTCCCAGATCACGCGCGATTGCAGGTGATCGTGCAGATTGCGGCCGACGCCTTCGAGCGGATGCACGACGTCGATGCCATGGCGCTGCAACAGATCCCCGGGGCCGATGCCCGAGAGCTGCAGGAGCTGCGGCGACTGGATCGCACCCGCCGCGACGATGACCTCGCGCGTGGCGAACGCCTGTCGCTTGACGCCGTCGACGACGAACTCCACGCCGTGCGCGCGCAATCCGGTGGTGAGCACGCGGCTGGCGTGCGCGTGCGTGATCACTTCGAGATTGGGCCGCCGCATGGCCGGACGCAGATAGGCAACCGCGGCGCTGCAGCGCATGCCATTGCGCGCCGTGCCCTGGAAGTAGCCGACGCCTTCCTGGGTCGCGCCGTTGAAATCGCGATTGCGCGGGATGCCGACCGCCTCGCCGGCTTCGACGAACGAGTCGGCGAGCGGATGGCGGTCCTTCACGTCGGACACGCACAACGGCCCGCCGACGCCGTGCCAGTCGTCCGCGCCGCGCGCCTGGTTTTCCGATTTCTTGAAGTACGGCAGGCAGTCTTCGAAACCCCAGCCCGGATTGCCGAGATCGCGCCAGTCGTCGAAGTCTTCGCGCTGGCCGCGCACGTAAAGCAGGCCGTTGATCGAGCTCGACCCGCCGAGCACGCGCCCGCGCGGCACCTTGATGTTGCGCCCGTTCATGCGCGGCTCGGGCTCGGTCTCGAACATCCAGTTCACTTGCGCGTCGAACATCACCCGGCCGAAGCCGATCGGGATGTGGATCCAGCGGTTCGTGTCGCGGCCGCCCGACTCGAGCACGAGCACGGTGTGCTCTCCCGATTCGGTCAGGCGATTGGCGAGCACGCAGCCCGCCGAGCCGGCGCCGACGATGATGTAGTCGTAGCTGTCGTTCACGGTGCTCCTCCCGTTGCCCGGGCTGTCGCCGCAGGGGTTCCGCAAACTTATCCGATCGGGACGCCGCTCGCCACGTTTCCTTCCAACCGCAAAAGAGTATCCTGCGATCGTGGCTAGTCGTTGGGAGGGACGCCATGTCGAACCGTTCCCAAGGCGCTTGCAGGCTGTTGGTCGCCGTCTTCGCCGCGCTCCCCGCGGTCGATCCCGCAGTCGCGCAAAAACCTCCCGACGCCTTCCCGACCAAGCCGGTGCACATCCTCGTGGGATTCACCGCCGGCAGCGCCACCGACATCACCGCGCGCCTGATCGGCCCGAAGCTCTCGGACCTGTGGGGACAGCCCGTCGTGATCGATAACCGCTCCGGCGCGGGCGGCACGATCGCCTGGGCCGCGGCCGCGAAAGCGCCGCCGGACGGACACACGATCACGATCGTGTCCACCGCGTTCGCGATCAGCTACGTGCTGCAGGGCAAGAGCCTGCCTTACGACGCGCTGAAGGACTTTCGCGCCGTGACCCTGATCGGCACGCCGACCGGAACCCTCGTCGTCGCGCCTGCGCTCGGCGTGAAGTCGGTGAAAGAGCTGATCGCGCTCGCGAAGGAAAAGAAGGTGATCTACGCCTCGACCGGCGCAGGCAGCGGCACGCACTTGGGCACCGAGCGCTTCAACATGGCGGCGGGCATCAAGCCGGTGCACGTCGCATTCAAAGGGCAGCCCGAGATGATCGTCGAGGTCGTGACCGGCCGCGTGAATTTCGCCATCGTGAGCCTGGGCGCCGGGATGCCGTTCATCAAGGACGGCCGGCTGGTGCCGCTCGCGGTCAATACGCCGCGGCGCTCCGCGCACCTGCCGGACGTGCCGTCGCTGTTCGAGGTCGTGCCGGGCTTCGAACGGGACGCGGCGCACGCTCTGATGGCGCCGGCACAGACACCGACGCCGGTCGTGCGGCAGATCGCGCGCGACGTCGCGCGCGTGCTGGAGATGCCCGACGTGAAAGAGCGCCTGCTCGCGATGTCGTTCGATGCATCGCCCACGACGCCGGAGGAATACGATCGCGAGGTCCGCCGCCAGGTCGAGGTCTTCACCAAAGTGGCGAAGGCGCTCGGCCTGATCAAGTAGCCGCTAGACCTTACTGACGCTTCGCGTGACGTCAAGCGTCAGCGATGATATCATTCTTAAAATTTGATATCTAAGGGCGCACCCGCATGATCCGCACTGTCATCAGCATCGATCCGGACGATAAGGCGTGGCTGGATCGCGAGGCGAAGCGGCGAGGTGTGTCGATGACGCGTGTCGTCCAGCACGCAATTTCTGACATGCGCAAACGCGCCGAGATTCATCCCGCCGGCTTCGATCGACTTCTGAGGGAGACCGCAGGAATCACGAGGCTGGGAGATGGCCTCACCTATCAGCGAAAGATGAGGGCGGAGTGGGATAAGCAGAAGTGAACCTGTTGCTGGATTCGGTCATTCTCATCGACCATTTCAACGGCGTGGAGGCCGCGACGACCTATTTGGCGGCCAATTATGGCGACGCGGCCATTTCGGTCATCACGAGAGCCGAGGTACTCGCGGGTTTTGCGGAAGCAGATCTTAAGAAGGCAATACAGCTCCTCGACACGTTCGTGACGCTTCAGATCGACGAGCCGATTGCCGACCTCGCAGCGTCCTTGCGAAGGAAGCATGGATGGAAACTTCCGGACGCATTTCAGGCAGCGCTGGCGCAACATCATTCGCTGAAGCTCGTCACGCGCAACGAAAAGGACTTCAACCGGCGCCACGCGTGGGTGCTGGTTCCGTATCGCGTTTAAGCGCTCGGGCTCGGCCGAGCGCTTCCGCGAAGTGCACGGTTAGCTAAGCCCCGGGATCTACGCCGTCACCTGATCGCTCAGCCACTCGACGGCCGCCTGCGCGCCGCCCTTGCCGTGCGGGATGCCGAGCGCGCCCAGCGCCATTTCGACGACGCCGAGCGTGCCGAGGATCGTCGGCGCGTTGACATGGCCCATGTGCGCGATGCGGAAAGCCTTGCCGGTGAGATCACCGATGCCGTGTCCGAGGATCACGCCGCAGTTCTCGTCGCAATAGGCGCGCAGCCGCTGCGGGTCGTGGCTGTTCACGAGCACTGCGGTCACGGTGTCGGAGCGCTCGCCCGGCTCGATGATGTTGAAGCCGATCGCTTCGCGCTGCGACCACACGTCGACCGCACGCCGCACCGCCTCGGCCAGCAACGCGTGACGGCGGAACACGTTCGGAAGGCCTTCGGTGAACAGCATGTCGAGCGCCTGGCGCAGGCCGAACAGCAGATGCTCGGGCGGCGTGCCGCAATACTTCTGGTAATGCACGTCGCCCTCGCGGTCGGTCCAGTCCCAATACGGCGTGCGCAGTCCTGCGGTCTTGTGGATGTCGCGTGCGCGCGCGTTGGCGGCGACGAAGCCCAGGCCCGGCGGCGTCATCAGGCCTTTCTGCGAGCCCGACATGGCGACGTCGACGCCCCAGGCGTCCATGTCGAACGGCACGCAGCCCAGCGAAGCGACGCGTCGACCATGAGCAGCGCATCGTGCCTGGCCGAACGTATCGCCTCGGCGATCGCGGGGATGTCGTTGACCACGCCGGTCGCGGTGTCGATCTGCGCCACCATCACCGCCTTGATCTTGCCGCCCTTGTCCGCCTTCAGCCGTGCCTCGACCTCGGCCGGCCGCACCGCACGGCGCAGGTCGCCTTTCAGGACCTCGACCTCGACGCCCAGGCGGCGCGCGCTCTCGCCCCAGATGACGGCGAAACGTCCGCTCTCCAGCACCAGGATGCCGTCGCCTTTGGACAGCACGTTGGTGAACGCGGCTTCCCAGGTGCCGTGGCCGTTGGCGATGTAGATGTAGGTGCGGCCCGTGGTGTTGAACACGCGTCCGATGTCGCGCAGCAGCCCGTCGGTGAGCGCGAGCAGCGGCCCGGAATAGATGTCCACCGCCGGCCGGTGCATCGCTCGCAGCACCTCGTCGGGCACCGTCGTCGGTCCCGGTATGGCCAGGAATTCACGCCCCGCTCGTACGCTCATCGTCCGATTCCGATTGAACGCGTCCTCTCGCGTCGGCTGATTCTAATCGCCCGTGTGCTCAGTCGAGCTTGATTCCCGCGGTCTTCACCACCTTGCCCCACATATCGAGCTCGGCGCGCAGCAGGTTGCCCAGCTCCGCCGGGGTGTTGCTCACGGACGCTCCGCCCTGTTCCTGCACGAAGCTCTTGATGTCGCTCCTGGCCGCCGCCCTGGCGGTTTCGGCATTGAGCGTCGAGACGACGTCCCTGGGCGTCGCGGCCGGCGCGAAGAGCGCATACCAGTTCATGATGTTGATCTTCGGATAGCCCGACTCGGCGATCGTCGGCACGTCCGGCAGGTTGGGCGAGCGCTTCGGCGTGCTCACCGCCAGCGCATGGAGCTTCCCGCTCTTCACCTGCTGGAGCAGAACCGGCAGGTCGGCGAACGCGACCTGCACCTGGCCGGCAATCAAGTCCATCGTCGCCGGACCCATGCCTTTGTAGGGCACGTGCACGATATCCATCCCCGCCGCCTGCTTGAGCAGCTCCATCGCGAGATGCGGCGTGCCGCCGGTGCCCGATGAGCCGTAGTTCAACTGCTTCGGCCGCGCCTTGGCCAGGGCCACCAGCTCCTTCACCGACTTCACCGGCAATGAAGGATGCACGGTCAGCAGCTCCGGCACGGTGGCGAACAGGCTCACCGGGGCAAAGTCTTTCACCACGTCGAACGGCAGCCTGGCGTAGACGTTCGGGTTGATGGCGAACGAGCCGGCGGAGCCCACGACGACGGTATAACCGTCCGGAGCAGACCGGGCGACGTGCTCGATGCCGACGATGCCGTTGGCGCCGGCACGGTTGTCCACGATGACCGGGTTGTTCATGTGCTCGTTCATCTTTTGCGCGAGGGGCCGCGTCAGCATGTCGATCGGCCCGCCGGGCGGATAGGGCACGACGATACGGACCGGTTTGAGCGGAAACTTCTGCGCGTGCGCGACGCCGCCGGCACTGATCAGGGTCAGCGCGCCGGCGACGGCTGTCGTGAGCTTCATGTAAAACGCCTCAAAAATGGAGCACGGCTCAACTCGCCGATCTATCCGGCAGTGTGTCGGTCGGCTCGACGGGAAAGTGACACGCTACCCGATGGCCCGGACCGTCGTCGAGCAGGGGTGGTGATTGCTCCGCGCAAAGCGCTTGCGCCTTCCAGCAGCGTGTCCGGAAACGGCACCCCGACGGGGGGCTCGCCGGACTCGGCACCTCGCCCTTGAGCAGGATCCGCTCGACGCCGCCTGCGTTCGCAAAGTCGATGCGCGGCTGTGCGGACAGCAGCGCTTTGGTGTACGGGTGGCGAGGCATTTCGTACACCGTCTCGACCGTGCCGATCTCGACGATGCGCCCGAGGTACATGACCGCGATGCGGTGTGACATGTGACGCACGACGGCCAGGTCGTGCGCGATGAACAGGCACGCGATCTGGAAAGTCGACTGAATCTTCTCCAGCAGGTTGACGACCTGCGCCTGCACCGACACGTCGAGCGCCGACACCGGCTCGTCGCACACCAGGATCTCCGGATTCAAGGCGAGCGCGCGGGCGATGCCGATGCGCTGGCGCTGGCCGCCGGAAAATTCATGCGGATAGCGCCGCGCGTGCTCGGGCAGCAAGCCCACGCTCTCCAGCAGCTCGCCGACGCGCGTCGTCCATCGCTTGCGCGGCAGCACGTCTGCGTGGATGGTCCACGGCTCGGCGATGATCTCTCCCACCCGCATGCGCGGGTTCAACGACGCGTACGGATCCTGGAAGATCATCTGTATGCGCCGGCGGATATGCTTCAGATCGGCCGCGTTCGCGCGAAAGATATCTTCGCCGTGAAACAGCGCCTCGCCGGCGCTCGGCTCCTCGAGGCGCATCAACGTGCGCGCCACGGTCGTCTTGCCGCAACCGCTCTCGCCGACCAGCCCCAGCGTCTCGCCTTGGTGGATCCCGAAATCGACGCCGTCGACGGCCTGGATGGAGCCGGCGCTTCGGCGCAGCCGCAAGCCGCCGCCGGCGGAGTAATGCTTGACAAGCCCGCGGACGTCGAAGATCGGCGCCGAAGCCGTCACGTCAGCGGCCATCGAACACCTCCTGCGCGACGAAGCACTCGGCATGGTGACCCGGCTCGGTTTCGACTCGGGTCGGGAGGGCTGCGCGGCACGCGTCGGTCGCCCTGCGGCAGCGGGGATGGAAGCTGCAGCCGAGGGGCAGGCGCGCCATATCGGGCGGCGATCCGACGATCGGGCTCAGCGTCTGCTTGTGCGTGCTCGCTCGCGGAACCGATTCGAGCAGCGCCTGGGTATACGGATGGGCGGGCCGCGACAGCACCTCGCGCACCGGACCGCTTTCGACCACGCGGCCGCCGTACATGACCGCGACCTGATCGGCCACTTCCGCGACGACGCCCAGGTCGTGCGTGATGAGCACCATCGCCATGTGACGCTCGCGCTGCAGGTCGAGCAGCAGCTCCATGATCTGTGCCTGCACCGTGACGTCCAATGCGGTGGTCGGCTCGTCGGCGATGAGCAGCTTCGGATCGAGCGCGATCGCCATCGCGATCATCACGCGCTGGCGCATGCCTCCGGAGAATTGATGCGGGTAATCACGCGCCCGCAGGTGAGGCTCGGGAATGCCGACTCGCCCGAGCAGCGCCTCGGCGCGGTCCAGCGCGGCCTTTGCATCCACAATCCCGTGCGCCCTGAACGGTTCCGCGACCTGCCAGCCCACGCTGAACACCGGGTTGAGCGAGGCCAGCGCATCCTGGAACACCATGCCGATATCGAGCCCGCAGCGCTTGCGCCATTCGGGCATCGATGCGCCGAGCACATCGGCGCCGTTGAAACGGATGCTGCCGCCCGTGATGTGCGCGGGCGGTGACGCGAGCAAACGCATGATCGCGGCGGCCGTCACGCTCTTGCCCGATCCGCTCTCGCCGAGCACCGCCAGCGTCTCGCCGCGCCGCACCGAGAAGCTCGCCCCGTTGACCGCGCGGACGATCTCGCGGCCGCTGCGGAATTCGACGCGCAGGTCGTTCACTTCGAGCAGGGCAGGTTCGGCTTCAGGCATCGGTCTTCGGAGCTTCGAGGCGCCAGCGCTGCACGGGGTCCGTGACCAGCCGCACCCAGTTGGAAAAAAGGTTCGCGGACAGCGTCGTGGCCATGATCGCCAGGCCCGGGAAAAACGAGAGCCACCAGGCTTGCGCGAGATAGTTGCGGCCTTGCGCCACCATCAGCCCCCAGGTGATCTCGGGCGGCTGGATGCCGATGCCGAGAAAGCTCAAGCCGGACTCGGACAGCATCACGATGGCGAAATCCACGGTCATGATGGTCAGCAAGGTCGGCGCGACGATGGGGACCACGTGGCGCCGCAGGATATGCGTGCGGCCTGCGCCCATGGCGCGCGCCGCATCGACGAAACCGCGCTCGCGGATCTCGAGCACCTCGGCCCTCGCGACGCGCAGGTACGACGGAATGCGGGTCACCGCCAGAACGATGACGAGGTTCGCAACCCTGGGTTCCAGCATGTACAGCACGACCACCGCCAGGAGCAGCGACGGGAAGCTCTGCACCACGTCCGACAGGCGCATGATGAGATTGCCGACGCCGCGCCCGACGTAGCCCGCGATGAGCCCCAGCACGCCGCCGACGATCAGCGCCAGCACCACCGAGGTGATCGCCACGACCAGCGTGTTGCGCGAGGCCACCACCAGGCGCGCGAGCATGCTGCGCCCGAGCGCGTCGCTGCCGAGGGCCATCAACCAGCCGTGTTCCGTCGCGCCGGGCGGAAGGTTGCGCGTGCGCAGGCTGATATCGGTAGCGGCTTTGCCGAGCAGTTCCGGCCCGACGAGCATGCACACGAGCATGAACACCAGCCAGACCGCCGAGAGCAGCGCCAGCCGGTCTCGCGCGAGCAATCGCCACCACGGCAGGCCGACGCGCACAGTCACCATCTCCGCCTGCGCTTCGATCGGTCGCGTATCGGTCATCACCGCCGTGTTCGCGGAATCGCTCACTGGTGGCGGATCCTCGGGTCGAGCGCGACGTACAGCAGATCGATGAGGACGTTCATCAGGAAGATCGCGATCGCGGTCACCATGATGGACGCCTGCACGACCGGAAAATCGCGCTGGACCACCGCATCGATCATGAGCTTTCCCACACCGGGCCAGCCGAACACCGTCTCCACGATGACGGCGCCGTTGATCAGCCCGACCGCGAGATTGCCGGCGACGGTGACGACCGCGAGGCAGGCGTTGCGCAGCGCATGGACGAAGATGACGGAGCGCTCGCTGACGCCTTTGGCGCGCGCGGTCTTGACGTAGGCCGAAGCGAGCGCGTCGAGCATGGCCCCGCGCGTGACCTGCACCAGCAATCCGAACGGGCGCAGCGCGAGCACCGTCACCGGCATGATCCAGAACAGCAAGCCGCCGGTGCCGGAGGTGGGCAGCCAGCGCAAGGTCACCGAGAAGAACAGGATCGCGGTGATCGCGACCCAGAAGTCCGGCGCACTGGCGCCGACCAGCCCGAACGTGCTGCCCATGCGGTCGAACAGGCCGCCCGGACGGTACGCGGCCAGCGCACCGACGACGATCGCGAGCGAGATGGCGATGAGCAGGGTGACACCGGCCAGCTTGAGCGTCGTGGGGTAAGCCTCGAGCACCACGTCGATGGCCGGTCGCTGCTTGCGCAGCGAGAAGCCCAGGTTGCCTTCCATGACCTCGCCGGCGAACCGCAGGAATTGCTCGGTGGCGGGGAGATCGTAGCCGTGCTTGTGCGCGAACTCGAGGCGATCCTCGCGTGAAGCGTCGACCGGCAGGAACAAATCGGTCGGATCGCCGGTGAGCCTGGCGAGGAAGAACACGGCGATGAGCAGCCCGAGCAGCGCAACAGCGCTGTGGGCCGCCCGCCGGGTGAGGTACGGGACCAGGGGATTTACTTGAAGGTGATCTGCTCGAGCAGGATTTCGCTGTTCGTCGCCGCTGTCGGCTTGAAATTGATCTTCGGACTGACGCGCGCGAAGCCGACCATGTGGAACAGGAAGACGTCCAGGACGTTGTCGTTGACCATGGCCATGGTCTCCTCCCAGAGCTTGGTGCGCTGCGGGCCGGCGGGCGTCTGCGTCGCCGCCTCGATCTTCTTGTCGAGCTCGGGGATGCAGTGCGACGACGTCTGCGCCTTGCAGCCGTACTTGGGATTCATGCTGAAGACCGGGTCGCCCACGTTGTTGTCATGCATGTGACCGAGCAGGACCGGGCCGCGCTCCTTCAGCTTGGCGTCGGCATCGGGCGTGAACGATCCCTTGTTCGGGTGGGCGTTGTAGTTGTTCCACAGGCTCACTTCGATCATCTGCAGCTTGACGTTGAGCCCGACCGCCGTATACATCGCCAGGATCGACTCGCAGGTCTCGGTGGTGTTCTCCCACTGGTTGATGCGGCAGATGAGCGAGATCGGCGTGTCGACTTTCACGCCCGCGGCCTTGGCCTCGGCCAGCAGCTTCCTGGCCCGCGCCTGACTGTATTCGAAGCGCTTCTTGTCGAGCGCGTGATTGTGTCCGGCGATGCGCGGGATCACCATCTGCGTGGCGATCATCGCCTGCCTGGGGATGATCGCGCCGTGCAGGCCCTCGCGGTCGACCGCATAGTTGAGCGCGAGCCGCACCCGCTTGTCGTTCAGCGGCGGAACCTGCGATTCGATGCGCAGGTAGTTGGTCTCCGAGTTGGGATAAGCGAAGTCGGTCTTCGCGTCGGTGGCGTCCTGGTGCGAGATGTTGGTCGCCAGGTGGGCTTCGCCGACTTTCACCATCGCGGCGGCCACCGCCGATTCCTTGCGCCACACGTAGCGCGCGCCGTCGAGCTGCGGCTTCTTGCCCCAGTAATGCGGATTGCGCTTGAGCACCACTTCGACGTTGGGCGTGTAGTGGTCGATCATGTACGGGCCCGTGCCGACGGAAGTGTTCAGGATCCTGATGGGCTCGTTGGGAGCGCCGACGGTGAGCGTGGTCATGCGCACCGGCAGGATCGGATCGGGCTTCGGGGTGACGATATCGATCGTCGCATCGTCGACCTTCACCACCTTGATCGGGAAGCCCGAGAACATCTTGGTGCGCGCGTTGCAGTCGAGCTTCGGGTTCAGCGCCTTGTCGAACGAGCTGGCGATGGCCTCGGGCGTCAGCGGCGTGCCGTCGCTGTACTTGATGCCCTTGCGCAGGTTGAAGCGCCAGGTGGTGTCGTTCATCTGCTTCCACGACGTCGCCAGCCGCGGCTTGAGCGAGCTGTCGTTCGGGTCGAGCTCGATCAGCGTCTCGTTGACGTTCTCGCGGATCACCCGCCCGACGGCCGACCGCGCGCTGTTGCAGTTGTCGAGGCTGTCCGGCTCCTCCGGGATGACGATGGTGATGGTTCGCTGCGCGAACGCGGTAGAGGGCGCGATCAGCGCCACGGTCAGGAGCGCCGCCACCGACATCGCAGTCGTGCCAAGCCGGTGCAACACAATTCGAGACGTAGCCATGGTGTGCTCTCCTCGCTTTGTTGTCCTGCTGGAACCGGACCTGCTGTGCTCACAGCATATTACAGGTCTATTCGCCCTGGAGGCCGTACTGGGTCGCGACCGGCGCGCTGATAGAGCACCGGAAACGCCAGGTGGCGGCGTTGCCCATATCGCCGGGGATGCGCGGAAAACGCGCCTCGAGCATGAGTATGCCGAGCGGCGCCCGGTAGAGCGTTTTCGCGCCGCGTGCGATACTCCGGGACTGCGATACCGTCACCTTGCGATCTCCGTTGCACCCGCATACCCGTCCGTCGGAAATGACGACCGCCCCGCGGCCGTTGATCTGTGTCGCCGCCAATGCGCTGGAAGCCGCGCACCGCCGCAGCCGGATGCACGGCACCGGCGAGCGCAACGTCCATTCGCTGTTGAGGATGGTCGACTGCATTCCGCTGCTGCTGCCGCCAGTGGGCGCGGCGATCGACATCGCGGACCTGGTGTCGCGGGTAGACGGCGTCGTGCTCACCGGCGGGCGCTCGAACGTCGAGCCGCACCATTACGAAGGTCCGCCGTTTCCCGACGACGAGATCATCGATCCTTTACGCGACGGCCTGGTGCTGCCGCTGGTGCGCGCGTGCATCGCCGAGCACGTCCCGGTGTTCGGCATCTGCCGCGGCATCCAGGAGATCAACGTCGCGCTGGGCGGCTCGCTGCATTACCGCATCCATCATCTGCCGGGAAAGAACGATCACCGCAGACCGCAGCGCGACGATGTCACGCCCGAAGAGGTGCACCGGCCCAATCACCTGGTCCGATTCACGCCGGGCGGCCTGTTCCAGTCCCTGACCGGCTGCGACGAGATGATGGTCAACTCGCTGCACGGCCAGGGTGTCGATCGCCTGGGCAACGGGCTGGTCGTGGAGGCGACGTCGCCGGACGGTGTGGTCGAAGGCGTGCGCTACGACGATGCCGAGCGGTTCGTCGTCGGCGTGCAGTGGCACGCCGAATGGCAGCCCGAGAAGCATGCGCTGTCGGCGGCGCTGTACAAGGTGTTCGGAGACGCTGCGCGCGCGCGTGCGGCGCGGCGCGCGGCTAAGTAAGCGCCGCGACGCCCGCGACCGGAACGGCCTTTGCGCCGCGCCTGCGCGTCAGCAGTAACCGGCGGGCTTCTTCGAGCCGGTCCGCGTCGAGATAAGCCTTGAGCAGAGTGAGCTCGATCAAGTCGTGCTGCGCGCGGCTGCCGCCGATGCGCTCGCTTTGCCGCGCCAGCGGGGCGAGCGCGGCGATCGCCGCGGGATAGTCGCCGCGCTCGAACGCTTCGAGCCCGCGCGCAAGCTCCGGCACGTACGAGCCCGACGGGTAGCGCTCTTCGCGCGCGATCCCCTCGATCTGCCGAACGCGGGCGTCGAGCGCCGCGTCGTCCTTCATCACGACGTGAGCGAGCATGACGTGCAGATCGGCGAGCCCGGCGCCGGGACGGGGCAGCGCGTCGGCGGCGTAGTCGTAGAGCGCGCGCCATGCGGCGGTATCGCGCGCATAGCCGGCGAGCTCGGAGCGCCAGAGAAATGCGACGCCGTCCCACACCTTCTGCTGCGGTCCGCCGGGATGGCGATCGGGCGCGATGGATTCGCAGTAGCGCTGCTGCGCCGCGCTCCAGTTGCCCGCGGCCAGCTCGAGCAGCGCGAGATGCCACGAGAGATGCCCGTGGAACGCGGCGTTGCGGGGATAGTCGGCGAGCCAGGACGCGAGGAAGTCGCGGCCGCCATCGGTATCGCCGCTCTCGTAGTGGACGTGCGTGTAAGCGTGCGCACAGTTCGCGTTGTTGCGGTTGAGCGCGACGGATCGTTCGATCTTTTCCCGCGCCTCCGCGACGCGGCCGTCCTCGCCGAGCCCGATCGCGTGATAGGAGAGGAACACCGGGTCGTCTCCATAGTGCGGGGCGAGCCGGTCGAGCAACTCTGCGTTCTGCCGCTTCTGGCCGATCCGGCCCGAGATGCCGATGAGGCCGTTCGGGTTCGTGGCGCTCGCGACGACGAGCGCATCGCGCGGGAAGGCCGCCAGGTGCTCGTAGAGCGCCTCGATGGCCGCATCGGTCCGCCCCGAGAACGCGAGGTCGAAGAAACGGATATGGCCGGCCTCGCGTGCGGAGACGCCGGCGGCCACGTGCTGGGCCGCCGTCAGCGCCGCGCGCGCGTCCGCGGCCCTGCCTTCACGCATCTGGATCTGGGCTTTGCCGGCGTGCGCGAGCGCGAGGCCGGGGTCGGCGGCGAGGGCGCGGTCGAAAGCTTCGATTGCGCCGGGGTATACGGTGAGCGCGAGCTCGCAGCCTTCGACGTAGGCATCGCGCGCGGCGGCAGAGGCGGTGGACAGCGGCAAATCGTAGCGGTCTCTCAGCATTCGGACTCCTCCACCCCCCCGAGTTTGGAAAATTATACGATTGAGGCCCCAAGGGTGATGTGAGGGAGCGCCATGTCGATCGAAGGTTTGCAAAGACCTGCCCCTGTTCCCAACGAGCTGACCCAACCGTTCTGGGCTGCGTGCAACGAACGGCGACTGGTTCTTCAGAACTGCACCGCGTGCTCGCGGCTGCACTATCCGCCCACGCAGAAATGCTCGAAGTGCGGCTCCGCCGACAAGCTCGAGTGGAAAGAGGTGCGCGGCAGGGGTCACATCGACGTCTACTTCGTCATACGCGATTCGCGCATCAAGGGATTCCAGTCGGCGCAACCGGTCAACTTCGCGGTGATCACGCTGGACGAGGATCCGGGCATCAACTTCCTCTCCAACCTTCCGGACAGGGCGCCCGGCGACGTGCCGCAGGGCGCGCCCGTCGAGCTGATTTTCGAGGAGACGAGCAACGGTCAGTTGATTCCGGAGTGGAAGGTGGTGGCCCATGGCTGAAACCAACTGGATGAGAAGCCGCGAAGGCATGGGGCTCTGGGAGCACCGCGGCAAGGTCGCGGTCGTCGGCTGGGGCCAATCCCACATCGACCGGCGCTGGGACGGCGTGACGCTCGACCGGAGTTGCGGCGGGCTGAGCAAGGAAGCCTGCCTGAAAGCGATCGCCGATGCCGGCCTCTCGCTGGACGACATCGACGGGTTGATCACCAGTGAAGAAACCCGAGCCGAGCAGACCTGGGCGCCGCGGCCGTACTTCGATCCGCCGTACGACACCGAGGACGGGCTCACCAAGGCTTCGGCGGGGTGGATCGAGAAGCAGCTGGGATTGAAGAACGTCAAGTACCGCGAGTCCAAGGCGCCGTACATCGGGCCGATGATGGGACTGGCCGCCCAGGCGGTCGGCGACGGTTTATGCAAGACCGTGCTGGTGTGGTACCCGATGGTGAATCTCTCGGGCCGCTACGGACACAACAATCCCGAGAACAGCAGGAAGGAAGTCTCGGGGAACAATGCCTTCGCGTTCCCGTGGGGTTATCAGAACGGCGCGATGTTCAACAATCTCGTCGTCTTCCTCCAGTATTGCAAGAAGTACGGCAAGTCGCACGACGGGCTCGCGCCGCTGTGCCTGAACCTGCGCAGGAACGGCCTGAGAACGCCGTGGAGCTACTACGCGTTGCACGAGCCGCATCAGCTCACGCGCGAGGAATACCTGAATGCGCGCGTGATCGAAGAGCCGCTGGTGGTTCACGACTGCGATCGGCCCGTGAACACGTGCGCGGCGTTCATCTTCACGACCGCCGAGCGCGCGAAGCACCTGAGGCAGAAGCCGGTCTACGTGCTCAACCATGCGCAGAACGCCGGTAAGGGCCGCAGCACCATGGCGACGCTGGACGAGCATCAGGCCGCGTGCGCGAGCATGGCGAGGAAGATGGAAGAAGGATCGGGATTGAACATCCGGGACATCGACATCTTCAATCCGTACGACGGTTATCTCACCTTCACGCAGCAGTTCCTCGAAGGGTTCCAGTGGCACGGCGTGAAGTGGGGCGAGGCGCACGACTTCTATGCGGAAGACATCCGGGTGGAAGGCCCGCACCCGTTCCTGTCGAGTGGCGGCAACAACGGGACGGGGCGCACGCGCTCGTGCCTCTTCTCGGACAGCCTCGAACAGCTGCGAGGCACGGCGGGTGCGCGGCAGGTGACGGCACGCGCCGAGACCGCGCTCGCGGGCTGCAACACGCCCGACAGCTGCGGCTTCATGACGTTCAGCGTCTCTCCGAACTAACCGTACCGTCATCGCGAGGCTCGCACAGCGAGCCGTGGCGATCTCGTGGCGCACGCCGGAAGCCGAGCGCCTCGGGATTGCTTCGTCGCCGCGAGCGCGGCTCCTCGCAATGACCAAGTAGGATCAAGGGGCCGGCCGCGCGAACCCCGCGAGGCGCACGTCGCGCGCGAGGCCTTTCGCCTGCGCGAGCACCTCGAGGTCGCCGTAGTCCTGCGGGTCCACCAGCGCGTTCATCGCGAGACGGCTCAATGCCCCGCGTGCGGCGGAGACGTCCTGTGTCTCGAGCGCGGCCAGCAGCGACGGGAAGCCGAGGTTCGTCAGGAACTGCCGCTGCGTCGTGTAGCCGACGGTGGTGAGCCCATGGCGCTCGCCGAGCCGCATCAGCGACGTGAAGTCGACGTGGCAGGTGATGTCCTGCCGGCCGATGTCGCGATACGGATCTTGCCGAACGGCGTGCCGGTGGTAGCACACCAGCGTATCGCCGCCGCAGTAGAGCTCGCTCGCCGTGCCGCCGTAGTCGATCGTCAAGACGAAGCCGCGGTCCAGCGCACGCGCAAGCTCGCGAGTCCAGTCTTCGAGGCGCAGGTTCACCTCGCCTCGAAACCCTTCGGGCAGGTCGAGACCCAGGCTCGCGATCCGTTCTTCGATGCGCGGCGATGACGGCTCGCCCAGGACTTCCGCGAGCTCACCGTTCTCGACAGTCACGAAGATTTCTTCGATGCGTCCGTCCCGGACGGAGAAGCGATGGACGGGGAAGTTGTCGATGAGCTCGTTGGTCAGGATGCAGCCGACGACGTTGCGGAACGCCGCAAGTCCTTCGGCTTTCACGCGCCGGATGTCGGGGTGCGACCGCGGCCCGCGAGGCTCGAAGTCCGCGGCGACGTAGCAGAGCGCTTGCGCGAAATCGGGCGCCGTGCGCCGGCACGCGTCTACGATCGATCGCGCCAGGCTGCCGTCGCCCGAGCCCACCTCGATCACATCGAACGCTCGCGGCGCTCCGAGGAGATGCCACATCTCGCTCAACTGGCGCGCGATCAGCGCTCCGAACGCCGGGTGAGTCATGGCCGAGGTGCCGAAGTGAGCATCGATCCGGGCGTCCGAAGCGTAGAAGCCCCCGCGCCGCGAGTACAGCGCAGCCTGCATGAACTGCGCGAACGTGATCCGTCCGTATTGGCGGATGAGAGTCCTGATCTCCTGCTCGACCGCGGAGTGCAGCGTCATCGATGCCTGTCCGCATGCGAGAATCGGTCGATATCGTCGGAGGAGGCGAACCGTGCCGGGGCCCTGTACCGGATTGACCGTGCTGGATTTCTCATGGGGAATGCCCGGCGCCTTGTGCACGCTGGTCATGGCCGATTTTGGCGCCGACGTGATCAAGGTGGAACCTCCCGGCGGCGATCCGTTCCGTTTCCAGCCCGCGTGGATCTCGTGGAATCGCGGAAAGAAAGGCGTCGCGCTCGACCTCGCCACGACCGCAGGCCGCGAGCAAGCCCTCGAGCTCATCGGTGCGGCGGATGTGCTGGTCGAATCGTTCCGTCCCGGCGACATGGCCGGCTGGGAATTGGACTACGCCACGCTGTCGCAACGCTATCCGCGGCTCGTCTACTGCTCCATCACGGGCTTCGGGCAGAAGGGTCCGCTCGCTCGCGTCAAAGGTTACGAAGGCGTCGTCGCGGCCAAGGCCGGCCGCATGTTCAACCTGCAGGGACAGCCCAACCGCGACGGCCCGGTGTTCTCCGCGGTACCCACCGCGAGCTGGCACGCGAGCCAGGCGGCGGTGCGCGGCATCATCGCCGCCTTGCGCGTGCGGGACCTCTCCGGGCGTGGCCAATGGGTGCAGACCAGCCTCGTGCAGTGCCTGGCTTCTCCCCACGACAACAACGTCGGCGACGGCGGGCTGGTGAACGTGCAGATGCGCCGCCGCGACCCGAAGTTCGCGCGCGCCCCGCGCGGCCGCGGCGAGTCCAGCATCGGCTACGTTCCGGTGCGCACCAAGGACGGCGTATGGCTTCAGCACGCCAACCAGCGCGTGCCCCACATCCAGGGTCATTTGAAGGCGATCGGGCTCCGGCACCTGCTCGAAGACGAGCGCTTCGCGCGCGTCCCGTCGATCAGGTCGGAGAATCGCGAGCTGCTGCGCCGGGAGATCCTCGAGGCGCAGCTGGAGAAAACCGCCGACGAGTGGATGGAGATCTACCTCGAAGACGGCGAGATCGCGGCGGAGCCCTATCGCACGTGCGTCCAGGCGATGGAGCATTCCGCGGTGCTCGAGAACGGCAGCGTGACCACGATCGACGACCCGCGCGTCGGGCGTCTGCGCACGTTGGCGCCGCTGGCGGAGTTGAAGGGAATGCCGGGCGCGCCGAGCGGACCCGCGCCCGACGTCGGACAGCACAACGCCGAAGTGTCGGGACACCTGCGGCCCGTGGCCCAAACCGCGGCCGCTGCCGACGCGCCGGCTCATCCGCTGTCGGGCGTGACCGTCCTCGACCTCGCCACGGTTCAGGCCGGGCCGTATGCCGCTTCGCTGTTGGCCGATCTCGGCGCGCGCGTGATCAAGGTCGACGCCACCGACAAGCGCCTCGACGAAGGACGGCGCTGGTCGGCGCAGGCGCTGACCGACGTGCGAACCTACTCCGGCAAGGAAACCCTCCAGGTCGACCTCCAGACGCCCGAGGGCAAGGAGATCCTGCACAAGCTGATCGCCCGCGCCGATGTGCTCTCGCACAACTATCGTCTCGGCGTCGCCGAGCGTCTGAAGATCGATGCCGGGACATGCCGCCGCATCAATCCGCGCCTCGTCTATGCGTGGATGGGCACCTACGGTCCGAACGGGCGGCATGCGCGCAGGCCGGGCGCGCATCCCATACCCGGCGCCATCATGGGCGGCGCGATGCGGCAGATGGGCCGGGGCATGCCGCCGCCGCCGGAAACGGTCATGAACGTCGAAGAGATCGCCGAGGCGACGCGCTGGATCATGAAGTCCAACTGGGGCCCCGATCAGAACACGTCCGCGGCGGTGGCCACCGGCATCGTGCTCGGCCTGCGCGCGCGAGACGCGAGCGGCAAGGGCGAGCCCGTCAGCGTCACGATGCTCAACGCCAACGCGTGGACCAATGCCGACGAGTATTACGACTATGCCGGCCGGCCTCCGATCGCAGTGCCCGACGCGGACATTCACGGGCTCCATGCGTTGTATCGGCTCTATCGCTGCCGCGAAGGCTGGGTGTTCCTCGGATGCCTCTTCCAGGAGGAGTGGGAGGCATTCTGTCGAACGGTGCAGCGGCCGGAGCTGCCGGCCGATGCGCGCTTCACGACACGAAAAGCGCGAGAGGAGAACGACGACGCTTTGATCGCAGAGATCGCAAAGATCTTCGCCGGCCGCGACGCTGCCGAATGGGAAGACCTGCTGCTCAAAGCCGACGTCGCCTGCGTGCGCGCCGACGAAGCGACGGAGGGCGAGTTCTATGCGGACCATCCGCACGCCAAGGCCAATGCGCTGAGCGTCGAGGTGGATCATCCGGTCGTCGGCACGCACCTGCGTTACGGCGGACTCGTCGAATTCTCGCTGACGCCCGGCCTCTACAAGGCCTCCGCGCAGATCGGGCAGCACACGCGCCCCCTGTTGCGCGAGCTGGGCTACGACGAGCAACAGATCGAAGACCTGGGGCGGCGCGGCATCGTGCAGTGGGCCGATGCCGCATCGGGCGGGGAGCCGTAGACCCATGCAGCCGCGAATCGAACAGGTCGCCGGCGTCGACCTCGAAATCCTGCGCGCAGGCGCGGGCAATCCCCTGTTGCTGCTCCACGGTTTCCAGCACATCGACCCGCGGCTGGCGATCGTCGATCTGCTCGCCCGTGAGGCGCAGCTCATTGCGCCGTCGCATCCCGGCTTCGGGCGCTCGTCGCGTCCGGCGGATTTCGGCACGGTCTACGACCTCGTTCATCTCTATCTCGGTTTGATCGATACGCTGCCGCCGGGGCCGCTCACGCTGATGGGTCTCTCGTTCGGCGGCTGGCTCGCCGCGGAGATCGCGATCAAGGCCGGGCGGCGCATCGACAAGCTGATCCTCGTCGACGCGCTCGGCATCAAGGTGAGCGGCCGCGAGACGCCCGACATCCTCGACGTGTTCAACGCGCATCCCGAGGACGTCGTCGCCAAGAGCTGGCACGATCCGAAAGAGTTCGCGCCGCGCTACGACGACATGGAAGACGATGAGCTCGTCACCCGCTCGCGCAACTGGGAAGCGCTCGCCCGCTACGGCTTCCATCCCTACATGCACAACCCGCAGCTCAAGCGCTGGCTCTCCAACATCAAGGCGAAGACGCTGGTGCTGTGGGGCGCATCCGACGGTGTGGTGAAGCCCGCGTATGGCGAGGCCTACGCGAGGCTGATTCCCGGCGCACGCTTCGAGCGCATCGCCAATGCCGGCCACCATCCCGAGATCGAGCAGCCCGAAGCGCTCGCCGCGCGCGTGCGCAACTTCCTCGCCGACTGAGCCGACACCATGGACGTCTGGTACCAGTGTGAAATACCGTATCCCTTCGTTGCGCAGGACGTGCTCGATCGCGCGCCGTCGGTGCGCGCGAGCCTGCCCAACCGCTACTGCGATCCGAACGTGGCGGCGGATCTCTTCGAGGAATGCATCGACGAGTTCCTGCTGGCCGATGAGCTGGGACTGAACGTCGTCGCGATCGAGCATCACGCCGGCATCAACTCGCTGCTCGCCGCGAATCCCATGCTGGTGGCGATCCTCGCGCGGCAGACGCGCAAGGCGCGCATCCTGAGCCTCGGCACACTGGTCACGCTGCGTCCGGACCCGGTGCGCATCGCCGAGGAATACGCCACGGCCGATGTGATCAGCCGCGGGCGCCTCGAGATCGGCTTCGTGAAATCCGGCGGCAGCGAGTCGGCGTCGAGCAACGTGAGCATGATCGACAACGGCGAGCGCTATTGGGAAGCGATCGATCTCATCTCCAAAGCGCTGACCTCGCACGACGCGCCGTTCAGCTGGGAAGGCAGGCACTTCACCCACCGGCACGTGAACGTCTGGCCGCCGTGCTACCAGCGGCCGCTGCCGCGCATGTGGTCGGCCACGGGTGACGCGTCGACGTCCGCCGACGTGGGCCGCCGCGGCATGGTGCACACGCTGGTGCTGCGCGGGCCCGAAGGCACGCGCGCGGCGTTCGCGGCGAACCGCCGCGCGCGTGCGGAGGCCGGATTGCCGCCTTCGACGACCGACCGCTTCAGTTACGCGGCGCTGGTGGCGGTGGGCGAAACGGAAGACGAAGGGTTGCGCCTCGGCGACAAGCTCCTGTGGTTCCTCAACACCAGCATGAAGTCGGCGCCGCAGTTCAACAAGTTCCTGGCCGGCGTCGCACCGCCGCAGGCCGCGCCGATGATCTACCGCACCAAGCCAAAGGCCGACACGAACGCCGAAGCGCAGCAGGCGGCCAGCGCCATGAAGCCGTCGGTCGGGGGCGCGCTGATCGGCATGACCGCCGAACGAGCGATCGCGCAGGGCATCCTGTTCGCGGGCACGCCCGACAGCGTCTACAAACAGATCATGGATCTCTACGACTTCGTCGGCGGTTACGGCCACCTCGTGATGATCGGCCGCTCGGGCTTCATGACCCACGCCGAGACCGAAAAGAGCCTTGGGCTCTTCGCCCGCGAGGTGCTGCCGAGGCTGAAGGAGATTGCTGCGGTGCAGGCGGGTTTAGATCAGCGCTGGTCGCGCGGTCCTGTCAGGAAATAACCGAGCAGCCGGTCAATATCACAGCTATGATTCCTGAACGCGCCGTCCGAAGCGGTGCAAATGCTCCAGGCGTGTGCAGACCAACGTAGTCGCACAGCGAGGTCCTCATGGCGCAGGTCGTTCTGAGGGAGCTCAACAAGAAGTACGACGAGGTGCACGCCGTCCGGGACGTCAACCTGACGATCCGTGACAAGGAGTTCACCGTACTCGTCGGGCCGTCGGGCTGCGGCAAGACCACGACGCTGCGCATGGTCGCGGGTCTCGAGGAGATCACCTCCGGCGAGATCGTCATCGGCGACCGGGTCGTCAACGACCTGCCTCCCAAGGACCGGGACATCGCCATGGTGTTCCAGAATTACGCGCTCTACCCGCACATGAGCGTGGCCGACAACATGGCTTTCGGCCTGAAGATGCGCAAGTTTCCCAAGCCTGAGATCCACAAGCGCGTCCAGGAGGCCGCCGAGATCCTCGGCATCCAGGAGCTGCTCGCGCGCAAGCCTCGCCAGCTTTCCGGCGGGCAGCGCCAGCGCGTCGCCGTCGGCCGCGCCATCGTGCGACACCCGCAGGTGTTCCTGTTCGACGAGCCGCTGTCGAACCTCGACGCGAAGCTGCGCGTGCAGATGCGCGTCGAGCTGAAGCGCCTTCACCAGCGTCTCGAGACCACGGCGATCTACGTCACCCACGACCAGGTCGAGGCGATGACGCTCGGGAGTCGGGTCGTGGTCATGAAGGACGGCTTCGTGCAGCAGGTGGGCGAGCCCATGGACATCTACGCGAAGCCTCAGAACAGGTTCGTCGCGGGCTTCATCGGCTCGCCGGCCATGAACTTCATCCCGGTCACGCTGACCGACGGCACCGGCGAGCTCTTCGCCGACGCCGGCGGCATCCGGATCAAGGTGCCCGCCGCAAGCCGGCAGAGCCTGATGCCCTACACGAGCCGGACTGTCACGCTGGGCGTACGCCCGGAGGACCTTCGCGTCGGCGCGAGCTCCGATTCCTCGGAGCTCTCGTTCGAGAGCGTGGTCGAGGTCGTCGAGCCGCTCGGCTCCGAAATCCTGCTCGACACGAGGGCCGCCGGACAGCAGATCGTCGCCCGCGTCGAGCCCACGGTGAGGACGCAGCCGCACGAGAAGATCCGCCTGTCATTCATCCCCGACCGCATCCACTTCTTCGACGCCAGGACCGAAGCCGTCATCAAGTAGTTTCGACCCGAGGAGGAGCGCATGGACAAGATCAGTCGCCGCCGCTTCCTGACTACGACCGGCGGGCTCGTCGGCATACTCGCGACGGGCATCCCGCCCGCGTTCGGCCAGAAGCGCCAGATTTCCTACCTTTGCTGGAACAATTTCGCCCCCGCCTCGGACAAGAAGCTGGCGCAGATCGGCCAGCGCTTCACCAAGGACACCGGCATCGGGATTCGAATCGACCATATCGCGGCTCCGCAGCAGGCCGCGAAGTACGCGTCCGAGGTGCAGACACAGGCGGGACACGACGTCGTCGAGATGCGCATGCACTTCCCGTGGCTCTACGAGCCGCAGCTCGTGGACGTGTCCGACGTGGCGAGGGAGATGGAGAAGAAATACGGACCGGCGGTCGCGTCGGCCAAAGAGACCGCCATGGTCAAGGGGATCTGGCGCGCGGTGCCGCAGTATCGAACCTTCTTCGTGGCCGCCTATCGGGAGGATCTCTTCAAGAAGGCCGGGCTCAAGGTTCCCGACACCTGGGACGATCTCTACACGGTCGGCGTGCAGCTGAAGAAGATGGGGCACCCGGTCGGCATCCCCATCAGCCAGAACTACGACTCGATCTCCACGGCGGGACCCGTGCTCTGGTCTTTCGGGGGCAGGGAGGTCGAGAAGGACGGCAAGACCGTCGCCATCGACGGCGTGCACACGGTCAGGATGCTCGAGTGGTACAAGAAGATGTTTCGCGATTGCATGGAGCCCGAGGTGCTCTCGTGGGACGACGCCAGCAACAACCAGTCGCTCCAGCAAGGCAAGGCGGGATGGATCCACAACCCGGTCAGCGCCTACATCGTCGCCCGCAACTCCAAGCTCCCCAGTGCAGAGGGCATCAATCACCACAGGAGCCTGGCCGGGCCCGACGGCGTGCGTCACGAGACCGACGTGCCGCGCCACATCGGCATCTGGAAGTTCTCGAAGAACGTCGAGCCGGCCAAGGAATGGATCCGCTATCTGCTCGGCAAGCGCGAGGTCTACGACGAGTACATCATGTCGGGTGACGCGTTCAACCTTCCGGCGTACACGAACCTGCTCGATCATCCGGTGCTCAAGACCGATCCGAAGTTCGCCGCGCTCAGGCAGGAAGGCGTTCAGTTCCATTGCTACGGCTGGCCCGCGCCCGCGAGCGACAAGGTCCAGCTCATCACCAATTCGTTCATCCTGCCGAACATGGTCGCCAAGGCGGTCACCGGCACGTCCACCAGGGATGCCATCGCCTGGGGCGCGAACGAAATGAAGAAGATCCTGGAGAAGAAGTAAGGAGCGCAACCTCATGGCGAGCGCACACGCAGGCGTCATCGCCGCGACCCCCCGGCCGCGATTCGGATTGCGGGTGGGGGAGTGGCTCAATCGCGAGGGCGTCCTCGGCCCCATGTTCGTGGCGCCGGCCCTGCTGCTCCTGCTCGTGCTCGTCGCCTATCCGTTCTGCATGGCGGTCTACTTCTCGTTGTCCGACGCCTTCATCGGACGGCCCACCGAGTTCACCGGGATCAGGAACTTCGTGAACCTCTGGGAGAGCGATGCCTTCCGCCAGACTTTCCAGAACGCCTTTGTCTTTACCGGCATCTCGGTCGGTTTCAAGCTCGTGATGGGTATCGCGCTCGCCCTGCTGCTGAGCCAGCAGCTCTGGTTCAAGCGGTGGATCCGGGGCGCGGTGCTCCTGCCCTGGGTCATCCCCACGGCGCTGTCCACGCTCGGCTGGTGGTGGATGTTCAACTCGCTCTACAGCGTGGTGAACTGGACCGGCATCGCGCTCGACTTCATGGATGCGCCCGGACCGAACTGGCTCGGACAGAAGTACCACGCCATGGCGGCCGTGATCGTCGTGAACATCTGGCGCGGGCTTCCCTTCTTCGCGATCACGATCCTCGCGGGGTTGCTGGCGATTCCCAAGGAACTTTACGAGGCGGCGGAGGCTGACGGCGCCGGTCCGGTGAGGCGGTTCTGGCACATCACGCTGCCGCTGCTCAAGCCCGTGCTCGGCATCGTGATCCTGTTCTCGACGATCTTCACGTTCAGCGAGTTCAACATCGTCTACGTGCTCACCCACGGCGGCCCGATCAACTCGACCCATCTCTTCGCCACCCTCTCGCGCCAGGTGGGCCTGGAGACGGGGCGGATCGGCGAGGGCGCGGCCATCTCGCTCTATCTCTTCCCCGTGCTCATGTTCGTGGTGTGGGCGCAGTTGAGGTCAGTGCGGCGGGAGGTCCTGTAATGGCGAGCGTGGCGAAGCGGCGACACTGGAAGAAATTGGGCATCCATCTGCTGCTCGTGCCGTTCCTGCTGTTCGCGCTCTTTCCGTTCTATCACATGGCGACGACGTCGCTGAAGTCGGACCGCGAGCTGTACGACCGGACCGCGGTACCTCTCGTCATCCGGCAGGGGGTCACCTTCGATCACTACAAAAAGCTGCTGACCGAAAGCGAGTTCGTGACGTGGGCCAAGAACAGCCTGCTCGTCACTTTTCTGGCCACGACGCTGTCGCTCGTCATCGGGACGGTGGCTGCGTACGCGCTCGCGCGGCTCACGTTCATCGGCGTGGGCGGCCTCGGGACGGCGATTTTCGTCACCTATCTGGTGCCGACATCGCTCCTGTTCCTGCCCCTTGCGCAGGTGGTGAACTGGCTCGGGCTCGGCGACTCCAAGTGGGCGCTCGTGGTCACCTATCCGACTTTCCTCGTGCCGTTCTGCACCTGGCTCCTCATCGGCTACTTCCGCACCGTGCCGAAGGAAGTGGAGGAGTGCGCGCTCGTCGACGGCTGCACGCGCATCCAGGCGCTCTGGCACATCATCCTTCCCATCGCCGTGCCGGGGCTCGTGTGTGCGGCGCTGTTCGCCTTCACGCTATCCTGGAACGAGTTCATCTACGCGTTGACCTTCACCTCGTCCTCGGAGGAGATCACCGCGAGCGTCGGCGTGACCCAGGAGCTGATCCGCGGCGACATCTACTACTGGGGACAGCTCATGGCGGGGGCGATGCTCGGCTCCATTCCCATCGTCATCCTCTACGTCTTCTTCCTCGACTACTACGTCTCGGGGCTCACCGCCGGCGCGGTCAAAGGCTGACGGGCAGCGCACGGTTGGGCAGGCCCGTCTTTCAACGCCGAGGGATCGTCGAAGGATTCTTCGGCCCGCCGTGGAGCATGAGGCATCGCAGGGCGCTGTTCCGGTTTGGCGCGCAGCGGGGGATGAACACCTATCTCTACGCGCCCAAGGACGATCCGTATCACCGCGAGCGCTGGAGAGAGCCGTATCCGCGCGCCGAATGGCGATCGCTGCTGAAGCTCATCCGCGCCGCGCAGGACCATCGCATCGATTTCGTCTACGGATTCCATCCGGGCAAGGGCCTGCCGTTCTGCGCGTCGCAGCCCGTAGAGATCCTGCTCGACAAGGCGGCGCGCTTCTACGACGCAGGCGTCAGGACCTTCGCGGTTCTTTTCGACGACATCCCTTCACGTCTCGTGCACGCGGAAGATCGCAAGCATTACAAAGGGAGCCTCGCGCGGGCGCAGGGGCTGTGGCTGGCAAAGATCCTCGAGCGCCAGCCGGCATCGTGGAAAAACGTGGAGTGGTGGATCTGCCCCTCGCGCTACACCGACGATCCGCGGCTTGCGCGCGCGTTCGGAACCTTCGAGCCGTGCTTCTGGGAGACGCTCGGCAAGCACTTGCCTCGGGAGGTCTCATGTGTCTGGACCGGTCCGGCCATCGTGCCGCGCACGATCTCGCTCGCTCACGCGCGCGAGGCCGCGCGGCGGCTGCGGCATCCGCTGATCCTCTGGGACAACTACCCCGTCAACGATTGCGCGATGAGCGACGAGATGCACCTCGCGCCGCTGACCGGCCGAGACCCTAGGCTGCCCGAGGTCGTTTACGGCTATCTCAACAATCCGCTGGTGCAGGAGCGCTTGAGCCTGCTGCCGCTCGCCACCTGCTTCGACTATGCGGCGCGCCCGGCCGCATACGATCCCGACGCAAGTTGGGAGGAAGCGGCCGCTAGGCTGTTCGGCGCGAGCGCGGTGCCTCACTGGCGCGCGATCGTGGATTTCTGCGAGCGGATGATGCGCGCGAAGCGCAGCACACGCTCCGCGCCTTTGGCGCCGGGAAAGCTGCGCGCCCTGCAAGACGCGTATCGTTACCTGTTACGGCATCGGGGTCGCCGTTGGCTCGAAGAATTTCGCCCATGGCTCGCGCGACTCGAAGCCGAGCTTCGACTCACGGGAGGATGACGATGTATGCCTTGGTGGTTCCGCTCAGGGTAAAACCCGAAATGCGCGAGAAATTCCTGGCCGCCGCGCACGACGATTCGACGTGCTCGGTGCGCGACGAGCCGGGGTGCATGCGCTTCGACGTGCTGCAGGACAACAGCGATCCGAACCGGTTCTTCTTCTACGAGGTCTACCGCGACGAGGCCGCGGTGGAAGCGCATCGCGCGAGCGCGCATTACGCGCGCTGGCGCGCCGTCGCGTCGGAGGTCCTGGCCGAGCCGACCACCGCCAGCCGCTGCACCACGCTGTTCCCGAAGGACTACGAGTAGCCGCTTGGCCGGCAGCGGCGCTACGTTGCATCATAGCGGCAGGCAGTGCACCCCAGGGGAGGAGAGCACATGAGCCGAGTTCTTCTACGGGCCGGTTTCGCCGCCGCCGCGGCTTTGCTGGCCAGCGCATCGCCCGCGCAGACGTATCCGGCGAAGCCGGTGCGCGTGATCGTTCCGGCCTCACCCGGAGATAGTTGCGACATCCTCACGCGTCTCATCGGGCAGAAGGTTGCCGAGCGCCTGGGGCAGGCGTTCACCGCGGACAACCGTCCGGGCGCCAGCGGCATGCTCGGCCTGCAGCTCATCGCGCAGGCGCCGCCGGACGGTTACACCATCGGGTGCGGGCAGGGCGGCAACATGGTGATCGTGCCGCTCGCCTATGCGAAGGTACCCTACGACACGTTCAGGGATTTCGCGCCGATCCAGCTGACCGTATCGAACTTCCTGGCGCTGGTCGTGCACCCCAGCGTTCCGTTCAGGAACGTGAACGACCTCGTCGCGTATGCGAAAGCCAATCCGAAAAAGGTGGCGTTCGCGACCAACGGCGAAGGCGCGTTCATTCACTTTTCGGTCGAGCTGCTGCGCACGATGGGCGGATTCACCTACCTGCACGTGCCCTACAAGGCGGTGTCCGCGATCGCGACCGACATCATCAGCGGACAGGTCGATGCCACGATCTCGTCGTTCATCTCGCTGTACCCCTACGTCACGTCGGGACGGCTGCGTCTGCTTGCGATAGGGCGTGCCACGCGCTCGCCGAAATATCCCGATTACCCGACGATCTCGGAGACGCTGCCGGGCTACGAGAACGGCGGATGGTTCGGCTTCATCGCGCCGGCGAAGATGCCGAAAGAGCAGATCGCGCTCCTCAACCGCGAGATGAATCGCGCGATGAAGCTCCCCGACGTCGCCGAGAAGCTCGACACGCTCGGGCTCGAAGTGCACACCGAGTCTCCCGAGTACTTCAGCGACGTGCTCCGGCGCGACTTCGACAAATGGGGCAAGGTCGCGCGGGATATCGGGTTCAAACCGCGATAAAGGAGAAAGCCATGCGTGTGCTGAAGATCGACGATCTGCCGCAACAACCGATGGGCACGGCCACGGCGATCGACGGCTGGACGGGCGGCGAAGTGAAGCGCACGCGGCAGGAGCTCATCGCCGACGCGCAGTCGGACAACTTCCGCTGCAACGTGGTGAATTTCAGCGCCGGCGCGACGACCGGCTGGCACGCGCACGACTCGGACCAGATCCTCGTCGTGACCGCGGGCCGCGGCATCGTCGCCAACGAGACCGAGCAGCGCGAGATCACCGTCGGCGACGTAGTGCACATCAAGGCGGGAGAGCGCCACTGGCACGGCGCGAAGGCCGATACGACGCTCTCTCACATCACGGTGACAAGCTCGGGCGCGAGCTCGAAGCGCTGAGCACGCGGTCTACGCCGCCGGCAGCCTGAATCCCTGCCGCGCGACCAGCTTCCATCCGGCGTCCTGCTTTTGCCAGAGCTGCAGGGCGCCGATGCGCGTGGTCGACTGCTTGCCGTCGAGCTCCGATTCGCCCAGGTAGATGTGGCGCGCGATGGCAACGTTGCCGACGACGGCCACTTTCAGCTCGGGAAACGCGAGCGACTTCTGCGTCTGCTTGCGGTTCATCACGCCGTTGATGAATTGCTCCTTGGTCTCCACGCGTCCGTCCGAATGGCCGTAGCTGATCTGTGACGCGGCGACCTGGTCCAGCTTCGCCTTGTCCTGCTGCAGGATGCCCTGCCGCAGCGCTTCGATGCTCTGGGCGACAGCCGCTTCGTCCGAGCCCTGGGCGTCGGCGGGAGTTTTGAACAAGAGACCGGAAGCGCCGAAAGCCAATGCGCTTGCAACCGCGAAATCGCGACGAGAGACGTTCATGGTTCCCTCCTTGACGGGTTGAACGGCGGCGAACGTTATTGTGGGCGGGCGGCTCTACAATGCGCCGGAGTCGCACGGCCGGCAAGGCGCCGCGCGCTTCAATCGCCCTCGCCCAGCCGCGCGTAGATATCCCCCGAATTCGCTTCCATCGGCAGGCCGGCGAGCCAGCGTTCGATCGTCGCGGCGCCGACCCAGCCCGGGTATACGAACGTCTGGCTCTCGCCGAGCGCGGCGTTGAAGCGGCCGGCGCCGAGCGCCCGACACCGCGCGATGCACTCTGCGGCGACGTCGCGCTGGATCGTCGTGAATTCGAACGACAGCGCCGGCAGCGTCTGCGTCAGGCCTTGCAGCGTCTCGGCTTCGAAGCCTTCGACGTCGATCTTGGCGAACGCCGGGACCCCGTGCCGGGCGACGAGCTCATCGAGCGTGGTCATCGGCACCTCGACGGTTCGGGTCCACGCCTGTCCCTGCCAGCCGGGTGCGCCGTCGGCGGCGCGTATGAACGCGGCCGACGCGGTCGACACCGTCGGGTTGTCGAGGTTGAGGTTGAGCGTCACCGCGCCGGGCTCGCGCCCGAGCGCCACGGGTTCGATAGTCACCGCGGAATCGCGGCCGTACATGAGCCTCAACGTCGTGACCAGCGCCGGCTGTGGCTCGATCGCGACCACGCGCGCGCCCAGCCGGCGAAACGCGGCGACGCGGTCGCCGACGTGCGCGCCGGCGTCGAACACGAGGTCGCCGGGGCGCACGAAGCGTGCGTAGAGCCTGTCCATGGCGGCGTGGCGCGCTCGATCGCCGTAGTAGATGCGCAACGAGCGCAGCACTCCGCATGCGGTGCGCAGCCCCGCGATCACGCCTCGTCTCTCTGCATCGACAGGATCACTTCGCCTCGCGACAGGTTAGTATCGTAGCGCCATGACGTTACGACAGCTCCGCGCCCTCCAGGAAGTGGTGAAGCAGGGCCTGCGCATCTCCGCCGCGGCGGAGGCGCTGCACACTTCGCAGCCCGGCGTGAGCCGCCAGATTCTCGAGCTCGAGCAGGAGCTCGGCGTCAGCATCTTCGTGCGCAAGCGGGGACGGCTGGTATCGGTGACCGAGGCGGGCGTAGCGCTGCTCGGCGTCGCCGGGCGCATGCTCGACGACGCGGCGAGCCTGCGCACGATCGCGAGCGAATACAGCAGCAAGGACACCGGCCAGCTTTCGATCGCCACCACGCACACTCACGCGTGCTACACGCTGCCCCGGGTAATCCAGCAGTTCTCCGCGGCGTACCCGCGCGTGCAGCTGAGCCTGCGCGAAGGCACGCCCGCGCAGTGCTGCGAGATCGTCGCGACCGCCGGCGCCGACCTCGCCATCGTCACGCAGACGGCCGAAGCGTTCGAGAGCCTCGCCACGCTGCCTGCGTATCGGCTTCCGCGGTGCCTGGTGCTGCCGGTCCGGCACCCGCTGCTCGGGGACGAGAAGCTCACACTGGAAAAGATCGCGCGCTATCCGCTGATCACCTACGACAGCACGTTCAGCAGCCGGCGCAGCGTCGACCGCGCGTTCGCGGCCCGCCGCCTGACCCCCGACATCGTGCTGCGCGCGATCGACGCCGACGTGAGCAAGAAGTATGTCGCGCTGGGACTCGGCGTCGCGATCCTGCCCGCCATCGCCTATGACCCCAAGGTCGATACCGCGCTGCGCGCGCTCGACGTCGATCACCTCTTCGAGCAGGGCCTGGTCAATGTGTGCCTGCGCAAGGGGAGCTATGTGCGCGAGTTCATCTACGCCTTCATCACGATGTTCGCCCCGCACCTCACGCGGCGCGTGGTTTCGCGGAGCCTGCGGTCACTCGAGCCTGCCCTATCGTCCGCGCACGACGTGCCGGTCGCGGATTTCTCGGGAAAGCCGAAAGCGCGGCGCGCCGCCACGCGCACGAAGCGCTAGCCGCGTACGTGCCCGGGTGCTTCCCGCGCCTTTGCCCTAGCGCCCCTTGAACCGGGGTTTGCGCTTTTCCCTGAATGCGGTCACCGCCTCCTGGTGGTCGGCGCCGATGTTCGTGAGGGCTTCGTAGGCGAGCGACGCATCCATCATCGAATGCGCGAGCTGCCGCAGCGGGATGTTCATGGCGGTCTTCGTCCATTTGATCGCCTTGGTCGCGCCGCGCGCCAGCTTCTCGGCGAACGCGTTCACTTTCGCGTCGAGCTGATCGCGCGGCACCGCATAGTTGATGAGGCCGAGGCGCTCGGCTTCCTTTGCGTCCAGGAGATCGCCCGTCAGCAGGTATTCCCTGGCCTTGGCGTAGCCGATGAGCTGCGGCCAGATCACCGCGCCGCCGTCGCCGGCGACGTAGCCCATCTTCACGTGCGGATCGCTGAAGCGCGCGTCGTCGACCGCGATCATGATGTCGCACATGAGGGCGAGGGTGGCCGCGAGCCCGATGCAGTCGCCGTTGATGCGCGCGATGACGGGTTTCTCGAGCTCGAGCAGCCCGAAGATCATCTGCTTCATCTCGAGATTCTTGCGGTTGAAGAGCTCGGGGTCGTCGATGCGCTTCTGCATCATCGGGATGTCGCCGCCCGCCGAGAACGTGTCGCCCGCGCCGGTGAGGATGACGACGTCGGTCTCGTGGTCGACCTGCACCCGGTACCACAGCCGCGAGAGCTCCTCGTGCAGCTCGTAGTGGATCGGATTCATGGGCGGCCGATTGAGCGTGATCGTGAGTATTCGATCACGGCGCTCGAACAGCATGTGCTTGTACGACGAGTAATCCATGCGATCCCCTGTATTCGTTACCCGAGGGCGCCGCTCGCCCGGAGCGCGTCGAAACCGGCGCCGTCGAGACCCAGCACTTCCTCGAGCACTTCCTGCGTGTGCTGGCCGAGGGTCGGCGGCGCACGGTCGGACTGCATCGGCTCGTCGCCGAACCGGATCGGGTTCGCGATACCCGGGACGGCGCCGGCCAGCGGATGCGGCAGCTCGACGCGCATGCCGCGCGCGACGACCTGCGGGTCTTCGAACACCTGCGCGATGTCGTTGATCGGCGCGCACGGCACCTGTGCGGCGTCGAGCGCTGCGAGCCAGTCGCGTACCGGCCGCGCCTCGAGCTTCTCGCCGATGATCCGCGCGAGCGCGTCCGCGTGCTGCACGCGCGCCTCGTTCGTGCGAAAGCGCGGATCGTCCGCGAGATCGGGAAGACCGATCGTCGAGGCCAGGCGCCTGAACTGCTGATCGTTCCCCACGATCAGCATGACATAACCGTCTTCGCACCTGAACGTGTCGCTCGGATACACCGTCGGCAGACGATTCCCACGGCGGGTCGGCACCTTTCCCGAGACGAGGTAGTTCATCGCGACCGCCGACAGCGCCGAGACCTGCACGTCGAGCAGCGAGAGGTCGAGGTGCTCGCCGCGCCCCGAATGCTCGCGGCGCGACAAGGCCGCCTGCACCGCGATCGTCGCGTACAGCGCGGTCATCGTGTCGGTGAGGGCGATGCCCACCCTGACAGGACCGGCGCCGGGCGCGCCGTCGGGCTGGCCGGTGATGCTCATGAGCCCTCCCATCGCCTGCACGATCGTGTCGTAACCGGGTCGTGCACTGTAGGGACCCGTCTGGCCGAAGCCCGTGATCGAGCAATAGACGAGCTTCGGATTGATCGCCGACAGGTCCGCATAGCCGAGACCGTATTTCTCCAGCGTGCCGACCTTGTAGTTCTCGATCAGGACATCGCTGGCTGCGGCGAGCTTGCGGATGAGCTCGCGTCCGGCAGGCGTGGCGAGATCGACCGTCACCGAGCGCTTGCCGCGATTGCACGAGAGATAGAACGCGGACTCGCGCGTGGGCTCGCCCTCCTGATCCGGGAGAAACGGCGGGCCCCACGCGCGGCTGTCGTCGCCGCTCACCGGCCGCTCGATCTTGATCACGTCGGCGCCGAGGTCGGCGAGGAGCTGGCCGCACAACGGACCGGCGAGAACTCGCGACATGTCGAGCACGCGGATGTCGCTCAGCGCGGCGGTCTTTTCGGGGTTGCGGTTCACAGGGCCGGGTTTCGGGTGAGAATCCCCAGTGTGACACGGGTTCCGGTGCACCAGTGGACGTTCCGTTGACTGGAACGTCGATCAAGAGCGGAGATGTGGGTGATGCGCGGTGTCGATCGTACGCTGGCGGTTTTCGAATGCTTCTCGGCAGCCTCGCCGAAGCTTTCGTTGCAGGAGATCTCGAATCGCATCGGGCTCGCGAAATCGACGACGCATCGCGTGGTGAGCAGCCTCGAAGCGAGCGGCTATCTCGTTCGCCTGCGGGATCAGCGTTACTGCCTGTCGCTCAAGTTCGCGCGGCTCGGCGGGATCGCACAGGACACACTCGACGTGCGCCAGGCGGCCCGGCCGTTCATGGAGGCGCTGGCGGACGCTTCGGGCGAGAGCGTGACGCTGTTCAGTCTCGAGAAGCAGGAGTTCGTCTGTCTCGACGTGGTGACGACGCCGGCGCCGCTGATGAGTCTCAACCGCCCCGGAGACCGGGCGCCCCTCGGCCTCGGCGCAGCCTCGCTCGTGCTGCTCGCGCATCTGCCGCAGGCGGAGCTGAAGGCGGTGCTGCCGGCGGTCGCGCGGCGCGTGAAGCACACGCAGCGCGACCTCGTCTCCATCCTCGCCAACGTGCGGCGCCAGCGCTACGCCGTCTCGCACGGCGGCAACATCCCCGGCATCAGCTCGCTCGGCGCGCCGGTCTCCGGCGCCGACGACGCCGTCCGGCTGAGCCTCAATATCGTGATGCCGACCGCGCGCGTGCAGGGGCGCGTCGCGCCGCTGCTCAGGCTGTTGCGTGAAGCCGCGAGCCAGGTCTCCAGCGGTCTGGGCGCCAGCGCTCCTAGGAACCTTTGAACTTCGGCCTGCGCTTCTCCCGGAAAGCGTTCACCGCTTCCTGGTGGTCGTGCGAGACGTTGGTGATCGTCTGGTAGGCGATCGCCGCGTCGATGATCGCGGGCGCCGCCTGCCGCAGCGGAATGTTGATGCAGGTCTTGGACCAGCGGATGGCCCTGGCCGCACCGTTGACGAGCTTGTTCGCGAAGTAATCGACTTTCTCGTCGAGCCGGTCCGCGGGCACCGCGTAATTGATCAAACCGATCTCGACCGCGCGCTTCGCGTCGAGCAGGTCGCCGGTCAGCAGGTACTCCTTGGCGCGCGCGTAGCCCACGAGCTGCGGCCAGATCAGCGCCGAGCCGTCGCCCGTCACGTAGCCCATTTTCACGTGCGGGTCGCCGATCCGAGCGGTATCCACCGCGACGGTGATGTCGCAGAAGAGCGCCAGCGTCGCGCCGAAGCCGACCGCGTCGCCGTTCATGCGGCAGATGAGCGGCTTCTCCAGCTCGAGCAGGCTCGAGATGATGCGTTTCATCTCGGCGTTCTTCGGCGTCATCAGCTCCGGATCGTCGATGCGGCTCTGCATCAGCGGAATGTCTCCGCCGGCCGAAAACGTGTGGCCGCTGCCGGTGACGATCGCGACGTCGCACCCGGGGTCGCCCTGGACCTCGTAGAACACCGACGCCATCTCACGATGCAGCGTGCGGCTCATCGTGTTCATCGGCGGGTTGTTCAGCGTCAGCACGAGCAGCCGTCCGCGCCGCTCGACCTCGATCTGTTCGTAGTCGTACATCGCTAATCCAGCTTGAGGCCGATCGCGCTCACGAGCTTCTTGTAACGCGCGAGGTCCTTCCTGAAGATCGCCGCGAACTCCTCGGGGCTGGCGGTCGTGCTCTCGTCGGCGCCGATGGTGTCGGTCAGCTTCGATCTGAGCGCAGGATCGCGCAGCACGGCGGCGATCTCCGAATGCAGCCTCTGGACGATCGCCGGCGGCGTGTCGGCGGGCGCGAAAAGGCCGATCCATGTGGACATCTCGAAACCGGGCAGGCCCGCTTCGGCCGTAGTGGGCACTTCGCGTATGGCCGGGAATCGCCGGGGCGCCGCGACCGCGAGCGCCCGCAGCCTGCCGCTCCTCACATGCGTGATGATCGTGCCGGTCGTGTCGAAGCTGACCGAAGTCTGGCCGGCGAGGAGGTCCGGGATCGCCTGCCCGGCGCCCTTGTAGGGGACGTGCAGCATCCTGACCGACGTCGCCAGCATGAACATCTCGCCGGCGACGTGCGGGGTGCTGCCGTTGCCCGCGGAAGGAAACGAGAGCTTGCCCGGCATCTGCTTCGCGAGCGCGATCAGCTCGGACAGCGATTTCACCGGCAGCGAAGGATGCACCGCGATGAGATTCGGAATCGACGCGAGCAGGGTTACCGGTGCGAAAGCTTTTTCGGCGTCGTAGGGCAGGTTGCTGTACATGAACGGCGCGATCGCGTTCGTGCTCACCGCGCCGGCGAGCAGGGTGTAACCGTCGCCGGCCGAACGGGCCACGACGTTTGCCGCCAGGGTGCCGGTCGCACCCGGGCGATTCTCGACGATGACCGATTGGCCCCAGCGCTCGCTCAGCCGCGTCGCCACGACTCGCGCGACGACGTCGTTGCCGCCGCTCGGCGGGAAGCCGACGAGCATGCGCACCGGCTTGGCCGGATACGATTGCGCCGACGCTAGCGGCACAGCGCAGATCGTCGCCAGCAACGCCGTGAGGCCATAACGCCCACGCCTCTGCTCGTTCATGAATCCTCCTCGTTGTTATCGCACTCTCGAAGCGAGTGTGGCATGCGAAGAGGCCGCAGGCTCGGGGTTCCGCTCACTGGAATGCATGTGCGCGTATTACGCGTACGCATACCCCTATTCGAAAAGCTTCTTGGAGTTCCGCGCCGCGCATCTCCTATCATCGCCGCTGCGTGTCACGCACCGAACAGCGGGCCTTTGAGGAGTTATCCGTGCGCGTCAAAAAATCAACTGCGCCGATCGGCGCCGAAATCTTCGACATCGACCTGTCCAACGGCCTGGACGATGCCGCGTACGAGGCCGCCGCCGCGGCGCTGCACGAGCACGAAGTGATCGTCTTCCGCGGGCAGAAGCTCACCGCGGCGCAGCAGATCGCCTTCAGCCGCCGCTTCGGCGACCTCGACGTGAACGTCCGCTCGGAGTTCAACAAGGACGGGCATCCCGAGGTCCTGATACTTTCGAACATCCAGAAGGACGGGAAGCCCATCGGCGTGGTGGATGCCGGCCGCTACTGGCACACCGACCTGTGCTATCTCAAGCGCCCGGCGCGGACGACGGTGCTGCACGCGCTCGAAGTGCCGATGAACGGGAGCGAGCCGCTGGGCGACACGCTCTTCTGCAGCGAGACGCGCGCGTACGACGCCCTGCCGGACGCGATGAAAGCGCGCATCGCGGATCTCAAGGCGGTGCACAGCTATCGCTATACCTACGAACAGAAGGCCAGGGACTTCAAGCTGCGGCCGGGACTCGGCGAGCGCGGCACCGACTGGCTGCCGCCCGATGTCGTGCACGACGTGGTGCGCCGCCACCCGGTCACGGGCAGGAAGTGCCTGTACGTGAACGAGGGCTACACGACACGCATCGTGGGACTGCCGAAAGAGGAGAGCGACGCGCTGCTGGCGCAACTCAAGGCGCACGCGACACAGCCGCAGTTTCAGTACACGCACAAATGGCAGGTCGGCGATCTGCTCATGTGGGACAACTGCGCGGTACAGCACAAGGCCGTTCCGAACTACGCGCTGCCGCAGCGGCGGCTGATCGAGCGCACGACGGTGCTCGGGCCGGCCGAGATCGGCACGCTCGCATGAAGCTGCGCCGTGCGCTGGGCGTGCTGCTTTGCGCGGCCGGCGGTTCGTGGGTGAGCGCGCACGCGCAGACCGCTGCGACAGGCTCGGGACAGGCCTATCCGGTGAAGACCGTCCGCGTCGTCGTCCCGTTCGCCGCGGGCGGCGGCACCGACAGTCTCGCGAGGGTGGTGGGACAGAAGCTCCAGGAGTCGCTCGGGCAATCGTTCGTCGTCGACAATCGGCCCGGTGCGGGCGGCACGATCGGCAGCGAGATCGCCGCGAGAGCCGCGGCAGACGGTTACACGCTGCTCGCGGTGAACGCGGGTCACGTCATCAACCCGCATCTCTACAAGAGCCTGCCCTACGACACGATCGCCAGCTTTGCGCCGGTCGCGCTGTGGGGCACGGCGTCATACGTGCTCGTCGTGCATCCTTCGCTGCCGGCGAAGTCGGTCAAGGAGCTGATCGCGCTCGCCAGGGCGCGGTCCGATCTCACGTTCGCATCGTCGGGCAACGCGAGCACCACGCACCTCGCCGCGGAGCTGTTCAACCACATGGCGAAGACGAAGATGACGCACGTGCCGTACAAGGGCGGCGGCCCGGCCAATACCGCGCTCGTGGCGGGTGAGGTGTCGTGCTATTTCGGCAGCATCGGCGGCTCGCTGCCGCACATCCGGTCGGGGCGGCTGCGCACGCTCGCAGTGACCGGCGGCAAGCGCTCGTCCGCGCTGCCCGGCGTGCCGACGATCGCGGAGTCGGGCCTGCCGGGCTACGACATCACCGGCTGGTTCGGCATGCTCGCGCCGGCGGGCACCCCGCAGGATGTGGTCGGCGCGCTGAACCGCGAGACGAACCGGGCGCTGCAACAGCCCGATGTGAAAAAGCGCCTGCTCGAAGCCGAGGGCGCGGACCCGGCGCCGCTGTCGCCGCACGAGCTCGCGCAGTTCATCGGTGCGGAGCTGAAGAAATACGCGCAGGTCGTGCGGACCTCCGGCGCGCGCGTGGACTGACGCGATGCGCCTCGCGATGTACAGGCCGAAGCACGAACGCGACAGCGGTTGGCGTGTCGGCGCCGTGGTCGATGAGGCCATGCTCGACCTACACGCCGCGGCGGCAGACATGGGCGTCGCGCTGCCTGCCAGCGTCCTGGATCTGCTGCGCGGCGGCGACGAAGCGCTGGCGCACGCGCGCCGGGTGTACGAGCGGGCACGGGCCGGCGATGCGCACCGGTTGCCGCTCGGTGCGTGCGTGCTCGACGCGCCGCTGCGCCCCGGCAAGCTCATCACCCTGGCGCGCAACTATCACGAGCACGTGGCGGAGCACGGGCTCACGCATACCGGCAAGGTGCCCTCGGCCTCGATCAAGGCGACCTCCTCGCTGACCGGGCCGTACGACGACATCGCACGGCCGGCGGCGGAGCGGGAGCTCGACTACGAAACCGAGCTCGCGGTCGTGATCGGGCGCCGCTGCAAGAACGTTCCGCAGTCGCGCGCCTACGACGTCATCGCGGGTTATACCGTCCTGAGCGACATCGTCGCGCGGCAGGTGCTGAAGATCGAGCGCGCCGCCGGCAACCAGTTCCTCGGCAAGATGTTCGATTCGTTCGGTCCGCTGGGACCGTGGCTCGTCACGAAAGACGAGATCGAAGACCCGATGAACCTCACGATCTCGACCCGAGTCAACGGCGAGCTGCGCCAGCACGGCAACACCGGCAGGATGATCTGGAAGATCCCGCAGCTCGTCGCGTATTTCTCGCAGGCGACGCTCGAGCCCGGCGACATCATTTCCACGGGCACGCCCGCCGGCGTCGCCGCGGGCCGCAAGCCGCACGAATCGCGGTGGTTCCTGCGTCCCGGCGACGTGATCGAATGCGAAGTGGAAGGCGTGGGGCGGCTGCGCAATCGGATCGTCGAAGACGACAGCGGACCGGCGAGCTGGGACTGGACGGCATGAGCTTTCGAGCAGGCGGCATGGGAAAACTATTCTGCGGCGCGGTGGCGCTGGTCGTGCTCGGTTCGCACGTCGTTACGGCGCATGCGCAAGCCGGAGCGCAATATCCTTCGCGCGCCATTCGCATGGTCGTGCCGTTTCCGCCGGGCGGGTCGGATACGGTGGCGCGCCTCGTCGCGCGCCGCATGAGCGATACGCTCGGCCAGCAGATCGTCATCGACAACCGGCCCGGGGCCGCGGGCGTGATCGGCACGCAGATCGTGTCGCAGGCCGCGCCGGACGGCTACACGCTGGTCTTCATCACCGCGTCGCTCACGATCACGCCGGCGACGACGAAGCTTCCGTACGATCTCACCAGGGATTTCTCCGCCGTAGCCCCGGTGGCGACGGGGCCGCTGGTGCTGGTGGTCCATCCCTCCGTGCCCGCGAAGAGCGTCGCCGAGCTCGTCGCGCTTTCGAAAGCGAAGCCCGACGCGCTGAACTACGCGTCGAGCGGCACCGGCAGCATCACGCACCTCGCCGCCGAGCTTTTTCGCTCGATGACGGGCGCCGCCATGACGCACGTTCCCTACAAGGGCACCGGGCCCGCGCAGAACGAGCTGCTGGCCGGCCGCGTGCAGGCCATGTTCGGCGTGCTCGCGCCGGCGCTGCCGCACGTGCAGGCGGGAAAGCTCCGCGCGCTCGGTGTAACGAGTGCGACACGCTCGAAGCTCGCGCCCAATGTGCCGACGATCTCCGAATCCGGCGTGAAAGGCTACGAAGCCGCGACGTGGTACGGCATCCTCGCACCGGCCCGCACGCCGGCGCCCGTCGTGCAGACCGTGGCGAAGCACGTGGCGATGGCCGTTGCGGACCCGGAGGTCTCCGACCGGCTCACGACGATCGGTTTCGAGCCGCTCGGGCCGATGTCGCCCTCGGCGTTCAAAGGCTACGTCGCGGCCGAGATCGCGAAGTGGTCGAAGCTCATCAAGCAGGCGGGTATCGAACTGCAGCAGTAACCAGTCTTCGCATTCAAGGAGAGTCCCGATGAAGATCACGCCGCTGGGCAATGTCATGGGCGCCGAGGTGACCGGGGTCGACCTGACCCGTCCGCTCGACAAGGCGGACCGCGATCGGTTGTACGAGGCTTTCGTCGAGCACCTGCTGCTCTGCGTGCGCGACCAGCGCTTCGGCGACGTCGGTGCGTTCCTCGATGCCGCGCGCCATTTCGGCACGCCCAAGGTGCAGCACATGGAGTCCTACCGCTCGGACCGGTATCCCGAGGCCGGCGTGGTATCGAGCGAAGATCGCGACGTGAAAGACGGCAAGCGCATCATCCGCGGCACGATGTTCCACACCGACGAGAGCTTCATCGCGGAGCCGCCCAAGGCGACGGTGCTCTACGCGGTCGACATTCCCGGCAAGGGCGGCGCTACGCGCTACGTGAACATGCGCATGGCGTACGAAACACTGGACGCGGACACGAAGGCGCAGGTCGACAAGCTGACGGCGGTCCACTACTACGGCAAGCAGCGCCCGGGCCGCAAAGTTCCCTCGCTCACCGACGAGCAGATGAAGAACACGCCGCCGGTGCGGCACCCCGTCGTGCGCACGATCGACGAAACCGGCGCGAAGGCGCTGTATGTCCACGAGACGATGACCGACTACATCGTGGACATGGAGCCCGCCGCCAGCGAGGCGCTGCTGCGGCGGCTCTACGACCACAGCACCAGCAACCCCGCGCTCCAGTATCACCACCAGTGGCGCACCGGCGACTTCGTCATCTGGGACGATCGCGCCACGCTGCACGCCGCGACCGCCGATTACGCCGAAAACGAGAAGCGCCTGCTCTATCGCACGATGATCAAGGGCGACGCCACGCACTGAACGCTGCGGGAGCAGCGGACGCCTCCGGCGTCAGACGTCCCGGAAAAACGATACGATTGCGGCTTTCATCGTTACGTCCGCGCGCCGTTCGATCGGCGGCGCGACGCATCCGGAGAACGCGCATGAAGATCACCCGGGTAGAACCCGTCCTCGTCCGCACGCCGCTGAAGCTCGACGACGCCCAGCCGCACGCCGGCGGATTGCCGAAGAGCGACGTGCACACCGTGCTCGTCAGAGTGGACACCGACGAAGGCGTGACCGGCTGGGGCGAGGCTTTCTCCAACGCCGGCTGGCAATCGACGGTCACCGCCGTCGCGCAATTGATCGCACCGCGCGTCGTCGGCAAGGACCCGTCGCACATCGCGCAGATCCAGGCCGACCTGCATCGCGGCCTCTACAACACCGGCCGCAGCGGCCCGACGGTGTTCGCGATCTCGGGTCTCGACATCGCGCTGTGGGACATCGCCGCCAAGCGCGCGGGGCTGCCGCTCTACAAGATGCTCGGCGGCAGCGCGCGCGAGAAGCTGCCGGGGTATGCAAGCCTGCTGCGCTATGGCGATGCCAAGGTCGTGGCGCGCAAGACCAAAGAGGCGATCGATCGCGGTTACCGCTACATCAAGCTGCACGAGAACAAGACCGACATCGTGCGCGCCGCGAAGGAAGTGTGCGGCGAAAAGGTGCCGCTGATGATCGATTGCTCGTGCCCGTGGACGGTGGACGAGGCGATAGCGATCGCGCACGAGTGGTCCGGTATGAAGCTCGCGTGGATCGAGGAGCCGATCTACCCGCCCGACGATCACGCCGGCCTCGCGCGGCTGCGCAACGCGAGCGTCACGCCGATCGCGGCGGGCGAGAACATCTCGAACTTCATGGAGTTCAAGCGCCTGTTCGAAGCCGGCGGCGTGGGCATCGCGCAGCCGAGCATCACCAAGATCGGCGGCGTGACCGAGATGCGCAAGATCTTCGCGCTCGGTGAAGCGAACGGAGTCGTCGTGGTGCCGCATTCGCCGTACTTCGGCCCGGGCCTGCTGGCGTCGATACACGTGTGCGCGGCGAGCGCGCGCGAGATCCCGATCGAGCGCTATTACTGCGATTTCACCGACAATCCCTTCGGCGATCAGATCATCCCGAAGGACGGCGACTTCGCCGTGCCGCAAGTGCCGGGGCTGGGACAGGACCCCGACCCGGACCTGGTCGAACGCATGCGCGTGAAGTAGCGATGAGCGGGGCGACGGGCGCACCGGACGCGAAGGAGCAGAGCTTCGCGTTCGTGCTCGTCAGCATGCTGGCGGGCCAGGCGTTCGGCACGATCGCCACCATGACGCTGCCCGCGCTCGCGCCGGCGGCGAGCGCGGACCTCGGAATCTCTTCTGCGCTGATCGGCTATCAGATCAGCCTCCTCGCGGGCGCGATGCTCGTCTCGCTGCTGCTCGGGGGGAACCTGAGCGTGCGCTGGGGCGCGTGCCGCGTGACGCAGACCGGCCTCGCGCTGTTGGCTGCGGGATGCCTGATTGCGACCGGGCCGCATGCCGCGTTTTTCTTCGCCTCCGCGATCTTCCTCGGCCTCGGCTACGGGCTGCTGAGTCCCGCAGCCTCGCATCTGCTCATGCGCTACACGCCGGCGCACCGGCGCAACGTGCTGTTCTCGCTGAAGCAGACCGGCGTGCCGATCGGCGGCATCGGCGTCTCGCTCATCGCGCCCGCGGTGGCCACGCTGTTCGGCTGGCGCTGGGCGCTCGCCGTCAGCGCGGCGATGCTGGCCGCGCTCATCGTGGTGCTTCAAACGAAGCGCGCGCGCTGGGACGACGATCGCACGCCTGACGCACCGGTGGTCGTCAACCCGCTGGAAGGCCTCACCACGATCTGGCGCCAGCGCGCGCTGCGCAATCTGGCCGTCGCGGGCGCTTTCCTCGTGATCCCGCAGATCGGGCTCACGACCTTCACCGTCGTGCTGTTCGTCGAAGAGGCGGGCTATTCGCTCATCGCGGCAGGGCTGGTGCTGACGGCCTCGCAAGTCGGCGGCGCCGCGGGACGCGTGTTCTGGGGCTGGATGGCCGACGTGACGCGAAGCTGCTACAGCGCGCTCGCCATTCTTTGCGGCGTGATGATCGCGGCCGCGCTCGCCTGTTACCTGGTCACGCCGGCGTGGCCGCTGCCGCTCGCGTGCCTCGTCTTCTTCGTCTTCGGCTCGACCGCGAGCGGCTGGAACGGCGCCTTCATGGCGGAAGTCGCGCGGCTGGTCCCGTCGAAGCTCGTCAGCCGCACGACCGCCGGGGCGCTGTTTTATGTGAACATCGGCAAGATGGTGGGGCCGCTCGTCGTCGCCAACGCGTACGCCTGGTCGGGGCGCTATGCCGTCGCGTTCGCCGGCCTCTCGGTCGTAACCGCCGCGGCTCTGGCCTGCCTGCTCACCGCGCAGGCGCGCAGCGTAGTCATCGTAAGCACAACGAAATGAAAGGAAGCAGCACATGAATCTCGATCTCAAGGGGAAATCGGTATTGGTCACCGGCGGCAATCGCGGCGTCGGGCTCGGCATCGCGCTCGCGTTCGCGGAGGAAGGCGCGAACGTCGCCATCTGCGGCCGCGACAAGGCGGCGCTCGCCGAAGCCGAAGCGAAGATCGCCGCGAAGGGCGTGAAGGCGAAAGCGGTCGCGGTCGATCTCTTCACCGCCGAGGGCTGTCTCGCCGCGGTGCAGGCGGCGGTCGATGCGTTCGGCGGTCTCGACGTGCTCGTCAACAACGCGTCGACCTCGGTCAGCGGCAACATCGAGACGCTCGACGACAACGGCCTCATGGAACGGCTGCAAGGCAAGACGCTGGCGTACATGCGCTGCTGCCGCGCCGCGCTTCCGCACCTGCGCAAATCGGGCCGCGGCCGCGTGATCTGCATCGCCGGCACCGCCTCGCGCAATGCAGGCGCCACCGCGCTGCCCAGCGCGCTCGGGAACTCGTCGATCACGGCTTTCGTCAAGCAGTTCAGCACGACCGTGGCGTCGCAAGGCATCACGGCGAACACCGTGCACCCGCCGTTCACCAAGACCGATCGCTATCCGAAGCGCCTCGCGGCGCGCGCGAAGGAGCTCGGTGTGAGCGAAGCCGAGGCCGAGAAGAGCTTCGTCAAGCAGTTCCCCATCGGCCGCCTGATCGAGCCCAAGGACATCGCGCCGCTGGTGCTCTTCCTCGCCTCGCCGCATGCGGCGGCGATCACGGGACAGGTGATCGCGGTCGACGGCGGTTCCACGCCTGGGATCTATTACTGAGGCGAGTCGTGCCGTCCGCATCGTGGGAAGCGAGCTGACGCAGGTCCACGCGTATGTCATCCTAGCCCTGACAACGATGAGTCAACCGCAGGGTTGAACCCATTGCCCGGCTGTAAAGGTGCTAACAACAATCAGCAGGGAGGATCTGACGTGAAGCTCAGTCCGTTCCTGGCGGCGGCGACCGTCACTCTCGTCGTGACACTCGCCACCGACGCTTCGCAAGGCGCCGCGCAAGAGGAAGTCCTGATGCCGGAGGTCAACGTGCGCGGCCAGCCCGCGCTGCACCCGCACCACCCGCAGGACCCCACCTACTCGTCGCCGCCGATCGGCTGCGCCGAAGTCGTCACGCCCAGTGCCCCCGTCGCGGGGTTCGCCTTCGCGAATGCGGCGCGTGCGAAAGAAGGCACACCGGTCATCCCCGATTTGAACAACCCGTCGAGCGCGTCGGATTTCGGGAGAAGGCGCGCGTACGAACAACATCCCGCGACGCCTCCCGGTCGAGAAGGAAAACCCGGATGCGGCCTATGAGTCTGCAGGTCCGATCCCGAACCCCGATGAAGCGCATTGCGCTCGTTGCCGGAGCGACGATCGCCATCGGGATGACGTCAGCGCTCGCCGCGACCCGAGGCACGCCGCAGGAAGAGGTCCTGATGCCGGAGGTCAGCGTGCGTGGCCAGGCCGTGGACCGGCAGCACCCGCAGGACGGCATCTACGCGGAGCGTCCGCTCGGCTGCGTGGAAGTCGTGACGCCGAGCGGGACGACGGGCAGCGAAGTAGGCGGCTACTTCCTGGCGCGGAACGCTCCCGAAGGCATTCCGGTCATACCCAGCCTGAACGACCCGACCAGCGCGTCCGACAATCACCAGCGCGGCACGGCGGTCTATCACCAGTCGGAGAAGACGCCCGTCGGCCAGGAAGGAAAGCCCGGATGCAACCGGTAACCACGACGTCGCTTCCGCTGTAGTCCGGATTCACGCGGAGCCATGGCTGCGGTGTCCCGCGCGCGTTTCCCCACCGACTGGCGCACTGCCGGACGTTCGTCGAAATGGGCCAGCATAGCGATCGTCGTCGCGCTGCATATCGCGCTCGTCGCAGCGCTGCTGCAATTCGCGTCGGTGCGTACCGCGATCATCGCGGCAGCGCCGATCATGACCACGCTGATCACGCCGCCGAAGAAAGTGGAGCCGCCGCCGAAGCCGCCGCCTCCGCCGCCCAGGCCCCAGGTGCGGCACAAGCCGACGCCCGCGCCGCAGCCGCCGATCATCGCGGCGCAGCCCGAAGCACCGCCGACGACCTTTACCGCGCCGCCGCCACTGCCAGTGCCCGTGCCGCTGCCGCCGATCGAGGCGCCGGTGGCCCCGGTCGCCGTCGCCCCGCCGCCCGCTCCACCGGCCCCTGTGATTCCGCCCAGCTTCAACGCGGCCTATCTGAACAATCCGGGGCCGGAATATCCGCTGGTGTCCCGTCAGATGGGCGAGGAGGGCCGAGTCATCCTGCGCGTGTTCGTGAACGAGAATGGGTTGCCCGAGCAAGTGCAGGTGCGCACCTCCAGCGGTTTCACCCGTCTCGACACCACCGCGCAGGACACGGTGCGCCGCTGGAAATTCACGCCGGCGCGCCGCGGCGATACACCGGTCGGTGCGTGGGTTCTCGTGCCGATGACGTTCAAGCTGGGCAACTGAGCGCGGCCCGCGGAATCGCTAGCGCGTCACAATCTCTCTTGCCGCCGACCTCGCTCTCGCGGCGGCATCGCGCGCCATCGTGTCACAGAGACCGGTATACGCTTCGGGATCGATGAGCGCGTCGATCTCGGCGCGCGACAGGTGATCGGTCACGCGCTTGTCCGCTGCGAGCGTTGCGGAGAACGACTTGCCTTCGACGAACGCGGCTTGCGCGGCGTCGTAGACGCGTCGTGCGCGTGCTGCCGCCCGATCCTCTTGCCGAGCGTGAGCATCACCGCTTCGGCCATGATGAGACCGCCGGAGAGCTCCAGGTTGGCGCGCATGCGCTCGGGATGGAGCGTGAGGCCCTTCACGATCTCCGCGAGCCGCACGAGCATGTCGCCGGTTGCGATGCACGCGCGCGACTCCGCCGATTTCATGATCACGCTGCTGGTGCGGTCGGCCTCGTGCTCGGCCTGCATGCCTTCGAGCGCGAGCGGCACGATCGAGCGGATCTCGGCCGCGGCCGCAATGACGTCCTGGCACAGCTTGGGATTGCGCTTCTGCGGCATCGTCGAGCTGCCGACGGTGCCGGGCGGCACGGGCTCCTCGACTTCGCCGTACTCGGTCTTCATGAGCGTGTAGATCTCGCGCCCGATCTTGCCGCACGTCGCGGCGAGCAGGCCGAGGAGGCAGACGTTCTCGGCGATGTGGTCGTAGATCACGCGCGAAGGCACCGCCATCGGCTGCATCCCGAGCTGCTTCGCCATGCCCGCCGCCACCTTCTGCCCGTCTTCGCCGAACGACGCATACGTTCCCGCGCCGCCGCCGAGCATCGCGACGAAGATGCGCGGCGCGGCCTGCCGCATGCGCTCGACGTGGCGCAGCAGCTCGTCGATCCAGCCCGCGACCTTGAAGCCGAACGTCGCCGGCACTGCGTGCTGGCCGTGCGTGCGACCCGGCATCGCCATCTCCGCGCCGCGCTCGGCAAGATCCGCCATCGAGGCGAGCGTCTCGCCGATGAGGCGCAGGAAGATCGCGTGCGCCTGCCGCAGCACGACGAGATCGCCGGTCTGCGTGATGTTCTGCGTCGTCGCGCTCCAGTGCACCCAGCCGCCGTGCGGCTCGCCGACCACGCGCGACAGCTCCCAGACGAGCGGGACGATGGTATGACCGGTGCGCGCGAAGCCTTCCATGACGCGCGCGCGGTCCATGAGCTCGAACTTCGCGCTGCGCGTGATCGCTGCTGCGGCTTCCTTGGGGATGATGCCGAGCTCGGCTTGCGCGCGCGCGAGCGCCGCTTCGACGTCGAGCCACGATTGCCAGCGGTTCTCTTGTTTGTAGAGTGCGCGGATCCCCGGGTCGCGCACGCGCGCGGCGGTGGGGCTGTCGTCGTGGGAGGCGGTGGCCATGGGATGTTTTCTCCTTAGCGGCGAACGTCAGGATGGATTCCGGATCACCTCCGCCTGGCGGCGGGTCCGGAATGACGAATCAGCCGGTCTGCTTCATCGCGCCCGCCAATCGATCCAGCGTCGCGAGCGTCTTGTCCTTGTCCTCCGCGGCGATCGAGAAGACGACGCGCTCGATGCCGGCGTCGCGATAGCGTTGCAACGTATCGGGCTTCGCCGGCGGATTGAACGCGGTGATCGGAATCGACTCGCGACCTGCGGCTTTCGCCATCTCGCGAAACGCGGGCAAATGCATGAGGACGTCGTTCTCGCCGTACGCGGGACGCAGCGCGTGCGGCATCCACGCATCGCCGAACGCGAGGGCGCGCCGCGCGCCGTGCGGCCACTCGCCGCCGACGAGGACCGGCAGCGGCTTCTGCACCGGCTTGGGCCACGTCATCATCGGTCCGAACTTCACGTGCGCGCCGTCGAACTCGGGCTTGGTTTTGCTCCAGATCTCGCGCATCGCCTGGACGCGCTCTTCCATCAGCTTGAAGCGGCCTTTGAAATCGGTCGTGCCGTGGTTGGCCATCTCGTCTTCGTTCCAGCCGGCGCCGATGCCGAAGAGAAAACGGCCGTCGGAGATCCGGTCGAGGCTCGCCACCGACTTCGCGGTCTGGATGGGATCGCGCTGCACGACGAGGCAGATGCCCGTCCCCACCTTGAGCGTCTTCGTCGCCGTCGCGGCTGCGGCCAGCGTCACGAAAGGATCCATGACGTCGTAGTACTCCTTCGGCAGCTCGCCGCCTTTGGGATATGCCGACTTGCGGGTCAACGGAATGTGGCTGTGCTCCGGCGCCCACAGGCTTTCGAAGCCGCGCGCCTCGAGCGCCGTGCCCATGTCGACGGGCGAGATCGAATAGTCGGTGAAGAAGATCGCGACGCCGTATTTCATGTGGGTTCACCTCCGCCGGTTGCGCCATGTAACCTTACGATAAGTCGTGACGGGAGAAAAAGATGAGATTCCTCGCCGTGATCGTCCTCGGTCTCGTGCTCGCAGCGCCGGCCTTCGCCAACCCCGCGCTCCATGGCACCTGGTCCGCCGCGGTCGACGGCCAGCCGCTGACCGTCACCTTCGAGCCCAACGGCACCGGCACGGTCAACGGCAAGCCCATGAAGTGGCAGACCCTGATGAGGCTGCTGCTCGTCCAGCAGCAGGGCGCCGATGTCGTCAGCTATTCGTTCGATGCCAGGCCCGACAGCCTGACGGTCTCGGGCGGCGACCTCCCGGGCATCGTGACGATGACGCGCGGCACCGCGGCGGCCGAGGCGGCGGCCAAAATGGCCAAGGCGACACCTCAGGCTTCCGCCCAGGGCTCGTCCGGCGGCGGTGGCCAGGATCTCGTCGGGCGCTGGTGCAAGGGCAGCAACTTCACCGCCAACTCGGGCGGCGGCTCCTCGCGCATGACGTGCATCGACCTGCGCGCCGACGGCACCTACACCTACCAGAGCCAGGGCAGCATGAGCGCGAACGCGCCGGGCATGTGGGGCGGCACCAGCTCTCAGTCCGCCGACTCCGGCCGCTGGAGCGTCGCCGGCAACCGCATCACCGCCCAGTCGCGCAGCGGCCAGACGAACAGCTATACGCTCGAGAAGCGCAACAACCCCAAGAACAGGCGCGACCCGATGATCTGCCTCGACGGCGACTGCTATACGACGTACTACAACCGGCCGCCGTGGTGAGACCGCACAACGAATCCCGACACGGAGCTTCCGCCATGCTGCCTGCCGAGTACGACGTCACCGGAAAAGTGGTTTTGATCACCGGCGCGGGCCGGGGCATCGGGAAAGGCATCGCGCAGGTGCTCGCGCACGCCGGCGCCGATATCGCGCTGAACGCGCTCACGCCGAAATACGTCGAGCCGCTCACCGCCGAGATCGCCCGATCGTCGGGCCGGCGGGTCGAGCCGATCGTGGCCGACGTGACGAAGCCCGACACCGTGCGTGCCGCGGTCGACGCGGTTCTGGCGAAGTTCGGCCGCATCGACGTGCTGGTGAACGCGCTCGGCGATTCGATCCGCAAGCCGCTGGTGACGCTGCCCGACAAGAGCGAATCGCAGGCGGCTTCGGACGACGAGCTGAAGTTCGTCATCGATATCAACCTCACCGAAGCGATACTCTGCACGCGCGAAGTGGGAAAGCACATGCTCGAGCGGCGCAGCGGCAAGGTGATCAGCATCTCCTCGTGGACCGCGAGCAAAGGCGGCGGCGAGCTCGTCCTCTACACCGCCGCGAAGACCGCGCTGGTCGGTTTCACACGGGCGCAGGCGCTCGAATGGGCGCCGTACGGCGTGCAGGTCAACGCGATCGCGCCGGGACTCTTCCCGGACCCGGTGACCTCGGGCGAAAAGCGCGCGCAGGAAAGTGCCGAGCGCGCGAAGCGCACCGTGCCGCTGAAGCGTCACGGCGAACTGCGCGAAGTGGGATTGCTCGCGCTCTATCTCGCGTCGGGCGCGTCCGACTACATGACCGGCCAGACGATCGTGCTCGACGGCGGCCTGAGTCTTTGACGGCCGTCGCCAAACGACGTGTCATCGCGAGGCTCGCGAAGCGAGCCGTGGCGATCCCGTGGCGCACGGGTTAGGCCGAGCGCCCCGAGATTGCTTCGTCGCCGCGTGCGCGGCTCCTCGCAATGACCCGTACGTTCAATCGGGCGAGATGTTCAAGGGCCTGGCCGACGCTATCGCCGACGCGTTTCATCGCGGCGTGCTGCGGCGCCGCCTCGCCGGCGATCAAGCCGCTGCCGCTCGCGAACGGCGGCAGCACGCGAACGGGCTTCACCGGATACGGCGTCTGCGCCATGGCGGCGCCGGCGACGAGCAGACAGAACAACGCGGCGGGCGCCCTGATCACGTTCAGCTCACTTCCGCTGTTTGCGGGACGCTCTGCGCGGCGAAGATCGAGCGATAGCCGACCTGGTCCCAGCGCGGCGGCAATCGGGCTTCGTAAGGCTCCCAATGAACGTGCAGCGGCTCCTGCCCGCGCACCAGCACGCCGGTCTTCTTCGTCGGCGACGGCGCGGGTGTGATCGGCAGCGTGTCGGCCGAGGAATACACGTTGAGGAGCAGCGGGCGCAGGCGCGGCGAATGGTTGACCGCCGACGCGTGCACGACGCGGCAGTGGATCAGCACCACCGTGCCGGCGGGCCCGCACATTTCGGCCACGCGATCGGTCTTCAGCGCCGCGACGTCGCGCGCCGAAAGCTGGCCGGTCCAGCGGCCGTCGTCGTCGAACTGTTCGAAGAGCGGGCCGCGATGCGTGCCGGGGAGCGCCACGAGCGGCCCCTGCTCGGAGGTGGTGTCGTCGAGATAGACGCCGAAGGTGAGCACGCTGAAGCTGGTGTGCGGCCACGCCGGGATGTCCTGGTGCCACTGCACCGCGTCGCCGCCGTCGGACCACTTGAAGTTGAGCTTGGAGCTGTGGAAGCGCAGGTCTGGGCCGAGCAGGTCCGCCACGAGATCGACGACGCCGGGATCCTGCGCGAACGCCCAGAGCTCGGGATGCTGGTCGACCGCCTTGCGCAGGCGCCGGATGTTCGGCTTCTCTTTGCTGTGATCGGGCGCGAGATCGAACTGATCGTCGGAAGCCGACAGGGCGCGCGACTCCTCGATCTTGGCGTCGACCACCGCACGCAGCCGCGCCAGCCAGGCGGTGCCGACGTAACCGGGCACGACCAGGAAGCCGTCCTCGAAGTAGCGCTCGCGCGAGCGCTGGTCGAGAACCAGCGGGCGTCGCTCCAGCACGCGTTCGGCCTTCATCGCGAACCTCCCGTGCGTTTCCGCGCAGCATACGGCCGCCGGGCGTATCGTGCTAGTTTCACGCGTGCAGGAGCCGATCAACCCGGTAGACGCCCGCACTTCGAATCCCGGTCCCCCCATTCGAGGAGGCGAAATGAAATGCCCCATCGGCGTCGTCAGCGTGCTACCCCTGTGCGCGCTTCTTGCGCACGGCAGCGCGGCACTGGGTCAATCGTATCCGTCCAAACCGGTACGCTTCCTCTCCGGCCAGCCGCCGGGCGGAGCGACCGATTTCTTCGCGCGCATGGTGGCGCAAGAGCTGATGAAGACCTGGAAACAACCGGTCATCGTCGAGCATCGTCCCGGCGTGTCCGGTTCGCTCGCGGTGGATCAAACCGTCAAAGCGCCGCCGGACGGGTACACGCTCGTATTCGCCACCTCGGGACAGATCGCGATCAATCCGCATCTGCTGAAGCTCAACTACGACCCGCTCGTCGATCTCGCGCCGGCGGCGTTTCTCGTGCACACCTGCATGCTGCTGGTGACGCATCCTTCGGTTCCCGTCCGATCGGCGCGCGACTTGATCGCGCTCGCGAAAGCTCAGCCCGGGAAGCTCAACTTCGGTTCAGGCGGCAATGGCGCAGCCTCACACCTCGCCTCGGAGCTGTTCATGTCGCTCACGGGCACACGCATGACGCACATCCCGTTCAAAGGCGCGGGCCCGGCCGCCCTCGCGGTTTCCACCGGCGACGTCGATCTCTCGTTCGGGTCGGTACCCGCCACGATGGGCGCAGCGAAAGCGGGACGGGCACGCGCCCTCGCGGTATCGACCAAGAATCGGACACAGGCCTGGCCCGATCTGCCGACGCTCGCCGAATCCGGCGTGCCCGGGTACGACATGTCGAACTGGTACGCCTTCTTCGGGCCGCCCGCGCTGCCGAAGGAGATCGTCGTCCGCCTTCATACCGATATCGGGCGTATTGCCGCCCAACCGGAGTTTCAGGAACGCCTGGTACGCGAGGGTGGGGCGCACGAAGCGATGACGCTCGAACGCTTCGGCCAGTTCATGCGCAGCGAAAACGCCCGCTGGGGGAAAGTCATACGCGAGCGCAACATACGCGCGCAGTGACTATGCCTGCCGGCCGTTGCCGCCGACGATTGCAGTGCGCACCACGCTGGTAAGCCTTCCACGATGAACGATGTCGGATCTGGACTCGATCAGGGCGCCTTCGCAGGGAGCCATCAACCAGGCTGACACCGCGCTCGTCATCCAATCGGCGGACAACGCCGCTTCCGCCGTGGCCAGCCCGAGGCCCATCGTCACGCCGCCCTGTACGTGGCCGACGCGGTTGCTCACTTGCGGGCCGTTCTTCAGGCGGCCCGCCGCGCCGTCCGCATGCGCTTGGGCGTCGAGCCGATGCCGGGAACGCCGGACGCGCTGCGCGACCGGATCGTCTCGGAGACCGAGCGCTGGCGCAAGGTGATCAAGGCGGCGGGAATTACCGCGGAGGTCGCTCAGTAGCAACTGCTACCATAAGCGACACCAATAACCGCGGGGAGTAACGCATGATCACCGACGCACAGGTTCACATCTGGAACGCGAACACGCCCGAGGATCCGTGGGACCCGAAAGGGAATAACCACCTGCCCGATCCCATGCCCGCCGAGCGCATGCTCGGGCTGATGGACGACGCCGGCATCGACCGCGCGGTCATCTCGCCGGCCGGCGTCGCGCCCAATCGCAGCCCGGCGTGCGCGCAGGCCGCCGCCGCCAAATATCCCAAGCGCTTTCGGGTGATGGCGTGGTTCGTGCCCTCGCTGCCCGAGCAATTCAAGCTGCTGCCGCGCTGGCTGGAGCAGCCCGGCGTGTGCAGCCTGCGCCTGTCGATGAACGAAGCCGAGCACCAGAAGCTGTTCGCCGAAGGCGCGTTCGAGCCGGTGTGGAAAGCGTGCATCGACCAGGACATGGCGGTGGCCGTGTGGACCCGCGCGGGTCCCGCGCTGATGGAGCCGGTGCTGCAGAAGTATCCGAACCTCAGATTCATCGTCGACCACTTCGCGTGGGCCGTGCCGGGAGAGGCGCGCGAGAGCAAGGTGAAGGCGATGGAAGCGCTCGCGCGCTTTCCCAACGTGACCGTGAAAGTGTCGTCGCTGCCGCTGGTGTCGGGCAGCGCGCCGCCCGAATACGAGGACCTGCACCCGCTGATCAAGCGCGTGCACGCGGCGTACGGCGCCGAGCGCCTGATGTGGGCGTCCGACCAGACCCAGACGATGGGCAAGGCGCGCGGCACCTATACCGAGAACGCCGACATCATCCGCAAGTACGCCGCGGCGTACCTGCCGGCGGCCGACATACAGCAGATGATGCACGGCACGGCGAGCAGGGTGTTCAAGTGGCCGGTGGAGTAAGTTGATCGGTGTTTCACCCGGCGAGCTGCTCGTTCTCGCACTCGCCATCCTCGCGGGTGGCGTCGTCGCAGGACTGCTCGCCGGCCTGTTCGGAGTCGGCGGCGGTGTGGTGGTCGTGCCGGTGCTCTACGAGGTGTTCCGGCTGCTCGAGGTTCCGGACGCGGTGCACATGCAGCTTTGCATCGGCACCTCGCTCGCGATCATGGTGCCGACCAACATCCGCTCGTATCGCGCGCATCGCGCGAGCGGCGCGGTGCTCGAGCACGTCGTGCGGCAATGGACGCCGGGCGTCGTCGTCGGCATTGCGGTCGGCTCGGTCATCGCGACCGTGGCGCCGTCGTCGGTCTTCAAGATCGCGTTCACGGTCATGGCCGCGATCATCGCCGGCAAGCTCTTGTTCGGCCGCGAATCGTGGCGGCTCGGCGACGAGCTGCCGGCGCATCCGCTCGCGCGGCTCTACGGGCTCGCGGTCGGGCTGATGGCCTCGCTCACCGGCGTGAGCGGCGGCTCGCTGTGCACCATGGTGCTCACGCTGTACGGCAAGTCGATACACCAGGCCGTGGCGACCTCCGCCGGCATCGTGGTGCCGATCGCGATCGCCGGCACGCTCGGCTACATCGCCGCCGGCCTGCCGCACCAGTCGAGCCTGCCCCCGTTCTCGCTCGGCTTCGTGTCGCTGATCGGGTTCGCGCTGATGGCGCCGGTGGCGAGCTTCACCGCGTCATACGGCGCGAGGCTGGCGCACGTTGTGCCGCGACGCGGGCTCGAAGTCGCGTTCGGATTGTTCCTGCTCGCCGCATCGCTGCGGTTGTTGGCGAGCCTTCTCTGACGCCGTCGGTTACACTGTCCCCGCAGGTCATTCACACCGTGCGGCGCTCTTTCAGGGAGGTGCGTGATGCGGGGACGATGGCAGGCATTGTGCGGCGCAGTGGCTGCTGCGGCCGCAATCCACCCGGGCGGTTCGTTCGCCCAGACCTATCCCGGTAAACCCGTCCGCTACGTCATCCCGTTCGACGCCGGCTCCTCGCCGGACATCGTGGGCCGCACCATCGGCGAGCGCCTGACGCGGCTGTGGGGCCAGCAGGTCGTCGTCGACAACCGCGTCGGCGCCGCCGGAACGCTGGGCTCCGCGTTCGTCGCGAAAGCGGCGCCCGACGGCTACACGCTGCTCCAGGCCAACATCGCGTCGAACGCGATCTCGGTGTCGCTCTACGCGAAGATGCCTTACGACCAGTTGCGCGACTTCGCGCCGATCACGCGCATCGGCATGACGCCCAACGTCATCATGGTGCACCCGTCGACGCCGTTCAGGACGGTGCGGCAGATGGTCGATTACGCGAAGGCCCATCCCGGCAAGCTCAGCTACTCCGCCTCGCTGCCCGGCACTTCGCCGCACCTGACGATCGAGTTGCTGAAGCTGCAGCTGAAATTCGACATCGTCTACATCCCGTACAAGCTCGGCGCCCAGGCGGTGACCGACACCATCGGCGGCCAGGTGCCGATCAACATCTCGAACGGGCCGCTCTCTACGGGGCCGGTGCAGTCCGGCCGGCTGCGCGCGCTCGCGGTCACCAGCGCGCAACGTCTGCCGCTGCTGCCGGACGTGCCGACGATGAAGGAATCCGGGGTGCCCAACTTCGAGGTCACCTCGTGGTACGGCCTGATGGCGCCCGCGGGCACGCCCGCGGCGATCCTCGACAAGATCAACGCCGACATGCAGGTCGCGCTGCACTCGCCGGAGGTCGAGAAGCGCATGCAGGATGTCTCGATGCCGCCGTCGCCGACGACGCGGCAGGAGTTCGATCAGTTCGTGCGCAACGAGATCGCGCGCTGGGCGCGCGTGATCAAGGAGGCGGGGATACCGCAGCAGTGAGCGGGCGCGCACGAGGTCGTCACTCGCTCAGCCCCTTCGCGACCTTGTCGATGCCGGCCTGCGCGCACTTTTCGTCCGCCGCTCCGCCGCCCTTGGCGCCCGGCGTTCCCGAGATGCCGATCGCGCCGACGACCGTGTTGCCGGCCCTGATCGGCAGGCCGCCGGCCGCGGTCGTGATGTTCGGAAGATGCAGCGGGCCGGCGCTCGTGGGGCTCTTCGCGGCGCGGCTGCCGTATTCGGCCGACGGCATCCCGTAGGTCAGCGCGGTATAGGCTTTGCGAAAGCTGTGCTCGCTGCTGTGCAGGTTCGCTCCGTCGTCCCGCAGCACGACCTTCGTGCGGGCGGCATGATCGATCACGGTGATCGTCACGGGCACGCCGTGCGGGCGGCAAGCGGCGAGCGCCGCCGTCGCGATCTCCAGCGCGCCGTCGAGCGAGAGTGTGCGTTCGGTCACCAGGGTCGCGCCGTGAGCGCAAGGGACGAGCGCGAGACCCGCCAGGACCACGATCGATTTCAGGTGCTTCACAGTGCCTCCCCTGTGTTGGAAGTGCGCGGCTAGCTCCCGTGAAACGCGTCCCACTTCCTCGCGGCGACGGCGAGCGCGGGCTCGATATCCTCTTCGAGCAGATAGCGGTCGCGCACCAGCGTCTGCGCCGCGGCACGCACGCGCGCGAGGTAATCCTCTTTCGAGGCGTAGCGCTCGTCGATCGACTTGCGCGGATCGCCGCTCGCCTCGCGCTCCGCTCGCGTGCGCATGAAAGGCAGGGTGGTGCCGAACAACGGCGCGCCCGAAGTCATGAGACCGCCTTGCCCCATCTCTTCGTGGCGCACGTTCCATCCGGTGTAGGTCGCGAGCGGCACCGCGACGTCCGGTAAGCGGACGCCGGCGACTTCGTTGCAGTCCTCGTCCATCGCCGATACGAGCGTCGGATAGGCGCCGCTTTCCACCGGCGGATAGCGGACGACGCCGGCGCGCGCGTGCGGACCGAAATCCATGCGCAGCCGCATGGGCAGGTGAGAAAGCCACGCCGAGCCGGGGATCCGCGTGTACGAAGACTTCAGCGACTCGCGGCTCACCGCGGTACCGTCTGCGATCCGCGGCACGCGGCTGGGTGGCGCAACGACGCCTTCGCGCACCCACAGATCGAGGGCGGTGAGCGCTGCGCGCATCGCGGGCCGATAGTCCAGCGTGTTCAACGGCTGCTTCGCGAGGAACCCGTCGGGATTGCGGTTCGACAGCGGCAGCGCGCCGGGTCCGTGCTGCGCGCCCGAGAGATAATAGGTGCGAACGTCCTGCGGCGGCTCGATATCGCGTCGGCCGTCGACCGTGGTGTGTCCGAGCGATGCGCCGCTCCACCAGTATTCCATGCCCGAATTGGTCGCGATGAATTTTGGCATCGAGCCGTCGGCACGCGAGCGGTCGAGGAGACCGCGGTTGTCGTCGAGCGCTGCGTCAGGCGTCGCTTCGTACGCGAAAGGATAGGTATTCCCCGGCGCACGCAGGATGTTGGTGCTGGGCTGACCGAAACGGATGTTGAACTCGCCGCGGCGCGAGCTGCCGGTGTTGGCGAGCAGACCGTCGAAGGCGATGCGGCCCGCTTCGTCGCGATTCAGGCCCCAATAGAGAAACTCGCGCAGCCAGCGGCCGTTCATGCTCTGGCCATAGCCGTAGGCGTAATCGATGGCGCCCGCGAGCGGATTGCCTTCCGCCGTCGTGCCGTGCCTGAGAAAGCTCGCGGCGTCTCGATATGCGAGAAACGCCAGACCGACGATCGGCGCACCGAGCGCGGTGTAGGTGAGCTCGTAGACTTTGCCGGGCTCGAAACCGCCTTCGAGCCAGACGTGATCGGCGCTCGGCTCGACGCCTTCGCCGCCCCGCCTGGCGAAGCGCCAGCGCCTGCGCGCGATGACGGTCGGCTCGCCGTCCTGATGGTCGCGCACCGTGAGCACTGCGTTCGTGTCGCTGATGTCGGCCGTCGGGTAGGGCTTGTGACCCGCATCCGAGAGAAGCTGGTGCTGCACGCGCTTGTTGGGCCACCACTGCACGAAGCTCTGCCCGCGCACGCGCTGCCCGTTCTCGATCGCCTCGGGATACCACGCGCGCATGCGCTCGGGCGACTCCGGCGGATCCCACTGCACGCCGATCGACAGCACGCTGTAACCGTTGCGGAACAGGAATCCGTTGCCGACGTCGATGTCCGGATTGCCGTCGGTGCGGCGCGGCGCGCTGTTGAACGTCGGCACCGCGGTGAGGTTCCCGCGATTGATCGAGTCGATCAGCACACGGCCGCGCGGCTCGGGATCCGACGGCTTCAGCAGATGGAATTGCGCGCGGTGCTCGACGAGCCCGTCGCGGTTCGTCGGCGCGAGGTTCAGGTCGCAGATCGTCGCGTTACCCGGATGCTTCGGGTTCGAGGCGAAATGCAGCACGCCGGTGAGGTATTCGTAAGCGCCGCTCGCGCCGAACGATCGTCCTCCGGCAAGCGGCCCGCGGGCCTCGATCTCCACTCGTGTGACAGGCATGGGTTACTCCGGAACGCCGATGACGACGACGACGGCATAGTCCTGCTTCTCGCAGCCTTCGACCGGAGGCATCGCTCCGCCTGGGGCGACCGGGAACGCCGTCTCCGGTATGTTGGCCGGAAAGCACGAGGGATCGCTCATCGGCGTGTAGCGCGCCGCGCGGCAGGGCAGGTGCGTCACGTCGTGCAGCGTCGCATGATCGTCGAGCGTCCACCGGCTGTCTCCGTTAGCGTCGGCAGGATGTATGGTCAGCACGGCCGTCACGTCGCGGTCTCCCGTGACCAGGTACTTACCGGGAGGGACCGGAAACAGCGGCGGCTCCATGATCAGGCCGTGTTCCTCCACCCACCAGTGCGGCCCGTCGAGCTTCCATCCTGCCGGCGCGAGTCCGCCGGCCTGCTTCAACCGTTCGAAGCTGTGCAGGCGCACGCCTCTGGGACCCGGGTCGACGGGCCACAGACCCCACGTTTGCGCGCCGCTCCCCGAGCTCGCGTCCGGACTGCCCAGAGCCGCGATGAATTGCGGCGAAATGCGCTTGAACTTCATGCCCTATTTGACCACGCGCAGAGGTGCGTCGGGCGCTATGATGTCCTGCCCCACACGCGGGAGGTCGCCATGGCAGAGATCCTGGGCATCGGTGCAACGCACTATCCGCCGGGGATGGTCCCGGACGAACACAAGGCCTGGCCGCTCGCGCGCATGCTGCACACCGATCCGCGCATCCCGGAGCGTATGCGCGATCCGGCGAACTGGCCGGAGCCGATGCGCGCCGAGTGGGGCGACGACGAAGGCGTCACCTCGCACAAGGCGCACCGCGCGCGCGTGCTGAGCGCCTTCCGCAAGATCCGCGAGGAGATCGACGCGTTCCGTCCCGACTTCATCGTGATGTGGGGCGACGACCAGTACGAGAACTTCCGCGAGGACATCATCCCGCCGTTCTGCGTGCTCGCGTACGAAGAGCTCAAGTACCAGCCGTACAAGCGCCTGCGCGGGAAGCCCAATATCTGGGACGAGCCCGCCGACAAGACGTTCATCCAGCCCGGTCACCACAAGGCCGGACGCTATCTCGCGCGACGGCTGCTCGAGGAAGGCATCGACATGTCGTATGCCTACAAGCCGCTGCACGAGGACGGCCTGGGACACGCCTTCGCGAACACGCTGCTCTATCTCGACCTCGACCGTAAAGGTTTCGACGTCCCGGTCGTGCCGGTCGCGGTGAATTGCTACGGAAGCTCGGTCATTCGCAATCGCGGCGGCGGCGCGCGCTTTTCCGACGAGCCCGATCCGCCGTCCCCGTCGCCCAAGCGCTGCTTCGAGATGGGGCAGGCGACCGCGCGCGTGCTGAAAGACAGCCCGTGGCGCGTCGTGCTCATGGCCTCGTCGAGCTGGTCGCACGGCTTTCTCACCGAGAAGCACTACTTCATGTACCCCGATCTCGAAGCCGACCGCGTGATGCTCGACCACCTTCGCGCCGGCAAATATCTCGCGTGGCGCGATACGCCGCTCGCCCGCATGGAAGACGCCGGCCAGCAGGAGGTGCTCAACTGGACCTGCCTCGCCGGTGCGATGCACGAGCTCGATTACAAATCGCAGATCGTCGACTGGGTCGAGACGATGACGTTCAATGCACCCAAGTGCCTCGCGGTGTTCAGGCCGGGCCGCTGACCGGAGAGGATCTGAGCGGCTTTTCGACATCGCTCGTGCTGCTGGCGGCGCTGCTCGCGCTCGCGGCGGGCGCTGCGCCGGCGGCGGCGCCGGCCAAGCTTGCGCACGTCGACGACCTAAAGGACAAGCGCGTCGGCGCGCTGCTCGGCTCGGCCCACGTCGACTACGTCCGGAAGACCTGGCCGCGCGCGACGCTCCTCCAGTACAGCTCGCCCGCCGACCTCCTGCTCGCGGTGAAGACCGGCAAGGTCGACGCCGCGTTGAGCGATGCCGAAGCGCTGCGCGAGATCCTGCGGCAGGACGATACGCTCGGCACGCTCGGAGAAACCCTGTTCTCCTTTCCCGAAGGCGTGGGCTTCGCCAGGGAGAACGACGCCCTGCGGACCGAGTTCAACCGCTTCCTCGCGGAGCTGAAAGCGAGCGGCGTGCACGCCGACATGGTCGGGCGCTGGATGGAGGGCAACGTGACCGACATGCCGGTCCTTCGCAACGCCGGCACCGGCCGCGAGCTGGTGGTCGGCATCAGCGACGGCACGCTGCCTTACGCGGCAGTCAAGGACGGCCGCCTGATCGGCTTCGAGATCGAGCTCGCCGAGCGTTTCGGCGCGGCGCTCGGCCGAAAAGTCCGCTTCTCCATGATCGACTTCAGCGGGCTCATCGCAGCCGCCGCGACCCGCAAGGTGGACATGATCGTGAGCGCGCTCTTCATCACCGAGGAGCGCCGGCGGAACATCGCCTTCTCCGATCCGTACTACGAAGAAGGCACGAGAGTCTTCGCCCTCAGGACGAAGCTCGCGGCCTACGACGGGCCCGGCGCGAGCCCGCCCGCATCGTTCCTCGCGCGCGCGGCGGCGAGCTTCCGGAACAACGTCATCCACGAGCAGCGCTACCTCCTGTTGTGGGACGGGCTCAAGGCGACGGTGATCATCTCGGTCTTCGCGACGCTCTTCGGCACGCTGCTCGGGGCGCTGGTCTGCTGGATGCGTATGTCGAAGCAGCGTTTCATCTGCGTGCCGGCGCGCGCCTTCATCGGCGTCGTCCGCGGCACCCCGCTGCTCGTCCTGCTGATGCTCATCTTCTATGTCGCGTTCGCCGACATCGACATCGACCCGCTGCTCGTCGCCGTCATCGCCTTCGCGCTCAATTTCGGCGCTTATTCGGCCGAGATCTTCAGGAGCGGTGTCGAGGGCGTCGACCGGGGACAGACCGAAGCCGCCGTCGCGATGGGCTTCGCCAGGTGGGGGACGTTCCTCCACGTCGTGCTGCCGCAGACGGTGCGCCGCATCCTGCCGGTGTACAAGGGCGAGATCATCTCGCTCGTCAAGATGACCTCGATCGTGGGCTACATCGCGGTGCAGGATCTCACCAAGGCGAGCGACATCATCCGCAGCCGTACCTTCGACGCGTTCTTCCCGCTCGTCATGGTGGCGGTGCTCTACTTCGCGCTCGCGTGGCTGCTCGTGCTGGGGCTCGACTGGCTCGAGCGCGCCACCGACCGCCGCCAGCGGCGCAGACAGGCGGCGCCGGCGTGATCCGCGTCGAGCATCTGTCGAAGCGCTACGGCGATCTCACCGTGCTGAAGGACGTCACCACCGAGATTCGCAAAGGCGAAGTGGTCGCCATCATCGGTCCGTCGGGCACCGGCAAGAGCACCTTCCTGCGCTGCCTGAACGGCCTCGAACGCCCGAGCGGCGGCGCCATCCACGTGGACGGCGTCGATCTCCTCGACAAGAGGACCGACGCCGCGAAAGTGCGCCGGAAGATGAACATGGTGTTCCAGTCGTTCAACCTCTTCGCGCACCTGACTGCGCTGGAGAACCTCACGCTGGCGCCGGTGACGCTGAAAGGCATCGCGAAGCGCGAGGCCGAGGCGAAGGCGCTCGAGCTGCTGCGGCTGGTGGGCGTCGCGGAGAAAGCCGATCTCTACCCCGACGAGCTGTCGGGCGGCCAGCAGCAGCGCGTCGCCATCGCGCGCTGTCTCGCCATGGACCCAGAAGTGATCCTGTTCGACGAACCGACCTCCGCGCTCGATCCGACGATGGTGAGCGAAGTGCTGTCGGTGATCCGCCGGCTCGCCGGCGGCGGCATGACCATGGCGATCGTCACCCACGAGATGGCGTTCGCACGCGACGTGTCGAACCGCGTGCTCTATATGGACGAAGGGGAGATCTACGAGGAAGGCACGCCGGAACAGATCTTCGACAACCCGCGGCGCGAGAAGACGCGCGCGTTCGTGAATCGCATACGCACCTACAGATGCCGCATCGACTCGCCCGATTTCGACTTTTACTCGATGAATGCCCGTATCGACGCTTTTTGCGAGCGGCACATCCGGCGCACGACGCGGCACGACCTCCTGCTCGCCGTCGAGGAGCTCATCAACATCCACATGCCCGACCTGCGCGAGGTTCCGCTCGACCTGACCGTCTCGTATTCGGAGGAGACGCAGGAGCTCGACGTGATCTGCGAGCGTGACGGCGACCGGGGCAATCCCCTCGACAGCGACCGGCTGCCGGACGATCTAGGATCGACCATCGTGAAGCACCTCGCGAAGTCGATCGACTACGCTGCCGCGAACGGGAAGAGCCGCCTCTCGGTGCGCATCGGAAAACACAGCGATCGGAGGCGGACAGAGTGAACCGGAATCGTGCTAGCGTTACCTGATTCCCGTGAAAGGCTCATCTCATGAAAGGTGTCGTCGTCTGTCCCCAACCCCGTGCCGCGGATGTCGGCGCGGCCATCCTCGCCAAAGGCGGCAACGCTTTCGACGCCGCGATCGCCACCGCCTTCTCGCAGATGGTGAGCGATCCGTTCATGTGCGGCATCGGCGGCATGGGCACGTTGCATTACTACCGCGCCGATGAGGGTCGCAGCGGCATGGTCGACTTCTACAACCGCGCGGGATCGAAAGTCCGCCCGGACATGTGGCAGCACGATCTCAAGGGCCGCACCGAGATCTCGGGTTACAGCCTCTTCGACGATTACCGCAGCGAGATCGGCTACACCTCGATCATGACGCCCGGCACGCCCGCGGGCTTCGGCCTTTTCCACGAGAAGCATTGCAGCCTGCCGTGGGCCGACCTGCTCGCGCCGGCGATCGCGCAGGCCGAGGAAGGCATCACGGTGACGCCGCATTTCACCGGCGTGTGGACGCGCTATCGCCAGCCGGGAATCCCCGACGGCTACACGCGGCTCACCAAGACGAAGGAGTGCGCGCGCGTGTACCTGCATCCCGAAGATCGCTTCTACGAAGTCGGCGAAGTCATGCGCCTGCCCGATTACGCGCGCACGCTCGGGCGCATCGCGCGCGGCGGCTGGCGCGAGTTCCATCACGGTGCGCTCGGCGATGAGATCGCCGCGGACCTCCAGAAGAACGGCTCGTATGTGACGCGCGAAGACATCGCGGGCTTCGAGCCTGAATTCTCCGAGCCGCTCGAAGGCTCGTATCGCGGCTATACGGTGCGATCCAACCCGCCGCCGGGCAGCGGCGCGACGCTGATCCAGATGCTGCAGATCCTCGAGCACTTCGACCTCGGCAAGCTCGACCACGGCTCGGCGCGGCACATCGATCTCGTCGCGCGCGCGATGGCGGCCGCGCACGTCGATCGCAACGAATACCTGGGCGATCCGCGCTTCGCCGACGTGCCGACCGCGATGCTGATCTCGAAGGAGCGCGCCGCGTACTGGGCGGAAAAGATCAAGCGCGGCGAGTTCCTGGGCGACGAGAAGCAGGCGCCGCCGGGATGCACCACGCATATCTGCACCATGGACAGCGCCGGCAACGCGGTGACGCTCACGCACACCCTCGGCACCGCGTCGGGCGTCGTCACGCCCGGGCTGGGCTTCAACTACAACAACTCGATGAAGCTCTTCGACCCGATCCCGGGCCGCAAGAACTCGATGGCCCCCGGCAAGGCGCGCACCACCGGCATGGTGCCGACGATGCTGCTCAAAGACGGCAAGCCGGTGCTGATCGCGGGCGCGCCGGGCGGCAGCGTGATCATCAGCGCGACGCTGCAGGCGATCCTCAACGTGATCGATTTCGGGATGTCGCCGGTGGAAGCGGTGACGGTCCCGCGCATCCACTGCGAAGGGAAGGGCATCCAGGCCGAAGCGACGATCCAGGGCGCGGTCGTCGCTGGCTTGCGCGCGATGGGCCACAAGGTGGTGCACAGCCCGCACAGCTTCGAGCCGATGATGTCGCGCGCGCACGTGATCTCGACGCTCGGCGGAAAGATGCGCGGCGGCGCCGATCCGCGCGGTGGGGCGGGTGTCGGCTACGCGTGGTGACGCGCTGAATCGATTCTCAAGGCTCTCCGAAGGCGCTGACGGCGTTGTCCCATAGGATCTTGCGCATCAGCCCGGCGTTCACTTCTTTCCAGCCCAGGGCGAGGTCGACCGACTCGGGGAAGCGCGACTCGGGATGGGGATAGTCGGTGCTGAACATGAGCAGGTGATCGCCGAGGAACTCCGAGACCATCTTGACCATCCTGCCGCCTTCGTGAAGGACGATCGAGGCGAAGAAGCGCCCGCCGGTGGTGTACTCGAGCATGGTGTGTTTCAGCCCTTCGGCCACGAAACCCATGTACTTCGCCTGGTCCTCCATGCGCACCGCCCAGAAAGGGATCCAGCCGAAGCCTGACTCGAGCACGGCAAAGCGCAGGTTGGGATAGCGATCGAGTAGGCCGGCGCCGAAGAAGGCGCCCATCGCCCGCATCGCGCCCCAGGGATGCGAGGCGCTGCGGCCCAGGAACGGATTGCGCCACAGGTCGCGATAGCCCGGATAGCCTTCGGCGAAGCTGTGGTGGATGTAGCACAGCCCCTCTTCATCCATCGCGCGCCACAGCGGATGCAGATCGGGATGATCGAGCGGGTAGTCGATCGGCAGGTTCACGTACACGCCCACGGCCCACTTCGATCCGCTCCAGCGCTTCACCTCCTGCACCGCCTCTTCGACGTCTCTCGCGTTCACGCCGATCATCGACTTGAGACGCCGCGGGTACTTGCCGGTTCGCAGCGGCGAGGCCGCGTTCACCGAGAACACGATGGAGTCGTTGAAGAGCGAAGCGATCGGCGTGAAATCGGTGTAGTCGAACGGATTGGTGCCCAGGATGTGGCCGCTGAGCAGCGACGTCCCCGCCACCATCAGGGTGTGCCCGTCGCCCGGCCGCTGGCTGACGTAGCCGTAGGCGACACTGCCGCCGGCGCCGGCCTTGTTCACCACCGCGATCGGCACGTTCGTAAGCTTGTTCGCGACGAGGAGCCGCTCCACGGTGCGCGCGGTGAGGTCCTGGCTGCCGCCCGCCGCGAAACCGACGACGAGCTCGACACTGCGCCGGGGCATCCAGCCCTGGGCCGCGGTCGAGGCCGCGAAGCCGGACAGCGCCAGTGCAACCAGGGTGCGCCCGTGTCGCATGTCGTGGATGCTATCCGAGCGCGAAAAAGAAAAGCTCCCGCGGCTGACCGCGGGAGCTTCTGTGCCGGGCCCGGCTCGACGCCGGCGCTTTGGCTGCTTCCGGGCTACTTCTGCTGCTTGTCTTTCGCGTGGGACTTGCCTTCCTGCTCCGCCTTCTCCATCTCGCGCGCTTCCTGCTGGTTCTTCGGCTTCGCTTTCTGCGCCGCCTCGTCTACCTTGCCGGACTCGATGAAATTCTTCGTCCGCTCGTTGTAGTCGGCCGTCGCTTTGTAGTTGCCTTCGCCGTGTTCCTTGTCCTTCGGGTTCATTGCGCATCTCCTTGAGATCGACCGTGACTTCGCAGCAAACGGCATGCCGGTGGGCTGGAGCTGGTAACGTAGCGACTGCGCGTTCACGCAACCGAGCCGGAAAGGAGGCGCCATGCCGTTCTACGAGAGAGGTAACGTCCGCATCGCGTACGAGGAAGCCGGGAAGGGGTTCCCGCTGCTGGTCATCGCCGGCGGCGGACTGAACTCCACGATCGCGTGGGCGAAGAACAACGCGCCGTTCAACGCCATGACCGAGCTCAGCAACGAGTATCGCGTCATCGTCACGGACTTGCGCAATGCGGTCGGCGGGCAGTCGACCGGTCCGCTCGAAGTCGACCGGCCGTGGGACTCGTACGTCGACGACCTGCTCGGCCTGATGGATCACCTCGGCATCAAACGCTTCATGGCGCTGGGCTACTGCATCGGCGCGCCGTACATCTGGGGCATGGTGAAGCGCGCGCCGGACCGGATCGTCGCCGCCGTGCCGGCGCAGCCCGTCGGCTGGAACAAGGAACACCCGCTGTACATGCGCGAGCTCAGCATGAAGAGCTGGGCGCCCGAGCTCATGAAGCGCGACCCCAAGGTCACGCCCGACATGATCGAGAAGTTCCTGGTCAGGATGTTTCCCAATCCCGACTGGCTGTTCACCGTGGACAAAGACTTCGTCCGCAAATGCCAGACGCCGATGCTGGTCCTGCTCGACAGCAGCCCCGGGCACCCGTACGACGTGGCGTACGAAACCGCGATGCTCGCGCCGAGATCGGAGCTCGGTCCCTACCCGTGGAAGGAACCCAAAGAGCTGATCCCGATCGCGGTGCGCCAGGTGCGCTCGTTCCTGCGCGCGCATCGTCCGGAAGCGTAGAGATCATGGGATTCCTGTCCGCACGCGTCGCGCGCGCCCGACTGACCGCCTCTGCGGCGGCGACACAGCGCGTGCGCGAGCTGCGCGCGGCCGGCGTGGACATCGTGGCGCTCACGCAAGGCGAGCCCGACTTCAACACGCCCGATCACGTCATCGAAGCCGCGTATCGCGCGATGCACGCGGGCCAGACGCACTACACGCCGGTCGACGGAACGCCCGAGCTGAAGGCGGCGATCGTCGAGAAATTCCGCCGCGAGAACGGGATCGAATGCCGTCCGGAGAACGTCTCCGTCGGCGCCGGCGGCAAGCAGATCCTCTACAACGCGCTGATGTCGACCCTCGATCCCGGCGACGAAGTGCTGATCCCGGCGCCGTCGTGGATCGCGTATGCGGACCTCGCGCAATTCGCGGAGGGCGTGCCGCGCATCCTGCCCACGCGCCCCGAAGACGGTTTCAAGCTGCGTGCCGAGGATCTCGAGCGCGCGATCACCTCGCGCTCGAAGTGGCTGATGCTCAACTCGCCTTCGAACCCGACCGGGGCGGTCTACTCGGAAGCGGAGTATCGCGATCTCGCTGCGGTACTCGAGCGCCATCCCGGGATCTGGATCATCAGCGACGAGATCTACGAGCACATCCGCTACGACAGCGCGCCGTGCGTGTCGTTTGCCACGGTGGCGCCGCAGCTCGCGGCCCGCACGCTGACGGTGAACGGCCTCTCGAAGTCCTTCGCGATGACCGGCTGGCGGCTGGGATACGCGTGCGGCGCCGCCGAGCTGATCGGGGCGATGCGGCGCATGCAGGGGCAGAGCACGCTCAACCCGTCATCGGTCAGCCAGGCGGCGGGGGTGGCGGCGCTGACCGGCCCGATGGACATCGTGGTCGAGCGCTGCGCGGAGTTCCGGCGGCGACGCGACTTCATCGTGCCGCGCCTGTCCGCCATCCGCGGACTGCGCTGCACTGCGCCGCAAGGCGCGTTCTACGTCTACGTGTCCTGCGAGGACTGGCTCGGCCGGCGCACGCCCGAGGGACGCGTGCTCGAGAGCGATGGCGACGTCACCGATTACCTGCTGTCGCAGGGCATCGCGGTTCCCAACGGCGAGGGCTACGGACTCTCTCCCTACTTTCGGGTCTCGTTCGCCAGCGCGATGGGCAACCTGGAAGAAGCCTGCCGCCGGATCGAGGCGGCTGCGCAGCGGATCATGTAAGCGTCGCGCGCAGTCGCTGCTCGGACGATCCCGGCCCGCCGTCTTCGGGAACGAGCGGCGCGGTGAGCCTGCCGCCCTCGAGATACAGACCCATCGGACGGCCGCGCGCATCGAGCCCGGTGTAGTTGTCGAGCACCGGCGGCAGCGCGGGACCGTCGTCGCACGACAGCCACAGGCGCAGCAGGTGGCGCCTCGCCTCGGGCTGCGCATGATCCTCGTAGTGGGTGCGTGAATGAAAGAGGTAATGGTTGCAGACGAATTGAAGGTCGCCGACCTCGAGCTCCATATCGAGGTGAAGCTCCGGGCTTTCCGCCAGCGCATCGAGAAAGTCCATCGCCTCGGTGAGCGCCGCTGAGATGCGAGGCACTTCTTCGAAGCGTTGCGCCTTGCGTATGGCGCTGCGCACGTACGAAGCGATCATGAGGCCCTGGTGCGGGTTGAAGACCGGCAGCGTGTACCACGGTCCCTTGCCGGGCGGGATCTCGCCGCGGCGATCGCGATAGGTCACGCCCATCAATACGCGCACCAGGTCCGGGCGCCGTTCCAGCATCTCGTTGTAAAGGGTCGTCGAGCTCACCAGGCTGCTCAGGCCGCCCGACTTCGCGGTGCGCACACAGAGCAGGCCGACGAGATCGGCGCCGTCGGTGTGATAGGGCAGGCGGACGTTGGTCTGGTATCCGCGGGACGTCGGCTGGCTGTAATCGAAACCCAGGTCGGTGACGTGCCCCAGCGCGTGCCCGGCGGCATTCTGCGATACCGCCCGCCCGAGGTGCGCCCCGATGCCGAAATAGCCGATGGCGCGCTGGCGCGCGGTGAGCCCGTCCGAAGGGAAGCCGCGCAGCAGGCTGAAACCCCGTCCTCGCAGCAGATCTTCGCGGACGCGGCGCAGCGTGCCGCCGAGCCGCGGCAGCGGAAACGCTTCAGGCCCGATGTCGGTCACGTCCAGGCCGCGCGCCTCCACCGCCGCGATCGCGGCGAGCAGCTCCGCCGACTCGTCGGCTGACAACACGTATGTCCACTCTTCGGGGCGGCGCGCCAGTTCCGGGCCGTACCACGCCTGCGGCGTGCTCATTCGATGCAGCGGCCGGTCGGCGGGAACGGGCTCGATGGGGACGGACTCGAACGTTTGTTGCATCGCTGCTGACCTCGTGCGGGATGTGGAGTATATGAGGGGCGTCGGATCACGATGATACGACGCTGGAGGAGGCACGACATGGGAACGCACTGGAACCAACCGCCGGGAGGAGTGCCATGAGCAAGCCCGTGATCCGCATCGCGCCGAACAACCAGGTGTTCGACCTTCCGGTCATCGTCGCCATCGAGGAAGGGCTGTTCGAAGCCGCCGGCCTCGACGTCAGTTTCAGCGCGACGCATGCCGACCGCGAACGGGATGCCGTCGGCCAACCCGTCATGAGCCGTTTGAAGGAGCAGATGTTCGATTGCGGCTCGGCGGACAGTTACAACGTCTGCGAATGGGCGAGCATCGACCGCCTGGAGCGGGGCGCGCGCAGCGGGAACATCGCCGCGTTGCGCGCAGCGATCGCCGCGCAGGCGATCCTCACGTTCGACGAGCGGCTCCAGACCGCGCGCGACCTGGCCGACGTGCCGATCGTGGTGCAGGAGCTCACGGGCTCGCATTACACCACGCTGCAAATGCTCGAGAGCGCGGTCGGCGCCGATCATGTCCGCATCGAGCACGGCGGCCTGCCGCAGATGCGCTGGGGCGCGCTGAAGGACGGCAGCGCCCGCGCGATCACGGTCATGGAGCCTTTCATCAGCCTCGGGCTGAAAGCCGGCGCGCATATCATCGCCGCCTCGTTCTATCGCGGCGGCGAGGTGATCGCGGCCGATCTCACGCCCGAGCAGCGCAAGGCGTACTACGACGCGGAGAACCGGGCGGTCGACCTGATCAACGGCGATTTCTACAAGTACGCCCACCACGTGACCGCGCATGCCAGGGGCGAGCTCGCACCCCGCGAGCTCGGGCGCGCGTTCGTGCGCTACAAGCACGTGGACTACTACGATCCGGCGCTCTTCAACCGCGCCTACGCGTGGATGAAAGCGCGCGGGCTGAGCGACGGCCGCAGCGAGCACTCGGCGCTGGTCGGCTGATCGAGCTCAGAACTCGACCTTGATGCCGGACGCCTTCACGACTTTCGTCCACTTGCCGATCTCGTTCGCGACGAATGCGCGGAATTGATCGGGCGTGCTGCCGATCGGCTCCGCGCCGTCGGCGAGGAAGCGCTCGCGGATCGACGGCTCGCGCACGACCTTGACGGCTTCGTCGTGCAGCCGCGCGATGACGGCTTTCGGCGTGCGCGCGGGCGCGTGGATGCCGAACCACGCCACCGCGATCACGCCGGGTATGCCGGACTCTACGACCGTCGGCACTTCGGGAAAGGCGGGCGAGCGCTTTTCGGTCGTCATCGCGATGAGGCGCACCCTGTTCGACTTCACGTAGGGAACCACCGACTGCAGCGTCGGGAACATGAGCTGGAACTGGCCCCCGAGCAGATCGGCGAACGCCGGCCCCGCGCCCTTGTAAGGGACGTGCAGCATCTTGATGTGCGCCTGGACCATGAGCAGCTCGCCGGCCATGTGCACCGGCGTGCCGACGCCGCCCGAGCCGAAGTTGAGCGCGCCCGGTTTCGCCTTGGCCAGCTCCACGAGCTCCTTGACCGAGCTCGCCGCCACCGAAGGGTGAACCACGAGCGCAACCGGAACGCTGGTGATCTGCGTGACCGGCGCAAAATCGCGCAGCGCGTCGTACGGCAGCTTGGGATAGAGCCCGGGCACGATGCCGAACGTGGTGTCGCTCATGAGCAGCGTGTAACCGTCGGGCGTCGCCTTGGCCGCGAGGTTGGTGCCGAGCGTGGATCCCGCGCCGGAACGGTTGTCGATGACGACCTGCTTGCCGAGGCGTTCGGAGAGCATGGGCACGATCTGCCGCGCGGTCACGTCGGTGCCGCCGCCGGGCGGATACGAGACGATGAGGCGCATCGGGCGGTCGGGGTATTCGGCGCAGGCGAGATTCATCAGGCACAGCGCCGACAACAGCATCAGGAGTATTCGCATCGCGGCCCCTCCGTTTTCTCGATCGTGTCGGGATTGCTTCGTCACAGCGTTCCTCGCGATGACCACAGCGATGTCAGCGCGAGGCGCGGGCGGGCGACGTGGCGATCCTGTGGCGCACGGGGTCGCTAATCCGCCTTCACATCCGCCGCCTTGATGAGCCGCCCCGCTTTTTCGGCGTCGGCTTTCATCACCGCGGCGAATCTCTCGGGTGTCGTCGGCGCCGGGTCGGCGCCCAGCCCCAGAAGTTTCTCGCGCACGTCGGGCTGGCCGAGGATGCGCAGGACCTCGGCATTCAGCCGGTCGACGATCGGGCGCGGGGTGCCCGCCGGCGCCATGAGCCCATACCAGTTGTTGAACTCGTAGCCCGGAAGCGTCTCGCCGATGGTCGGCACGTCGGGCAGCACCTGCGCGCGCCGTGTGTTGGTGACCGCGAGCACCTTGAGCTTCCCCGCTTTGATGTGCGGCAGGGTCACCGGCGCGCCGGTAAAGAGCATTTCGATCTGGCCGCCCAGGAGATCGGTCACCGCCGGGCTGCCGCTCTTGTACGGCACGTGCACGATGTCGATCTTCGCCGTCATCTTCAGCAGCTCGCCGCACAACTGGTAGACGCTGCTGCCGGACGCGAAGTTGAGCTGGCCCGGCCGCGATCGGGCGAGCACGATGAGCTCGCGAATATTCTTCGCCGGCAGCGACGGATGCGCGACCAGCACGCTCGCGACGTTGGCGATCATCGTGATGGGCGCGACGTCCCGCACCGGATCCCAGGTCATCCGGCTGTACAGGAACTGATTCATCGTATGCGTGCTCATCGAGCCGAAGAGCAGCGTGTAACCGTCGGCAGGCGCCTTGACCGCGACTTCGGAGCCGATGTTGCCGCTCGCACCGCCGCGGTTGTCGACTAGGATCTGCTGCCCCGAAGCTTCGCCCAGCTTCTGGCCCAAGATGCGCGCGAGGATGTCGGTCGTCCCGCCCGCGGCCCACGGCACGATCATGCGTATGGGTTTTGCGGGATAGCTTTGCGCGCTCGCAGCGGACGAGAGCGCGAGCGATGTGAAGAGCGCTGCCGCGAGGAATCCACGCATCGACGAATTGCGTACGGCCTCAGTGATGACGCTATACTTTTTCGTTTGGGATGCACATCATGAAAGCACCCGGTGACTGCCGCAATCTAGAGGACGTGCGCGCAGCCGTCAATGCGATCGACCGCGACCTCGTCAAGCTGCTCGGCAAGCGCGCGAAGTACGCGATGGCCGCGCTGCGCTTCAAGACCGATTTGAGCGAGATCGCCGTGCCGGCGCATCGCAAGCGACTCTTTGCGCAGCGCCGCGAGTGGGCCGCCGCGCAGGGTGTGAACCAGAAGATGGTCCAGGCAATCTTTCAGGCGATCGTCGACGAGTCCAGGCGGCTGCATCTCGCGGGTTTTCGCGCGAGGCGCAAAACGTCCTAATGCTTCGCAATGAACCCGAGGACGATGCGATTGAACGCTTCAGGGTCTTCCCAGTATGACGAGTGACCGGTTTCGGGGATGACGGCCGATTCCGCCTTGCTCATGCGAGCCGTGAACATGCGCAGCACCGAAGGCGGCATGTAGAGATCGGCGTCGCCGGCTATCAGGAGGGTCGGCACTGCGAGCGCTTCGAGCTTCGCCCAGGTGACGGCTCTTTCGGGCTTCAGCGTAAATCGCGCCTCGGCCTCGGCCGCGCTCGACACGGGTGCGCTGTCGACCGGGGACTTGCGCCGGGATACGGCCAGCCATCGCGCCGCGCCGGCCGGGTTCGCTGCCCGGTAAGAGGGACCGAGCTCGCGGAAATCCACGGGCAGCGCTTCGAATTGCGGCGACGGGCGGATGCGTTTGCCCATCTCGACATAGTCCTCGTCGGTCACGTTGCCGTGACTGTTGGCGATGACGAGACTGCGCACTTTCTGCGGATAGGCCAGAACGTACTGGAACGCGGTACCGCCGCCGAGCGCCGTGCCCAGGAGATGGAAGCGGTCGAGGGCGAGCCGGGTCACCAGCGCATGGATCTGATCCGACCAGTCGCGCGCGCCGGATTTCCTGTCGGCGCCCCGGTAGTCGATCGCGATGAAGCGGTAGCCGGCTGCCAGGAAGGCGGGAATCTGATGCTCCCACGTCATGCTGTTGCCGGACGCCGCGTGGAGGAACACCATCGGCACGCCGTTGCCGCCCGAGTCCCGATAGAACACCGGTCCGGTCGAGACCTCTACAACGGCATCGACGACCCGCCCTTCAGCCGCCGGACGATCGTTCCGCGTCATACAAAAGCTCCGAAGGGGATGAAAGCAGTATACGGTTTCCCGCGCTATTTGATCTGCCGCGCGCGCGGCATCAGCCACGCCAGAATCACCATACCCAGCGCACCGGCGATGCCCATCGCCGCCACGGCGCCGCGCGAGCCGAGCGCCGCGGCGAGCAGGCCGATCAGCACGCTGCCCGCGGTGGAGAGCATCTGGCTCATGTTGAACAGCGCCATGGTGCGGCCGCGATAGGCCGGCGGCGAGTGCGTTTGCACGACGGTGTGCACCAGCGCGTTGGCGTGGACATGGCAGAGTCCGGTCACGGTCATCGCGACGATGGCGAGCCAGTACCACGGTGAGACGGCGAACACCACGAGCGCCAGGCCGTACACGATCGACGCGTCGATCATGACCTTGCCTCGCGTGAGCCGGTGACCTGCGAACGCGATGGTGGCCGCGCTCATCAGTGCGCCGACGCCCATCGCGGCCAGCATGAAACCCTGTCCTTCGGCGCCCACCTTGAGCAGGTCCCGCGCGAACACCGGAAGCAGCGTGACGAACGGGAACATCAGGGCGCACACGATCGTCGTGGTGAGTATCCCCGCGCGCACGTTCTGGTTGTGCCAGGAAAACTTCCAGCCCTCGACGATGCTGCGTGCGAACGATTCCTGCCGCGCCGTCATGGCCTTGCCGTCGGCATGCGCATGCGGGGCGAGCTGCGCCGTCCAGACCACCGCGATGAACAGGCAGGCGGCCTGCACCGCGAACGCGCCGCCGGTGTCCACCATCGCGATGATCGCGCCCGCCAGCGCCGGCCCGAGGAGCCGCGACCCGTTGAAGATCAGCGCGGTGACGCCGATGGCGTTGGTCAGCATTTCGAGCGGGACGGTGTCGGTCACGATCGCCGAGCGCGCAGGCTGCTGGATCGCCTGCATCACGCCGGTCGCCACCGCGATCGCATAGACGTGCCAGGGCACGACATGGCCGCTGAATATCAGCAGTGCCAGAACCGCGAACGACAGGCCCTGCATCGCCTGTGAGACGAGCAGCAAGTTCTTGCGCGAATAGCGGTCGGCGGCGGTGCCGGCGAGCGGCGAGATCAGCAGCGTCGGGATGAACTGGATGCCGCGCACCAGTCCGAGCTGCACGACCGAGTCGGTGAGCTGGTAGATCAGCCATCCGCGGGAGAGCTCGTCCATCCACATCCCGATGTTGCCGAACACCTGGCTGCCGCAAATCAGGCGGAACTCACGGTAGCGCAGAGCCTTGAATGCGCGATGGGTGCGGATGGTCGAGAAGAAGGAATTCATTGCCGGGCGCAGTCTACAGCACGATGCTATCGTCGAGATCTTCCGCGGACGGAGGCAGTGACGTGAACGAGCGCGACTTCACCATCGAGCGAGGCGGCAAGGCGATTCCCGGCGTGGTCTGGCAGCCGGCCGAAGCCGCCGGTGCGCAGCCGCTGGTGCTCATGGGCCACGGCGGCAGCGGCCACAAGCGCAGCGCCAAGATGCTGCGCATGGCCGAGATCTTCACCGGTTACGGCTGGTGGGCCGCGGCCATCGACGGACCGGTGCACGGCGCGCGAGGTCCGGTCACCGACGCGTCGCATCCGGCTTATCGCGCGATGTGGACGCGCCCGAACGTGGTGCAGGACATGATCGACGACTGGACGGCGGTCCTCGATGCGCTGACGGCGCTGGACGGCATCGACAGGACCCGCATCGGCTATTGGGGCGTGTCCATGGGCACGATGTTCGGGCTGCCGTATGTCGCGAGCGATGCGCGCATCCGCGCCGCGGTCCTCGGCAAGGCGGGCATGCGGGGGAGCAGCGTCACGCGCAGCGGCATCGACCGGCACTTCAGGGCCTACGCCGGGCGCGTCACGGTGCCGGTGTTGTTCACCGTCCAGTGGGACGACGAGCGCTTCGACCGTGACGGCCAGTTCGAGCTGTACGAATCCCTGGGCTCGACCGATAAGCGCCTGCACGCCTGGCCCGGGCTACACGCCGACGACGGACCCGAGGCGCTCGAGGCGAGCGCCGCTTTTCTGCATCGCTACCTGAGCTAGCGCCGGCTTGCGGCGTGCTGCGGCACCACCGGTGCGGCGATCGGAACACCGCGGCAGCGCACGACCCAATACGCGACGAAGAGCCCGACCGCGACGCATGCGGCCGCGGCCAGCATGCGGTCCGGATGCAACAGCACCACCAGCGCGCACGCCGCAAGTACTGCGCGCAACGCGAGATCGAGCACCCGCACGACCGAGAACCGGGCCTGGATGCTGAAGGTGATACCGATGGTGGCGGTCAGCAGAAGCACCAGCGCGCCGAGCTGCGCCCAGCCGGGCTCGAGCACCAGCTCCGGCCGCGTGAAGACCCCCGCCATCAGCACGAACAGCGAGACGCAGACCTGGATCGCCCGAAAGAGCGTCTGCATGAACGGCGCGTCCGCGATCTTCGCGGTCACGGCGGCGGCGACCGAGGTGGGCGGCGTCAGCTCGCCCCAGACGGCGAGAAAGAAACAGAAGAAGTGCACCACCCACGGGTTGACGCCGACCTTGATCATCGGCGGCACGATGACGAGCGCGGTGATGATGTAGGTCGGGGCCGGCGGAAGCCCGGTGCCCAGCAGCGCGCCGAAGAAGAACGCCATGATCGCCATCGCGGCGAGGTTCACGCCCGCGGCGTCGATCATCAGGGCGCCGACCTTGGTCGGGACGCCGGTGATCACGAACGCGCCCGTCATGATCGAAAGCGTCGCGAGCAGCAGCGTCAGGTCCGAGGTCATGCTCGCGAAATGATCGACGGTGCGCCCGAGCGGCGCGATCAGCGAGCGCCACGAGAGGCCTTGCGTGCGCGCCGTGACGGTCACGTGGGCGACGATCAGCCCGGCCGACACCGCGACGAACATGTACAGCGCCGCGAACATCGGAGCGAGGTGCAGCGTCGCCATCAGGCTGACCAGGCCGGCCACGACGACCACGAAAGCGGCCATGTTGAACCAGTCCGCGGTGCGCATCGGCTCGACGGACAACACGCCGAGGCGCGCGCTGTAACGCGTCGACAGGAGGTACACCGAAACGCTGACGCCGGCGTAGTAGACGAGCGCCGGCGCGTAGCCGCGCGCGACGACGTCGAAATAGCTCACCCCGAGAAATTCCGCCATGAGAAAGGCGGAGATGCCCATCACCGGCGGCATCAGTTGACCGCCGAGCGAGGAAGCCGTCTCGATGGAGGCGGCTATCGTGCGCGGCATGCCGGCGCCGATCATGGCCGGAATCGTCGCCGAGCCGACCGTGATGGCATTCGCCGCTCCGCTTCCGCTCACCGTGCCGACCGCCATCGAGCCCAGCACCGCCGACTGCGGCAGCGCGTGCGGCGAGCGCACGGCGATCAGCTTCGAGGCCCTGAGGATCGATTCCACGCAGCCGAACGCGCGCAGCACCGAGAGCACCAGGATGAACGAGCCGATCAGCGTCAGCGCGAGCTGCGGCAGGCTCGAGTACACGCCCGTCGTCATCTCGAGGCTCATCGCGGTCACCACGCGCTCCCACGTCAGACCCGGGTGATTGAACATCCCCGGCACGTGTCTGCCGTACACGGCATAGAGCACGAGGACCAGGTTCAGGATGCACAGCTCGCGATAGCGCTGCCACGCATAGATCGTCACCAGCGCGACCATGAGCGCGCCGAACACGAGGTCGGTGCCGTTCCAGATGCCGGCCCGCACCGTGCCGATCTCCTCGTACTGCCAGTTCATGTACGCGGCGATCGCGATGCACGTGACGGCGTACAAGAGCGCGATGCCGTACTGGACGGCAGCGGGCAGCTTCGCATGGAACTCGTTCTTGCGCAGCGCGTCGAGCGTATAGAGCACGAACGCCACGGGGACCAGCGTGTTCGCGAGCAGCACCGGCCCGCCCTCGGCGGACCAGTAGTAGTAGAAAAGATAGAGGAAGAAAAACGTCGCGGTGACGTAATAGATCCAGTCCACGGCAACACGCCGCGGCGCAGGATGGGCAGCCGGATCGCTCATGGCAAGCTCATACGAAGGAAAAAGGCGCCGGGCGCGCGCGCCCGGCGCAGGTGTCGCCGCTGCGGCTATTTCTTCGCCACGCGCGAATCCCACTTGGCGTCCCAGACGCCTTTCTCGCGCATGTATTTCGCCAGCCCGGGATGGATCGGCACCAGGTTCGCCGCCGCCGTCACGCCGCGCTTCTGGAATCCGGGCATGTCCTTCGCGATCTGCGAGAAGCTCTTGTCGGCCTTGACCAGCTCGCCGAGGTTCTTCTCGATGGTCTTCAGCATCTGGTAGACGTCGTCTTCCGGCACCTCGAGCCCGACGTGGAAGCCGTAGTAGAACGGCAGCAGGACCACCTTGTCGGAGTGAACGTCGCGGCCGAAGACCTGCGGCTTCTCTTCGAGAACGGCGAAGCCCGCCTTCCTGAGCGTGGCGATCTCGTCGGGGCTGGGATTGAGCGCTGCCCAGTCGGTGGCGAGCGAGGCCTCGGTGATCCAGGGCGGCACCGAAGCCTCGCCGTTGCTGTAGAGACCGAACCCGTCGATGCGGCCGCTCTCCAGCAGCGATCCGGCCGCGCTCAGATCGACCTGGCGATACTCGTACTTGATGCCGAGCGCCTCGAACGCGCGCTCGAGCTGGGCGCGGGTGTCCCAGGGCGGCAGGCCGGTGAAGAACGGCTTGCCGGCGATATCGTGCCAGCTCTTGAACTTCGCCCGATTGCGCGCGTGGACCGCGAGCCCCATTTCGACGGTGTAGGTCCAGAACGACTGCACCGGCTGGCGCTTCATGCTCGCCTTGAAGCCCTTGAAGCGCTTGGTGTCGTTGGCAAGCTCGTAGAAGGCGATGTCGGCGCCGTAATAGCCTTCGAACTGGCCGGTTGCGTAGCCTTTCACCGAGACGACTGCGCCGGGGGTGGGCTGAACCGTGAAGCGATACTTCGGCATCTCCCGGTTCAGGAGATTGGCGAGCGGAACGAGGGCCTTGTGACCCGCCGAGCCGACCGCCGAAGTACCCCAGGGGATTTCCTTGACCTGCTGAGAAAAGACCGCGGTGCTCCAGACCATCATGAGCGCTGCGGACAGTACCGCCATTGCACGCTGCAACATGTCGGACCTCCTCGTCGATCACGGAGGCTCTGCGGCCCTCCTGGCGGCCAGTGTAATACATTACGTATCGCAACCGGGAGATGCCGATGAAAGCGATCTGGCTTGCGTTGTTGTGCTGCGGGAGCGCATGCATCGCGGCGGAGAGACCGGAACCGGCCGACGGCTTTCCTTCGAAGCCCATCCGCTGGGTCGTGCCCTTCACGCCCGGCGCGTCGACCGACCTCATCGCGCGCACGATCGGCCAGCGCCTCACCGAGATCTGGGGCCGGCAGGTGATCGTCGACAATCGCCCCGGCGCGGGCGGCGCGATCGGCGCCGAGATCGTCGCGCGTGCGGCGCCCGACGGCTACACGGTGCTGCTCGCGACCGTCGGGCCGAACATCGGCAATACGCTGCTCCTGAAGAAGCCGGCGTATCGCGTGGAAGATTTCGCGTACGTCGCCATCGCGGCCGACAATCCCATGGTCCTCGTCGTCAATCAGTCCTTCCCGGCGAAAACGACGAGCGAGTTCGTCGATTACGTGAAGGCGCACCCCGGCAAGGTCAACTGGGCTTCCGCCGGGGTGAACAGCACGCCGCACATCAGCATGGCGATCTTCGAAGCGGCCACCGGTGTTGCGCTCGTGCACGTTCCCTACAAGGGCGGAGCGCTGGCCATGATCGACGTCGTCAGCGGCCAGGTCGCGGGCATCCTCACCTCGGTTGCGACCGCCGAGACCCAGATTCGCCAGGGACGCGTGCGCGTGCTCGGCGTGGCAGGACCGAAACGCCAGCCGGCGATCCCCGACGTGCCGACGTTCGCGGAAGTCGGCATCAGGGACGCCGAATCGCCGAATTTCTACGGCATGGCCGTGCCGGCGCGCACGCCGCGCGCGACCGTGCGCAAGCTCAACGCGGGCGTGAACGATTCACTCGCGCAGCCCGACGTGCGCAAGCGTCTCGGCGATCTCGGCATGGACATCGTCGGCGGCTCGCCGGAGGACGCCGCGAAGTACGTGACGACGCAGGTCGAGCGCGTGCGCGGCTTGATCAAGGCCGGCGTGCTGACGCCGCAGTAGCTCGAGGAGACGCAAGCGATGGCGACGTTCGTGCTGGTCCACGGTGCGTATCAGGGGGGCTGGATCTGGAAACCGGTCGTCGACCGCCTGCGCGCGGCAGGGCATGTCGCGTATGCGCCCACGCTCGACGGGTGCGGCGAACGGCGGCACGCGGTGCGGCCCGGCATCACAGTGGCCACGCACGCTCAGGAGATCGCCGACTTCCTCTTCTACGAAGACCTGCGCGACATCGTGCTCGCAGGCACGAGCTCGGGCGGCATGGTGATCGTGAAAGCGGCGGAGCTGGCGCGCGAGCGTATCGCCCGCCTGAGCTTCGTCGATGCGCTTGCGCTGCTGCCCGGCGAGCGCGTGGACGCGATCACGAACCGGGCGACGCCGCGGGAAGTCGACGAGGTCACCACCGCGCCCTCGCGCGCGGACGCCGAAGGCCGCATGTTCAAGGATCTCGAGCCGTCGGTGCGCGCCTGGGCGCTCGACCGCATCACGCCGCACCCGATCGCGGCGCTCGAAGCGCCGATGGTGCCGACGAGCTTCTGGGACCAGCAGTGGCCGGCGTCCGTCATCCGCTGCACGCAAGCCCTGAATCCGCCCGAGGCGCATCAGCGCCGTATCGCGCAGGAGCTCGATGCGTCGTACCGCGAGATCGACACCGGCCACTACCCGATGCTGAGCGCGCCGGACGACCTCACGAAGCTGCTGCTCGAATAAAGCGTCGCTATGCGGCCAGCGCGACGTGTCGGGGCGGCTCAGCTTCTGAAGAACCCGGCGGCGCTGCATGCCGACGGCGTATTCGGTTACGATCGGGAGTTTGATCACAGGGGGAATACACATGTCCAAGGTCGAGTCGACGCCCGAGATGGCATCGAAGATGTACGCAGCGATGGAAGCGCGCCTGGCGATCGTTCGCAAGCGCCTCAACCAGCCACTCACGCTCGCCGACAAGATCCTCTTCGGTCATCTCGACGATCCCCGGAACCAGCCGCTCGAGCCGGGTAAGGCGACGCTCTTTCTGCGTCCCGACCGCGTCGTCCTCCAGGACGTGCTCGGCCAGAGCGCTTTCCTCCAGTTCATGCAGACGCGCCGCGCCTCCGTGGCGGTGCCGACGAGCGTCCATTGCGACCACCTGATCCAGGCGCGCACGGGTGCGACGTCCGACCTGAAGGAATCGATCGCCGAGAACAGCGAGATCTACGATTTCCTCAAGTCCGCGGCGGCGAAATTCGGCGCCGGCTTCTGGGGACCGGGCGCGGGCATCATCCACCAGGTCGTCATCGAGCAGTACGCTTTCCCCGCCCACATGATCATCGGCACGGACTCGCACACTCCGAACGCGGGCGGCGCCGGCGCGTGTGCGGTCGGCGTCGGCGGCGCGGACGCGGTCGAGACGATGGCGGGGCTGCCGTGGGAGCTTCTGCACCCGCGCCGCGTCGCCGTCTACCTCACCGGCAAGCTCTCGGGCTGGACCGCGCCCAAGGACGTCATCCTGTGGGTCGCCGGCCAGCTCACCGTGTCGGGCGGCACCAACTCGATCATCGAATACATCGGCCCCGGCGCGCGCACGATCAGCGCCACGGGCAAGGCGACGATCTGCAACATGGGCGCGGAAGTCGGCGCCACGACCTCGCTCTTCCCGTACGACGAGAAGATGGCCGCCTACCTGCACGCGACCAACCGCGGCGCGCTGGTGCCCATCGTCGAGAAGAACAAGCACCTCCTCGAGCCCGACGCGGAAGTGGAAGCGAGCCCCGAGAAGTACTACGAGCGCGTGCTCAAGCTCGATCTCTCCACGCTCGAGCCGTACATCGTCGGGCCGCACTCGCCCGATCGCGCCCGCCCGCTGTCGAAGCTCAAAGAGGAGCTCGTCGACCCGAAGAACGCCTTCGTCGACACGATCTCCCAGGTGCTGATCGGCAGCTGCACCAACTCGTCGTACGAAGACATGAGCCGCGCCGCCGACGTCGCGAGCCAGGCGCACGCGCACGGGCTCACGCCGGCCGCGTCGCTGATGGTCACGCCCGGCTCGGAGCAGGTGCGCGCGACGATCGAGCGTGACGGCCAGATGGCCGCGCTCAAGGAGGCGGGCGCCGTCGTGCTGGCGAACGCCTGCGGTCCCTGCATCGGACAGTGGCGCCGCACCGATCCCGTGGCGGACAAGCCGAACTCGATCGTCACGTCGTACAACCGCAACTTCCCCGGACGCAACGACGAGCGCACCGGCACGATGAACTTCATCGCGAGCCCGGAGATCGCCGTCGCGCTGTCGCTCGCGGGCAGGCTCTCGTTCGATCCGCAGACCGATACGCTCACCGGGAAGGACGGGAAGCCTTTCAAGCTGAACGCGCCGGGCGTCGCGCCCGAAGTGCCGGCGAAGGGCTTCACGCCCGGCGTTCCCGCCTACGTCGAGCCACCCGCGGACAGCAGCAACCTCAAGATCGAGATCCCCGCGAACAGCGAACGCCTCCAGGCGATCGAGCCGTGGGCCGAATGGAACGGGCTGGACATCGGCAGTGCGCCGGTGCTCATGAAGACCAAGGGCAAGACGACGACCGACGATATTTCCCCGGCCGGCTCGTGGCTGCGCTACCGCGGACACCTCGGCAAGTTCAGCGACAACCTGTTGCTCACCGCGGTCAACGCCTACGACGGCAAGCGCGGCACGACGATCGACGTGCTGTCGGGTCAGCGCGACCAGAAGATCCCGGTGGTGGCCCGCAACTACAAGGCGCAGGGGCTCACCTGGGTCATCGTCGGCGATTCGAACTACGGTGAAGGCTCGAGCCGCGAGCACGCGGCGCTGATCCCGCGTCTGCTCGGCGGGTCCGCGGTCATCGCGCGCAGCTTCGCGCGCATACACGAGTCGAACCTGAAGAAGCAGGGCTTGCTCGCGCTGACGTTCAGCGATCCGGCGGACTACGACAAGATCCGCGAAGGCGACCGCGTATCGCTGACCGGTCTCTCGGACCTGACGCCGGGCAAGCCCGTCACGTGCCAGGTCGAGCACGCCGACGGCACGACCACGCTGCTGGCGCTGAAGCACACGTTCACGGCTTCGCAGATCGAGTGGTTCAGGAAGGGCTCGGCGCTGAACACGATGCAGCACTGAGAACGAGGAGAGGGCGCGCCGCCGTTTCAGCCCAGATCGGCGATACGCGGCGCGACCTCTTCGGCGAGCAGCCGCAGGCTTTCGTGATCCCAGGCGGGATCGTCCGAATCGGCCGTCACGCAGAGCAGGGTGCCGAAGCCGCCGGTCGTTTCGTACAGCGCGCGGATCTTGTCGGCGCACTCCTGCGGGTCTCCCACGATCCACAGGTTCTCCATCAGATAGTCGACGTCGACGGCGTCATCGGCCATCGACGGATCGACCTTCATGATCTGCATCTGGAGGGTGCCGGCGCGGCTCGGCCGTTGATGCACGTCGTAATTGCGGCCGAGCACGGCGCGCGCGCGCTCGCGCGCTATCGCGGGTGTGGGCCCGACGAAGATGTCGCGGGCGATTCTCCAGTCGCTGCGATTCGGCGTCAGGCCCGCGCTCTTCGCGCCCTCCACCACGGTCTCCCAGTGCCCCGGCAGGAACGCACTCGACAACAGCGAGCTCGACATCGGCGACCATCCGCGCGCGCCCGCGACTTTCAGCGAACCCGATCGCGGCGTGCTCGCGGCGACTGCGATCGGCGGATGCGGCAACTGCATCGGCTTCATGTGCAGCCCGCGTTCGGTCACGGGATTGAATTGCGGCGCCTCGATGCGGAAAAAATCGCCCCGATGCGAGTACGAGCTGTCGCTACGCCAAAGCCCGAGCACCACCTCGAGCGCTTCGAATGAGCGGCCGCGCGCCTCGGCCGGGTCGAGTCCCATCAGTTTCATGTCGGTCGGGATCCCGCCGAGCCCGATCCCCCAGTTGAAGCGCCCGCGCGCCAGGTGATCGAGCATCGCCACCCGATGGGCGAGATAGACCGGCTCGTGCATGGCGAGCAGGGTGACCCCGGTGCCGAAACGGATCCGTTCGGTCAACGCCAGCGCTTTGGCGATCAACAGATCGGGTGACGGCGCGTTCTCCCATTTCTCGGTGAAGTGCTCACCGAGCCACGCTTCGGCGAACCCCAGCTTGTCGGCCAGCACCAGCTGCTCGATATCGCGGTCGTAGCAATCGGCGATCGCGCGATAGGACGGATGCAAAGGCATCATGAACAGGCCGAGGCGCATGCTTGAAGCTGTCTAAAGCACGCCGTCGGCTTTGAGCGCGTCGAGCTGCGCCGCATCGACGCCGAGCCAGTCCTGAAGCACCGCGGCGGTGTCCTGCCCCAATGCCGGCGAGCCTTTGATGCGCACCATCTTGCCGTCGACGCTCACCGGCCACGTCGCCATCTTGTACTCGCCGTTGTGGTGCTTCACGGTCTGCATGAAGCCGCGCTCGACGAAGCTCGGCTCGTTCTGCAGCTCCAGCGTGTCGAACACCGCACCGGCCGGCACGCTGACTGCGATCAGCTTCTCCATCGCCTCGCGCTTCTCGTACCGGCTCGTCCATTCGCCGATGATCGCATCGAGCTCCTTCTCGTTCTGGGCCCGTGCCTCGCCGGTGGCAAAGCGCGGATCGGTGCTCAGCTCCTCGCGCCCGATCAGCTTCGCCAGCCGCGTGAAGTGCTCGGGGTTCGCGCGGCTGCAGGTGATGTAGACGTAGTCGTTCGGCCCGCCGCCCCTGGTCGGGAAGATGCCGGTGGGTGCGTTGTTGCCGCCGCCCGGCTTGGCGCCGTTGCGCGGCGTCGGTTTGCCGGTGCGCGCCATGTTCGAGAAACACGTGCGCATGTAGTGGATCATCGCGTCCTGCATCGCGACCTGAAGCCGGCGCCCCTGGCCGGTGCGGTTGCGCTCGATGAGCGCGCCGAGAATCGTCGCGCCCATCAGCATGCCGGTGCCGGTGTCGCCGAAGGAGAGCCCCGGCTTGACCGGCGGGCGGCCGGGCTCGCCGGTCACGCTGATCGGGCCGCCGGCGGCCTGCGCGATCATGTCGAAGGCGAGTCCCGCCTCGTGCGGGCTGCCGCTCGCGAATCCCTTGATCTGGCAGTAGACGATGCGCGGATTGATCTTCTTCACCGACTCGTAGTCCAGGCCGAGCCGCTCGATCGTGCCGGGCGCCATGTTCTCGGTGACGATGTCGGCTTTCGCGATCATGTCCCTGACGAGCTGGAGCCCGCGCGCGGACTTCAGGTTGATCGCGATCGACTTCTTGTTGACGTTGAACTGATAGAAATACCAGGGGTCGTCGTCGGGCTTGCCGGGGCGGAGCCGCCGGCCGGGATCGCCGCGCCCCGGGTTCTCGATCTTGACCACCTCGGCGCCGAACCAGGCCAGCATCTCGCTGCAGGTCGTGCCCGCTTCGAACTGGGTGAAATCGACGACTTTGATGCCCTGAAGGAAATTGAGATCCTGCGTGTTCTCGCTCATTGGTGCTCCTCTCGAGAAATGCAGCGGCGGGACGGATAGCGTGCACCGGATCGGGCGCGCCGGCAACGCCTGGGCTCTACTGCCGCGGATCAGCGGGAGGATTCACCTGAGCCGCCTGAGCGCACGTCGTTCAGACGGCGTGCACTCTCGAGCTTCTGCAATTCATCAAGCCGGTTGAACACGGCATGGGTTGCGCGCAAAACTCCGCGCGGGCGCGGCGACTGCGCTTCCGCGAGCATGCGGTCGAGTAACCTGCCTCGATGCCACGCTTCGCAGGGTTCGAGAATGAATTCGAAACGATCCTGAGCGCCGATGATCCGTGTCATGGCGGAAATTGTGCTGGGGCAGACGCCGTCGAGGACAGGATTTCCAAAGGCGCGGCAGGTCTATCCGACCGGCCAGCGCTCGCGGCGCCAGCCCATGTCCCAGAACATCCACTCGTAACGGCTCGTCGTCGTGAAGTGGCGGCGCATCGCAATGCGCTCGGTCTCTCCGACACTCGCGGCGACCTCGTTCATGGCATCGAGCACCGCGCGCACGATGCTGCCGAACTCGTCGGAGCCGTAGGTGCCGATCCAGCGGGCATACAACGTATTCGGCGAGCCCGCTTTTGTGAGCGTCTTGCCGACCTCCCAGTAGATCCAGTAGCACGGCAGCAGCGCGGCGAGCGCCTCGTGGAAAGGCCGGCCGTGTGCCACCGCGAGCAGGTAGTGCGTGTATGCAAGCGACGTGGGCGCGAGCGGTGTGTTGAAGACGTCTTCGGGCGTGAGCCCGAATTCCTGGAAGAAGCCTTCGTGCAGCGTGCGCTCCACGCGCAACGCGCCGGCCGCGTGGTCGCTCAGCATCACGATCCAGTCGTCCTTGGGCGCGTGCGCCGCGGCGATCGCCAGCGAGCGCGCGAACTCGCGCAGATAGAGCGCGTCCTGCACGGCATAGAACTCGAACGACTCGAGCGGCAGTGAGCCGTCGGTCAGGCCGGCGATGAACGGGTGGCGCAAGATCGCGGCATAGATCGGCTCGATCGACTGCCAGAGCTTGTCGGTGAATACAGGCACGTCATTCCCGCGAATGCGGGAATCCAGGTCAGCGGACGTCGTCGACGGGGCAGGCCCGTCATTCCCGCGACGGCGGGAATCCATTTTGTCTTTCGAGCTTTCGGAACTCATCCGGTCCTCTGCCAGAAATGATCCAACACCGCCACCTCCCCGCGCCCAGGACGATACGCATGCCTCAACGCCCCATGCACATAGTCGGTAGCGGCTTCGCAGGCCTCGGGCAACGCCTTGCCGAGACACAGATTCGCCGCAATCGCCGACGCAAGCGTGCAGCCGGTGCCGTGGCCCTCGACGTCGATACGTTCGTGTCTGAATTGTCTGCTCGTGCTCGAGTCGCGATAACGATCGACCATTCCGTTGCTGCTCTTCAGGTGACCGCCTTTCAGCAGCAACGCCTGCGTGCCCAACGCCCGCAATGCGTCCAGCGCTGCTTCAGCATCTGCGTCGTCGTTTATCGGCTTGCCGAGCAGCAACTCCGCCTCCGGTATGTTGGGCGTGAGGATTGTCGCCAGCGGAAACAGTCGCGTGCGCAGCGCATCGAGCGCGTCCGGCTCGAGCAGCCGCGCGCCGCTGGTCGCCACCATGACAGGATCGAGCACGACAAAGGCGGACCGGTGCCGCCCGAGCGCATCGGCGACCGCATCGATCACTTCCCTGTTGGCGAGCATCCCCAGCTTGACCGCGCCGATACGAAAATCACCGAAACACGCATCGATCTGCTCGCGCAGGAAAGCCACCGGCGGCACGTGCACTGCCGCCACGCCGCGCGTGTGCTGGGCGGTGAGCGCGGCAATCGCGGAAAGGCCGTGCAGGCCGTGCGCGGCGAAGGTCTTGAGATCGGCTTGAATGCCGGCACCGCCGCCGGAGTCGGAGCCGGCGATGGTTAGAACAGTGAGCGGACGGGGGTCGGGGAAAGACATCACTCCACCTGCGTATCTATGGGCGATCATAACGCGAGCGCAAACCGCTGATGCTTGAGAGGGCTCCCATGCACATCCCGGCACAAGGAGACATCTGGTGCCGACTACAGAAGCTGTTCAGAGACGCGTCACAACCATCGCGACGGTCTGTCGAATTCTTATGGAAGACTCTGACGCGTTTCCGCGGATGTTCGTGGCGGACTGACCATTAGGAGCAGGGGCAAGTCAAACTCAAACCCGCGGTGCTGTAACTGCTGAGTAAGTAGCGGGCAGGGGTCTGGACCACGGGCATGTGAAAGCCGGTCGTTTAATGGCTGAATTTGGGCTCGCAATCCGTGATTAGACGGTATTAGAATCAATTACTTACACTCTATTGTGAGCTGGCGTAAAAAAGGCGTCTCTCTTAAGCCACTCATCTCGTATGGAAGCGTTGGCGCAACCGACGGACTCAGGATCTCAGGCTACAATTATTGCTTTTGCGGGTTTGGTCGGCGCGGACCGCCGCACTTCTTACTAAGAGGATGAATGAGCTGGACTGCTGAAAAATTTTCCGGCAACGTCGTCATCGTCGGTGATTTCAATCCAGCCGTATTTTCTCCCGCTTGGCTCGAGCGTAACCAGTTGATTGGCGAAGCCGACGCGCGTACTGCGGTCGAGGACGACGACCTTGTTGTAAGCCGTAGGGCGACGCAAATTAAAACTGATGCATTCACGCTGCAGGTTATGCCCGGAAAATTGATTGTTCAGAGCGAGCCATTGACCCCGGTAGTCCGCGATCTCGCAGTCGGCTCACTTCTGCTGCTTTCACATACGCCTGTACGCGCTCTCGGCCTGAATTACATGGCGCATTACAAGCTTCGCAGCTGCCGGGAGAGAACGAGCCACACCAGCCTACCTTTCGCGACATTATCAGGCAGCGCTCCTCAGAAGAGAGCGATGAGCTGGAAACGTTGACGATCATATTGCGGAGATAGCTCTCGAATGGGTGAATCCGCAAGATGGCGACCTCGTCGTCCCCGGCGCCGTTTTTCTATTGGACGCTGTACAAGGAAACGAAGCGCGGCACAATTCGAAACGCGCAAGAGCTTCGCTTCCGACGCGTTCCGAATTGGACGAAGCGAGAGGTTGAGCAGATCTTCAACCGCGCAGATGAAGCATTGGAGCGCGGGCGGGTGAAGAACAAATTAGCCGACTAAACACCGTCGTGGGTCATGCGTGATTACGGAGCGGCACCCGAAGCACACGAAATTGAGGTAACTGTATTCGGCCCCGGTTACGGCGAGGCAATAGCGGTTCATCTTGGCAGCGGCCAGTGGATGCTCGTCGATTCCTGCGAGCCACTCGACACAAAGATCCCAGCGTCTCTCGAATATCTTTGCGCAATCGGCGCGCCGGCCGACGCCGTCCGGGTCATTGTTGCCTCACACTGGCATGACGATCACGTCAGAGGGCTCTCAAAGCTACTTGACGCATATCCTCAGGCAGATCTTTTTATCTCGAGCGTATTTAGCGATCGCGAAGCTTTGGCTTTTGTCGAAGGTAATGGCGGCCCCATAGCTCCGAGCCTTACGCGAGGCACAAAGGAACTCGCGGCTGCCATTGGCAAGACACGGAATTTCTATTTCGCCGATCAGCGGACGATTGTCTTCGAGGAGACGCTATGTGGGCGAAGCGTGCGCGTTCTCGCGCTTGCGCCGAATGCCGCCGCGCAGGCCGTAGCGCTAACACATTTTGCTACGTATGTGCCGATCGCTAACGCACCTGTTATGCACGCGCCGGAATTGAAGCCTAATATCGAGGCGATTGTTCTGCACGTGGAATTCGGCGAGGAAGCAGTGCTTCTCGGCTCGGATCTGGAAGACTACCCGCAATGTGGATGGGCCGCTTTAGTTTCGAACGCGTGGTGTCTACAAAGACGTCGGGCATCTGCTTACAAGGTTGCTCATCACGGTTCTAAGACCGGAAACCACGTTGGAATTTGGTCACACCTAGTGCAACAGCAGCCGGTGGCGGTTCTGACACCATTCGTTAAGGGTTCTGTCAGCTTGCCCACCGCTGATGATCGGACTCGTGTGAGATCGGACGCTGAGGCGGTCTATATCACTTCCACATCGAGCCGCCGCGCGCGTATCGCAACTGACCAGTTGCGACGCATGCGCGCAATTGCTGACAAGATAACGCCGGTGAACTCTGGATTCGGCGCAGTCCGACTACGCAAGCAGCACGGCTCCGCGGGATGGCGGGTGGAACTCTTTGAGGATGCGCGGATGCTTTAGCGCTTCCGCCATCAAGTTGGCTCGCAAGCCATTCTAGGGACGCTACTACGCGTTGGGCTACGCGAGAGACGGATCCGCAATCGATACTAGCGCTGGTTCACTGAACCCCGCTTCTAGTCCCCTGGCGCTTGCGCGACTAGGTCAATCTCCGACGCCATCAGCCCTCTCGTAAATCGCTCCACCTCCGCATCGGCCGGCATCAATACGGCTTCCACACCAGAAAGGTAGGATACCTTCAGCGCCATCGTCTACGCGCGCGCCACGCCACTGCCACGACACGGTTTAAAGCGGTACGGGTCCGCGTAGATGCGGTTGGTCGTCGCGAGCTCGTCCGCTCGTAAGCGTCGAAGTACTACGCACGTATCCGGGAATGAAATTGGTCTGGTTGTGCGGTGCGTTACCACGCACCCTACGAGAACGTGCGGTAGGGTAGAAACTATCGCCCCACCAATTCGAGCGTGACCACCTCGAACGGCCCCAACGCGATCTGCGTTTCCTCTCCCGCACGAAACGCCCACCGAACATTCCGATCCCACGGGCTCGTGGCATCGAATTGCCGCGGTGATCCGGCCGGCAGCTCGAGCGCCGCCGCCACATCGATCGCGATGGACTGCGGCCGATCGCTTGGATTGCGCAGCGTCACGATCCCCTTCTTCGGCGACCACGACGCCCAGCCGTAAGGCTCGAGGCGCGACGGGTCGCCGCCGATCCAATGGGTGTCGACCAGCGTCTCCGCATTCGTCCGCGACCATTTCGCGGCTTCGGCGATCGCGTCCCAGTTCTCTCGCGAGAGCAGCGATGGCGTGATGTACATCTCCTGTAGCTGCGTCCCGGTTCCGAAGTAGGAACGAACCTCCGACCGGAAATCGTTCCCGGGATCGGTGTTCAGGTTCTTGACGTGCCGCGCGCAGATCAGTCCGTGCAGCATGACCGAGTTGAGCGGGAACAGCGCACCCGCTTTCACGACACGCTGATACGTGTCGGCATCCCGATAGGTGATCCAGCGTTGACGGCTCGTGCCGACGCCGGCGAAGCCGTGATCCTCTCCCCCGCGCCAGATCGAATCCGCGTAGCGCAGCCAGAACGGCGACGGATAGGTGCCCACCGTGAGATTCACGTAGAGATCCGGGCTCGAAGCGCGCAGCTCGCGGATCAGGTGTATCGCGGCGTCGAAATCGCTGTCGAACGGGCTGCCCGGCGCGGTGCTCGCCGCGTCTCCGGTGCCGTCGAGCTTGAACTGGTTCACGCCGTACTTGCGGATCATTTCGACGCACGTGTCGCGAAAGCGCTTGTAATAGACCGGCCCCGACAGCGCGAATCCGCGCTCGTTGGTCTCGAAGCCCAGCGCGCGTCCATACGCGAGGCGTTGCTCCTTCTGTTTGTTGTAGCCGCCCCACGGCGACATCCACACGCCCGGGGCCGCGCCGTACTTGCGCGTCGCGTCGCGGACTTTGCTGAACCCGTTCGGGAACCCCGAATGAAAGCGCCACAACGTGGTGGGATCGTCCCATCCGTCGTCGAAGAGGAACGAATCGAGCGTGACGCCGCGCTTGTCGTGCAGCTCCCTTCCGAACGCGTTCACCGCCGCCAGCGCGTCGCGCTCGCTGAATTGCGATGCGAACCCGATGTCGTACCACGTGTTGTAGTGCAGGAACGTTCGGTACCGGTGCGCCCGCTCCCGCTCGATGTACGCCAGGAAATCGCGCCGCAACTGACCCGTCCGTGTCACACCCACGACGGAGCTCAGCTCCAGCGTCGTCCCCGGTCGCAGCGGCAGCGTCCTCGCCATGCGACAGCGCACCCGATCGCCGTCGACACCGTTGTTCGCGAGCGGATGCTCGAACGCGAAGTACGACTCTTCGTTCACGACGATCGGCGACCCGCGCACCGTCCCCGAAACACGCGCCTGTGGTGCGTTGAAGTCGAACAGCGAGATCTCACGCAGCGCGACGTCGCCCTTCAGCGCACGCAGGGAGAACTCCTGCCGCAGGTACTTCGCGTCGTCGTGGAGCGTCGCGCGCCAGACAACCTCTATTCTCCCGTCGGGATCGCGCAGCGTCGCCGAGACTTCCGACCGCGACACACGCGGATCGCCGGCGATCCGGAACGCGCTCGCGGGAATCGGCGACGGCGCATTCAGCGTGAAAAGCTCCGCCGGGACGGGAAGACTCGCTCCACGCAGCCTATTCTTGAGCGTGGATGGCTTGATCGTGTTGTCGGCGATCGTCCACGTCGCGGCGATCGACTCGTTGCTCAGCGTGAGCTCGCGTCCCGTTCCCCCGAGAGGCATGGCGGCGACGCCCAACGCGAACCGACCACTGCGATCGAGAAACTCCCGTCGTGACACCATCAAAGCCTCATGGCGGGCGATCCCGCTCGCGTCGTGAAGAACTCGCTGTGGGCGGCCGGACCCGGAAAGCGGCGCGCGTATTCCTCGGCCCACGTCTCGCGAAACGACTCGGCGCGCTCGGCCGGCACCAGCGCCCACACGCTTCCGCCGAATCCCGCGCCGAAAGCGGACGCGGCGACCGCCCCGCGCGCACGTGCGTCGCGAACCAGCCACATCGTCTCAGGGACCTGGTTGCGCAGCAATCGCTCGGCCGCATCAAACGAGCGATCGACGATCTGTCCGAGCCGAACGAGATCGCCCGCTGCGAGGGCATCGCCTGCGGCGGGAATCAGCTCGGTGCTCTCGAGGACGAATTGCGTGAACCGATCGCGCAGCGGGACATCGATGCCATGCAGAGTTTGCTCGACGGCATCCGGCCCGGACGCCAGGAGATCGCCCAGCGTCACATCGTTGCGACCCGAGATCGCTCGCCACCGCTCGGCGATGCGCTGTGCCGACCGGGACAGCTCGTTGTACTGCTCGCGAACCGCGCCGATCTTCTCGGCGACGACACCGCTCGAGGCAATCACGAACGCGTGATCGTGCGGCAACGGCACCTCGCGCTCGAAGCGCACCGGACAGAACGAGTATTGGACGAGGGCGTTCGGCCGGGCGCACAGGATCGCGGTGTGATCTTCGCTTCCGCCGAACGTGCCGACGCCGCTGTCGCCGGCAAAGTCGCCGAACGCGTAGCCGCTCTCGACGGCGCCCAGGTAGGCGGCGAGCCGCTCCATGGGCTCGAGCGCCAGCGCATTGACATGAGCCAGCACCAGGAACGTTGCGACCACCAGTGCGCTCGAGCTGCTCACGCCGGCCGCGATCGGCAGGTCGCTCGCGAAGGCGATATCCGCTCCTCGAAGATCGCCGCCGAAGTCGCGGGCGATCCGGCGGGCGACCGTGACGGGATAGGTCGACCAGTGGCCGGGCGGCGCACTCGCGCTCGCGTCGATCGAGGAGTCCACGACGTCATCCGGTCGCGCCGCGTCGACGATGCGCAGCCGGCGGTCCGCACGCTTCGTAACGACGATACCGATTCCGCGCTCGACGGCACACAGCAGGCTCCGTCCGCCGGCGTAATCGGTGTGCTTGCCGAGAAACTCGATGCGCCCGGGTACCCAGAACGCCGCGTCGGGCGAAGCGGCAAGCGCGTCGCGCGCACACGCGTAAACGGTCTCGATCAGAGCTCCACCTTCACCGTTTGGAGGCGCGCAGCAACGGTCGGCACATCGGCGCGGTGCGACAGGTCGAGCACGGTCGCGTCGGCGGATACCATATGAAAGGAAATCCCAAGCTGCTCCATCGCATACCCGATCGCGGCCGGCAGCTCGTACTCGCCCCGCTTTGATACCGGCACCTCGCGGCATGCGCGAAACATGTCCGACGTGAAACGCCAGCAGTTCATGCTCACGCGATCGCCGGGCTTCGATGAGGCCGGCTTTTCGACGATACGCTCGAGCCTGCCGTCCTCGGTCACGTCGAGGATCGCGTACTTCGCGATCCGGTCCGCGGGGACGTCGGCCGTTCGCAAAAGCCCCTCGCGGGTGAACGCGACACCGGCGCAGCCATCGGCCAATCGCAACCTCCGAAGCACCTCGGTCGGATAGTAGTTGTCGCCGTTCAACACGACGAACGGCTCGCCGCCGGCGTAGTCCTCGACCGGCAGCACGGCATCCGCCGTTCCCTTCGCCTCCTGCTGGACGGCGAACGCCACCCGAATTCGCGACGGCGCATGCTTCGTGTAGTGATCGCGTATCGTCGCATCGTCCGGCGCGACGACGATGCACACCTCCCTGAATCCGGCGTCGGCCAGTCCGCTGAGCACGTAGTCCAGGAAAGGACGGTCGACCGGAATCATCGCCTTGACGCCCGTGTCGGCCGCGCGCGCTTGATCCGGCGCGAGAGCGGCGGCGCCGTCCGGCGCACGCATGCGCGTCCCGAGTCCGCGCGCGAGGACGACCGCCTTGGTGCACTCGCCCGACCACAGCCGCTGTACGACGCGCACCAGCACGACGCCGCTCACCACGAACACCGCGATCCACAGCATCGCCTGCGTGGTATGGCCGTAGATCAGGCTCCCGGTGCCGAACAGCCCCGCGTAGACGAACGTCACGCCGGCGGTCCATCCCAGCAGCATCTGGGGCAGGCTGTCCGACGACGGCGGCAGGTTCGTCGCGGCACGGATCGCATTCCAGCCGGGCCCGGCAGGGCGCGTTCGTTCATAGAAGCGAACGAGCGTCGCGCGATCGGCGGGCTCGGTAAGCAGGGTGACCGTCACCCACACGATCGTGGTCAGTCCAACCGTGATCAGGAGCGGCCACGGGTCCTGGATCACGACGCCGGCCTTCTTCGCGACGAAGAACCCGAGCGCGACGGCGAACGACGACACCATCGCGGAGATCTCGCTCCACGCGTTGATCCGCCACCAGAACCAGCGGAGGAGGTAGATCAACCCCGTCCCGGCGCCGACCGATAACAGAAGCTGGAATGCCTCGCTCGCCGTCGAGAGCGCGAGCGTGAAGAAACCGCAGGCCACCATGAGCAGCGCCGTCAGGCTGCGCGACACCCACAGGTAATGGCGCTCCGACCGGCCGGGCTTCAGGAAACGCTGGTAGAAATCGATGACGAGGTACGACGCGCCCCAGTTCAGATGCGTCTCCATCGTCGACCGATACGCCGCGAAGAGCGATGCGATCAGGAGCCCCTTCATGCCGACCGGGAGCAGGGTCAGCATCGCCGGGTAGGCGAGATCGTTTCCCATCAGCGACGCGTCCACGTGCGGCAGGGCGCGCTGGATGTCGTCCAGCGTCGGAAAGACGAGCATCGAGCACAGCGCCACGATGATCCACGGCCACGGTCGGAGCGCGTAATGCGCGACGTTGAACCAGAGCGTCGCGCCGAGCGCGTGACGCTCGTTCTTCGACGCGAGGATGCGCTGCGCGACGTAGCTTCCGCCGCCGGGCTCCGAGCCCGGGTACCACACCGACCACCACTGCACCGTGAGCGGAATGACGAGCACCATCAGCACGAGCGAGGTGTCGTCGAAGTCCGGAAGGAGCGACAACGTCTTCGGGTCGGTCTTCGTAAGCAAGCCCGAAAGCCCGCCGACCGCCGGATGGTCGAGCGCCACATATGCCGCGACGATGACTCCGACCATCGCCAGCACGAACTGCACGAGGTCGGTCCACATGACGCCCCAGAGTCCCGAGACCGCCGCAAACAGCACACACGCCGTTCCGGCGATGGCGATCGTCTCCAGACGGTCCCACCCCAGCATCACGTTCGCGATCTTGACGGCGGCGAGCGTTACCAGCGCCATGATCATGATGTTGAAGAAGAGACCGAGATACACCGCACGAAAGCCGCGCACGATCGCCGCGGGCTTGCCGGAATAGCGAAGCTCGTAGAACTCGAGATCGGTGAGCACGCGCGAGCGCCGCCACAACTGCGCGTAGAAGAACACCGTCGCCATGCCGGTGAGCAGGAACGCCCACCACACCCAGTTGTACGAGACGCCGTGCGTGCGCACGAAGTCGGTCACCAGGTTCGGCGTATCGGTGCTGAACGTCGTCGCGACCATCGACGTCCCCACCAGCCACCACGGCGCCGATTGTCCCGAAGCGAAGAACTCCTTCGTGCTCGAGCCCGCCCGCCTGAGATAGAACAGCGCGGGCAGGTAGCAGAGCACGAGGCTGACGACGACGACGATCCAGTCGAGGCGCTGCATGGGGGATAGGAAACCGGGGTCTGACCCCAAAGCAGCCGGGGTCAGACCCCACCTCCGCTCATTGCTTCTTGACGCGCAGCATCCGCCCGCCGGGGCTGGTGATGAAGATCTCGCCGAAGACGACGTCGACCGAGATCTTGCCGGCCTTCTCCTGCTCGAGCAGCTTCGCCCGGCGGTCGGCTTTCAGGATGTCGATGCCGTGCGCTTTCGAGATGGTCGCGTACACGGCATCGATGTCGGCGTCGGAAAGGTCTGATATGGGCATGGCGCGTTTTCCTGGAAGTTGGATCGAGTCGTGGCCGGGGCCGATCATGGTATGGTGACACACAGTCTCTGAAAACTCCCCGAAGCGCACAAGAAAGGCGAGACATGGCGGAAAGCGGACTCTACGTTTACGTGTCGCAGCAGGATGCGAAGCAGATATCGGTCTACCGCATGAACCCGAGCGGAGAGCTGAACAAGGTTCAGGACGTCTCCGTCGCCGGCAAGGCGATGCCGATGGCCGTGAGCCCGGATCGCCGGTTCCTGTTCATCGCGCTGCGCACCGAGCCGTACTCGATCGCGAGCTTCGCGATCGACGGCGCGAACGGGACGTTGACCCACCTCGGGAACGCGCCCGCGCCGAACAGCGCGCCTTACATCAGCACCGACCGCACGGGCCGGTTCCTGCTCGGCGCGTATAACCCGGAATCGGAGAAAGAGGGCCGCCGCACCGGGTGGATCAGCGTAGCCGCGATCGGTCCGCACGGTCACGTGCAGCCGCCGCATCAGGTCATACGCACGCCGCCCAAGACCCATTCGATCCTGCCGGACCCGTCGAACCGTTTCGCATTCGTCGCGAGCTGCGACGGGGACGCGATGGTGCGCTACGCGTTCGACGCCGCGACCGGGCTCTTCGATCCCGATCCGCTCCCGCCGGTGCACGTCCAGCCCAAGGCAGGGCCGCGCCATTTCGTGTTCCATCCGAATTACCGTTTCATGTACCTGCTGAACGAATACGACGGCTCGCTCTATACCTACGGCTACGACGCACGCACCGGCGCCTTGACCGAGCTCCAGGTCTCGAGCACCGTGCCGCCGGAGTTCGAGAAGGGGCGCATCGTGCGCGCCGCCGACATTCATTTGACGCCGGACGGCAAGTGGCTGTACGCCTCGGGGCGGCACCCGTTGACGCTCGCCATCTTCCGCGTCGATGCAGTGACGGGGCACGTGACGCCGGCCGGTCATGTCCCGGTGGCCAAAGAGCCGCGCGGCTTCAACATCGATCCGTTCGGACGGTATCTCGTCGCGGCGGGTCAGCAAACGAACAGCCTGAGCTCGTATCGGATCGATCCGGAAACCGGCGCGCTCACCAAGCTCGCGGATTACCCGACCGGAGCTGGACCGAACTGGATCGAGTTCGTCAGGCTGCCGTAAGTCCCTTTGATTCGAGGGAGGTGATGCGATGACGGAACAAAAGCCGCGCCGGGCGCACGTCGTTGCCGGCGGTTTTCCGGTCGGCTCCAGCGCCGGGCACGACCACGACCACGCGCGCCTGCGGTTGCTCGGGCTGCTGGCCGAACAGGACGTTCAGGCGTCGGTCGCCAGCGACTTCGAGGACGTCGAGAAGTGGCTGCCGGTCAGCCGGCTGCTGATCACGTACGTCGCCGGCCCCTATCCGAATGCCGCGCAGTGCGACGCGATCCGGACCTGGATGGAAGGCGGCGGACACTGGCTGGGCCTGCACGGCACGAGCGGCGGCCGCGCGCAGAAGGTGGAAGGCGTGCGCCAGCGCCGCACGGTCAAGACCGAGCATCACGCGCTGCTCGGGAGCTTCTTCCTCACGCATCCGGCGCTGTGCAAGTTCCGCGTCGACGTGAAAGACGCCGATCACCCGCTGACCCAGGGGCTCGGCGGATCGTTCGAGATCGAGGACGAGCCCTATTTCATCGAGCTCCAGGACCCGGGATCGATGCGGATATTGCTCACCGCCGACTACGGCGGGAAGGCCGTCTCGCAAAGTGTCGGTCCGCTCTACGGCGCCGATACTTCGCTGCAGCCCGACGGCAGGACGCGCGTACTCGGCTACACGCGCGACGTCGGCGCGGGCGGCGTGGCCTATTTCGCGCTCGGCCATTGCCACAATCCCGCCTCGCGCGAAGGCCGGACCCCCGGCGCGTCGGACACGCTCCCCGCGACATTCCGCGCACCGTGGGAGAGCGACGCGTTCAACCGGCTTCTGCGCAACGGGATCGCGTGGGGCATGGCATAGCAGCTTCACTTGGGGGGAGGGGAACATGGACGCATACGCAGCGCGCCAGTCTCTTCGAGCCGTCGGGTTGTTCGTGAGCCTGTGGGGAATCGGCATTCTCGCGAACGATTCCGGTGCGCAGACCTACCCGAATCGCCCGATCCGCTGGATCGTTCCCTACATCGCGGGCTCGTCGCCGGATGTGGTGGGGCGGATCGTCAGTCCGAAGATCTCGGAGCGGCTCGGTCAGAGCGTGGTCATCGACAATCGCGGCGGCGCTAACAGCATCATCGGCACCGAGCTGGCCGTCAGAGCGCCGGCGGATGGCTATACGGTGTTGCTCGGCGCGACTGCGCTAGCGATCAACCCGAGCATGTACAAGCTCTCGTACGACGCCGCGAAGAGCTTTACGCCGGTCACGCAGACCGTCGCAGTCCACTTCCTGCTCGTGGTGCATCCGTCGCTGCCGGTGAAGACGACGGCCGATTTCATCACCTTCGCAAAAGCGCGTTCGGGCCAGCTGACCTACGGCTCGGCGGGTACCGGTTCGCCGGGTCACCTTGCGGGTGAGCTGCTCCAGAAACAGACCGGCATCAAGCTCCTGTACGTCTCGTACAAAGGCGGCCCGCAGGCGATGGCCGATCTGATCGGGGGACAGATTCAGATGCAGTTCGACGTCATCGCGACGTCGCTGCCTCACATCAAAGCAGGCAAGACCCGCGCGCTCGCGGTGTCGAGCGCGCAGCGTTCGACGATTCTGCCCGACATGCCGACCGTCGCCGAGACCGTGCCGGGATTCAATATGGTGGGGTGGCAGGGCTTTCTGGTCCCGACGGGCACGCCGAGCGAGATCATTCAACGGCTCCATCGCGAGATCGCCGCGGTGTTCGCTTTGCCGGAGGTGCGCCAGCGGATGTTCGAGCTGGGCTACGAAACGGTGGCAAGCTCGCCTCAAGAGTTTGCGGAGTTCATGCGCACCAACACGGCGCAGTTCGCGAAAATAATTTCGGGTGCAGGCATCCGACCCGAATAACACAACCGACAAGACGTCTGCGTGGCGCGGTCGAGTTCGGGTTCATGCCGGGGAGCCACGCGCTGCTCGCGTTGAATGTCATTGCGAGGAGCGCAAGCGACGAAGCAATCCCGGAGCGTCCGCTGCGTGCGCCACGAGATCGCCACGTCGCTTCGCTCCTCGCGATGACTTGATCGAGATACCCTAATGCAAAGGAGAGCACATGCTGATCGTCGATGCGCAGATCCACCTCTGGAATGCAGGTAACCCGACCAGCCCCTGGCACCGGCAGGTGCCACACTATTTGAAGGACGAAGCGCTCGCCGAAATGAAGGCCGGCGGGGTCGATGCGGCGATCCTCACGCCGCACATGCCGTGGGATCCCAACGCGAACGAGCTCTGTATCGAAGCGGCGCGTCAGCACCCCGACAAGTTCGCCATCCTCGGCAACTTCGCGCTCGACAAGCCGGAGAGCCGCGGGCTCATCGACACGTGGAAGCAACGTCCGGGGATGCTCGGCCTGCGGTTCACGTTCAACGAACCGCATCAGCGCACGTGGCTGACCGACGGCACCGTCGATTGGCTCTGGCCGGCGGCGGAGAAGGCGGGCCTGCCGATCGCACTGATGGCCGCGCGTTTCCTGCCGAAGGTCGCCGAGGTGGCGGAACGGCATCCGAACCTGAAGCTCATCCTCGATCATCTGGGCCGACCCAGCGGGCCCCCGCCGAATCCGGAGCGGTGGGCGAATCTCGAGGAAGTGCTGGCGCTCGCGAAATATCCCAACGTCGCCATGAAGGCCACAGGCGCGCCCAGCTACTCCGACGAGCCGTACCCGTTCCGCGATATCCACGACAAGCTGCACCGGCTCTACGACGCGTTCGGCCCCGAGCGCTGGTTCTGGGGCACCGACATCACGCGCATGCCGTGCCCGTGGCGCGAGTGCGTGACGCTGTTCACCGAAGAGCTGCCGTGGCTGCACGGGCGCGACCTCGAGCTCGTCATGGGCCGCGGCATTTGCAACTGGATCGGATGGAAGCGATGAAAGTCGCGCTCGTGTGATGGCCGAGAACGATTGGCGCGAGACCAACCGCGCGCTGTGGGACGAGCGCGTCGCCGTTCACCCGGCGCCCGGCGGCTATGACATCGAGACGCTCGACTTCATAAGGCGCTCGTGAGCCCGCGAGCGGCTGTGGTTCTCGGCGCATCGGGATCGGTCGGGAACGCGCTGATCGAGGAGCTGCTTCGCAACGGGTCGTTCAACCAAATCGTGACCCTGGTGCGTCGTTCGCAGCCCGATCAGGTCGCGATGGCGCGCGATGCGCGCGTCGAGCTGCGCGAGACGCTCGTTCCCGCGATGGATCCGGCCGGCCTGGAAGCCGCGACCAGAGAGGCTATCCGTTCGCTCGAAGGCGACGTCGTCGGGTTGAGCGTGTTGGGCGTCGGAGCCGGTACCGCAAAGCTCACGATCGACGAGCATCGCGCGGTCGACGTGCAATTGAACGCGGGCTTTGCGCGAGGGCTTAAGGCATCGGGGCGAGTGCAGCACCTGGCGTTCATGTCCGCCGTCGGCGCCGATCCCGCCGCGTCGGCGACCGGATCGGGCGCCGCGGGCATGCCGCGCTACGCGCGTGTGAAAGGCGAGGCCGAGGAAGCCGTGAAAGAGAGCGGTCCGGCCGTCGTGAGCATCTTTCGTCCGGCGATGATCCTCGGATCGCAGCACACACCGTGGCTGCTCGCGAAAGTGCTGCCTCTGTTCTCGTTCATGACGCCCGCGAAATACAAATCGATCACGGTCGGGCAGATCGCGAAGGCGATGGTCGCGGCGTCACTGAATACGCCGGCCAAATCGGATGTCTACCATTACCCTGAGATGATGGCGTTGAGCGGCAGATAGCCGCGCCGGGTTCAGCGGGCCGCCAGTCCGGTGACGACCAGGACCAGCGCGACCGCTACCGCGAGCCAGCAGCCGAAGGCGATGAGCAGCGGCGCGCCCCAGGGCTTGCGCGGATAGTCGTCACCCCAGCGCTCCTTGACGAACGTCGCCTGCGGCTTCTGCGACGCAAAATACCCGACCATGAGATAGACGAAGCCGATCAGGCCGACGACCAGGGCCGGCACCATTATGACGATGCTCACGACGAGCCAGATCCGGGCGCTGCGCACCTTGTCGTCCGCCCCGATCTCCCGCCAGTTCTTGAGCAGCAGGACGGAGCCGAATACGGGCGTGAAGAGCAGACTCCACAGCCCCGCCGAGTTCGGGTTCCACAGCGCCGGGGCTCGCTCGCTTTCGCGGGCGTCGACGCTGGCGGTGGGCGGTGCATACGGATTCAGGCTGCTCATGTCTTCGTGCCCGTTACTCATGGTTCGTTTTTAGTTCAGAGGTTTCTTGCCCTGGTACTCCAGCACGTAGAGCCCGCCCTTTGCGCGATCGGCGGCGTAGATGATCGAGCGGTCGTCGACGAACACGTCGCTGATCCGGGAGCCGCGCTGGCCCGTCGGTGTTTCCGGCAGGAAAGCCGCGATCTCTTCGGGCCGATAGGGATCCGAGATGTCGTAAGCGCGCACGCCCGCGCTGAACCACGTGGACACCACCGTGTTCTGGAGCTTGGCGCTGCCCGGCTCGGGCTCGTTCTCGTGAATGTTGTGCGCGCCGATGCGGCCGCCTTCGGTGTGCAGCCTGCCGAAATCCTGCGGCGTGGGCAGGCTCGAGATGATCACCGGATTCGTTTCCAGCCGCGCGTCCACGATCCAGCAGCGCTTCGGCCAGTCGACGCCCTCGTCGCCGGTCGCTTCGTCGGTGACCACGAGCAGCTCGCGCTCGAACAGCGGCAGCACCGTGTGCGTGAACCCGGGGAAGGGCGGATGGTAGTCGAGCCGGCTGATGAGCTTAGGATGCCCCTTGTCCGCGATGTCGAGGATCACGATCCCGGCGTCGATGTAGCCGATGTAGGCGCGGTCCGGCCGCTCGGGATAGCACAGCGTGTGATGCGGCCGCATGCCGAAATGGATCGCCGGCGGCACGTGATGCTCCAGCGGCGGCGCGTCGTCGCCCTTGCGCTGGCCGGGGATCCACCAGCGCCCGACCTCGATCGGCTTCGACGGATTCGCGAGGTCGATGATCTGGTAGAACTGATTGTCGTCCTTGTGGTTCGGCTCGAAATCCGGATGCGACGCGCAGATATGCGCGTAGCGGCCGTCCATGAACGAGAGGTAGTGCACGCCGACCGAGTGATTGTCCGCGCCCGACAGGTCGTAGAACGCGATCTCGCGCGGCTCGGCCGGCTTCGAGATGTCGTAGACCTGGAAGCCCGCGGGCTTGCCGCCCGGGTCGTAGGCCTGGTAGGCCATCAGCAGCAGGTCGCCGCGCATCGCGAGCGAGTTGCCGCGCACTCGCGCGTGAGGCAGCGGCAGTTGCCAGAGCATCTTCGGTTCGGTCGGCTCGGTGACGTCGAAGATCGAGAACGCCGCCGGCCCGTGCTCGTGGGCGATGTACATGTAGCGCCGGCCGTCCTTGATCTTCATCGCCATGCCTTCGCCGAGGTTCGGCGCGCCGCCGGCGGTGTGCTGCGCGAGGAGCTTGAGGTTGTAGGCCAGTCGCACGGTCATCGATGTTCTCCGTTGTTGGCGTTCGACACGACCAGGCGTGTCTGGCGGAAAGTCTTATCGCAGCTTTGACCTTCGCATCTTACGCGCCGGGCGCGGGCGTAGTTTACTGCACCGTCTTCGTCGATCGGACCGAAGCCGCCGGGAGGCGCGCGACGAGATGGGCGCGGTTCTTCAATGAGGCCGGCGGCAAGATGCAGCAATGACCATGACGCCTTGGATCGTCACGACCAGGACTATGAAGAAGGTCGCTGTATTCGGTGGGCCCGGGGCCGGCAAGTCGACCTTGGCCAAAAAGCTCGCAGCGATAACGCAGCTGCCGCTATATCCACTGGACATGATCGAGTACGCATCCGGTGGCCGCGAAGTCCCCCATGAGGAATATCTGCGGACGCATGCCGATCTGCTGAAACGCGATCGGTGGATCATCGACGGTTTCGGCTGCGTGCCTTCGGCTTGGGAGCGCTTCGCGGCGGCTGACACTTTGATTTACATCGACCTGCCGCTCGTCACTCATTACACGTGGGTGACCAAACGCCTCGTCCAGAGCCTGTTCGTCAGTCCGGAAGGGTGGCCTGAAGGGAGCCCTGTGTGGAGCAGCACCATGGGCTGTTACCGCAAGATCCTGCTGTGCCATCGGCACCTGACTCCGAGATATCGACAGCTTGTCGCCGAGGCCCCACCTTCGAAGCAGGTTCATCATCTAAGGTCACCCGCTCAGATAAGAGCGTTCCTGGCGAGCGCGCGGCAGTCGGCGATTGAGGGAAAGCAGCTCTAGCTATCGCCCAGGGCCGCGAGCAGCGCGTGTATCCTCGGCTCGGGCTTCCAGTAGTTCGGGCCCTTCAGGAACTTGCCGTTCGCATCGTAGATCGGATTGCCGTCAGCGCCGAGCTTGCTCTCGTTGCTGTCCATGATGATGTCGAGCACCGCCTCGAGCGGTATGCCGTACTTGAGCGCTTCGGAGCGGCAGTAGACGATGATGTCGCCCAGCAGGTCCGCGATCGCGACAGCCGTTTCGAGCGCGGGCGCGCCCTTCTCGGTCGCCGCGATGATGTCGTCGATCTCGTGCACTTCGTCCATGAGCGTCGCCTTGAACTTGCGAAGGCGATCGGCGGTGTCGGCCGGCAGCGTCGGCTTTTCGTGCGCCGGCAGGCGATACATCGCGTTCATGGCTTTGATGCGGCGTGCGAAGCTTGCGGTGGTCATGGGCCCCCTCACTTTTGTCGTGGGGTACACTTTCGCATGAAATTGGACGAGACATTGAAGGCGCTCATCCGCACGCGGCTCGCGTCTTTCGACGTGCTGCGGGCGGACCCGGGCGCGCATCGGCGGGCGGCGGTCGCGGTTCCGGTCATCGAGGAGGGCACGGGCGCGCATTACAAAGGCGTCGCGACTCCTTCCGGCTGGAGCGACGCGGCGGCGCTGCTGCTCACGCGCAGGCCGCTCACGCTGCGCGACCATGCGGGGCAATGGGCGTTGCCCGGCGGGCGCATCGACGGCGGCGAGACGGCCGAAGAAGCCGCGTTGCGCGAGCTGCGCGAGGAAGTCGGTCTCGAGCTCGCGCCCGACGACGTGCTCGGTTACCTCGACGACTATGCGACGCGCTCGGGCTTCGTGATCACGCCGATCGTGGTGTGGGCGGGACGGGCGGATGCGCTCGTGCCGAACCCCGACGAGGTCTCGAGCATCCATCGCATTCCGGTGCAGGAGTTCATGCGCGAGGACGCGCCGATGCTGGACCCGGGCGAAGACCCGGCGCGGCCCGTGATGCGCATGCCCGTCGGCGACGGCTGGATCGCGGCGCCGACGGCGGCGATCCTCTACCAGTTCCGTGAGCTGTGCATCGCCGGGCGGGCGACGCGGGTCGCGCATTTCGACCAGCCGCGCTTTGCGTGGCGTTAGCTCGCAGCTTCACTTCCGACGGATGCCGATCGAGCGGCGGATTTCCGGCGGGGGCGCACGTAGCGAATGCGCTTCGTGCAGGGCTTGGAGGCGCGCAAGCGTGTCTTCCGGCCAGGTTGTGCTGCGCCGGGTTTTCATGTCGATACAGATCGAGATCGATTCAGAGGTGGCTGCCAGCCAGCGCTCGCGCGCGTGGAGCATCGTCATGAAGTAATGAATCCGCTTCGCATCGCAGTCGATCACCTGGAACGTGAAATCCAGCGGGTCGCCTTCGCGCACCTCGTGCTGATAGGTGACATGATTTTCCAGGGCGAAGGAACTCCGCCCGGTCGTTTTCATGCCGAAGGAGCCCAGGCCAAGCATCTCCCACGGGAGGTCGAGCGCCTGGTCGAAGATCACGGCGTAGTAGCCGATATTCATGTGCTGGTTGCGATCGATGTACGCCGGCGGCACGAAGAAGCCGTCGTAGTGAATGCCGTCGATCGCCTGCACGATGTCGGAAGGAACAGGTGGTTTCAATTTCCTATCACCCTCGTGGTCCCCACGTCACGCCGAAGTCGGCCCGCTCCACCACCTGACCGGTAAAGCTCGCGGCGGTCTGCCGCGCCAGCCAGACCGCGGCAGGGATGATCGCGTCGGGCTGCGCCATGGGGATGTGCCCCGTACCCGGCCAATCGCCGCGGCGGTTCATCCAGGTGTCGACCCGTCCCGGGCTGAGCACGTTGACGGCGATGCCGGCGGGACGGACTTCTTCTGCGAGGTTGAGGAACGTGCGTTCCAGCGCGGCCTTGCTCATCGAGTAGCCCACCCGCCCCGGACGGTAACCGCGCGCCGCCCCTGAACCGATGCAGAAGATGGAACCGGAGCGTTGCGCGAGCATGCCGGGCAGCGCGTATTTGCACAGCAGGAGCGGAGCGCGCACGTTGACTGCGAGACAACGGTCGAGCAGGTCGACGTCCAGATCGACGACCGGCGACTCGCAGTCGATGCCGGCGTTGTTCACCAGGATATCGATGCGTCCGAAGCGCTCGAGGGTGGCCTCCACCAGACGGCGGATATCGTCGGCTCGCGTCACGTCGCACGCGATGCCGACGGCCGTGCCGCCCTGGTCCTGAATCATCCTGGCCGTGTCGTGTATGGTGCCTGCGGCATATCGGGTGAATTCGGTGTTGGTCGACGGTTCGACCTCCGTACGCGATGCCGCCACGACCTTGGCGCCCTGCGCTGCGAAGCCGAGGCACATCGCTCGCCCGATGCCCCGGCTGCCGCCGGTGACGAGCGCCACTTTGTCATGCAGTGTCATAGTCATCTTTCCACTACCACGAACCGGTATTGGGCATGCTGCTCCACGGCTCGGCCGGCGGCAGCGCGGCGCCGGATTGCAGGAGCTCGATGGAGATGCCGTCCGGCGTGCGGATGAAGGCCATGCGGCCGTCGCGCGGAGGGCGGTTGATCGTCACGCCGTGGGCGATGAAGGCGTTGCAGGTGTCGTAGATGTTGTCCACGGCGTACGCGAGATGCCCGAAGTTGCGGCCGCCCGGGTAAGGCTGGGCATCCCAGTTGTAGGTGAGCTCCACCTGAGCCGCTTCGTCACCGGGCGCGGCGAGGAACACGTTGGTGTAGCGGCCTTTCTCGTCCGGACGGCGGCGGATCTCGCGCAAGCCGAGCACCTCGAAGAAGGCGATGGTGTCCTCGAGCGAGCTGACGCGGATCATGGTGTGCAGGTATTTGGTCATGACATGTCCTCGGGGCAGGGGGCGGTGCACGCATGTTCGCACGACCCGAATTTCCGTGGTCTGGAAAGCGCGAAATGCGTGTGCTACGGTTGACCGCAACGACTCGGAGGTGAGCCATGAGCTACGTCCCGACGCTTCAGCGCACCGCAGGACAGCCGGAGCCCATCGCGGCGAACGGCGGCCTGTCGTACATGTCGTTCGAACGTGACGGCGACGGGGGAACCGCCCGGGCGCTTCAGGACGCGCTCGCCCAGATCGCCGACGGCGAGAACCAGCGCGTTGCCGACAGGATCCACAGCGCGCCGCCGGGCGCCCCGATCGAGACCCAGTGGGGTCTCGGGTTCCGGACGAACGCCGAGTGCATGGACCACATGCGCAGGAACAACCTCCTCGAGGCGCCCGAAGGCGGCTTTGCGGTGCCGCTGCCGTATACGGTCCACGAGCGGCACACCTATACCGTCGTCCCGTCCAACGCCATCTGGCGCGATCCGGCACGTCCCGAAGTCGCGGAGCTTCTGCGTCAGAACGAGAAGAACAACAAGCGCCGCGACCTCTGGTTCCCTCAGGTGATGCGCGACGCGCGACGCATCGGCGAATACTATCCCGGCCTTTCGCCGACCAGCGCCGAATGCATGGACCGGCTCGGTGTCTCGCTCGCGCATCTCGAGTCGAAGTGCTCGAACTTCTACGATTCGGCGGAGGTGGAGCGCGTGTACTACCCCGAGATCGAGAAGCTCCTCCTCGAGTTCTTCCCGGACGCGACCGATGCGCTGGTCTACAACCACGACGTCTTCGACAAGGATTACACGGGCGACCGCACGGAGAACCAGGACAGGAGGAATCCGGGGGTGAACGCGCGTTATTCGACGCTCGTGCACAACGATCTCAACGACAACAGCGGCCGCGTGCGCTGCCGCGAGCTGCTCACCAGGAACCTGCGCAACTTCGGCCGCGAGCAGCACTACACCGAAGCGGAGGCCGACGAGAAGATGTCGCGGCGGTTCGTATCGATCAATCTCGCCAAGCCGATGGAGACGGTCGGTCAGTTTCCCTTCGTGCTCTGCGCGTGGCCCTCGTTCGCCGACCAGCCGTACATCACCAACTACCGCATTTACGACGACCGCGTCGGCGAGACCACCCGTTTCACCTATCGCCCCGACCACGAGTGGTACTGGTTTCCCCAGCAGAAGCCGAACGAGGTCTCGATGCTGAAGTGCTACGACTCGGTGACCGACGGCTCAGTCTCGCGCTGGTCTTTCCACACCGCGTGCATCGACCCGACCGCGCCCGCCGACGCTCGCAATCGCAGGAACTGCGTGGTCCGGGCTTTCGTGTTTTTCTAGGACGACAGGAGCGGACGGCGGAGGTTCGAGCGCGTACCCGCGGCGGCGCGGACCCTGCGCCACAGCTTGTCGTGCAGCGGAAGGAGGAGCACGTTGCAGATGGGCTCGACCACGGCGGCGACGCCGCCGACGGTGGCGGAGCCGGTCATGGCGTACATGACGCCGAACGCGACGGTCATATGCAAGCCGACCTGGCTTGCGCCTTGTGCAACGGTGAGCATGATCGTGGTCCTGTGATAGAAGCGAGTATGTTAAGGCGCGCGCCGCGAACGATCCAATTGAATGATCTGAACGGCGGGATAGCGGACCTCTATCGATGAGCACGCACCGTGCGGCGTGGATCGTGGGCGTAGTGCTGTTGGCGGTCCTCTCGCCGCGCGGAGCCCCGGCGCAGAATGCACCGGTTACGATCGGGCCGATGACCCTCGCCGTGCCGGCGGCCTGGACGCCGGTCCCCAACGCGGTCTCCGGGCTTGTCCAGTACAACGTACCCACGCGCTCGGCGTCCGGGCAGGCGGTCGTCAGCCTCACCGCCGCGCCCCATGGCGGCGCTACCCTTGCGGCCGGCCATCAGGCGCTGTGGGCCAATCTCGTGCGCAACACCGGAACGCCGCAGGAGCAGCGCAGCGGCCAGTCCGGCCGCTTCGTCTGGTCGGAGATGCGTGTCGTCGACGCCCGCAACGCGCAGCAATGGCACCGCATGTACAGCACGCAGGAGGGCAGCGTTCACGTGCTCGTGAGTATCGCAGCGGACGCAGCAGCAGCGTTTGCGTCGACGCTGGCCGCGGTGGAACCGATGCTGGCCGGCGCCCGCTTCGGCGCGCCGGCGACTGCTGCCGCTGCGCCGGTCGCGGCGCCCGCTGCGACGTCTGTCGGAAGCGTCCCGATCGTCGAAGCGCACGTGCACGTCGACATCCGCGCCGTCACGGCCACTTCCAACGTGCTGACCGATCACATCCTCTTCTTCGGCAACGGTATCGTCGCGCGCGAAGGCGTCATCACCGGCCCGCGCGAGTGTTACGCGCTGTACGACGTGCGTCAGCTCGCCAGGCTGCCGTTCAACTACGGGCGCTGGCGCGAGGACAAAGGCGCGGGCATCGTGCAGATCCAATGGCAGGAGGGACCGCCCTGGACGCTGAAACGCGAGGCAGGCCGGCTGAGCCTCGGCGGCAAACGGCTGCTCGTGCTACGGCCGCTCGACGGCCTGCGTCTGGACGGGGTGTACGAGTATCGGCCGGTCGGCAGCCCGCCGTCCTCGATCGAGCTTCGGCCGGACGGCCGCTTCGAAGCCGTGAACCTCGCCGAACGGATGGGCTGTCCGACCCAGGCGCGGCCCGGCGCACTGGCCGGCGCGGGCCAGTATGAAGTCCGCGCATGGACCTTGATCCTCCGCTTCGCGGGAGGCCAGGTCACGCCGCTGCCGCTGCACGTCGAAGCGGGCGAAGACCTGCGCCAGGTCCAGCGGTTCGGGCTCAACGGGCACGAGTTCGTGCGGCGGCGCTAGATGAACATCCTCCGACTCCCGGACCTGGGCAGCGGCAGCGGTGAGGCCGAGGTGGTGGTCTGGCTCAAGGCCGTGGGCGAGCGCATCGTAGTGGGTGAGCCGGTGCTGGAGGTGCAGTCCGACAAGGCGAACGTCGAGGTGACAGCGACTGTCTCGGGCACCCTGGCGCGCGTGCTGGCGCAAGAAGGGCAGATCCTCAGGCCGGGCGATCCTCTGGCAGAGATCGCCGAGGCGTGACAGCGCTCCCGATACTTCCGCTGGCGGAGGCGCAAGGCTTGAGCGAAGGCCTGCGCCTCTACGGCTGGATGGCGCTCTCACGCGCGCTCGACGAAGTCCTGTGCGCCGCCAATCCGCGCTGGTTCCCGAGCGCCGGAGAAGAAGCCACGATGGTCGGTGCGTTCTGCGATCTGCGTGCGGACGACGCCATCGCTGCGCACTACCGCGACCCGTTGGTGATCTACATGATGCGCGGCGCGGAGATGGCGCGGCTCGCGGCGCAAGTCCTGGGAAAGGTCGGCGGCTACAACAAAGGCCGCTCGGTGCCGTTCACCGGTCCCGTGGATCTGCACATCGTTCCGTGGGTCGCAGGCGATCTCGGCACCAGTCTCGGAATCGCGACCGGCGCGGCGCTCGCTTTCCAGCAGGAGGGATCGGACCGCATCTGCGTGTGCAGCTTCGGCGACGGCACGGCCAATCGCGGCGACTTCCACGAGAACCTGAATCTCGCGGCAAGCTGGCGGCTGCCCATCGTCTACGTCTGCCAGCACAACGGCTGGGCCATCTCGCAGCCTGCGTCGGACTATCTACCGGCTCCAGTGGCGCATCGCGCAGCCGGATACGGCATGCCTGGCGTCGAAGTCGACGGCAACGATCTCGACGCCGTGCGCCGTGTTACCACAGAGGCAATCAAGCGAGCGCGTGAGGGTAAAGGACCGAGCCTGATCGAAGCGCGCACGTGGCGCGCCAAAGGGCATTGGGCCGCGGACCCACAGGACTATCGGGGAATCCACGCGGACATGCCCATGGCGGATCCGCTCGTCCGATACGGCGATCAACTGATCCAGCGAGGCGAAGCATCCGCGAGCGACCTGGAGAGATTGTGTGATGCCGCGCGCGCCACAGTCATGTCGATGCTCGCGACGGTGAAGGCGTTACCGGACACCGGTGAAGCGGAGCTGGGTCTGGACGAGATCCATCCATGAGCGCCGAGCCGAGCCCGCGGCTGACTCACATGGAAGCGATCGTCGAAGCGATCGCGGAGGCGATGCGCGATGATCCGCGCGTCTTCTACATCGGTCAGGATGTCGGCGCCATGGGCGGATCCATGCAGGGCACCAAGGGTCTGCTGGAAGAATTCGGCCCGACACGGATCCGCGAGGCGCCCATATCGGAGTCCGCCATGGTGGGCGCCGCACTGGGCGCGGCGCTCTTCGGCCGGCGGCCCATCGTCGAGATCAGCTTCGGCGAATTCCTGCCCGCGGCCATGAACCAGCTCATCAATCAGGCGCCCAATCTCCATTACATGACCGGCGGCGCCGCGCGCGTTCCCGTCGTCGTACGCACTCGCGTGGGTGACGGCCCTTACGGCGGGCACCCCCAGGATTACTCCGCGTGGTTCGCGCACGTGCCGGGATGGAAAGTCGTCATGCCCGCCACGCCGGCGGACGCGAAGGGAATGATGACGGCGGCGATCCGCGACGACGGTCCGGTGCTGTTCTTCGAGGCGATGAGCCTCTCTCACGCCGCGCGCGCACCCGTGCCCCGCGACGCTTACGAAACGTCGATCGGCAAGGCGCGCATCGCGCGCGAGGGTCGCGACGCGACGGTGGTCGCGGTGGGCAGCTCGGTTCCACTGGCTCTGCGCGCTGCCGATGAGTTGGCTCAAGAGGGCATCGAGCTCGAGATCCTCGATCTGCGCACGCTGCGTCCGCTCGATCGCGACGCCATCGTCGCGTCCGTGCGTCGCACGCGCCGGCTGATCACCGTGCACGAGGCGTGGGTCGCCGGAGGGATCGGCGCGGAGGTGGCGGCGTGTGTCGCGGAGGAAGCGCCCGAGCTCTTGCTTGCGCCGGTCGTGCGCATCGGCGCCGCGCCGGTGCCGGTGCCCAGCGGCAAGGTGCGTCCCCACGCGCTGCCCAACGTGCGCCACATCGTCGATGCCGCCCGCCGCGTGATGGCGAGCACCCGCGCATGACGGATAGGGTCAACGGCGTGCCGGTCGCACGGCGCATACCGCTGCGCGGCATACAGCGCGTGGTGGCCAACCGCACCCTCGCGGGCATTCAATCCACCGCGCATGTCACAGCGATGGCGGAAGTGGATGCCGAAGCAGCGTTGGCATACGCGCGAGAGCTGCGCGGTTCAATTCCTGGCTTGACGCTCACCCATCTACTGATCAAGGCAGCGGCCGCCTGCCTGCGCAAACATCCACGCCTCAACGCGACGATCGAGGACGACACTGTGATCGAGTACGCCGAGGTGAACGTTGCCGTCGCGCTGTCACTTCCCTCGGACGATCTCTTCGCGGTGGTGATGAAGCGCGCCGACGAGCGCTCGCTGGCTGAGATCGTGACGCAGCTACAGACGCTGCAGCAACGAGTGGAGGCGGGCGCCCTCTCCAAGGAGGATGTTCAGGGCGCAACATTCACCCTGAGCAATTACGGCATGCTGCGCACCGTGACCTGGGCGACACCGGTGCTCACGCCGGGGCAGGCTGCCGTACTCGGCATCGGCCGAGCCGCACCGCGGATGGCGGTGGATGAAGCGGCTCCCCAAGGCTGGAGCGTGCGGCGCGTGCTCCCGATCTCGCTTACTTACGACCACCGCATCGTGAACGGCGTCCCGGCGGGCCGCTTCCTGGACGATCTGGTGGAGGTGCTTCGGCAATGATGGTTATCGCCCACAGGGGTGCCTCGTCCTACGCGCCCGAAAATACTCTGGCGGCTTTCGATCTGGCTCTCGAGATGGGCGCGCGTCACATCGAGCTGGATGTGGCCCTGACCAGCGACAGCCACACCGTCGTCATCCATGACGACAAGGTGGACCGGACCACGAATGGCAGCGGACTGGTGACGAGCCATACGCTGGCAGCGCTGCGGGCGCTCGATGCGGGGTCGTGGTTCGGACCGCAATTCGAAGGCGAACGGATTCCCCTATTCGATGAGGTGCTCGCTCGATACAAGGGACGGGCACACGTACATACCGAGATCAAGGGAAAGTCCGAGTCTCTCTCGCAGCGAACGGTCGACCTGATACGCAAGCACGGCATGGAGCAAGAGGTCACCGTAACCTCGTTCCAGAGCGTGCGGCTCGAGGAGACGCGTGCGTATGCGCCCGAGTTGCCGATGGGCTGGCTGGTGAGAGAGGTCAACGACTCGATCATCGCGCAGGCGCACGCCATCGGCGTCACCCAGTTTTGTCCGCGAGCCGACACCGTGACGCCGGAGTTGGTCGATCGCCTTCATGCCGATGGCTTCGTCGTGCGCGCCTGGGGCGTCGCCACCGAAGAACTCATGCAACGTCTCGTGCAGGCCGGCGTCGATGGCATGACCGTGAACTTCCCCGACAAGCTGATCGCGTATCTGGAAGCCCACGACTGCGTTTGGGAGTGAACCGCGGCTTTCAAGCCGCCGTGCGCCCGTTGCTGGTCAGAAAGCGCTCGATATCGTCGGCGAACACGCGCTCGGAGTCGTCCTGCGGCGCATAACCGATCACCTGCCGCGCGTTGGCGATGCTCCAGCATGAGCGCGTATTGTCGGACACGCCGTAGAAGCAGTGCCACGGCACGCCGTCGGCGTTGCGGATGTCGGGCGTGTCGATCGACTTCATGTAGAGCTGCTGCAGGTCGCGCTCGCTGATGTAACCCGCCAGATCGCGCTTGTAGCTGGTCTGGTTGCTCGCGAGCTTCGCGCCGTCGACCGCGCGCGGGACGACGATGCGGATGTGGATGCTCTCGACCGGCCTGCCGAAACGGCCGGTGGCGAAGATGAAGCCGAGATTCTCGTAGGCGATCTTCGCCCAGCCGTAGAAGTTGTCCGACAGCGGATAGGTCGTGTGATCGCACGAATGCATGCGGCCGTCGTGCAGCTTGGTTTCGTACCAGTCGGTGGCGTGGTTCGAGCTCGCGGTGACGACGCGCGTGACGCCTTCTTCCTGGGCGAGGCGAAACACGTGATAAGCCATGTCGATCGAATCGCGCTCGACGTAGTAACCGTCCAGATCGCCCGGCGGCCGGTCCTCGAGCCACTGCCGCGGTGCGCCGGTATTCACGCCCGGGCGAGTGCTGCGCGTGTTGTGAACGATCGCATCGACGCCCTTGAAGTGCTCGCGGTAGCTGTCGATGTCGGGATTGACGAGGTCGACCTCGATGATGTCGTCGATGTCGTCCGGCTTCTTGCGGTCGAGCAGCACGAGGTCGTAGCGCTCGCGGAACACGGGCAGGAGCTGGCGCGAGAGATAGCCGGCTGCGCCGGTGATGAGGACACGTTTGCGGGCCATTTCAATTCACCTCGCGCGGCATCTTGGCGTCGATCGCCACCTTGCGCCATTTCACGATCTCATCGCGGACGAACCTGCGCACTTCCGCGGTCGACTTCACATCCACTTCGACGCCCGTGGCGGTCAGGATTTTCAGCGTCTCGGGGGAGCGCATGTAGGCGGCGGTCTCCGTATACAACCTGTCGACGATCGCTTTCGGGGTCCCGGGCGTGATGGCCAGCGTGTACCAGTTGGACGCATCGAAGCCCTTCACGCCGAGCTCGTCCAGCGTCGGCAGGTCGGGGAGCATGGCGCTGCGCTTCAAGGTGCCCATTGCGAGCGGCTTCAACTTGCCGGACTTGAAATGCGGTTGGGAAGGCAGGATGGGCGCGATGCTCGCGTGCGTCTGACCGCCGATGACATCGACAAGCGCCGGGGCCGTGCCCTTGTACAACACGATGTTGAGCTGCGTACCCGACAGCGTTTGCAACAGCCCGGTGGCGAAGTACTGGAATCCGCCCGAAGTGCTGAAGATGACCTGACCCGGCCTGGCTTTGGCGACGGCGAACAACGCTTTCGCCGAATCGACCTGCAGCGACGGACCCACCGACAGCACGGTCGGCCCCGAGCCGAGCCCGATGATGAACTCGACCGCTGTCTGCGGATCGTAGGGCAGCTTGCGAACGGCGGGATTCATGGCGTATGCGGCGGACAGGACGATCAGGGTATGCCCGTCCGGATTCGCCTTCATGACGTATTCGGTGCCGATGGCGCCGTCGGCGCCCGGCCGGTTGTCCACGATGAAGGTCTGGCCGAGCCGCGCGCCGAGGTCGGTGGCGATCATGCGCCCCAGGATGTCGTTGGTGCCGCCGGGTGCGAACGGCACGATCAGCCGTACCGGTTTGGTGGGATAAGTCGATCCTTCCGGTGCGGCCGCGCCGTGCGCCGACACATAAAGAGACAGCCCCGCGAGCGCCAGGGCAACACGAATGCCACGTAGCAATCTCATCTGCTGCTCCTCCTGCTTCGGTTGTTGACCTTAGAGGCGGGCCGGAATACTTTCGACGGCACAGCACGATCGAAACCACAACGGAGGAAGCCATCATGGCGAAGTCGGTTGGTGTTGTCACGCGGCTGTCGGCTGCTGCGCTCGCGGCAAGCCTATCCGGAACGGCCGTCGCCCAGTCGTACCCGACCAAACCGATCGAGCTCGTGTCGCCGACTTCGCCCGGCAGCGGCACCGACATCTATGCCCGCGCGCTCGCGGACATCGTCCTGAGGAACAAGCTGCTGCCCCAGCCGTTCGTCGTGCAGAACCGCACGGGCGGCGGGGGCCTCATCGCCTACAACTACTTCCAGACCAAGCGGGGCGATCCCTACGTCATGCTCGCTGCGACCGGGACGATCGCCATCATGGCGGCGCGGGCCGACGTGAACATCGGACTCGAGAACTACACGCCGCTCGCGCTCTTCGCCGTCGATCCGCAGACCATCATGGTGAACGCGGACCTGCCGTACAGGACGTTGAAGAACCTGGCCGAAGCGGCGCGCAAGGCGCCCGACACCATCGTCGGCGCCATCACCAACCCGCTCGGCTCGGGGCGCATCGTCATCCACGAGCTGGAGAAGCTCGCGCCGGGCGCGAAGTTCAAGTTCGTCACGTTCAAGGGCGGCGGCGAAGCGCTGTTGTCGGTCGCGGGCGGTCATACGCATTTCACCACCGAGAACCTGAGCGAAGGCCTGGCGCTGCTGGAAGCGAAGAAAGTGCGCGCGCTCGCGATCACCTCGCTCAAGCGCATGCCGCAGTTGCCGGACCTGCCGACTGCGACGGAGGCGGGATACAAGATCGACGAGGGAACCATCCGCGGCTTCGTCCTCCCGGCGGGGGTGCCGAAGGAGACCGCTGCGATGATGGAGGGCGTGTTGAAGCGCGCGTACGAGTCGCCGCAATGGAAGGAGCATGCGCGCAAGTACTATTACGAGGACCGTTACCTCGCGAGCGCGGAGTACTTGAAATTCCTCCACGAGCGCGTGGGAAAGTACAAGGCGTTCTTCGCCGCGGTCGGTGCGCCCGGAAAGTCTGAAAAGTGATGCTCAGCCGCCGACCTTCACCCCCGCCAGCTGCTCGTACACCTTGACGAGCGACGAGCCGTCTTCCTTGCTGAATCCGGCGGCGCGCCCCATCTGGTAGACCTGCTGCGACACGTTGGCGAGAAAGAGCGGTACGCCCAGCCGCTTGGCGAAAGCGGTTTCGAGCTCCTGGTCCTTGAAGGAGATGTCGAGCGTGCCGCCCGGCGTGAAGTTGCGTGCGATGATCCGCGGCACGCGGTTCTGGAACTGCACGCTGTTGCCGGTGCTCGCGCTCACGACCTCGTAGATCTTCTTCGCATCCAGGCCGGCTTTCGCGCCGAGCACTCATGCAGATGACGATGTCACGCGGTTGCGCGTTGCGGACGAAACGTTGTCGCCGAAGATCACTGCTTCGGCCTGATCGGCGGTTTCGACCAGGCAGATCGTGCGCCTGCACTCGGCGGCGGCCGCCGCCGGCGTATCCACGACGCGCGCGCCTGCCGCGGCCAACGGCGCGACCCGGGCCGGGTCGATGTCGTGGACGATCACCTCGAAGCCTGCCTTGACGAGGTTCAACGCCATCGGCCCGCCCATGGCGCCGACGCCGACGAATCCGACTTTTCCGGTCATGACGATCTCCTCTCGCGTTCGAACGGTGCGGCGTATTGTGAACGGATTCCGTCATCGGACAACACCACAGGCAAGCTGCGGATACGCGTTTGATAAGCTACCGACAGCGGCGGCGCGCCGGGCGCGCCATCCATTCAACGGAGGAAGATATCGTGCCGAATGTCAACGGACCTCTCTATTACGAGCGCATGGGCCGTACGGGCCCGGTGATGGCCTTCGTTCATCCCAACCCGATGGACCAGTCGTGCTGGATCTACCAGATGGCGCGGTTCTCGACATGGTTCCGCTGCGTGGCGATCGACATTCCGGGTTACGGGCGCTCTCCCGCCGGGACTGCGGAAATGTCGCGCTTCGACATGGCGCAGGCGCTGTGGGAGGCGCTGGACGAGAGCTGTCCGGGCGAGCCTGCGGTGCTCGTCGGCTGCTCCGTCGGCTCTTCCCTCGTGCCGCACATGTACAAGCTCAGGCCCAGGCAGACCAGGGCGATGATCGTCTGCGGGACCGGTTATCGCGGGCCCGAAGAGGTGTCGCCGCACATCCAGTTCTACAAGGACAACGGTCTTCGCTATCGCTGGGATTTCACCTTCAAGGATTTCAGCGCTGCGTTCAACGCTACGCCGATGGCTTCGTATTTCGCGACGCTCTTCACCGAACGGGATGCCTACGCCGACCTGCCGACCATCCTCACGCAACTGGCCGCGCCTCGGCCCTCGGAAGAATTCTTTCGCACGATCGATTGCCCGACGATCATTCTTTCGGGCAGCGAAGACGGCGCGCATCCAGGCGCGTTCAAGCTCCAGAAGCTCATCCCCGGCTGCGAGATGAAGACCCTGCACGGCGCCGGGCACGCCTGCCAGCTCGAGCAACCGTGGCTCTTCGATCAATACATGATCGAATTCCTGAAGAAGCACGCGCTGTTTCCGGCCGGATAGAGGCGAGAGACCTTGAAAACCATCGGACAGTTCTGGGACGATTCGATCGTCCCTGCGATCACCGAATACATCCGCATCCCGGCCAAGTCGCCGCATTTCGATCGCGACTGGCAGAAGCACGGTTACATCGAAGCGGCGTTGCAGCTCGCGATGGAGTGGTGCGAGACGAATCCGCTCGAGGGCATGAAGCTCGAAGTGGTGCGCCTCGAAGGCCGCACGCCGGTGCTGTTCGTGGAAGTCGAGGGCGACACGTCCGAAACCGTCCTGATCTACGGCCACCTCGACAAGCAGCCCGAGATGGTCGGATGGCATGACGGCTTTGGGCCGTGGGAGCCGCGCATGGTCGACGGCAAGCTCTACGGGCGAGGCGGCGCGGATGATGGCTATGCGGTGTTCTGTGCCTTCGCCGCGCTGAAGGCGCTGCAGGAAGAAGGCCGCCCGCACGCGCGCTGCGTGATTCTCATCGAGTGCTGCGAGGAGAGCGGCAGCTACGACCTGCCGGCGTACCTCGATCATCTCTCCGCACGGATTCGAAAACCCGATTTCGTCGTCGGCCTCGACTCGGGCTGCGGCAACTACGCGCAGCTCTGGGGAACGACCTCGCTGCGGGGCTTACTGAACGGCGTGTTGACGGTCGAGGTGCTGACCGAGGGCGTCCACTCCGGCGATGCGAGCGGCGTCGTGCCCACGAGCTTTCGCATCGCCCGCGCGCTGATCGATCGCATCGACAACGTCAGGACCGGTGTGGTGAAGGAGAAAGCTTTCCACGCTGCGATCCCGACGCAGAGAGTGGAGCAGGCGAAGCGTGCCGCGGCGGTGCTGCGAGACGAGATCTGGCGCAAGTTCCCGTTCGCCGGCAATACCCGCCCGATGCACAAGAGCCGCTCGGAGCTGGTGCTGAACCGCACCTGGCGCCCGATGCTCGCCGTTACCGGTGCGGACGGCCTGCCCGCGCCGGCCAACGCCGGTAACGTGCTGCGGCCGAAGACTCAGCTCGTCCTTTCGCTGCGCCTGCCGCCGACGGTCGATGCGGCGGGCGCCGGAGAGAAGATGAAGCGGCTCCTCGAGGACAATCCGCCCTACGGGGCGAAGGTCAGCTACGAGTACGGCCAGGCCGCCAGCGGCTGGCACTCGCCGCAGCTCGCGGGCTGGCTGGAAGAGTCCGTCGACGCCGCTTCGAGGAAGCACTACGGACGGCCGGCGATGTGGATGGGCGAAGGCGGCACCATTCCGTTCATGGCGATGCTCGGGGTGAAATTCCCGCAGGCGCAGTTCCTCATCACCGGGGTGCTCGGCCCGCATTCCAACGCCCATGGCCCGAACGAGTTTCTGCACATCGCGTATGCAAAGAAGCTGACAGCGTGCGTGGCGGACGTGCTCGGCGCGCACGCTGCGCGCTGAGCACGAATCGAACAGCACGGTCGTGTCCGCGGCTGACCGCTCCGCGGTTACCCGCGCGCGCCGATCTTGTCCTGCGTCCTGGTCGCGAAATCGCCGGCGTCGTGGCGCTCGTGCAATTGCTCTTCGGGTGACCCGCTGGTGCGGTTGACCATGCGCCCGCGCTTGACGGCGGGACGCTCGCCGATCTCTTTCGTCCAGCGCGCCACGTTCTTGTATTCGTGCGTCTGCAGGAACTTGCGCGGGTCGTCGTAGGAAGCGCCGTTCATCATGCCGTTGCCGTACCACGGCCAGATCGCCATATCGGCGATCGTGTATTCGTCGCCGGCGACGTATCGATTGTCCGCAAGCTGCCGGTCGAGCACGTCGAGCAGGCGCTTCACTTCCATGGCAAAACGGTCGATGGCGTATTTGATCTTCACCGGCGCGTAGGCATAGAAATGCCCGAAGCCGCCGCCGACGTAGGGCGTCGACCCCATCTGCCAGAACAGCCAGTTCAGCGCTTCGGTGCGCTTGCCGTGGTCCTTCGGCAGGAAGGCGCCGAACTTTTCCGCGAGGTAGAGCAGGATCGCGCCGGATTCGAACACCCGTTGCGGCGTCGGCCCGCTGTAGTCCATCAGCGCCGGGATCTTGGAATTCGGGTTCACGCCGACGAATCCGCTGCCGAACTGGTCGCCCTTGCCGATGCGGATCAGCCAGGCGTCGTATTCGGCTCCGCTATGGCCGGCGGCCAGCAACTCCTCCAGCATGATCGTCACTTTGACGCCGTTGGGCGTCCCTTGTGAGTAAAGCTGAAGCGGATGCTTGCCGCGCGGCAGCTCCTTGTCGTGCGTCGCGCCCGCGATGGGACGATTGGTGCTGCTGTAGCGCCAGTCGGGGCTGTCGCTCTTTTCCCAGACCCAGACTTCCGGCGGCGTGTATTGAGTGGTGTCGGTCATGTTGGCTCTCGCGTGTCGACCGGTTGGCCGAATGCGTAGAGTAGATCACTTCAGGGCCGAACTACGAGCTTGCGCCCCGCACCCTCACCCGGATAGACGCGGCGATTCGCGCCCGGATAAGCGTAGCCGTTGATGAAGACGCGGCGGGCGTGCCTCGAACGATTGGGCTTGCTGCCGTGCACCGTGTAAGGTCCCAGGAAAAGCACCGACCCCGGCTCCATCAACAGCGGCAGCGATCGTCCGTCGAAGACCGCATCCAGCGGAGAATGGTGTTCCTTCAGGAATTGATGGCCCTCGCGGCCGCTGCCCGGAACCACCAGCACGGGTCCGTTCTCCTCGTTCATCTCGTCGACCGCCATGAGCGTCTGCACGAAGCTGCCGCGGCCGTTGACGTCCGACCACAGGTCGGTGCCGTAGCGGCGATGGTCGCTGTCCTGGTGCCAGCCGAACCCCACGCCGTCGGCGGGCAGCTTGAAATGGGCCTGGCAGATGAGCTGGTCCATCTCAAAGCTGCCGAGGAGCTGGCTCGAAGGCACCGTGAGCCGCTCGTCGGCGCCGTACTTCAGCAGGATCGGCTCCGCCGCCCCGCACCAGACGATGCGGTTGATCCTGTGATTGTTGACGACGAAGTACGCGCCTTCGATCATCTGCGGCGCGGTCAGCTTGATCGCCGTCTCGCGCAGCCGATCGAAGGCTGCGCCGATCTCGCGGATCTCGGTCTCGCGAAAGACGCCGGGCAATACGACATACCCTGCGTCGTAGAATTCGTCGATGTGGGATTGGGTCAATCGAAGCATGACGTATGGGTTACGAAATAAAGGAGCCGCCTTGAAGATCGCTGTCATACACGATTACTCAGATGCATTGCGCAAAACGCGTGCCTACGAAAAGCTGAAGGGCCACGAGGTCGTGGTCCATACCGACGCCTACACCCATCCCGACCGGGTCGTGGAGCAGGTGGCGGGCTGCGATGCGCTGGTGCTCACGCAGCAGCGCGTGCCGCTCACGCGCGCGGTGATCGAGAAGCTGCCGCAGCTCAGGTTCATCAGCCAGACCGGCGGCAACGTCTATCACATCGACGTCGCGGCCTGCAGCGAGCACGGCATCGCGATCTCCGCGCCGACCCGCGGCGGGGGGCATGACAAGAATCCGTATTCCAGCACCGGCGAGCTGGCGTGGGGCCTCATCCTCGCGTCGCTGCGCCACATTCCCTTCGAGGTCGAGCGCTTGAAGCAGGGACACTGGCAGTCGACCTCGGGCACGCGCTTGTACGGCAAGACGCTGGGCATCTACGCGTTCGGGCACATCGGGGCGGCGGTGGCGCGCGTCGGCAAGGCGTTCGGCATGAACGTGGTGTGCTGGGGCCGCGAGGGCTCGCTCGCCCGCGCGAAGGCCGAAGGCTTCGCGGTCGCGACCAGCCGCGAAGCGTTCTTCGAGAGCGCCGACGTGCTGAGCCTGCATCTCATCGGCGGCAAGGAAACGCGCGGCATCGTGACCGCCGCCGATCTCGCGCGCATGAAGCCGACGGCGCTGCTCGTGAATACCAGCCGCGCGCCGATCATCGCGGAGGGCGCGCTGGTCGAGGCGCTGAAGAAGGGCCGGCCCGGTTTCGCGGCGATCGACGTCTACGAGAGCGAGCCGGTCGTCGGCGCCGACCATCCGCTGCTGAAGCTACCGAACGTGATCTGCACGCCGCACCTCGGCTACTGCGAGGACGACCAGTACGAAAGCATCTACGGCGGTGCGGTCAAGCGGCTGCTCGCGTACGCCGAAGGCAAGCCGATCGACGTGATCAATCCGGAAGCGCTGAACAAGGGATGAAGGTCGTATGTTCGCTGCTGATCGCGCTGGCGGTGATGCTGGCGGCCTGCGGCGACGAGGTTCCGAAGCTGCCGAAGCTCGCGACGACCGACGTCGTCGTCGCGTTCGGCGACAGCCTCACCTACGGCACCGGGGCCGACGAAAGCGAGAGCTATCCGGCGGTGCTCGGCCAGTTGATCGGACGCACCGTGGTGCGCGCCGGTGTGCCCGGCGAGACGACCGCGCAGGGCCTCGCGCGGCTGCCGGAGGTGGTCGACGAATATAAACCCCGGCTCGTCATCGTGTGCCTGGGCGGTAACGACATGCTGCGCCAGGTGCGGGACGCCGAGATCGCGCAGAACCTTCGCAGCATCATCAAGACGCTGCAGGACAAGCAGATCGTCGTCGTGCTCATCGGCGTGCCGAAACCGGCGCTCATCACGAGCGCCCCGGTGTTCTACGCGGATCTCGCGAAAGAGCTCGCCATACCCTACGAGGGCAAGGTCTTGGCGAGCGTGCTCCAGTCGAACGAGACGAAATCGGATCCGATACACCCCAACGCCAGGGGTTATCGCCGCATGGCCGAGGCGATCGCGCAGCTCCTCGAGAACGCCGGGGCGATCTGATCCGCTAACGCGGCGTCGTGTGCTTGCGGATGAATGCCTTCATGCGGTTCAGCGCCTGCGCGGCATACGGCGCATCGGGCTTCCCGGTCATGAAGCCGTGGTCGGCGCCTTCGTAGAGCTGCAGCTCGGCCTGCCCGCCGGCCTTGTTGTAGTCGGCGACGAAGCTGCGCATGAGCTCCACCGGCACCCACTCGTCCTTGTCGCCGCCGAACACAAGCGCAGGCGGCAGCGCGCATTTCTCGCCGCGCTTGAGCATCGTCGGCGGCGCCGCCTCGGCGTGCGCCTCTTCGGTCAGCCAGAACGTGTTGTGTTTTTTCACCAGCTCGTCGTCGCCGCCCTTCTTCGCGAGGTTGTAGCGCAGCAGCGGGTCGAGCACGCCCCAGCCCGAGATCACCCAGGCCTGCGTCGCATCGACGCCTGCCGGGCCCGGCAGGACCGTGTAACGCGGATCGGTCGGCCGCATCGCGGCGAGCAGGACCTGATGCCCTCCGCTCGAGGTGCCGAACGAGCCGACCCATTCCGGTCGGCTGCCGAACGAGCCCGCATTCGCCTTCAGCCAGCGGATGCCGAGGTTGATGTCCTGGATCGAGCCGGGATGAGGCGCCACCGGCGGCATGCGAAAGTCGATCGATGCGACCAAGATGCCGCTTGTCGCCAGCGCCTTCGCCATGAAGTCGTTGTCCGTGCGGTCCTTGCTGGTCCAGGCGCCGCCGTGCACCTGCAATGCGGCCGGGAACGGCGTCGTCGTTCCCTGCGGCCGGTAGAGGCGGGCAAGCATGCCCGGCTGGTATTCGACGTCCTCGATGGTGATGGCGTGGCTGATCGTATCGGGCATGGTGTCCTCTCTCCAGTTGACTACATCCGCACGATGCCGACATCGTTGTCGATGTCGACATGCGTGCCAAACGGTTTCGACAGGCGCTGGTAGCGTTCGAGAATTTCCTGCGCCACTTCGCCGTCGGCGAGCACCGGGCGTCCCTGCTGCCAGCGCGGCTTGCCGTAACCGACATCCACCGGGAATATCCGGATCTCTCTGAGCTTTCCGCTCTCGAATTTCACCCGGTGCATGCCGCTCTGCCAGTTGTGCGGCGTCACGCCTTGGCCCTTGGTGGGTGTGCCCGCTTTACCCGGGCCCACGCCCTCATAGCCCGCGCGCTTATCGTAGAAATCCGCCGGCGTGCTGTTCCAGGGGAGTCCCTGATGACTGTAATGCTCCTGCGGCTCCAGCAGCACCGTATCGTTCTGCAGGATGAAGTCGCCGAGCCCGTAGAAGATCGGGCGTCCCTTGTAGATCTCGATCCCGCGGTCCTGATGCGGGCCCGTGCCGACAAGAACGTCGGCGCCGGCGTCCACCATCGCATGGAACATGGCGATGGCGTGCTCCTGCGGCTCGTCACCGGGAATGTCCTGGTTGTGCATCGCTACGACGACCCATTGCGCCATGCGCCGGGCGTCCTGGATGCGCTCGAGCATGCCGTCGAGATCGGGCTTGAACGGCACGATCCGCCGCTCGATCTTGTCGCCCAGCGTGAGCTTGAGATAGTTGTGCGGCGGATTGGAGAATCCCGTGAGATGGATTTCGGTGGCCGTATCGGGCGGTGACTGGTGGCCGTGCGGGCGATGCTCCTGCGACTTGTGCAGCATCCCGAGCTGGGCGCCGATACGCTGCATGTGCTCGAACGTCGCCTTGTCGACGGTGTATTCGGTGCAGTGACGCAGCAGGTTGGCCCCGGGCCGGCCCTGGAAGTCGCGGCGCTGATCGGCTGCGCGGCCCCACGGGAACAGCGTGGTGGTGCCGGAGAGCAGCGCGATGCGTCCCTTCGCGGTTTCGAGATACGCGGGTGCGCGCGCTTCGGCGAGATTGCGGCCGGTGCCCGCATGCACCACGCCGTACTTGTTCAGGTTCTCGATGTTCCTGAGGATGCCGCCTTCGCCGAAGTCGATCGAATGGTTGTGGGCGGTGGACATCATCTGGAATCCCATCCACTGCAGGTCGGCGATGAACTTGGGATCGCAGCGCATGAACGTGCCGGAGCGTTTGTCGGTCGGCGCGTGCTCGTAGTCGTGGAAGAGCATCTCGAGGTGCACGTAACGCACGTCGGCTGCGCGTATGTGCTCCACCAGCTCGAGATAGCGCGGCTCGGTGTACATGCTGAGGCCCTGGCTGATCAGCGCCTCCCCGGCAAGCGCGATGTCGATATCGTTCTTTTCCGAGGCGTACAGAGTGCGTTCGTAGTTGCGTTTCGAGTCCATGAGCTCCCCCGTAGACAAGTCAGGCGCGACGACCGACACTTGAGCCATGACTACAGTGTCCCACGTTCCCGTTCCACCCGTACTCGAAGCCGCACGCCGGCTTGCCCCGATGGTTCGGGAGCACGCTGCCGAGATCGACGCGGCTCGCGAGCTCCCGAAACCGGTCTTCAACGCGCTCGCCGACGCCGGCCTGTATCTCATGTGCGTGCCGCGCGCCGTCGGCGGGCTGGAGATCGACTTTCCGACCTATCTGGAGGTCATCCACGAGATCGGCAAAGCCGACGCCAGCACCGCGTGGACCATCAGCCAGGGCGCGAACTGGTCGACGTATTCGGCCCGCATGTCACGCGAAGCGGCGCGCGAGATCTGGATCGACACGCCGCGCAGCGCGGTCTCGAACACTCCGGCCGCCACTGCCAGGGCCATCGTTGTGCCGGGAGGCTTCCGCGTCACCGGGCGCCAGCCGTTCAGCACCGGGATCATGCATGCGTCGTGGATAGCGTCCCACGCCCAGGTGATCGAAAACGGCGAGGTGCGTCTCAGGAACGGCAGGCCCGAATCGCGCTGGTGCCTCATTCCCCGCGCGGAAGTCGAGGTCATCGACGCGTGGCACACCAAAGGCATGCGCGGCACCGGGACGAACAGCTTCGAGGTGAAGGACGCCTTCGTGCCCGAGGCGCGAACGGTGTTTTACACCGGCGCACCGATCGTGAGCCCCGGCCCACGCTACAAGATCCCGATCACGCTGGGGTTCGGCGCCGGCGACGGCATGGTGGCGCTGGGTGTCGCGCGCAACTGCATCGATGCCTTCTTCGAGGTGGCCGGCTCGAAGGCGCCACGCAACATGACAGGCCTGCTGCGCGATCAGGCGATCTCGCAGATGGCCGTCGGCAAGGCCGAGGCGGCTTTAGGCTCCGGGCGCGCTTATCTCATGCAGGTGGCGCGCGAGGTGTGGGACGAGGCGACGTCGGATGCGCCGGCGCTGAGCCTCGACGTCCGCACCAAGCTGCGCCTGGCGTCTACTCACGCAATCCATCTGGCCTCGAAGATCGTCCATAGCCTCTACCAACTGTGCGGCGCGACCGTCGTTTTCGACGGCCACGTGCTCCAGCGCCTGATGGCGGACATGAACGTGATCACCCAGCACAGCCAGGCGCGCCTCGCCCATTACGAGATCGTGGGCAAGCATCGCCTGGGGCTCGAGGTCGACGAATCGCGGCTATAGCTTGAGCAGGCGCGCCGGGTTGTCGCAGAGGATCGCCGTGCGCTCCTCGTGAGTCAGGCCGGGGATCGACTCGACGAAGTCGACCGGCTTCATGACCGCCATGCCCTGCGGGAAATCGGTGCCCGTGACGATGCGATCGACGCCGACGAGATCGATGAGGTAGCGCATCATCACCGCGTCGTGCGTGATGAGGTCGTAGTGGAAGCGGCGCAGGTACTCGCGCACCGGTTTGCCTCTCATGTGCGAGAGCTCGGGACTCAGCCGGATTCCCGCTTCGAGGCGCCCGATCAGCCACGGGAACGTTCCTCCGGCGTGAGGCAGGAACACTTCCAGCTTCGGAAATGCATCGAGCACGCCGCCGCACACCAGGCTCATCGCGGCGTAACCGGCTTCCTGCGGATTGCCGACGACGTTGAGCATGAAGTGGTCCTTCATGCGCTCGGCGCCCGTCGGGTAGAGGTTGGTCAGAAAGAGCGGCAGGTCGAGCGCTTCGGCGCGCTCGTAGATCGGCCAGAACGCCTGCTCGTGAAGATTCCTGCCGTTGATGTGCTCGGCGATGAACACCGCGCGCATGCACGGGTGTTTCGCCATGCGGTCCAGCTCCTCGCACGAGAGCTTCACGTCCTGCATGGGCAGGACGATCGTGCCGTAGAAGCGATCCGGATACCGGCGGTGAGCTTCGACGCACGCGTCGTTGTGAGCGGCCGCGAGCTCGAGGCCGAAGCCCGGCGGCGCCCAGTACATCAGCGGGTTCGTCATCGACAGCGCGTACGTATCGCACTTGCGATCGTCCATGTCCGCGATGATGTCCTCGAGGTTCGTCATCTTCCGGCGCATCGTCGATTTCTGGGTGCAGCCCGGCACCGATTCGACGACGGGGTTGCCGTGCTCGTCCTCGCCCATCACCGCCCCGTTGGCCGGGCCTCTCTTGATCATCAGTTCGACGAACTCGCGCGGATACCAGTGCACGTGCGCGTCGATGACTCGGGGATAGGGACTCTGCATGGCGTGCGTCCTTCTGCGCGATCCGGGGGTGCATCGCTGCTAGCATATCGCTAAGATCGGTATTCCGACCGAACCAGCTCGTAAGGGATCGAGATGGACACTGCAGCGGCGGCGACCGGAAATGTCGAGGTTTCACGGCGTCTGGATTTCGATGCCGTTGTGATCGGTGCAGGCGTTACAGGGCTCTATCTGCTCTACCGTCTGCGCGAGCTCGGACTCAAGGTGCGCACGTTCGAGGCCGGCAGCGGGGTCGGCGGCACCTGGTACTGGAACCGCTACCCCGGCGCGCGCTTCGATTCCGAAAGCTGGACTTACGGGTATTCGTTCTCGCAGAAGCTGCTCGATACGTGGGACTGGGGCGAGCATTTCGCCGGCCAGCCCGAGACCGAGCGCTATCTCAATCATGTCGCGGACATGTTCGATCTGCGCCGCGACATCCAGCTCAACAGTCGCGTCAGCGCCGCCCGCTATCGTGAAGACACCCGAAGCTGGGAGATCGTGCTTGAAAATGGCACCCGCCATACGACGCGCTTTCTGCTCGCTGCGATTGGCGTGCTCTCGGCGGCGACGATGCCGAGCAACATCCCCGGTATCGACTCGTTCAAAGGCCGGTCCTGCCACACCCACCACTGGCCGAAGGAAGGCATCGATTTCGCCGGAAAACGCGTCGCGATCATCGGCACCGGCGCAACCGCCGTGCAGGCGATCCAGGAGATCGCGAAGACCGCGGGTCGGCTGACCGTTTTCCAACGCAACGCGAACTGGTGCGTGCCGCAGCACAACGGCCGGATCTCCAAAGAGGAGATGCGCGACATACGCGCCCGCTATCCCGAAATCCTCGCGCTGTGCCGCATGACGCCGAGCTGCTACGTCCATGGCCCGGACCCGCGCGCGACGCTCGAAGCGACGCCGGAGGAACGCGCGGCGCTCTGGGAAAAGCGCTATGGCTCGCCGGGCTTCGGCTTGTGGCAGGGGAATTTCTACGACTTCCTGACCGACCGCGCCGCCAACGCGCTCGCCAGCGAATTCATCGCGAACAAGATTCGCAGCCGCGTGCACGACCCGGTCGTCGCCGAAAGGCTGATCCCGAAGAACCACGGCCTGGGCACGCGCCGGCCGCCGCTCGAGAACGGCTACTACGAGGTCTTCAATCAGCCCAATGTCGAGCTCGTCGACATCAACGAGACCCCGATCGAGCGGGTGACGGCGGCCGGCCTCAAGACCAGCCGCCAGGAATACGAGCTCGACATCATCATCTACGCGACCGGCTTCGACGCCATCACCGGCGCCTTCGACCGCATCGACATCCGGGGCGTCGACGACGTGCGCCTGAAAGAGGTCTGGGCCAACGGGCCGCAGACCTATCTCGGCGTCTTCGTCCAGGGCTTTCCGAACATGCTGATGGCGATGGGGCCGCATGGCGGGCTCGGCAACTACACGCGCACCGCGGAATACAGCGTCGAGTGGGTGACCGGCGTCATACGGTACGCGTCGCAGCGCGGGCTCACCCGGATCGAAGCCACTGCCGCCGGTGTCAGCGAATGGACCGAGCACGTGCTCGCGCTCGGTCAGGGGCAGCTCGTGAACGAGGTCGCCTCCTGGATGACCGGCGTCAACCGCAACGTCGAGGGCAAGCAAACGCCCAGGATCATGCGCTACAGCGGAGGACATCCGGCGTATCGGGAGCATTGCGACGCCGTCGCAGCGGGAGGCTATCGCCAGCTCGCGCTGGCTTAGGTCGGCGAAAGATGGTCGAAAGATCGGTCTCGGAGCTCGAGGCGTCTCTCCGCCGCCTGCCTTACACCTACCGCATCCCGCCCTCGGCGCTCGATCAGCTTCTCGAGAGCTACGCCTCGCACACGCAGATCGAGGATGCCGCGCAGCGCGAGAACGCGCAGCGCAGCTTCCTGCTCGCCGCGATCCTCGGTTACACGCGGCCCGAGCTGGCGCTGAAGCCGGGGGAGGGCATGCAGGTGTCGGTCTTGATGCAGACCGCGCTCACGATGCCGATCAGGACCGGAAGCCTAGTCAGCACCGCGGCGCAGCGACGGCAGACACTGGACGAGTTGCTGGGCGAGATCGAGCAGGACACGTACGCGCCCGAGGATCGCGACTATTACCGCCGCCTGGCGCTGTCGCACTTCATCAGGGAACACGCTGCCGACCCGCGCATTCTGGAGGTCGAAGAACCGGGAAAGCCGATCGAGTACCTGAACGAAGACGAGCTGTGCTGCCCATGCTGCGGCGCCGAGGACGTCGACAACAGCCGGCGAATCTCGCCGCAATCGGGCAACTCGGGCGATTTCGTCACCTTTGCGTGCAGGCAGTGCGGCTACTGCGAGGACAACATGGACGGGGACACCGCGGCGGGGCAATGCGCCTGGGCGAAGAGGCGCAGATGAGCATCCGGGGAAACCCGTAAAGTCAAAATGGGTCCCGGATCTCTGTCCGCTGGCGCGGACGTCCGGGACGACGCGACAGCGCCGCGTCGGCTAATCCAGGCGTGCGCCGGATTCCTTCACCACCTTCGCGTAGCGCGCGCTTTCACGCTCGATGTAGGCGACGAACTCCGCCGGGGTGTTGACCACCGGCTCCACGCCGTACCCGAGGAATTTCCCGGCGAGATCCGGCTGCTTCACGACCGACACCACTTCGGCGTGGATGCGAGTGATGATCTCCCTGGTCGTTCCGGCCGGCACCATCACGCCGTTCCACGAGGTCGCCTCGACCCCGGGCGCGCCCGCTTCCGCGGTGGTCGGCACTTCCGGCAGCAGCGCGGAGCGCCTCGAGTTGGCAACCGCATAAGCCTTCAGCCGCTTCGACTTCAGGTGCGGCACGATCGGCGCGATCGTCGTCGACATGAACTGCACGTTGCCTGCGAGCAGGTCGGGAATCGCGCCCGAGATGCCTTTGTACGGGACGTGCACCATGTCGATCCCGGCCACGCTCTTCAGCATCTCCACCGCGAGCTGATTCGCGCTGCCGTTGCCGCTCGATGCATAGAGAATCTCGCCCGGACGCCGGCGCGCGAGCGTGACGACATCCTGGAGCGTGTTCGCCGGCAGAGAGGCGTGCGCGACGAAGACCTGCGGCAGGACCGCGACCAGCGTGACGGGCGCGAAATCCCTGAGCGGGTCATAGGGAAGCTTCTTCACGAGGCTCGCATTGATCGCGTGCGTCGTCGCGGTGCCGAGCAGCCACGTGTAACCATCGGCCGGCGCTTGCGCCGCGAGATGCGCGCCGATGACCGTGCCGCCGCCGCCGCGATTGTCGACGATGACTTGCTGCCCCAAGCTCTTCGAGAGTCTCTCGGCGATCGTCCGCGCGACGATGTCCGCGCCGCCGCCCGGCGGCAGCGGTACGATCCAGCGGATCGCGCGGTTGGGGTAGGAAGACGACTCGGCGCCGTGGGCAGTCGCTGCGGCGAATGTGACATACACGCTCGCCAATACGTGGACTGCGTGTCGCGGCACGCCGCCCGGTTTCTTTACAATCATCGCACCCCCATTGCACAAGGATCTTCCATGTCGCAATCGAACGCGCTCAGGCTCGCGGTACTTGCCGGCGACGGCGTAGGTCCGGAAATCACCGCCGCAACGGTCGAGATCCTTCAGGCGGCGGCGCAGCGCGCGAACCTTCCGCTCGATCTCGAAGAGCTGCCGGTCGGCTACAAATCGTACAACAAATGGAAGAGCACGCTCACCGAAGAGACCGTCCAGAAGCTGCGCGGCCACACCGGCTGGATACTCGGTCCGACGTTCGCGGGTGAATATCCGAAGGACGATCCGATCCGCGGACATCCTTCGGGTTATCTGCGCAAGAACTTCGGCCTCTTCGCGAACGTGCGACCCGTGAAAGCATGGCCGCAGTTGAGCCCGCTGATCGCCGATCTCGACGTGACGGTGATCCGCGAGAACACGCAGGGCTTCTATCCGGACCGCAACATGTTCTGGGGCTATGGCGAGTTCCTGCCGACCGCCGATGTCGGTATCTCGGTGCGCGTGGTCACGACCGCGGCGTGCGACCGCTTCGCGCGCTTCTCGCTCGAATACGCGACGGCGCTGGGGCACGAAACGCTGTCGATCCTGCACAAGCGCACCGCGTTGCCGCAGACCGAAGGGCTTTTCATCGGCGCGTTCGAGAAGCTGAAGGACGAGTTCCCGAAAGTGAAGACCGAGGTGGTGCGCGTGGACACGTTCAGCTCGTCGCTGCCGCGGGATTACAGGAAGTACAAGCTCGTCGCGACGACCAATCTCTTCGGCGACATCGCGTCCGACCAGGCGTCGGGCCTCGCCGGCGGTGTCGCGGTGGCGCCGTCGCTCAACGCCGGCACCGATCAGGCGATGGCACAGGCAGTGCACGGCACCGCGCCCGACATCGAGGGACAGAACCTCGCCAATCCCACGGCGCTCGCGCTGTCGACGGCGATGCTGCTGCGATGGTTCGACCAGAAGAAGCCCGATCAGCGCTGCCGCGATACCGCGGCGCACATCGAGCGCGGCATTCAGGGCGCGAGGGAGGCGGGGGCGCTCACGCGCGATCTCGGCGGCCGCACGTCCACGACCGATTTCACGCGCGCGGTCGTCAAGGCGATCGAAGCACAGTGATGGGCGCAGTGTTGCGCTACGCAGCGTGTCTGGCCGCAGCGCTGGGGTGCACGACGGCGGCGCATGGGCAAACCGCTTATCCGCTGAAGCCCATCCGACTGGTCGCGCCGTTCCCGCCGGGCGGCGGCACCGACTTTCTCGCGCGGCTTTTCGGGCAGAAGATGAGCGAGACGCTGAGCCAGCAGGTCGTCGTCGACAATCGCGGCGGCGCGGGCGGCACGATCGGAACGGACATCGTCGCGAAAGCGCCGCCGGACGGTTACACGATCATCCTGGTGAGCGCCAGCCACGCGATCAACCCGGGCTTGTATCCGAAGCTGCCTTACGACTCGATCCACGATTTCGCACCGATCACCCAGATCGCGACGTCGCCCGGCATACTCGTCGTGAATCCGTCGCTGCCGGTGAAAACGGTGAAGGAGCTGATTGCGCTGGCGCGCGCGAAGCCCGGCCAGATCAACTACGCGTCCGCGGGCAGCGGCACGCCGCCGCATCTCGCCGGCGAGCTTTTCAAGCTGATGGCGAAGATCGACATGGTGCACGTGCCGTACAAAGGCAACGCGCCGGCGTTCACCGACGTGATCGGCGGACAGGTATCGCTGATCTTTCCGACGATGCCTTCGGCGATGCCGTTCATCAAGTCGGGGAAGCTGCGGCCGATCGCGGTGACTTCCGCGAAGCGCTCGCCTGCGGCGCCCGACATCCCGACCATCGCCGAGTCCGGTCTGCCCGGTTACGAAGCGACGTCGTGGTACGGCATCCTCGCGCCCGGCCGCACGCCGCGAGAGATCGTCGCGAAGCTGCACGAGGTGCTGGTCTCGATCATCGGCGCGCCGGACATGAAGGACAAGCTCGCGGCACAGGGGCTCGACCCCGTCGGCAATACGCCGCAGCAATTCGCGGCGATGATCAAAGCCGAGATCGCGAAATGGCTGAAGGTCGTCAAGGCGTCCGGCGCGAAGCCCGAATGAACGAAAGGCAGAAGCCATGACTCTCGAGATCAGGAAGACGTCCGCGCCGCTGGGTCATGAGCTCGTCGGGATCGACCTCACGACGCTCGACGAGCGCGCGTTTCAGGAGCTCGATCACGCCTACCGGGAATACGGCGTCATCGTCGTTCGCCGGCAGAACCTCTCGCCGCGCGAGCTGGTCGACTTCAGCGCAAGGTTCGGGAAGCTCCTCGAATATCCGCTGGGAAACTATCTTCTCCCGGGCTTCCCCGAAATCTTCGTCGTGTCCAACATCATCGAAAACGGCAAGCCGATCGGCATGAAGGAAGCCGGCGCCAACTGGCATACGGACATGTCTTTCACCAGGGAGCCTCCGCGCGGGTCCATCCTGTACGCGGTCGAGGTACCAGTCAGGGACGGCGAGACGCTCGGCGATACGTTGTTTGCAAGCGGCGCTGCGGCGTACGACGACCTGCCGGCCGACATGAAGGAAAAGCTCGAAGGGGTGTATGCCGTCAACAGCGCGAGTCATGCCGCGAAAAAGAAGTTGGAGCGCGCGAAGGAAAGAGGGACCGACGACGCCGAGCTGCGGCAACGCATCGAGCGGCAGGCGAGGGAATTTCCGGACGTGGTGCATCCGCTGGTGCGCAGGCACCCGTTGACCGGGCGGAAGTGCCTGTACCTCAGCGGAGACCAGACCTGCGCGGTCGTCGGCTGGGACGAGCCATCCTCGAACGCGTTGCTGGACGAGCTGAAAAATCACTATCTGTCGCCCAGGTACATCTACCGTCATACTTGGAAAGTCGGCGACGTGGTGTTCTGGGACAACTGTCTTTGCATGCACAAGGCGGTGCAGGATTACCAGCTGCCGCTGCGCCGCAAAATGCTTCGCACCACCATCGCCGGCTGGGCAACGCACTGAGGTTCTGCGGACACATCGCCCCGCGAACGAGCGGCACCCGCTGCGCTTGCCGGTGAAGATTAGGGGGACGCAAATGCGCATCAGATTGCCGGTCGCGGCGCCGACGGCATGCCCATCCAACTGAACGAAACCGGAGGAGATCGCAATGCCCGCTGCAGCCATGAATCATTTCACCGTGCTCACCGACAATCTCGACAAGACCCTGACCTTCTACGCCGATCTGCTCGACCTGCATCCCGGCGCGCGGCCGCCGTTCAAGTTTCCCGGCGCCTGGCTGTATGCGCGCGGCGGCAACGACCCCATCCTGCACGTCATCGCGAACAAGCCCAAGGAGGCGCTCGTGAAAGGCGTGATCGACCACATGGCGTTCACCGGGATCGACCTCGCGGGCACCATCGCGAATCTGAAAGCGCGCGCGATCGATTACGATCTGCGCCGCCTGCCCGAGTACGGGACGTGGCAGCTGTTCTTCGACGATCCGAACGGCGCGAAGGTCGAGCTCGATTTCGACAAGAACGAACGCGAACCCGCCTGACGGATACCGAATGCCCAAACTGATACCGGTCGCCGACGAGGTGAGCAAGCCGTTCTGGGACGCGGTGAACCAGAAACGCTTGCTGCTCCAGCACTGCGCGGCCTGCGACAAGCTTCAGTATCCGCCGCAGGCGAGCTGCCAGGTCTGCGGGTCCGCCGCACAGCTCGGCTGGAAAGAGGTCGCCGGCAAGGGCCACATCGCCGCATTCGCCGTCATCGAGGACGGCCGGCTCAATCGCCGCATGCCCGACCAGCCTTACAACCTCGCGATGGTGAAGCTCGATCAGGACCCGACGATCAACTTCTATTCCAACCTTCCGGGAACGCCGCCGTACGAGGTGCCCGTCGGAGCGGCCGTGGAAGTGACGTTCGAGGAAGTCGCGCCGGGTCAGCTGATACACGAATGGCGCGTAGTGTGAGGGGGATGCATGGCGCAAAGTAACTACAACTGGCGCAGGGACAAGGACGGTCTCGGCGTATGGGAGCATCGCGGCAAAGTCGCGGTCGCCGGGCTCGGCCATTCGCCGGTCGATCGCCGCTGGGACGGCGTCTCGATGGACAAGACGCTCGGCGCCTACTGCATGCTGGCATGCCAGAAAGCGATGGACGAGGCGGGCGTCACGGCCGACCAAATCGACGGCGTGATCTGCTGCGACAGCCATATCGCGGGCCCCAGCGGCGGCTCGGCCTCCAAATGGGCGCCGCGGCCGTACTTCGATCCGCCGTACGATTCCGAGTGGGGCCTCACGCTCGTCAACGCCGAGTGGCTCGTCAGGAACATGGGCTTCAAGAACGTGAAGTTCGCGCCCACGGGCGTGCCGACGATCGGCGAGATGATCGGCATGGCGGCGCAGGCCGTCGGCGACGGGATGTGCACCACGTGCCTGATGATCTATCCGTGCGGCAATCTCGAGGGACGCTATCGCCGCGGCGGCGAGAACGCCGACGATTACGCACGCGGCGCGCGGCAGTGGACGGTGCCGTGGGGTAATCACGGCGGGAACGACTTCATCAACATCTTTCCGCACAACCAGTACTGCCTCAAATACGGCGGCCGGCACGACGATCTCGCGCCGTTCGTCATCAACCAGCAGAAAAACGGCATGCTCACGCCGTGGGGCTTCAATGCGACGCACGGCGTCGAGCCCATCACGGTCGAGGACTACGAGAGCTCGCGCTTCATCCTGAATCCGCTGCGGATCTGGGATTGCGACCGCCCGGTCCAGGCCGCGACCGCGTATCTCTTCACCACCGCGGATCGCGCGAAAGACATGAAGCAGAAGCCGGTCTACGTGCTCAATCACTCGCAGCACAGCTTCAAGAAGCGCAGCACCCAGGAAGATCTGGACGAGATCGAGATGTGGACCGACCGCGCGGCGAAGCGGATGTACGAAGGCGCGGGGCTGGGGCCGAAGGACGTCGACATCTTCAACCCCTACGACGGCTACTCGATCATGACGCAGTTCTACCTGGAAGCGTTCCAGTGGCACGGCGTCAAGCGCGGCGACGCGTTCGGGTTCTACGCCGGCGACATCAGCGTCAAGGGCCCGCATCCGTTCAGCTCGAGCGGCGGCAATCTCGGCACGGGGCGCGTGCGCAGCGCGATGTACACCGACAGCATCGAGCAGCTCCGCGGGACGGCCGGCGCGCGGCAGGTGACGGTGCGCGCCGAGACGGCGCTCGCGGCGTTCACCACGCCGCCTAGCGGCGGGTGGATGATGTTCGGGAAGCATCCGGGCTGACGAACGTGCCGAACCTCATCAGCTTCGACATCGACGGCACCCTCGAAGTCGGCGAGCCGCCGGGCATCATCACCATCGCGCGCGTGCGGGAGGCCCTCGCCCTCGGTTACATCATCGGCAGCTGCTCGGACCGCACGGTGAGCTGGCAGCAGCGCATGTGGGAAGCGTACGGCGTGCCCGTCTCTTTCACGGTGTTGAAGCACCGGCTCGACCAGGTGAAAGCGCAATTCAGCGCCGAACGGTATTTCCACATCGGCGACACGAACATGGACAAGCACTACGCCGAGCGCAACGGCTTCGTCTATTTCTACCCCGACACGTCCATCGATCATCTCTGGGCGCCGCGATGAGCGCCGCATCGCCACTGCTCCAAGGCATACGCGTGCTCACGCTGGAGCAGGTGCACGCATTGCCGTGGGGCACCGCTTTCCTGGCGGACCTCGGCGCGCAGGTGATCCGCATCGAAAGCGTCGAGCACCTCCAGGACCGGAAGGCCGGACCGTTCCCCGACGGCAAGCCGGGCCCGGAATGGTGGAACGAGGGCGCGAACCTCGCGTACTTCGGGACGCGCAACAAGCAGAGTCTCTGCCTGCAGGTCGCGACGCCCGCGGGGAAAGACGTGTTCCTTTCGCTCGTGAAGCACTGCGACATCGTCACGGACAACTTCAGGCCCGGCACCATGAAGCGCTACGGGTTCGACCACGAGAGCCTCGCGGCGATCAATCCGCGCATCATCACGCTCTCCAGCACCGCCTACGGCCATACCGGGCCGTGGCGCAGCGCCGGGTCCCGCGCGCGCACGGTCGATTCGGTGTGCGGCATGTCGTACCTCACCGGCTTCGAAGGCGGGCCGTCGAAACGCGCGAGCAACAACTACATGGATCACTCGACGGGCAACAACGTCGCCTACGCGCTGCTGCTCGCGCTCTATCGCCGCAACCGGACGGGCCAGGGCATGCGCATCGATCTGTCGATGCTGGAGACGGGCGTATCGTGCATCGGGCCGGCGATGCTCGAAGCTCAGCGCGGCATCACGCGGCCGCGGCTGGGCACCTCTCACCTGTGGAAAGCGCCGCACAACCTCTATCCATGCGCCGGTGACGATCGTCACATCGCGATCACGGTGTCCGACGATGCGGAGTGGGCTCGGCTTACGAAGGCGATGGGCGCGCCGGCCTGGGCGCAGGATCCGCGCTACGACACGGTGCAGGGCCGCTGGGAGCACCGGCACGAGCTCGACGCAAAGATCGGCGCGTGGACCGCTGCACAGGACGCGCGGGAGTTGATGCGATCGCTGCAGGCGCAAGGCGTGCACGCCGGCGCCGTCATGACCGCGGCCGATCTCGTCGAGGATCCGCATCTTTCGCACCGCGAGTTCATCCAGACCCTTCAGCGCGCAGGCGGTCCCCGGACGTATGCCGGACGACCGTTTCGCATCCCCGGCCTGTCCATGGCGATCCGCCATACCGCCGACCTGGGCGAGCACAACGAGAAGGTGCTGCGCGAGGTCGCGGGCCTGTCCGCTGAAGAGATCAGCGCGCTCGCCGCAGACGGCGTCATCTCGAATCGGCCGCGGCCCGAGGAGAAAGCGCCATGAGCGGCGGCATCCTCTCCGACATCAAAGTCCTCGAGCTCGCGTTTGATCTCTCCGGCGCATTCTGCGCGAAGCTGCTCGCAGACCAGGGCGCCGACACGATCAAGGTCGAGCCCCCCGGCCGCGGGGACGCAGCGCGCTTCGAGCCGCCGTTCATCGACGGCGAGCCGCACCCCGGCAAGAGCACGACCTTCCTCGCGCTCAACACGAACAAGCGCGGCATCACGCTCGATCTCGATAAGGCCGAAGGCCGAGCGCTCCTGCGTAAGCTCGCCGCTGACGCCGACGTCATCATCGAAAGCTTCGAGCCCGGTCGTCTCGACGAGCTCGAGCTCGGCTACGCCACGCTTTCAGCCGCGAATCCGCAAGCGATCCTGGTCTCGATCACCTGGTTCGGGCAGACCGGACCGTACGCGCACTACCGGGGCAACGACCTGATCGCGCAGGCGACGGGCGGCTTCCTCTATGCGGTCACGGGTCCCCCGGACAAGCCGCCGATGGGTACGGCGCTGCAGCAGATGGAGCTCACCGCCGGCCGCAACGGCGTCATCGCGATCATGGCGGCGCTGTTGAATCGCGACCGGACGGGCGCAGGCACGCACATCGACGTCTCGGTGATGGAAGCCGCAATCGCGACGCCTTCGATGCTCATCCAGAACCACTCGTATCTCGGACGGAGCATCCGCCGCGGCGGCATGGACAACTTCGTGATGGACGGGATGCACCTGCCCACGAAGGACGGCGAAGTGACGCTCACCACCGCCGGGACTGGCGGAAAGCCGATGCAGGTCTGGTCGGAGTTCCTGGGCGAGCCGCGACTGCTCGATCCGAAGTTCGCCACGCGTGCGTCGCGCAACGAGCATTGGGAAGAGCTTCGCGATCTCGTGGCGCCGAAGCTCAAAGAATGGAGCAACCTCGACCTCATGCGCGAGACCATGGCGCGCGGGCTCGTCATCGGGCTCGTGCAAAGCCCGCAGCAGGTCGTCGATTCGCCTCATCTCAAGGAGCGCAACTTCTTCGTCGAGCTCGAGCATCCCGAGGCGGGCGCGCTGAAGTACCCGGGACCGGGATTCCTGCTGGATGGAGAGAATCCGATGAACGCCGCGCGCGCAGCGCCGCGTCTCGGGGAGCACAACGCGGAGGTGCTCGGCGGACGTCTCGGCATTGCGAGCGACGAGCTGGAGAAGTTGCGCGCGATGCACGTAATTTGATTCTGGAAGACACAATGACTTACGTTCATCGTGAACACATCGATCACCCCAGCGCCTGGACCGGACGATCCCTCGGCGGCAAGCAGGGTCTCGTCTATCGTCTCGAGCAACCGCACCTCGATGCGTTCGACGCGATCCTGGCCGCGACGGCGGACATCGAGCCGCTCGAGGTGACGCGCGAGCAGTTCGCCCATCCCGCGATCGAGCCGCTGATGGCCGAGGTCCGCGACATCGTGCTGAAGGGCCGAGGTTCGGTGATCGTTTCGGGCCTCACGCGGGAGCGCTACAGCGACGAGCAATTCGAGCGCATCTACTGGGGCTTCGGCCTGCATCTCGGCGTGCCGGTCAGCCAGAGTTATGGCGGAGACCGCCTCGGAAGAGTGACGCAGACCGAGATCGGTCCGGACAATCCCACCGGCCGCGGCTACAAGGGTTCCGGCGAGCTGAGACCCCACACCGACAACAACGTGACCATCGCGGGGCTCATGTGCGTCCAGAAGGCCGCTGAAGGCGGCTACAGCCTGCTGGCGAGCTCCGCGGCCATCCACAACGCCATCCTCGCCAGCCGGCCGGAGCTGCTCGATGTGCTCTATGACGGCTACTACATGACCAGCCAGGAGGCGACGCTCAGGGCCAAACCTCACGAGGATCTCAGGATTCCGGTCTTCAGCTATGTCGAAGGTCACCTCAGCTGCCTCTTCAACCGCGGGTTCTACGAACGCGCCCACGGCTCGCGCCACGACATGCGGGCGGAATTCGACGAGGCGACCAAGCTGGTCGAAGCGCTTGCCGGGCGCGACGACATCCAGCTACGCTTCATGCTCGAGCCCGGTGAGATCCTGATGATCAACAACTACACCGTCCTGCACGCCCGAACGCCTTTCAAGGATTCGCCGTCGTCGAAGCGCTCGCTCCTGAGACTGTGGCTGACCGTCCCGAATGGCCGCCCGCTGGGAGAAGCGTATCGACTCAAGGCCGTGGGTTATCGGCCCGGCACGCAGCGGGAGTAGGAGCGGGTGATGTCGGACTACGGCGTGCAGCCCGTCGGGTTCGACGAGCTTCTGCAACGCTCCGGCATCGTGTCGAGGCACGCCCCGGCGGCGGCGATCATGGCGCTGCAGGACGGCTGGATCGCCGGCGCCGCGGCCGGTGCTACGATGCAGGGGCCGGCAACAAAAGAGGAAGGCAGCAGATGAAAGCGGATTTTCGCACTGGATTGACGCACACGCAGCGGATCGTCGTGGACAGGGATCGCACGATCGGCTTCATGGGCGAGGCGATGCGCGTCTACTCGACGCCCTCGATGGTGGGCGACGTCGAAAGGACCTGCAAGGATTTCCTCGCAAAGTATCTGACGGACGAACAGAACTCCGTCGGCATGCGCGTCGAGATCGACCATCTGGGTCCGGCGCTGCTGGATACGTGGGTGGACGTCAACATCACCGTCACGGAAGTCGACAGGCGCAAAGTCACCTTCGAGGCCGAGGTGCGCGACGCGCTCGACGTGATAGGAAAGTCGACGCACATCCGCTTCGTCGTCGATCTCGCCAAACAGAAGGAGCGGCTGGAAGCCAAGAAAGCGAAGCTCGCGGAGCTCGGAAAGTGACCGGCCTTCAACCAAGGAGATGACCATGGCAAGCACCAGCACCGGAAAGGAGAGCGCCGTATCGGCGGCGGTGGAAGCGATGCGCAAAGCGATGGCGGAAAGCGACAAGGCGAGCCTCGAAAAGCTCGCCGAGGATCAATTGCTCTACAGCCACTCGAGCGGCCGGGTCGAGGACAAGGCCGAGTTCGTCGCGACGCTGATCGGGGCGAAGACGGGTTTCTCGGCGATCGCGCTCTCCGACCAGACCGTCAACGTGGTCGAGGACATCGCGCTCGTGCGCCACAAGTTCACCGGCACGCGCAAAGGCGACGGCAACAAGATGAATCTCGCGGTGCTCACGGTCTGGCGCGAGCGCGGCGGCCAGTGGAAGCTGCTCGCGCGCCAGGCGGCGAAAGCGGAGTAACCGGTTTCATCCCAAGGGAGGAGATGACCATGAAACGACGGACCGTACTCGTCGCAGCGGCGTTCGCGTTCGCCGCATCCGCCTGCTCGCAGATGGGCGGGCAATCCGAAGCGGGCTGGACCACGCTCATCGACGGCGACAAGGGCCTCGAGAACTTCACACGCGTGGGCGGTGCGAACTGGCGCGCGGAGGGTGGGGCGATCGTCGCCGACAACATCCGCGAGACGGGTTACCTGCTCACGAAGCAGTCGTACCGCGATTTCGTCATTCGCGCCGAATTCTGGGCCGAAGCGAACACCAACAGCGGCATCTTCATCCGCATCACGACCCCGCCCAAGATCACGGCGACCGAATCGTACGAAGTGAACATCTACGACGCGCGGGCCGCGGGGCTGGATTACGGCACCGGCGGGGTTCCGAATTTCGCCAAGGTCGATCAGCCCTATCCGAAAGCGGCCGGCCGGTGGAATACGTACGTGATCACGGCGAAAGGTCCGGTCATCACGGTCGAGCTGAACGGCCGCCAGACCGCGACCATCAGGGACGCCAAGTTCCTGAGCGGTCCCTTCGCGCTCCAGGGCGGCGCGCACGGCAAACAGCCGGGCGGCGCGATCAAGTGGCGCAAGGTGCAGGTCCGCGAGCTGTAGCCGGGAGGCCGGTCGGTCGCCGCGTTACACTCGAGCCATCCCACCGACACGTCAGGAGATCGCCATGCCACTCGTTCCAGGCTTCCCGGATCGCGTGCACTACGTCAACCACGAAAAGTGCGAAGCCGCTTTCGTGGAAGGCGGGCGTGTGATCGAGGACGGCGCGCTGACGGTGATCGCCAACCGCGGCCGGCAGCGCGGCGCCGAGATGCACGACATGACCAACCATGTCTTCATCATCGTCGACGGCGAGGCCGATTTCATTACCGGCGGGACGATGATCGAGCCGAAGGTGATCTCGCCGGGACAGACGCGCGGCTCGGGGATCGAGGGCGGAACGATGCACCACCTTACGAAGGGCGACATCATCGCCATCCCGGCGAAGACGCCGCATCAGTGGAAGGACACCTCGAAGACCGGCTCGGTCTGCTACTACGCGGTGAACTATCAGACGTAGCTGCGAGGCAATCGAGCCGCACGCCGGCGCGCCGGGCCACGGTTTTCCACCGGAAACACCGACGAGGCTGATCGGCGTCACATCTCGACGCGATCATCAGCGTGTAGCCGTCGGGTGCGGCGCCTGCCGCCTTCAGGGCGCGGCTGACACCTTGCGCGTGTCCACGTCCACGAGATAGGCCTTGCCGGCTTCATTGACGATCCGCAGCCGTCCGTCCGGATCGAAGGTCATGGACTCGAAAAAAATCCACTGCGCGTCGGCTTCCTGTTTCGGGTCGATCGGGTTGGGATAGACGGCGAGCACCCACAGGCGCTTGCCGGTGTCGGCTGCCGATGCGACCAGCACCCCGCCCACCTGGTCGAGGCCGACGTCGCGCCCGCTCGCGGCCTGCGTGTATCGCACGCCCTTGCGCTCCAGCGGCGGTATCGCCGGCGGAGGCAGACGATCCGCGCTCGGGCTGACGACGGCGGCCTGCGGCGGCTTCGCTGCAGGGGCCTCGACCGCGCGCGCCTGTTCCGGCGCGGCCGGTGTGCCGGGGCCGGCGCTTTTGTCGCCGCAGGAAGCCAGCAGGACGATCGCGGCGAGCACGCAGGCCGCGCGCGCGCTGTCTCCGCGCAATCGGCTCACCTGGCCGGCGTGGAGCTGCGTTTCTTCACGTCGACCAGGTAAGCCTCACCGTCCTCGTTGACGATGCGCAGGCGGCCGTCTCGATCGAACGCCATCGACTCGAAGAAGAGCCACTGCGCATCTTCTTCCTGCTCGGGATCAATGGGATTGCCGTAGACCGCGAGCGTCCACAGCCGCTTGCCCGTCTCGATCGAGGATGCGACCAGCACGCCGCCGACCTGGTTGAGGCCGACGTCGCGGCCGTCCTCGGCTTGTGCATAGCGCACCCCGTCGCGCTCTACGGGAGGGACCTCCGGCGGCGGTAAGCGGTCCTCCGAACTTTCGATATCCATCGGGAGCTCCTGTTGTCTGCGCGGCCGGCTATGCGACCTTGACCTTCGCGTAGTCGGACTCGGTCATCTCTCCGGCGCAGTCCATGCAGAACATGGCCCAGCTGTCGGCGTTGTCCAGCGCTTTCGCGGCATTGAAGTTGGCGTCGCCGGAGTCCGGCTTCAGGCCGGCGGTGTGATGGCGATAGCGGTGGTCCTGCGTCTTGACCTCGCGATGGGTGAGCTCGTGCACGACGATGCGTGTCCAGTTCTTCAGGCCCTTGAACATGTCGCGATCGCTGAAGAACGCGGGCTCGACGTAGATCGCGTCGATCTTCTCGTTGCTGAAGACGAATGCATTGACCCTTGCCCTGTCCTTGTTCCCGCGGTCCAGCGGCATGTCCACGATGAGCATGAACGTCGACCGGATACGCCCGGCGATCTTCTTGAGACCCGCATTCAGCGCGGCCGCGGCCTTCAGCATGTCTTCGTCGGTGGACGTCGAATCGGCGAACCAGCGCTTGATGATGGTCATGTTCTTCGTTTTCTTCGGGCTGGCCGCGACCTCCATCGCCTTGTGCACCCACTTGAGCCCGTGCTGGGTCGCTTCCGACAGGTGCTTGCGATCTTCCGTGCTGAAGTGCGCCGTCTTGTCGTCGAGCCGGTTGCTGATACCGGCGTAATCCTTGCCGGCCAGGTCCGCCTCGGGCCAGTCCCGATAGCCCTCGGGCAGCGACAGCACCCACAGCTTGTGGCTCCCGGATTTCTTGAGGAGCCACAGGTGGCGCAGCGAATCGAGCACGGCCACGCGCTTGACCACGGTGGCGGGGATCTCCTTCGAGCCGGTCGAAGGCAGACTGGTCACCCCGGCGGCGGTCAACAGGGTCGCTGCCGGTTTGGTTCGGCTCTTCTTCTCCGCGGCATCGACGCGCTTGCGGATCGCTTCGCATGCCCGGTAGCGGTCGACGTCGAAGCCTTCCGAGATGACGATGCGCCGTGCGTCCTCGATGACCGACTTCCAGTCATCGGAGCTCGCGAAGCCCTTGTCCTTCAGAATCTCGATCATCGCCGCATGGCGGGTCGAGTAAAGATCCTTGGTCTGGTACGCCACGATTGCCCCCTTTGCATCGAGTCTTTCCTGCAATTCGACGATACGGGATGGACGGCCGCCTTAACAAGCCGTCGTTCCGGACATATGCCCGATGGCAGCCCCCGCGCGTTCTTCCGGCCGCGCCCCGATGATATAAGAACGGCGCCGGGTCTGCGGCCGGGTCGAGGATCACTCCTTTCGCAAGCCCGCGGCCTGAACCACCTTCGCCCAGACCGCGATGTCGTCGCGGATGAAGCGGGCGAATTCCTCGGAGGAATTGCCCACCACGTCTCCGCCTTCCGCGGTCAGCCTGGCGCGCAGCTCCGGCGCCTTGACGGCCGCTGCGATGTCCGCGTTGAGCCGCGCAACGACGGAAGCGGGGACGCCGCTGGGCACGAAGATACCGTTCCACGCGCTCACGTCGAACCCCGGAACGCCGGACTCCGCGAGGGTGGGGAGATCCGGCACCGCCGAAACCCGACGCGCGCTCGTGACCGCCACGCCGCGCAGCCTGCCGGAATTCACGTGGGGCAACACCGCGAGGCTGGTCCCGAGCGCGAGGTGGATCTGTCCGCCGACGAGATCGGTGATCACGAGCGACGCGCCGCGATAGGCGACGTGCACCATCCTGATCCCGGTCTTGAGCTTCAGGAGCTCGAGCGCGAGCTGGTTCTGCGTGCCCGCCGCGCCGTAGTTGAGCGCACCGGGCCTCGCCTTCGCGAGGGCGACGAGCTCCTGGAACGTGCGCACCGGCACCGACGGATGGACCACCATCACGTACGGGATGAACGAGGTCAGCGTGACCGGCGTCAGGTCCTTGATCGAATCGAAAGGCAGCTTGCTGTGCAGGCTCGGATTGACGCTGAAGCTGGCGGACACCATCAGCAGGGTGTAGCCGTCGGGCGGCGCCTTGGCGACCAGGTCGGTCGCGATGACCATGCCGGCGCCGGGCCGGGGATCGACGACGACCGGCTGGCCCCACGCATCGGAGAGTCGCTTCGCGATGGCGCGCGCCACCACGTCGCCGGTGCTGCTGCCCGGCACGAATGCGGTCACCATGCGCACCAGACGCGACGGATAGACCCCGCCCGCCGGAGCCTGGGCGTCGGCGTGGCTGGACAGACAAACGAGCAGCCACGCGAGCAGAGCAGTCGTTTTCATGCTTCCTGTCGCCCCATCGCGATCGCGGCGGTGGACGTCACAGTACCGAGGTGCGCGTGCGCCGCGAGATCGGAATCGTCCGACGCCGCCGCATCGCTCATGATCGCGTTGGTGCGCGCGGCGTCCATCACCGGGAGCTTCGGACCGCTGTCGAACCAGAGCGTCGCGTCGGCTGTCCCGCCGCGCTCCTTCGCCATCTCGCGAAACGCGTGCGCGGAGCCGATGTCACGCCCCATCGCGGCGCTCCCGATGGTGCTCGCGATGACGACCTTCGCGTGCTCGACCGCGCGCGGAGGCAGATGCTCGAACCCGGTGTCGGTCGCGAAGCGCGCAAGCGTGGCGGCAGTCGTCATGGTGACCTCTCCGAGCGTTTTCCTGTACGATCGACCTGCTCAACCGCAAAAGCGAGACGGAGCATGATTCAGGTACGCCGCCTGGGATCGCAGATCGGCGCCGAGATCACCGGCGTCGATGTCCGCACGCTCGACGATGGCGACTTCGGCGTCATTTACCGCGCGTGGCTAGACTACAACGTCGTGGTCGTGCGCGACCAGACGCTCACGCTGCCCGAGTACGTGCACTACAGCCGTCGCTTCGGTCGGCTCGAGCTGCATCCGTCTAAGAGCACGCGCCATCCGGAAGCGCCCGAAGTCACGTTCCTCGGCGTGAACAAGTTCGATGCCGACGGCAAGCTGAACATGAGGATCTACCGGCGCGGCGCCGGGGGCTGGCACACCGACGGCTCGTATCAGCAGGTGCCGTTCAAGGCGACCCAGTTGTACGCGGTGGCGATCCCGAGCCGCGGCGGCGATACCTATTTCGCCAGTTGCTACGCGTCCTATGAAGCGCTGCCCGAGGCCCTGAAGCAGCGCCTGCACGGCCTGCGCGGCGCATACGTCTACGGCGCCCGCATCAAGGACGGCAAGGCGCTGCTCGATCCGGAAGACCGCAACAAGCCGGCGGTGCTGCATCCGCTGCTCAGGACGCATCCGGAGACCGGGCGCCCGGTGCTGTATTTCGATCCCAACAAGATCCTGCGCATCGAAGGTCTCGCCGACGAAGCCAGCGAGAGCCTGATCGCCGAGCTCAGGACCTACATGGTGCAGCCCGGGGCCGACTACATCCACAAATGGCGCAAGGGCGATATCGTGATCTGGGACAACCGCTGCTCGTACCACAAGGCAGCCGGCGATTATCCGCCCGAGGAAGACCGCATCCACTGGCGGGTTTCGATCAACGAGGCCGAACCGGATCGGGCGACTCGATCCTGATAGTCGAGAGCCGATCGGCGCGCTACGCCGCCGCGCGTGCCGGCGTGCTTGTCTTCAGCAGTGCGGCCGCCTCTTTCGCCACCCGCGTGCCTTCGAAGAACCGCGGGTTCTGCGTGCCCCACAGGCGCACCGCATTGCCGAAGACGAAGTCGGAGAAATCGTCCTCGGTGATGTGACCGTCCTCGACCAGCTCGTACGCTTCCGGCAGCGGGTCGCGCATGTCGACCACGTCGAAGTGTCCGATGTCGGAGCTGAACAGCGCGTTGATGCGCGCGCCGAGGGGCATCATCCTGCCGAAAGCCACCGCGTTCATGCGGTCGTCGGCCTCGCAGCCGAAGTAGTACGGCGTCGCGAAGAGATCGATCCAGTCCTGCTTCCGGGCGATCTTGCAGAAGTGGTAGTCGTCGAGCGGCACGCCGCCTGTCAGTGCGTCCTCTTCCTTCATCGGCCAGCCGTCGCGCCGGTCGAGCTCGGCGCCGATGTCGCCGTAGCCGTACTTCTCGACCAGATCGCGCAGGAGCTTACGGTCGAGCTTGGTCGGGTCCATGTTCGCCAGGCCCTGGGCGCCGCGCCGCTCCCAGTGCTCGATCAGATCGCAGAAGAGCTGGCAGCCCCAGCCGACGCCGCCTTCGAGGAAGGCGAAGCGCAGGTCGGGGAAGCGCCGCGTCACGCCGCCGAGGAACAGCGCTTTCGCCACGGCGTGCTGGGCGGCGGCGAAGTGGCCGATATGGTTGAAGGTGAAGTTGGTCGGGCTGTTGCGCTCGCCGTAGCTGCGGCCGCCGGTATGGAACGTCGGCGCGATCCCGAGCTCCGAGCATTTGCGCCACAGCGGGTCGTAATCGTACTGGCTGTCGAGCCCGAGCTGGTCGAAGCCCTGCGACAGCCGCGCGACGTCGGGATCGACGCCTTTCGCCTGGTCGTGCAACCGGCGTATGCCGCTGCCGAACATGCACACCTTGGCGCCGAGCTGCTTCACCACGAACTCGAGCTCCTCGATCGCCTCGTCCGGCGTATGCATCGGGATGACCGCAACCGCCGTCAGGCGGTCTTCGAGTCCCTTGAAGAAATCGGCGGTGACGATGTTGAAGCCGCGGATCACCGCCCGCCGAACCGCATCGTCGGCGATGCGATGGATGCTCAATCCGGCGGTGGGATAGATGACGGCGTAATCCAGGCCGAGCTCGTCGAGGCGATCGTAGAGGAGGCGCGGCATCATCGCGGTCGCGCGATCGAGCGTGTTGGTCGTCTGCCGGCCCCAGAACCCTTCCATCCCGACGCCGCGGCGCGCGCGCTCGGCGGGCGTCAGCTTGAGCGAGTTGGGAATGCGCCGCTGCGCCTCGAAGAATCCGTCGGCGCCGAGATTGCCGACCGCCTTGCGTATGCGCTCGCCGAATACCGGGGCGTACTCGATCCAGTGTCCGTCGCCGTCGATGACCGGATGCTTGAGCTGCTTGCGGATTTCTGCGGGTGTGCGATGCGCGCTCATCGGGCTCCTCCAGAAAGAAACGGCGATGACCCAGCGGAAGGGTGCGTTACAGGCTAGGCCCCGGGGTAGTCGAAGTCAAACCCGGATCGCCGGCTACGCGGGCACGCAGCGCAGGCCTTGGCGCACCTCGGCGAGCGCGAGGCCTGGGGAAATGAAAAAACCCCGCCGAAGCGGAGTCTCGTGACCGTTGCGCCGCAGGGCGGACGCTAGTCCGCGATGCGAGCTTTACGTCGGCGGGCGAACCCGAGCGCGCCCAGGGCCGCGCCGAGCAGTGCGAGCGATCCGGGCTCGGGCACTGCGGCTTCCGCCAGTTCGAACGTACCGGGACCTGCGGCAAGCTGATAGATCGGAATGTGAAGTGAGAAGCTTTCGCCGGGATCGATGGACGAGGCAAACACGAGATCGACGCGTTTGGCGTTCGGGCTGAGGGTGACCGTCCCGGGCGCTGCGGTCGACGCTACGGTAGGGCCGGAACTGACCGTCGCAAATGTCGGCACCGGAAAACCACTGTCCTGGAAGAAGATGCCATTGGCGCCAAGTTGCAGACTGTACGCCGACCACGCGAATGCCGTGTTGTTGGTGATCGTCTCGGTCCAGCGGAACCCCCTGGGAATGGAAGGAACGTCGAAGTCGAAGTCGCCGGAGGTGTACGTCACGTTGAGCACCGCGTCCATCGCGAGCTGGGACTTACTGACGAGTGTTCCCTCGAAGGCGCCGATCGGACCGGACATCGCAACGTAATTGACCGGGCCCTCGTAGGTGACTGCCGCAGTGGCGCCGACCGGAACGATGATCGGGGTAGCCCACGCGCCCGCCGAAAGGATCAGGCCCCCAAGCAACACCGTTACGCGCAGATCAGCCAGTCTCATGCAATTCTCCGGTCATCGCGCGTGCGTAAAGCATGCTTTATGCCATCTTGCTAAACCACTGGGTATAAAGAGTTCCTCCAAAATTGGCTGAACCGCGGGACGCGAACTGTAAAAATAATCGACAAAGGGCCGCTTCCCTTCGTCGGGCGCGTCAGACGATGCCTTCGTGCTTCATGCGCTTCACGTCCTCGGGCGATACGCCACAAAGCTCGCCGAGCACGCTCTCGGTGTGCTCGCCGAGCATGGGTGGACGGGTGATGCCGGCAGGCGAATCCGAGAGCTTCAGCGGGCAGCCCACCGTCTTGAAGGCGCCGCGCGGCGGATAGTCGAGATCGACGATCATCTCGCGCGCCTTCAGGTGCGGGTCGGCGAGGACCTCGGCGGTGTCCTGACAGGCGCCGGCCGGCACGCCCGCGTCGCCCATCAGCTTCATGACCTCGTGCTTGGTGCGGGTCGAGGTCCACTCGGTGACGAGGGCGTCGAGCGCCGCGCGATTTTCCCAGCGGTCGCCCGGCGTTTTGAACAGAGGGTTTTGCTCGAGCTCGGGCTGTCCCAGCACTTTGCACACCGCGGGCCACATCTGCGGCTGAGCGTAGATATAGACCCAGTCGTTGGGACCGCCGGGCGCGCAACGATAGGTCGTGCCCGGCACCGTCTTCCCCAGTTGATTGCCGGTCCGTGCGTTGACGCCGGTGCGCTGGTGCTCGCGCAGGCTGACGCGGATCAGGTTGAGCACGGCTTCCTGCATCGAGACCTCGACGTGCTGGCCGCGTCCGGTCGCATGACGCTGGTTGATCGCAGCGAGTATGGCGATGGCCATGTGCATGCCGGTGCCGCTGTCGCCGATCGAAGGCCAGTTGTAGGTCGGGGGTCCGTCCGCGAAGCCGGTGACGCACATGGCGCCGCCCATCGCCTGCGCGATCGGCTCGAAGCTCTTCATGTGCGCGTGAGGGCCGTAGGTACCGAAGCCCTTGATGGTCGCGAAGATCAGGCGCGGATTGATCTTCTGCAGGTCTTTCCAGCCGAGGCCCAGCCGGTCCAGCGCGCCGGGCCCGAAGTTCTCGATCAGCACGTCGGACTGCTCGACGATTTTCCTGAAATGCGCCTTGGCTTCTTCGTTCTTGAGGTTCAGCGTCAGGCTGCGCTTGTTGGAGTTGAACGCGAGGAAGAACAGCTCGTCGTTGTTCTGCGCCCGCGCGACATCGCCGCCTTTCGGCTCCTCGAGCTTGATCACGTCAGCGCCCAGAAATCCAAGCATCTGTGCGCAGGCGGGCCCCGCCTGGTTGTGCGTCATATCGATGACACGAAGTCCTGCGAGGGCCAGGCTCATGGCAATTCTCCTGGGGGGGAAATGTGCGACGTGAGGACGCTGTGTCATGCCTGCAGCGGCACCTTCAAGCCATAGCGATCGATGACGGCCTGATCGAGCTCGATGCGAAAACCCGGTCCCTCGACCGGCAATCGTCCGGACGCGTCCGGACCTGCGAGCGGATGGAACGCGGGATTGGTCCAGTCGAGCATCTCCACGGGCAGGCTGCGAGGCAGGCTCGCCAGCATGTGCACCGAGTAATGCGAGAAACGGTGTGCGCCCACCGTTGCGCCGAGGGCGTTCAGAGCCCTCGCGGCTTCGAGCCAGCGGACCGGACCGCCCACGTACTGCACGTCGATGATCAGCTTGCGAAGCCGGCCGCGCGTGTAGAGATCGTGGAGCTCGCGCGCGGTCGTCGCTTTCTCGCCGGCCGCGATGGTATTGACCGCGTCGTCACGAACGAGATGGATCTTGTCGTGCGCTTCGGGATCCTCGATCCACAGGAGCTCGTCGCGGCACGCATCGAGAAACTCGTTGGCGATCGCCGCCGTCCATTCGGAGCCCGTTTCGAGCGCGACGGTTCGAGGCTCGGAATACACTGCGCGCACGGCGGCGATGCGCTCGAGGTTGTCCGGCAGCGAGCGACTGACCCTCATCTTCACGCAGCGATAGTTGTTGCGGCGGTGCATCTTCGCTTCGGCGATCAACTCCGCGGGCGATTTGTCCAGCCAGAGCGCGCTCGCATAACACTCGAGGCTGTCGCGGCCCGCGGGGCGTCCCCACAGATCGGCGCAGGGCACGCCCGCGCGCTTGCCGGCGAGATCCCACGCCGCCAGGCTGATCGCGCTGGCCGCACGCCGGCTGGCCGCGCTGCTCTCGCAGGTGGCCTCCTCCCGGCGCTCGACGTCGAGCAGTCCGGCCAGGCCGGGCGCCGATTCGGCGGCGAGCTTCCGGGCGATCGCGGTCGCGCCGTTCATCTCCATCGCATCCCTGAAGGACGAATAGCCGATGCCGCGTTTGCCCTCCTTGTCCGAGGCGAAAACGAGCAGCAGGCACGTTTCGGTCGTCGGGCCTTTGGGTGAAACGACCGGCGGATCGAGCGGAACGCGAAGATTCCACAGCTCTACGTCGATGTCGCTACCCGCCATGGCGCCGCTCCCTCCGGATTATCGAGTGAACGATTTCAAACTGTTTCACCCTCGACTGGCAACCCGGTCCATAATGCGGCGACGGCCAGGCTTCTCTGCGCTTGGCTAGAAGCTCAAACAACCCGGCCGGGCGCACTGCTCTGCATCGAAAGCGTTGCCTTTCTTCGAGGAGGTGCGTGATGCGTGCTGTGACGGCAAGTCGGGTAGCGCTGTACTCAATCGCGGTTGCAGTGTGGATGTGCTCCGCCGCGGTACTCGCCCAGCAGAATTTCCCCACCAAGCCTGTCCGTTACGTCGTCCCGTTCCCCGGCGGGTCGGGCAACGACATGGTCGGCCGTCTGGTCACCGACCAACTGTCGAAGATGTGGAAGCAGCAGGTCATCGTCGACAATCGCGGCGGCGCCTCGGGCACGATCGGCGCGGCGATGGTCGCGAAAGCGCCGCCGGACGGGTACACGCTGCTCCATTGCAACATCGCGCCGAACGCGATTTCCCTGTCGCTGATGCCGCGGCTGCCGTACGAGCACAAGGATTTCGCGCCGATCACGCGCATCGGGATGCCGCCCAACATCATCATGGTGCACCCGTCCACGCCGTTCAGGTCGATCAGGGATCTGGTCGCGTATGCGAAGGCCCACCCGGGCAAGCTGAGCTATGCCGCCGGGCTGGTCGGCACCTCGCCGCACCTGACGATGGAATGGCTCAAGCAGCGGCTGAGGTTCGAGATCGTGCACGTGCCTTTCGTGAACCCGTCGCAGGCGATGGGGCAGGTCATCGGCGGCGAGCTTCCGATCTACATCACCAACATGCCGCTCGTCATCGGTCCGATCCAGGGTGGGCGCCTGCGCGCGCTGGCCGTCGCGAGCGCACAGCGTCAGGCGCTGCTGCCGGACGTGCCGACGATGCGCGAATCGGGTGTGCCCGACTTCGAGGTCAATTCCTGGTACGGCGTGTGCGCGCCGGCCGGGGTGCCCGAAGCGTTGCTCGACAGGCTGAACGCCGATGTGCACGCGGCCATGCGCGTGCCCGAAGTCGAGCACCGCCTGACCGAGCTGGGAATGCCGCCCGCGCCGACGACCCGCCAGGAGTTCGACGCGTTCATGCGCAAGGAGATCGCGCGCTGGGCGCAGGTGATCAGGGACGCGAAGATCCCGACGCACTGATCTTCAGCGGGCCGCTCTCCCGGTCGGCGACCAGCGATACGCTTTGGCGCAGGCGCCGCCCATGAGCATCGCGCGCTCGCTGTCGCTCAGGCGGTCGGTCTCGAAGAAGGGCCTGGTGGCCTGCTCGTAATCGACGACCGCGTGTGCGCGCGTCCAGTCGGTGCCCCACAGGCAGCGGTCGAAACCCCACGCGTCGAAGATGCGCGCGAGCGGGTCCCAGATGTCGTTGTACGGATACGGCTCGTGCGACAGGGTGCACGCGCCGCTCACCTTGATCACGGCGTTCGACCGTTTCGCGAGATCCACCACCTTCGGCAGATCGGCCCACGCGTTCGGCGGCGCGGGCGGCGTGCGCGGCTGAAGGATCGCGAGGTGATCGATGATGAAGCGGGTCTCGGGAAAGCGATCGATGATCGAAGCGCCGGCGTCGATGTTGCCCCAGCACAGGATGTTCACCGGAAAATCGTGACGCGCGGCCGCGCGCGCGATGCGCTCGAAGCCGGGATGGTTCGGATCGCGGTCGCGGCCCGGATCTTTGGTGATCTGGATTCGAACGCCGACCGTGCCCGGCGTCTTCTTCCACTCCGCGATCACGTCGGCGATGCCCGGATCGTCGACGTCGAGCGGCTTCACGACTGCGAAGCGGTCCGGATGCGCCCGGTACGCTTCCAGTGCATAGCTCGCGTCGTAGCGATACATCGAGAACGACGAGATCAGGATCGCGCCGTCGATGCCGAGCTTGTCCATCGCCGCGACGTTCTCGTCGGCGGTCGCGCTGGCGGGCCAGTTCGGCGTCTTGTCCCACGGCCGCTTCGGCGTGTTGGGTTCGTAAGGGTGAATCTGGGAATCGATGATCGGCATGAAAGGGTGTCTCTCCGATTAATTGCGGTAAGAAGGATTCGTCTCGTCCAGCAGCTTCAGCTGCGCCGGCCAGTCGAGATCTCCGAAGCGCCGGCCCGGACGCCAGTATTGTGCGGCGGTTTTCTCGCAGATCTCGCGCGGCGGCGTACTGTAAGGCTGGCCGGTGCCGAGAACGAGCAGCTGAGTCTCGCACGAACGCACGAGGTGATACATGAGGTGCCACGCCTCGCCGCAGTTCGCGCCCGCGGTCAGCAGCCCGTGGTTGCGCATGATCAGGCACTGGTGAGGGCCGAGGTCGGCGACGATGCGCTCGCGCTCGTCGAGGTCGTCCGCGATGCCTTCGAAGTCGTGATAGCCGATGTGGTTGTAGAACCGCATGGAGGCCTGATTGAGCGGCAGGAGGCCGCAATCGAGCGCCGAGACGGCCTGGCCCGGCACCGTGTGCGTGTGCAGGACGCAGTGCAGATCGGGGCGCGCCATGTGGATCGCGCTGTGGATGACGAAGCCGGCGCGGTTCACCTTGTAGGGCGTGTCGTCGAGGATGTTCCCTTCGACGTCGATCCTGACCAGGCTCGACGCGGTGATCTGCTCGTACAGCAGCCCGTACGGATTGATGAGGAACTGGTCCTCGGTGCCCGGGACGCGCAGCGAGATGTGATTGTTCACGAGGTTGGTCCAGCCGTGCTGCGCGACCAGCCGGTACGCGGCGGCGAGCTCGACGCGGGCCTGCCACTCTTCCTCGCCGACCCGCTGGCGAACCGACGGTGTCTCGAGTGCATTGCGGACTGTCATGAGGTCCTCCAGTCGTTGACCACGCTTTTTTCTATACGCGACTGTATCGCCGCCGAGGCGAGCGGTCCATCGTATTGACAGCCCGGCTCGATTGGCGCGATGGTCGTGCCTCATTGCGTTGACGGAGGTCGATGATGGCGGCTTACAGAATTCCGGGCTCTACTGCGACATCTCTCGGGCCTGTGCTGCCCGGCGGGACGCTGCCGAGAAGCCCCGCGCCGCCGCCGGGACCGGTGAATCTCGAGGGTCCGCAGGCGCGGAAGGTCTTTCGATTCGAGTCCTATCCGATCTACGTCGTTTACTCGAAGCAGAACCAGCTGGGTTACCAGGCCCTGGTGAGCGAGTTCTACAAGAAGGGCCAATACGAGCTGCAGAAGTTCGCCAACAACATCGGACTGCTGACTCCGGACAGCGACGCGGAGTCGCGCGTGGACGCCCGCCGATTCGACGCCGAGATCCGTTTTCTCCTGAGGCGCATACACGCCACGTCGATCGGCAGGACTCTGTTTCGACTCCTGAAAGCCGATGTCTGGATCGTGCCGCGCATCGGCGGCTGCTATTGCGCCCAGACCTACCCTCTCAACTACGGGACCAAACAGCTCGATTATTCGGTCGGCCAGGGGGAAGCGTATGTGTGGTTCGATCCGAACCGCGATTTTCAGGACGACACGCTATTCCACGAATTCATACACGCTTACCGCTACGGCGTCGGAAAGTTCAACCGGCGGCCGATGGCCAACAACGAGTACAACACCGAGGAATTCCTCGCCCACACGATGGAGAACATCTACCGCTCGCTGAAGGGCATGCCGCTCTTGTTCACCTACCAGGCCGGACGGGTGTCCGACCACCCGAGCGAGCAGGGCCGTACCGGGAGCATCTACCAGCACTTCCTGACGGATCCGGAGTTCATCATGGTGCTCAAGCATTTCCTGGATCACGACGATCTTGCGAAGCTCGTGGCGCAGATCAAGCAACCCGAGTTCAACCCGTTTCGGGACTACAAGATCCTCGAGCGCATGTACCTCGACCGGCTCGGCGATCCGGACATCAAGGCGCTGCCCGAGTTCTGATGGCCACATTGAAGAGAGGATGACCGATGCTCAAGTTCTTCTATGCCGTGGGTTCCTGCGCGCTCGCGTCGCACATCGCGCTCGAAGAAGCGGGCGCCGACTACGAAGCGGTGCGCCTGAATTTCGCCAGCAACGACCAGCGCAAGCCCGAGTACCTGAAGATCAATCCCAAGGGCCGGGTACCGGCGTTGATCACCGATTCGGGGATACTGACCGAAACGCCGGCGATCCTCGCCTATGTGGCGCAGGTGTTTCCGAAGGCGGCGCTGGCGCCTCTGGCCGACCCGTTCGCGTTTGCGCGCGTGCAGGCTTTCAACAGCTATCTGTGCTCCACGGCGCACGTGAACCACGCGCATCTCACGCGTGGCGGCCGCTGGGCGGACGAGCCGGCCTCGCTCGAGGACATGAAGCGCAAGGTGCCGAAGAACGTCGGCGAAAGCTTCGCGCTGATGGAGAGCGAGATGGTCGAGGGACCGTGGGTGATGGGCAGCGCCTACACGATCTGCGATCCCTACCTGTTCACCGTGGCGGGGTGGCTGACGCGCGACGGCGTGGACATCGCCCGCTTCCCCAGGATTCACGAGCATCACCGGCGCATGGCGGAGCGCCCGGCGGTGAAGAAAGTGCTCGCGGCGTGGACATGATCCTCGAGGCGGCGGCTGCGCAATGACGTTTACTGCGACGGGATGTTCGCGTCCCTCGCGACCTTCGCCCACTTGAGGGTCTCGGACTTCACGAACGCTGAAAACTCTTCACGGGTCGCAGACGATCCGGGGTCGATGCCCTGCTGCTCCAGCTTGAGCCGCAGATCGGCCGTGCCGAGCGCTTTCAGGGTGTCCGCGTGGAGCTTCTGGAGTATGGGCCGCGGCACGGCAGCCGGCGCCATGACGCCGTACCACACCATGACTTCGAAGCCCGGCACTCCGGATTCGTCGATGGTCGGGATCTCCGGCAGCCGCGGACTGCGCTTCAACGTCGTGACGCCGAGCCCCCGCAGCTTGCCGCTCCTGATCGGATCGACCTGGGCGGGCAGGTTGTTCATCATGACCGTGATGCGGCCGGCCAGGAGGTCCGGCAAGGCGAGCGCGAAGGCCTTGTACGGGACATGCACGAGGTTCACCCCGGTCATCGTCTTGAAGAGCTCCATCGACAGGTGCGTGGAGATGCCCACCCCGGTGGAACCGTAATCGATCTTGCCGGCATTGGCGCGCGCGTATGCGATGAATTCCTGCACCGATTTCGCAGGCACCGACGGATGCACGACGAGGATATTGGCCGTCGTGCCGATGAGCGAGATCGGCGCGAAATCCCTGAGAAGATCGTACGAGAGCTTCCGGTAGAGCGCCGGCGCGATGGTGTCCGAGATGCCGCAGTACACGATCGTATAGCCGTCGGGCGTCGACTTGGCTGCGATCGTGGGCGCCAGCGTGTTCCCGGCGCCGGGACGGTTTTCGACCACCACCTGCTGGCCCCACAGCTCGGTCATCTTCGACGCGTAGGTACGCGCCATGACGTCGGTCGGGCCGCCTGCACCCGGACCGATGAGCATGCGGACGGGCTTGTTCGGAAAAGCTTGCGAAAACGCCTGGCCGCTGACAGCCAGGACCAGCATCGAGGCAAACGCGAACGACAGTCTTATCATTACCGTCTCCACGGGCGCTTCAGCGCCGTTCACTATACTTCGGAGGTCCGACTTTGCGCGAATCGATTGCGGCGCCGGCACCCGGCCTCGATCTACGGCGGCACTACGGGCACTTCCAGTCGCCGGCCATCCGCGCCGGCGGCCTCATTTTCTGTTCCGGCATGATCCCGGTCGACCCGCAGTCGGGCGAGCGCATGCACGGCACGCTGACGAGCGAGGCGCACGTGATTTTCGGCAACCTTAAGCTGCTGCTCGAAGCGGCGGGCTCGTCGCTCGATCGACTGGTGCAGGTTCACGCGCTGATCTACGACAGCATCGAGTACGACGTGCTGAATCGCGTGTACCGGCAGTACGTCGCGAACGGCCCGCCCGCGCGTACCGTGTGGACCGCGCAGATCGAAGCCGGCTTCAAGGTGCAGCTCGATGTCATCGCCGCCGCGTGAAGTGATCGCGCCGTCGCGCGCGGTGCGCGGCGGGGATTTCGTATTCGTGGCCGGGCTGACCGCAATCGAGCGGGGCACGACGGCCGACGAGACCCGACAGATCCTCGAGAACCTCAGGGCGCTGCTCGAGGAAGCCGGCTCGTCGCTCGACCGGGTCGTGAAGGTGAACGTCCTGCTGCACAGCATGCTGGAAGCGCCGAACATGAACGAGGTCTACGCGCGCGTCTTCCCCGAGCCGCCGCCCGCGCGCACCGTCTGCGGCGCGCGCCTGCCCGACGGCGTGAAAGTCATGATCGAGTGCACCGCGCTCGGGTCCGATGTCGACGCTTAAGCTGCCGCGTTCGGCGATCGAGCCCGTGAACCCGGTGCTCAACGTGTCGCGCAGCGCCAACCTGCCGCACGTTCCCGGCATTCGTATCGGCGACTACATCTTCCTGTCCGGCATGGGGCCGATCGATCCGGTCACCGGCGAGCGCAGGCACGGCCCCATCGCGGAGCAGGTGCGCACGACGCTGAACAACGTGAAACACATGCTGGAATCGGCGGGGTCGTCGCTCGCGCGCGTGGTCAGGGTGCACGTCGTGCTCGCGGACATCGCCGACCTCGCGCAGATGGACCGCGTCTATCGCGAATTCTTCCCGGTCGACCCGCCGGCGCGGACGGCGTGGTCGATGCAGCTGCGATTCGGCAACGGATGCGAGATCGAGTGCGTGGCGCTCGCTTGAAGGCGGATCAATCCGTCACGACCGCAGTGACGACGATCTCCACCAGCGCGTCGCCGGCGAGCGGCGCACCGACGCAGGCGCGCTGAGGCCAGTCTTGCCAGTCGGCGCCGATCCAGTCGTTCCAGACTTCGTCCATCGCCGCTTTCTGCGAAAGATCCGCGAGGAAGATCTGGACCGACAAGAGACCCGCCTTATCGGAACCCGCATCCGCCAGATTGGCGTCGATCGCCGCGAGCGCAGCGCGCGTCTGCGTCTGGATGTCCGCGCCGGGCGCGGTGGCCACCGTGTAGACGAGACCGCCATGACGAACGGCACGGTTCCGCCCTTGGGCGCTTCCCCTCCAACGTTCGATAGTCATGTTCTGCCTCCCTTGGATCCGTACTCCGGATGGGTCTTGTTAATATTAACCACATGATCTCCCCCTCCGCATTGCGAGCCGGTGTCCTGTTGACGTGTGCGCTTGCCACGTATTTCCCATTCGCGGCCCGGTCTGCATACCCGGAAAAACCTGTTCGGCTCATCGTGCCGTCGCCGCCCGCCGGCGGCAACGATATCCTGGCGCGCCTGGCGGGCCAGAAGCTCACAGACGCGTGGGGCAGGCAGGTGGTGGTCGATAACCGGCCGGGCGCCGGCGGCGTGATCGCGTTCGAAATGGCCGCGCGTGCGGCACCGGACGGCTACACGCTGTTGCTGGGGAGCACCAACTTCACGACGCTTCCGGACATGACGAAAGTCGGTTACGACCCGATCAGGGATTTCGTGCCGATCTCGATGCTGGCGACCTCGATGAACATTCTCCTGCTTCATCCGAACGTGCCGGCGAAGTCGACGAAGGAGCTCATCGCGTTCGCGAAGGCGAACCCCGGCAAGCTCAGCTACGGCACCACTGCGGCGACGTCCACACATCTCGGCGCGGAGTTCTTCAAGGCGATGGCCGGAGTGAATATCCTGCGCGTCCAGTACAAAGGCGTCGCACAGGCGATGCTCGACGTCGCGGCAGGCAACATCGATCTCACGTTCAGCAACCCTGCCGCCGCGATTTCGTTCGTGCAATCGGGGCGGCTGCGCGCGCTCGCGGTCACCGGGGAGAAGCGCTCCGCGATGCTGCCGGAGGTGCCGACGATCGCGGAGAGCGCGATCCCGGGATTCGAGGCGAGCACGTGGTGGGGCATACTGGCTCCGGCCGGTACACCGGCCGCCGTCGTCGCGGAGGTGAACGGGCAGCTTGCGCGTGCGTTCACGCAGCGCGACGTGACCGACCGCATCGCCGCCCTCGGCGCAGAGCCTATCGGAGGACCGCCCGGTCGGCTTGCCGAGCACCTGAAAGCCGAGATACCGAAGTGGCGCCAGGTCATACGCACGGCGAACATCAGGCTCTAACCACGCAGCAAACATCGGAGTCGGTCATGGCGGGTCATGCCAACCTCGGCGCGTACAGCATCGAAGACCTTCGCAAGATGGCGAAGAAGCGCCTGCCGCGCTGCATATTCGAGTATGTCGACGGCGCTGCCGAGGATGGCATCGCCAAGGAACACAATCGCGAGGTCTACCGGTCGCTCAAGATCAAGAATCGCGTGCTGAAAGACGTGTCGGTGCGCTCGACCGCGACCGAGATCTTCGGCCGGAAGATCGCGATGCCGTTCGGGATCTCGCCGACGGCGTCGGCGGGCCTGATGAGCGAGGGCGGAGAAGTCGCTCTCGCCAGGGCGGCGGCGAGGATGGGGGTTCCCTGCACCGCGGCGACCAACTCGCTGACGCCGATGGAGGAGATCTACGAGGCGGCCGGCGGCAACCTGTGGATGCAGCTCTACATGTGGGTCGATCTGAGGCTCAGGGCGCAGTTCGTCGAGCGCATCAAGGCGGTCGGATTCGACACGCTGCTCGTCACCGTCGACGGCTCGGTGGGCCCGAACAAGGAGCACGATCGCAGGAACGGGTATTCGATGCCGCTCCGGTATACGCCGAAGCTCGTCGCATCGATCCTGGCGAATCCCGGTTGGTGCATGCGCGTGCTGGCGCCGCAGACCATCAAGCGCGGCGCGTTCAGGAAAGCGAACTATCCGCCGGAGATGGCGGGCAAGCTCACCGCGAAGATCAACGAGCACGAGCTGACCAAGCCTGCCACTCAGTGCTGGGACGACATCAAGCGCATACGCGACGTGTGGCCCGGCTACCTGCTGGTCAAAGGGTTGCAAAGCCTGGAAGACGCGGTGATCGCTGCCGACTACGGTCTGGACGGCGTCGTCATTTCGAACCACGGCGGCCGCTACCTGGATTGCGCACCGGCTCCGCTCCAGTTGGTGCCCGAGTTTCGCAGGGCCGTGGGCGATCGTCTCAAGCTCATCATCGACAGCGGTGCGCGACGCGGTTCCGATCTCGTGAAGGCGCTCGCGGTCGGGGCGGATATGGTGATGTCGGGAAGGCCGACGCTCTACGGCTCCGCGGCCGCCGGCGAAGCGGGCGCCTACCGGGCGCTGGAGATTTTCCAGACCGAGATGGATCGCATCATGGCCCAGCTCGGGCTGAACAACGTCGACGAGATCGGTCCGCACATCTTCTGGAATCCGCCCGACTGGGTTCCCAAGCCCCGGACGACCCGAGCGCTGGAAGAGATCGGCTCGCGGGCTATCGTCGGCTGAGGCGGCTTCAGGTCGTCTGCCTGGCCGGAAGCTTCCAGTTGGGGCGGACGAAGTGGCAGGTGTAGCCGTTCGGATGGCGCTCGAGATAGTCCTGGTGCTCCGGCTCGGCTTCCCAGAACGCGCCGGCCGGCGCGACTTCGGTCACGACCTTGCCCGGCCACAGCCCTGAGGCGTTGACGTCCGCGATCGTGTCCTCGGCGACGCGCTTTTGCTCCTCGCTGGTGTAGTAGATCGCCGATCGATAGCTGGTGCCCATGTCGTTGCCCTGACGATTCCGGGTGGTCGGGTCGTGGATCTGGAAGAAGAACTCGAGAATCGTCCGGTAGTCGGTCTTGTCGGGATCGAAGACGATCTCGATCGCTTCGGCGTGGGTGCCGTGATTGCGATAGGTCGCGTTCGGCACGTCGCCGCCCGAATAACCGACCCGGGTCGAGATCACGCCGGGATAGCGGCGGATCAGGTCCTGCATGCCCCAGAAGCAACCGCCCGCGAGAATCGCACGTTCCTGGCTCATTTCACGTCCTCGACTTGATTCAGATAAGCCCCGTAGCCTTGCGCTTCCATGTCGTCACGATGGATGAACCGCAGTGAGGCCGAGTTGATGCAGTAACGCAAGCCGCCCCGGTCCGTCGGACCGTCCGGAAAGACATGCCCGAGGTGGCTGTCGCCGAACGTCGAGCGCACTTCGGTGCGGATCATGCCGTGCGAAGTGTCTCTCAATTCGTTGACGTTGGCCGGCTCGATCGGTTTGGTGAAGCTCGGCCAGCCGCAGCCCGATTCGAACTTGTCGGACGAGGCGAACAGCGGCTCGCCCGATACGACATCCACGTAGATGCCCGGCTCCTTGTTATGGAGATATTCACCGGTCCCGGGCGCCTCGGTGCCGCCGTGCTGCGTTACGCGGCGCTGCTCGGGCGTAAGCCTCGCGACCGCCTCGGCGGTCTTCTGGTATCTGGACATGGGTCCCTGCTTCGTGTCGGTCGAATCGTAAGTTTAGACGCGAAGCGGCTTTTCAGCAGGCTCGATCTTGATGTTCGCGTCCTTCGCAGTCTACGATCGGCGTGAAGCAGCACCGCGCGCCGGTTCCGGCCTGACGACTTCGAGCTGCCCCGACTCCATACGTTCGACGCGTTGTCAGCCTCCCCCGAATTTCAGCACAGCAAATGGCTCGTGACGGGCGCCGGCATGGCCGGCGCGGTCGCGATGGTGCTCTCGTCCACGATCGCCAATGTCGCGGTGCCGACCGTGATGGGCGCGTTCGGCGTGGGCCAGGACCAGGCGCAATGGCTGGCGACGGGATTCGTCGCGACCATGGTCGCGAGCCAGCTCCTGAGCGCGTGGTTCGCGCGCGCCTTCGGGGTGCGCGGCGCGTTCGTCATCATCAACTGTATTTTCTTCCTCGGCACCGCGTTCGCTTTCGTCGGCGCGAGCTTCGAGATGGTCGTGCTGGGGCGTGTGCTCCAGGGTTTCTCCGCGGGCGTCATGCAGCCGATGATCATGACGCTCATCTTCACCCAGTTCCCGCCGGATCGCCGCGGGCAGGCGATGGCCATCCACGGCACCGGCATACAGATCGCCCCCATGCTCGGACCGATGATCGGCGGCATGGTGATCGACACCCTCGGCTGGCGCGAGATCTTCCTCGTACCCATTCCCATCTGCGTGGTCGCGCTGCTGCTCGGCGCGATCTATCTGCCGGGGCGCACCGAGCGCGGCCCGCTGCCGAAATTCGACTGGATCGGCTATTCCCTGCTGGTCTCGACCGTGGCGACGCTGCTCTTCGCCGGCGCGAACGGACAGCGCTTCGGCTGGAGCTCGGACGCGATCGTGATACTGGCGGTCATCGGGGTCACCACCGGCATCGCATTCGTCTGGCTGCAATTGCGGTCGGCGTCGCCGCTGCTCGACTTCTCTCTCTTCAGGATCCCGCAGTTCACGTCGGCCGTGATCGTGGCGTTCGTGTTCGGCTTCGGCAACTTCGCGGCCAACTACCTGATCCCGGTCACCGTCCAGCACGTGCAGGAGTTCACGCCCTTCCTGTCCGGTCTGCTGCTGGTTCCTGCCGGCGTGCTCGTGATCTCGGCCACGCCGATTTTCGGCCGGGTGGCCGACATGTTGCCGGCCCACGTGATGGTGATGGTCGGCCTGTGCCTGTTCGCGCTGGGCAACTACTTCATGAGCCGGACCGATGCGAACACGACGTTCCTCTCGATCGCCGGACTGATCATCGTCGCGCGCTGCGGCATGGCGGTGATCATCCCTTCGCTCAACAGCTCCGCGCTGCGAGCGCTCACCTCCGAGCAGCTGCACCGGGGATCGGGCACCATCAACTTCATACGCCAGCTCGGCGGGGCGGCCGGCGTCACCGCGCTGGTGGTGTTCATCGAGCGGCGCACGCAGTTTCACGTCGAGGCGATGGCCGCGACCCAGACCGCCGGCAACACGACGAGCCTCGACCTGCTCTCGAAGATGAGCGAGTTGTTGTCGAAGGCCGGGGTGTCCGAGAACCTGCTGCGCCCCGGGGCGCTGCACTACCTGGGCGAAATGATCGAAGCGCAGGCGAGCGCCCGCGGTTTCGCCGACGGTTTCCTGCTCATCACGCTCGTGTTCGTGCTGGCGGTCATACCCGCGTGGAATCTGGGCAAGGCGCGTCGGCGCTGACTTTACGTGTAACCTAGCCGTCGAAGCGATCCCGTCCACTCATGCTGCAATTACGGAGGACCTCCATGGCGACCGTAGCGAGCGAAGTCAGCATTGGAATCGTAGCGACCCAACGCGCCCCGCGCTTCGAGATCGATCCGACCTGGCCGAAGCCGCTGCCCGAAGGCTGGATCAATGGCCAGCTCCCGTGCGTGTGCGTCGACAACGACGACAACATCATCTGCACCAACCGCGGCGACATCACCAAGGAGGAAGAGGAGACGTGCATCAAGGCGCCCGCCGTCCTCATCTTCAACCAGGCGGGCGAGCTGATCGATTCATGGGGCGACTGGGACCTGCTGCCGCGCACCGTGCACAGCTGTACCGTCGATGCCGACGACAACATCTGGATCACCGCAAACGGCGACGGCATGATCCAGAAGTACACCCACGACGGGAAGCTGCTGCTGCAGATCGGCACCAAGGGCGTGCACGACACCGACGACGGCACCCGCAACGGCACGCTGCTCAATGCCGGCCGCACCGCGTTCAACAAGCCCGCGGGCATCACGGTCGATCGCACCAACGGGGACGTCTATGTCGCCGACGGTTACGGCAACCGGCGCGTCGTGGTCTTCGACAAGAACGGCAACTACCTGCGCCAGTGGGGACGCCAGGCGACTCCGGAAGAGAGCGAGGCGGGCGTCGGCGGCGCGTTCGCGCAAGTCGTGCACGACGTGAAGATCAGCAACGCCGGCCTGGTCTACGTCTGCGATCGCCAGGGCGACCGCGTGCAGGTCTTCGACAAGCTGGGCAACTTCAAGCGCAACATCTGGGTCCGCACCGGCACGCCGACGCTGCCCGACAAGCGCGGCACCGCGTGGGAAGTCCGCTTCTCACTCGATGCGGAGCAGAAATATCTCTTCGTGATGAACGGCCGCAACGAGCAGGTGCACATCCTCGATCATGCGAGCGGAGAGATCCTCTCGAGCTTCGGCCGCCCCGGCCATCAACTGGGCAACTTCACCCACGGCCACAGCCTCGACCTCGACTCCAAAGGGAATCTGTACGTCGCGGAGACCAACTACGGCCGCCGGGTGAACAAGTTCGTGCCCGTCGGATGAGGCTTTAACGCACGTCCGGCGGCCGGTTGCGTTTGACCGCTTCGGGGTTGGTCGAGTCGGCGCCCATGTAGATGCCTTTCTCCCACGTGCGCTTCAGCGGGTCGCGCACGTTCAGGCGCATGCGGCCGATGTTCCGGATCTCGAAGTCGACGACTTCGCCGTCCTGGAGCGGGCCGAGACCTTCGTGGTTCGTGCCGCACGAGATCACGTCGCCGGAGTTGAGCGTCATGATCGTCGAGGCGAACTCGACGAGATTGGGCACGAGGTGCTCCATGTCGTCGGTGTTGTAGTTGTGGCGTAACTGACCGTCGACCCAGAACCGCACGAGCACGTCGTTCGGATTCGGAATCTCGTCGCGCGTCGCGATGCACGGCCCGAGCGGTGCGAAGGTGTCGAAAGATTTCCCCAGCCAGCTCCCGGTCTTCCATGTGCGCCGGCCGTCGCCGCGAGCGGACACGTCGATCATGCCGGTGTAGCCGAAGACCGCGCTTTCCCAGTCTTTCGCTTTCACCATCTTTGCGGGACCCTTGATCACCAGCGCGAGCTCCGCCTCGTGCATGAAGATCCACGGCTCGTCGAACTCGGGCAGCACGATCGTATCGCCGGGTCCGATCACCGCATCGGGATTCTTCAGGAACATGTTGAGCGGCCGCGCCGCGAGCGCCCCGTGCTCCCAATAGTTGGCGATGCAGGCGAGGATCTTCCCGGGACGCGGCAGCGGCGGGCGGAGCTGCACGTTCTCGAGCGGCGTCGCGTCGCCGTCCGCCGCGCGGCGCTCCAGTTGCGGCCGCAGCCGATCGAAGTCGTCGATGATGCCGTTCATCGTGAGCTGCGGCGTGGCGCCGAGCTTCACCAGGTCGGCGATGGCGACCACGCCGCGCTCGGTGATCACGCCCGGCAACACGTCTGCGTCTTTCTGGAATAGCGCGAGCTTCACTGCGTTCTCCTCTCCCATCGGTGATGCGTATAAGGTAGCGTAAGATCAAAAAAAACGGGTGTCTCATTTCGGAAAGGGTGGCGATGAAAATCGGCGTGGTCGGTGCGGGTGGAGTGGGGGGATTGCTTGCGGCGCTGCTGAAGCAGGCGGGAAACGATGTCGGCGTGCTGGTGACCGAGCGACACCGCGACCCGATCAGGCGCAACGGCCTCGCCGTGATCGGTCCGAACGGCCGGTTCAGCGTCGAGCTCCAGGCAGAAGTCGATCCGCGCGCGATCGGCGCGTGTGACGTCGTGCTCGTGACGCCGAAGATGTGGTCGCTCGAAGCGCTCGCGCCGACACTCAAGCCCCTGCTCAGGGAAAACACCGCCGTCATCCCGCTCCAGAACGGCATCGATGCGCCCGACACGCTCGCCAGGGCGCTCGGCTGGAAGAACGTCGTCTACGGATCGGCGTCGATGAACGCCGCCATCGAGGAGCCGGGCGTCATCCGCCAGCGCAATCCCAACTCGGCGATCACGGTAGCGGAGGCGAACGGCGAGCAATCGGCGAGGCTGCTCGCGGTGAAAGAGGTTTTCGGGGCTGCGGGGATTTCGGTGACCGTCGCCACCGACGGGCGCGCCATCCTGTGGGACAAGTTCATCGGTCTCGTCGCGAACAGCTCGTTGTGTGCGCTGCTGCGCTCGCCCATGGGGGTAGTGCAGTCGCACGACGAAAGCTGGGCGCTCTACAGCGCGGTGTTCAACGAGGCCGTCGCCGTCGGCCGTGCGGTCGGCGTTTCGCTGCCGCCGGAGAAGATGGAGGAGCGCCTCGCAAAGGCGCGCACCGCGACGCCGATGGTGATGCCGTCGATGGCGGTCGACACCGTCGCGGGCAATCGCCTCGAGTACCCGTGGCTGGGTGGACGCGTCAGGGTGCTCGGAAGAGAGCACGGCGTCGCGACGCCGGCGAACGACTTCATCTCGGCGGCGTTGCAGCCGTTCCTGATGGGCAAGCCGGCAGCGGATAAATGACGACGGAGAGCACGATGCCCGAATCGACCCGCATCAAGGACATTCCCGAAAACGAGCTCACGCCCGAGCAGAAGAAAGTATTCGACGACCTCGTCGCCGGGCGCGGCCGGCTGCTGACGCCGTATCGCATCTGGATCCACTCGCCGAAGCTCGCCGCCGCGCTGGAGACGATCGGCACCTTTCTCAACAAGAAAGGCTCGCTGTCGGAGCGCGAGGTCGAGCTCGTCATCTGCATCATCGCCAATCACTGGAAAGGCGAGTTCGTGTGGACGGTGCACACGAGGGCCGCGGTCAAGCTCGGGTATCCGCAGAGCGTGTTCGACGCGATGCGCGCCGGTCAGGACCCGCAGATCGACGACGAGCGAGAGCGCACCATCTACGATCTGGCGAAGATCGCGATGGCGCCGGGCGCGGGATCGGACGAAGTCTTCGAGCGCGCCGAGCGCGTGCTCGGCCGCAACGGCATCGCCGAGGTCCTGGCGCTGCTGGGTTACTACAGCTCGGTCGCGATGGCGGTGAAGCTGCATCGCGTGCCGGTTCCCGCGTGACGACTCGAAACGCCAACCCAAGGAGGCTCACATGTATCTGACCACCCCCGAAGCGCAGAGGATGCTGCAGGCAGCGCAGGCCAAGGCACAGCAGATGGGCGTGAAGGTCTCGATCTCAGTCGTCGACGGGCGCGGCGATCTGCTGACGATGGTGCGGCTCGACGGCGTGTCGTGGCGCACCGCGGGCATCTCCAAAGGCAAGGCGTACGCATCGGCCAATTTCGGCGTGCCGAGCGCCGACCTCGCCGCTCGCGCGGCCTCGCCCGTGATGCAGTCGTTCATGGCGTCGGTGCCCGGTGAATGTGTGCCCGCGCAGGGCGCGGTGCCGGTGCTGCGCGACGGCCGAGTGCTGGGCGCGATCGGCGTCAGCGGCGCGAAGGCCGAGGAGGACGAGGAGATCGCCAAGGCCGGTGTCGCCGCGCTGTCGCAGTAACGCTCCGGAGGTCCCATGCGACAGCTCGACGAGAACACACTGACCGCCGAGGTCCTCGCGCGGCTGAACGACACGAAGAATCCGCGGCTGCGCGAGATCATGGCCGCCGCGGTGAAGCACCTGCACGCCTTCGCGCGCGAGGTCGACCTGACCGAGGCGGAATGGTTCGAGGGGATTCGCTTCCTCACCGCGGTAGGGCAGAAGTGCGACGCGAAATGCCAGGAGCTCATCCTCCTGTCCGACGTGCTCGGGCTGTCGATGATGGTAGTCGCGCTGGGCAACAAGGCCGCGCTCGGCGCGACCGAGGCGACCGTGCTCGGCCCGTTTTTCGCGCACGGCGCGAAGGAATACGGTTACGGCGCCGACCTGCGCCAAGGCGCCACGCTGAAAGGCGAGGATGTGTGGGTCAGCGGCCGTGTCCTGTCGGTCGACGGAGCTCCGATAGCCGGCGCGGTGCTCGACATCTGGCAGGCGAAGGCCGACGGGGTCTACGACCTGCAGACCGACGGTGGCCTCGAATTGCGCGGCCGCGTGAAGGCGAACGACCGGGGCGAGTACGCCTTCGCGAGTTACAAGCCGAAGTTCTACAGCATCCCGATGGACGGACCTGTCGGCGATCTGGTGCGCGCGACCGGCAACCATCACATGCGGCCGGCGCACATGCATGCGATCGTCTCGGCGCCGGGATACGAGCAGGTGATCACGCACGTCTTCGTCGACGGCGATCCGTACCTCGACCACGACGCGGTGTTCGCGGTGAAGCGCTCGCTCGTCGGCTACTACGAGACGGTCGACGACGCGGCGCTGGCGAAGCAGCGCGGTCTCACCAATCCGTTTCTTTCGCTCGAGTTCGATTTCCGGCTCGCGCCCGCCGGTGATGAAAGCAGGGCACGCCAGACGATCGCCGCCAGCGACGCCGTAGCGTGAGACAGCGCCTGGGCTTCTTCACACGCCTGCTCGACCAGGCGCCGCCGGCCGAGCGCTATCGCCTCGCCGACGCACAGATCGCGCAGGCGGAAGCGTTGGGCTTCGATGCGGTGTGGGTCGCGCAGCACCATTTCCATGAAGCCGAGGGCGGCCTGCCGTCGCCCTTCGTCTATCTTGCACACGTCGCCGCGCGCACGTCGCGCATCCGGCTGGGCACCGCGATCATCACGCTGCCGCTGGAGCTGCCGATCCGCGTGGCCGAAGATGCCTCGGTGCTCGACATCATGTCGGGCGGACGCCTGGAAGTCGGCGTGGCGCCCGGCGGCAACCTGAGCATGTACACCGCGTTCGGTCTGGACAGCAACGACCGTCACATCCTGATGACCCATCATCTCGAGTTGCTGCGCGATGCGTGGGCCGGCCGCGCGCTGCCCGGCGGGGACAGTCTCTACCCGGTGAACGCCGGACTGGCCGATCGCATCTGGCAGGCGACGTTCTCGATCGAAGGCGCGCAGCGCGCCGGGCGCGCCGGCGATGGGCTGATGTTGTCGCGCAACCAGCCGCGCCCGCACGGTCCGGGGCGGCTCACGCTGGACCAGATCCAGAACCCGCTGATCGACGCGTATCTCGAAGCGCTGCCGCCAGGCCGCGAGCCGCGCATCCTCGCTTCGCGCACGGTGTTCGTGGCCGACGATCGCAAGGAGGCGTTAAGACACTGCGAAGCCGGCATCCGCGGCACCGGTGCGAAGCTCGCCGGCGTCAGGCGCCTGCCGCCGGGCTGCTCGATCGAGGAAGCGGTCGCGCTGCTCGATATCCATACCGGCAGCCCCGAGGACGTCGTCGCTTCGCTGAAGACCGATACTGCGCTGGCGCGCGCGACCGACTGGACCGTGCAGGTGCATTCGATCGACCCGCCGCATGCGCACATCCTGCGATCGATCGAGCTGATCGCGAAAGTCGTGGCGCCGGCCCTCGGTTGGCAACCCTCCGCTTCCGAATAGCGCCAGCTATTCCGCTTCGAGCAGCTTCGCGTCCGCTTTCATTTTCCCCGCCGTGCCGCCTCGATCGCGGCGATGTCGATCTTCGTCATCGTCATCATGGCGTCGAACGCACGCTTGGCGGCTGCGCGATCGGGGTCGGTGATCGCCTCGATGAGGGCGCGCGGCGTGATCTGCCAGTTCAGGCCCCACTTGTCCTTGCACCATCCGCACGCGCTTTCCTGGCCGCCGTTCCCCACGATCGCGTTCCACAGGCGATCGGTTTCCGCCTGGTCGTCCGTCGAGATCTGGAACGAGAAAGCCTCGCTGTGCTTGAACTGCGGCCCGCCGTTGAGTCCGACACACGGAATGCCGGCGACGGTGAACTCGACGGTCAGGATGTCGCCCTGTTTGCCGTCGGGATAGTCGCCGGGCGCCCGCATCACCGCGCCGACGGCGCTGTCGGGGAACGTCTTCGCGTAGAACCCGGCGGCGTCCAGAGCGTCGCGGTCGTACCAGAGACAGATCGTGTTTTTCGGGGCCATTTCCGCACTCCTGTGAGCGTTGAGAGGATGAGTGGATCTGCACCCTGTAGTCGAACGGCGAGGGCGCGAATCGACGTCGCGCGGATGATTTTTCATCCGCTCGAGGTCGCGAGGCTTACTCCCCTGCGGGCCGCTCGTACCAGATGCGGCCGTCCTTGATCGTGGTCTGAGCGAGCAGCCGGCGCTTTGCGGTGACGACGTTGCCGTCACTGTCTTTCAGGTCGAAGCGGCCGTCGCGCAGCCCGAACACCGCCACGTCGGCGTTGGCGCCGGGCTTGAGCGTCCCGACCGTGCCCTCGTAGCCCATGATGCGCGCGGGCGCCGCGGTGGTGCGCCGGACGATGTCCTCGAGCGACATGCCGAAGTGCAGCAGCTTGGTCATCGTGGTGGGCAGATCCCATACCGGACCCTGGGTGGCCGAGGTCATGGTGAGGTCGGTGGAGATGGTATCGGGCAGGAAGCCCTGGTCCAGCGCCTTCTCGATCATCCGGAAGTTGAAGTGGCTGCGGCCGTGCGCGCAGTCGAAGACGATGCCCGCGCGCTGCGCCTCGACCACTTCCTTCAGCACGAACGCTTTCTCCTGACCCATGATGCCGTTGTTGCGGCCGTGATAGCAGTGGGTGACGATGTCGCCGGGGATCATGTGCTCGATGAGCGCCGGCAGCGGGATGGGCGAATCGGTGATGTGCATCATCATCGGCACGTTGCCGGCCATGTGGGCGGTGCGGCGCGCGAGCTTCACCGGCTCGGCCGAATACTCCCAGACGAGGTTCGGCCCGAAGCGCAGCTTCACGCCGATGGCGAGGTCCGGGTTGTCCTTGATCGTTTGCGCGCAGCCCTCCGGATCGGCATAGGGAAAATGCTGGAGCTCGCCGCCGCGCGCCGTGCCGGTGATGCCGAGCGCCGACAGGTTCACGAAGGCGCGCACGCGCGTGTGCACGTGATGATCGAGCACGTTGCGCAAGCCGGCGAAGTTGGATGAACCCGTGCTGCCCGCATCGCACAGCGTCGTGACGCCGGTCGAGCGCAGGAAGCGGTCGGTGTGGATCCCCATGTCGTGCGCGTTGATCAGCACGTGGGCGTGGATGTCGACGAGACCGGGAAAGACGTAGTACCCCTTCGCGCTCACCGTTCGCACGGCGTCCGCCGACGCCAGCGACGGCGCCACCGCCGCGATCTTGCCGCCGACGATGCCGATGTCCATCACCCCGCGCAGCCCCGCGCCCGGATCGAGCACTTCGCCGCCTGCAATCACCAGATCGAATTTCACGTCTCTCTCCTTAGTCGACGATCTTCAGCCCGTTCACGACTTCGGGCGCGAGCTCGATGCCGAGGCCGGGTCCCGTCGGCACCGCAACCAAGCCGTTCTTCGCTTCGATTTGGGGCCTGTACCAATCCATCGGGCGTTCCGGCAGCGCGGCTGCGTATTCCATCTCGATGGGCAGCTCGGGCAGCGTGGCGCAGTAGTGTGTCGTCAGAGCCTGCCGCGGCCCGAGATAGGGACTGTGCGGCGTCAGCGGCAGTCCGTAGTGCCGCGCGATGACGCTCACCCGGTGATTGCGGATGAAGCCGCCGTTGTAGAGCATGTCGGGCTGGAGGATGTCCACGACGCGGTTGCGCGCCATGTACTCGAAGCGCGGCAGGCTCGCGTCCTGCTCGCCGCCGGCGACGGGCATGTCCAGCGCGTCGGCGACCGCCCTGGTCTCGTCCAGGTCTTCGAACGGGCACGGCTCCTCGAAGAAGACGACGCCGTGCGCCTTCAGCATCTTCGCGACTTCGAGAGCGTGGGGCGCGTCGTAGGAGCCGTTCGCGTCGACGTAGATCTTCATCGCGTCGCCCCACGTCTTTCGGGCGAGCGCGATCAGGCGTTCGCTGCGGCCCGGCGATACGTCCGCGTTTCGGCTGAGACGTCCGCCGATCTTCAGCTTCACCGCCTTCGCCCGGGTCTGCTCGATGCGCCGCCCGACCCACTCGACCTCTTCTTCCGCCGTGGTTTCGCGAAGGAGGCTGGAGACGTAGACCGGCACGCAATCGCGCCGGCGTCCGCCGAGCAGATCGGCGATGGATTTGCCGGCGGCCTTGCCGAGGAGGTCGAACAGCGCCGCTTCGGCCCACGCGACGGTCGTCCACAGCGCCGGCCCGGCGTACTTGTAGTTCGACTTCCACGCGTACACCTCGTCGACCAGCGTTTCGAGATCGCGGGCGTCGCGGCCGGCGAAAAACGGCAGGACCTTCTCCTTCAGCATCGCCGTAAGGAAATGACGGCCCTCGCTGATCATGACGAGACCCTCCGCGCCATCACTGGACCGCGCGCGAAGGAAATGGATGTCTCGCCAGCGCACGACTTCGATGTTTTCGACGATCACCGGTGTGCCGGACACTTTGTGAAGGTCGAAGAGCGGACGATCGTAGTTTGGGCGTCCCTGCTCGGTCATAAGCTCTTGTCTTTCCATTCCGCACTCAACGCGACGATCGCCCGATCGACGTCGCGGCGCGAGTTGTAGCCGTGGAAGCTGAAACGGATGCGGCCCTGGCCGTTCCACGCGAGCACCCCGCGGCGCGCCATCGCATCGACGATCGCCTGCGCGCGCGGCGACGGAATGCAAACGCTCGCACCGTGCCGCGCCGGATCGGCCGGCGTGAGCGTCGGAATCCGCAGGGCTTCGAGCCGCTCCAGCATCGCCGTCGTCATGCCCTGGACGTGCGCCTGGATATCGCGCGCGTCGTGAGCCGCCAGATAGTCCAGCGCATCCGCCAGCACGTAGAGCGAAGCGTGCGCAGGATTGCCGCGGGTGAAGCGCAGCGCGTCGGCCCGCAGCGGCGGCGGATTGTCGTAGCCGCGGGATCCGGGCTCGAAGGAGTACCAGCCCGCGGAAGCGGGCGACCACGCCGGCTGGCGTGTCCGGTTCCAGTAGGCGACGGCAACGCCGGTGACGCCGAGCAGCCATTTGTAGCAGGCCGAGAACGCGAAGTCCGCGACCGATGCCGGAATCGGCAGGTAACCGGCGGCCTGGGTGAAGTCCACGACGAGCAACGCGCCGACGCTGTCCGCCAGCGCGCGGAGCGCTGCGAGATCGTGCCGTTCACCGGTCAGGTACGAAACGTAGCTGACACCGATCGCGCGTGTGCGCGCATCGACGCATTCGGCGAAGCGGCCGGGCGCGGTTCCTCTGGCCTGCCTCAAGGTCACGCGCGGATTGCGGCGGGCGAGGAATGGTCCGACGACGGACGGATATTCGTCGGCATCGATGACGAAATTGTCGCCGTCGCGCCAGTCGAGACTGTCCGCGACGATGGCCACACCCTCTGCGACGTTGCCGACGAATCCGATCGACGCCGCGTCGACTCCCCAGGCGCGGGCGATAGCGGCGCGGGCACGGGCGATCTGCGCTTCCTGCGCGATGCGCCCGGCCATGCCGCTGCTCTTGTCACGCAGATAGCGCGCAAGCGCGGCGGCGTGGCGATGCAGGCACGCGCTCTCTCCGCCGGCGCAGAGATGCGCGACGCCGTCCGCAATCAGGAAATCGCGCGGATCGAACAGCGGCTCGCTTCCGCGCGAAGACACGCCGATCAACGCGGGACGAGGTTGGGCGTCGGTTCGGCAGGCAGCGGTTGGGCGTTTATTTCCCGCGCGCGCTTTTCCAGCGCCGGCAGGACGGCAGCCACGAGATGTTCGTCGTAGTCCGCTGCCACACCCGGATAGCCCGCGCGCTGGATCATGTCGCGCAGCTTCCCGCTCTTGAATTGCTCGAGCGTCCACTCCAGCGGGTCGGGCACCAGCGTCTTGTCCCAGAAGATGCGGTGGTTCTTGTTGCGCGGACCGTAGTGATAGTGCGGGGCTTCGCGGAAGCAATCGAAAGCCAGCAATTCGGTTTCTTCCATGTAGGTGCGGCCCGGCGTGCCCGCCAGATCGGCCAGCACGTGGATCGCCAGGCCGCCGTCTCCGCCTTGCTGCTTGCGCAGCTCAAGGCCGAACCTGAAGGGGCCGGCCTCGAACATCTCGGTGCCGCGGTTGTGCTTGACGGTGTTCCTGGCGCTGGCAAACAGCGCCCGCGCCGTGGATTCGACCTCGGGCAGGGCGCGCTCGACCGCCTGCGCATCGACCTGTTCCGCGAGGTCCTCGTATCGGGACCTGCGGAGCATGTCGGGCAGCCGGGTCCTGATCTGCTTCACCGACCAGCCGATCGGGTTGCCGTCGACCGTCGGATCCATGCGGCAGAGTCTCTTCAGGCTCTCGGGACCGTACACATAGCTGCGCTCCAGGTCGAAACAATTGAACCGCAGCAGCGTCGTCTCTTTCCCGCCAGCCTGTCCGACGACGAGGATGGCCACGCCCTGGTCGGAGTGGTCGTCGATGTTCCCGTCCCACAGCTCGTGCTGGACGGCGAAACGCACATTGCCTGCTTCGAATGTGGACTTCTTGCCGACTTGTGCCATGACGAGATCTCCAGGATACGATCGAGGAAAATCAATCACGGGCAATCTATTCCAAGCGCCGGAACGAGGCAAGACTGATCGGAGGAGCACACTGCATGGCAAACAGGATTCGGCTGGGATTCGTCGGGGCCAACGTCAAATCGACGTGGGCGTCTCAATCGCACTTTCCCGCGCTGCGGGCGAGCCCGGACGTCGAGATGAGCGCGGTCTGCACCACGCGTCGCGAGACCGCCGACGAGGCGCGTAAAGCGTTCGGTGCGAAGCACGCGTACACCGATTTCCGCGAACTGGCGTCCTCGCCCCACATCGATGCGGTGGCCGTGGTGGTGCGCGTGCCGTCGCACTTCGAGGCGACCAAGGCCGCCATCGAAGCCGGCAAGCACGTCTACACCGAGTGGCCGCTCGGCCGCACCACGGGCGAAGCCGAAGAGCTCGCGGCGCTCGCCCGCGCGAAAGGCGTGCAGACCGCGGTGGGCCTGCAATCGCGGGTGAGCCCCGCGCTCCTCTACATGAAAGAGCTGATCGAAGACGGTTTCGTGGGCGAGGTGCTGTCGTGTCACGCGGACTGCATGCGTGACGGCGCACTCGAACGTCCCTCCACCCGCAACTGGCAGCGCGACGTGACGCTCGGGGCGAATCCGCTCACCATCGCCAACGGCCACGTCATCGATGCGCTGCGCTTCGTCGTGGGCGACTTCGCGCGAGTCTCGTGCATGGTGACGACGCAGGCCAAGCAGTGGCTCGAGACCGACACCGGGAAGATGGTGGACGTCACCTCACCGGATAACATCATGGTCAGCGGCAAGCTCGCGCGCGGCGCGGTGGCCTCGGTGCACGTCGCCGCCGTGCCGTGGGCGGGCGGGGGCTTCCGCATGGTCGTTTACGGCCGCGAAGGGACGCTCGTCGCGACCGGCAACGTCTCGTCGCAGCGCGGCGAGATGCTGCGCGTGCAGGGCGCACAGCGCAGCCACCAGTTGAGCGACCTGGCCGTACCGGAACGCTTCTTCTGGATGCCGCCCGATTTCCCGCGCGGCGACCCGTTCAACGTCGGGCAGATGTACAGCCTGTTCGCCGAAGCGATCCGCACCGGGCAGCCGCAGAGCCGGCTGCCGACGTTCGATACCGCCGTCGACCTGCATCGCTTCCTCGATACGATCAGGCAGTCGTCGGAAACGGGACGGGAGTTGCCGGTCGGCTAGCCGGCGCGACGGCTAGCCGCGGATCGACTTCATCGTGCTTCTTCGCGAGCGCTTCTCGCGGCGGACGCGACACGCCGGCGCCCGGACGCGAGGGTGGGCCCTCTCATCCGGCGCGCAAGTGCAGGGGCTTGGGTGGCACCGGCGGCGGTACGCGGCCGAGCGTGGGCTTGGGCGGCACATCTGGCGGCATGACCAGTTCCGGCTCGTTCTTGCCCAGCTTCTTCCACCACTGGTCGCTCTGGAAATAGATCGCCCGGTTCGGATCGATCATGTCGGGTTCCCGCCGGTCGCCCGGCTTGAACTGGACCACTGAACCCGGCTTGCGGGCCGGCGGCACGTAGCGGCGCCAGGTCTGCACGCAGTCCAGCAGCGCGCGTTCCATCGCCTTGATCAGGATCGCGATGCTCCGGGGATTGCCCAGCAGCCCTTTTTCGTTGCCCGTGAAACCCCATTGATAGATCAGGCTCAGGCATTGCGCCACATTCGCGGTGAATTCCACGTGCAGTTTCATGGGGCCCGACGCGTAATCGAGCTGCGTCATCAGCATCGTGCGCTGCCATTGTTTGAGCAGCGAGTTGTTCCGGGCCAAACCTTTGAATTGAGTCAACAGATTGTTGTGCGCGTCGGTGTTGTTCGGGTCGACGAACACCATGTCCATGACCTCGTACTTCCACACATTGCCCAAGGGGAACAGATAGAGCACCGGAACGCGGGCGTTCAACTTCGAGCCGAGAGGAGGACTCGACAGGTTGAAGAAGTAGTAATACATGTCGAGACCGTGCACCAACTCGTGGATCACCTGGCTGCGCTTGCCTTCCATCAGGGTCACGTCCACGCGCTTGAGCTTGATCTTGTTGACCGCCCCGTTGTCCTTCTCAAAGAAGCCGGTCGCGTTGCCGGCGTTGTTGCCGTTGGCCGGAATCCAGTTGACGGTGTTGACGATCGGCAGGATTTTCTGTTGGACGTCGATGATGATGTCGCCGAGAACCCCGTTGGCAATCGCCGGAACCCTCAGCAGCTGATTGAGTGCGACGTCCAGGCTGTGCCCGTGGTCGAGCAGATTGAATTTGTCTTGATCAACGCATGGCATGGAATGTCCTTTGAACGTCTAGACCGATACCAACGGCCGGACCGGAACAACCGGGTGGGCGTGGACTGGTACTGATTGCCCCAAGGGGCCGAAACAGCTGCGCAGCATAGCAGGAAAATCAAACGCCTTTTTGCTGGCCGCGGATGGCCTTCATCGCATCGCGAAAGCCGTTGGCAAGAATCTCGACTTCGCTCTTGTAAACGAGCAGCAGCACGCCGGCTTCCTTCCATTGCTGCGCCTGCTCCCGTTGGCGGCGATCGCGTCGAGGTGTTGAATGCTTCGTCGGTTTAGTGCGCCGCGTTCGCGATCTCGCGGGCGTGAGCCCGATTTTCCAGGTTGACCCAGGTGCCGATCTGCGGCTCGCCGCGGGCGGCGGCGGCCTTCATGGGATTGATGTGCATGCGATCACTCCTGCGGATACCGCCACGGCTTGTCGGGCTGCGCGGCGCTCTCGTCAATGGTCCACTGCGGGAGCGAGAGGCCCGGGCTCACGTCGGAGAACACCATGCGTACGCGGGTGCCGATGCCGACCGTCCTGACCAGCTCGGGCGGCGCGAGCTTGCCGTCCGGCGTGACGAGGTTGCCCACCACGCGCAGCGCCTCGTCGGCGGTGGGCTCGCCTTTCTGGGTATCGAGATCGACCAGCAGGATGAGGTACGGCGTGTATTCCCTGAACGCCGGCTGGATGGCGTGATGCACCTCGGTGTAGGAGTGCACCGCGCCCTTGCCCTCGACGGGCACCCATCCGGCTTCGCGGCTCATGCACCACGGACAAGCGGTGGTCGGCGGATAGCGCCTGAGCTTGCAGTCGCCGCACTGCTGCAGATGGAAGCTGTGCTCGGCGCAGTGCTTGAAATACGCGACGTTCTCGTTGTCGAGGTCGTCGACCCTCAAACTCATTCCAAGATATTCGGCGTTGATGGACATGCCTCCCCCGTTCAATCGCGCCGCATGACCATCGCCGAGCCGGTGCCCGGATTGGCCCAGCCGAGGTTGGCGGTCACCTCGCAGCTCTTCACCTGCCGGCAGCCGCCTTCGCTGTAATCGTAGGTGTGCCTGCGCCTGCCGTCGGGGCCGACGGGACAACTGTCGTCGACGTCGTGGCGGAGCTGGCGCACGTTCTCGATCACCATGTTCATGCCGTGCGTGTAGCCTTCGCACAGGTGGCCGCCGCTGGTGTTGTTGGGGCGCCTGCCGCCCAGCCGTATCGTGCCGTCGCTGACGTACCCGCCGCCTTCGCCTTTCTTGCAGAAGCCGTAGTCCTCGAGCTGGAGCATCGTGGTGAAGGTGAAAGCGTCGTAGGAGCCGGTGACGTCGACGTCCTGCGGGCCGACGCCGGCATTGGGCCACAGGATCTCGCGCGCGTACCTGCCCGCCACCGTCGAGATCGGTCCCGCCTGGTAGTGCATGTCCGCGCGCGGCTTGCACACGCGGCCCGCGACGGCGCGGATCAGCGCCCGGGGATGTCGCAAGTCCTTCGCGCGCTCCGCGCTCGTGACGATGATCGCGGTGGCGTTGTCGGTCTCCACGCAGCAGTCGAGGAGATGCAGCGGCTTGCAGATGATGCGGCTCGCCAGCACATCCTCCACCGTCACGCGCTGCTTGTAGTAAGCCTTGGGGTTGTTGGAGGCGTGCGCGGAATGCGTGGCGCGCACCGCTGCCACCTGCGCCGGCGTGGTGCCGTAATCGTACATGTGGCGCATGAAGGTGAAGCTGAACATCTGCCCGGCGCTCTGCCAGCCGTAAGCGCGCGAGTGCAGCGTGTCGCCGCTGACCGGCGCGGCCGAGCGGGCGCCGGTGCCGCCGATGCGTACCTGCGAGTAGCCGTTCATGGCGCGGAAGATGACGACGGTCCTGCACAGGCCGGCCTCGATCACGCCCATGGCCATGCCCATCAGCGCTTCGGTCGACGAGCCGCCGCCGAACACGTCCATGTAGAAATTCAGGCGCATGCCGAGATCGCCGGCGATGAAGGGCGCGAAGGTGGAATCGCCCGACTGGTACGACAGCATGCCGTCGACGTCGGCGGCCGTAAGCCCGGCGTCGAGGACGGCGTTGCGCACCGCCCAGGTGCCGAGCGCGCGAGTGGTCATGCCGGAGCCGCGCGTGTAGGGGGTCTCGCCGACCCCTACGATGGCGTACTTGTCCCGGAGGTGTTTCGGGGTGGAGACGTCGGTGTCGGTCGGCAGCGGCATCAGCGTTCGGGTTTGAGCCCGGCCTCCTTGATGACGTTCGTCCAGCGGGCCGTTTCCTTGCGCATGTGCGCGGTGAGCTCGGGCCCGGTGCTCGGCGCCGGATCCTGTCCGAGCTCGACGATCTTCTGCGCGAATTGCGGATCGCCGAACATTTTTTTCACTTCCGCAGTGAGCCGCGCGACGATGGGCGGCGGAAGACGGGCAGGGCCGGCGAGGGCGTACCACGTACCGACCTGGAAGCCGGGCAGTGTCTCCGCGATCGTGGGGACGTCCGGCAACGCGGGCGAGCGCTTGGTGCCGCCGTGGCCGAGGGCGCGCACCTTCCCGCTCTTGATGAGACCGATCACCGCGGGAATGCTGTTGAACATGAACTGCGCATGACCGCCGACCACGTCGGTGATGGCGGGCGAGGTGCCCTTGTAAGGCACGTGGACGATGTTCACCTTGCCCATCGTCTTCAGCATCTCGCAGCCCATGTGGTTCGATCCGCCGAACCCCGGCGAGGCGCAATTCAGCTGACCCGGCTTCGCGCGCGCCAGGTCCAGCAACTCGCTGACGGTCTTCGCGGGGATGGCCGTGGTGCCGAACAGCAATTGCGGGCTGTCGACGAGCAGCGAGATCGGCGTGAAGTCCTTGTATGGATCGTACGGCACCTTGGTCAGGAGCGGATTCAGGACGAGCGCGGCCGACGTGGTGACGATCACCGTGTAGCCGTCCGGCACCGCCTTCGATGTGATTTCCATGCCGATCTGGCCGGTCGCGCCGGGACGATTGTCGACCACGGTCTGCTGGCCCATGCTGTCGGTCAGCCGCTGCGCCACCAGCCGCGCTACGATGTCCTGGGCCGCGCCCGCGGTGTTGCCGACGATGACGCGGATCGGCTTCGACGGATAGCTCTTCACGTCTTCTTTCGTCTGGGCGAACGCGGCGCCCGCCACGAGCGCGGTCGCCATCCACGCGGTCGCCGATCGGATGCTCGGGAACAGTGTCATGTCCGTCTCCTTTCTCACTCGGCCGGTTTCATGTTCGCGTCCTTGACGATCTTGCCGTACTTCTCGATGTCCGCTCGCAGGAGCGCCGCGGTTTGCTGCGGATCGTTGTAGAAAGGCTCCTGTCCGAAGGCGTTCAGCTTCTCCTTCGTATCGGGCTTCGCCACGAGCTTCCTGATCTCGCCCGATATCCGGTCGACGATAGCCTTCGGAATCCCCGCGGGTCCGCCGACGCCCTGCCAGTTCGTCAGCGCCATCGCCGGCAGCCCCTGCTCGGCGAACGTCGGCACGTCCGGAAACGCCACGTTGCGCGATTGCCCCGTGACCCCGAGCGCTTTCAGGCGCCCGCTCCTGATCTGCGGAGCGACGTTGACCGGATTCGAGAAGAAGAAATTGATGTGACCGCCCATCAGGTCCGACACCGCGGGGCCGCCGCCCTTGTACGGAACGTGCAGCGTCTTGATGCCGGCGACGGTGTTGAAGAGCTCCGCGAGCATGTGCGTCGGCCCGTTCACCGCCGACGAGCCGTACGTGATCTGTCCCGGCTTCGCCTTCGCCAGCGCGATCAGGTCCGCGATCGTGTTCGCCGGCGACGCGGGCGGGACGACCAGCACGTTCTCGTACTTGGACACGGTGCCGATCGGCGCGATGTCCTTGAGGGGGTTGTACGGCGTCTTCGCGAGCCAGTAGTTGCCGGCCAGGATGCTGCCCCCGACGGAGACGAGCGTATAGCCGTCGGGGCGTGCAGCGACGGCGGCCTGCGTGCCGAGGATGGTGTTGGCTCCGGGCCGGTTGTCGACGACCACCTGCTGTCCCCAGGCTTCGGTGAGCTGCTGTCCGATGAGGCGCGCGATGAAGGTCGTGCTGCCGCCCGAGGCGTACGGCGAGATGTAGCGGATCGGCTTGTTCGGGAAAGCATCCTGTTGCGCGGCCGCGTTTGCAGCGAGCGCGCACAGGACGAGCCGGGAAAGCAGGGCCGCGCATCTCCTCCAGGCATACATGACGCCTCCTTGCGATGCGAGCTACAACATCGGACTCCATTGCGGTCGACCGCGAAGCGCTCGCCCGCTTCGATGGGCACGCGCAATCGATTTTCCAGCGGCGGGATCGGGCAGTTCCAGGCTCTGCTGAACGAGCACAGAAGCAGCGTCGCGTAATTGAAGTCGATGCTGACCGCTCCGCACCGATCGGCCGGTATTCGCACGTTGCGGCCGGAACCGTAGCTCGCATGGCCGCTGGTCCCGTCGGTGAAGTGCAAGACGTAATGGTCCCCCGACCGGGTCGCGTAGAGCGTCTGCTCCGCTCCGTCGACGTCGAAGGTCACTTTCGCGGCGACGGGCCTCTCCACCGGGATGGGATTTCGATGATGGGGGATCGATACGGTCCTGCCGTCGGTCACTTTCTCGAGACGGGCTTTGACGACCCAGTCGGCCGACCAGTCGAAGGCCTGGATGTGACTGAACTGCTGCGCCCAGGCGCTCCTGGGATTCCAGACCTGGAGCGCGAATCGCTTGTGGTCGTAGGTGAAGACGATCCCCTCGGCGCCGTCGGGAAAACAGGCGATCGATGCAGGGCGATCCGCACCGACCTCGAGCTTCGCGGCGCCGTCGACCGTGCGGCGGTCGATCACGATCCCGTCGGCCGCGGTCGCTTCGACGAGGAGACCGGCTTCACCCTCGGGCAGCGGTGACCACAGCCCCGGAGCGCCCGGCACACGCTGACGGGGCTTCACCACATGGTTGCCCCACACGTACGAGACCGGGCCGCGCTTGCCCCTGACGAACTCGGTCCGGCTCTCGATGTGCTCCCGGTGCTTCGCACGCGAATCGACGCCGTCGTTCATGCGATCCCTCCCTGGCTCGCAGCGTGGCGTCCATGATCCGTCACGGAGCGCGGCGCTGCAACTCAACTCTCGTGTTGCGCCCGATATGCAATTGTCGAATACTGGCGGGCCCACCGAGAAACACACCGAAGGAGAGAGAGCGATGTCATTCTACCGAGGCATGACCTGCGAGAACGTGACCATCAAAGGCGACAAAGGAACGCCGATAACGGCTTATACGGCCAAGCCATCGGGTAAGGGCCCATTTCCAGGCGTCGTGCTCATCCACCATCTCCCGGGCTGGAGCGAGCTCTACATCGAGACCACTCGCCGTTTCGCGCATCACGGCTACATGGCGATCTGCGCCAACCTTTACGAGCGCGAGGGCGGCGGCAGCGACGGCAATCCTGACGACGTGGCCGCCAAGGTGCGTGCCGAGGGCGGCATAGCCGACTCGCAGATGGTCGGCGATACCGAAGGCGCGGTGAAGTGGATGCGCGCGCAGCCCGAGCTCAACGGCAAGGTCGGTCTCATCGGCTCCTGCTCGGGCGGCCGCCACGCTTTCATCTACGCCTGCCAGAAGAAGGACGTCGATGCCTGCGTCGAGCTGTGGGGCGGGCGCGTGGTGATGGGCAAGGAGGAGCTCAATGCCAAGACGCCGGTGGCGCCGATCGACATGACGGAGGGTCTGTCCTGTCCTTTGCTCGGTCTCTTCGGCAACGACGACCGCGCGCCGAGCCCGGAGCAGGTGAACCAGCACGAAGCCGAGCTGAAAAAGCACGGCAAGAACTACGAGTTCCACCGCTACGACGGCGCCGGCCACGGTTTCTTCTACTGGCATCGGCCGCTCTATCGGGTCGAGCAGTGCATGGACGGCTGGAACAAGATCTGGGCGTTCTTCGGCAAACATCTGGCCGCGAAATAGGAGGGCCATCCATGTGCACGTCTATCATCGAGATCGTGCCCGCGGAGGGCATGGCGAAGCTCGGCGACGAATGGTTCGCGCTGAAAGAGTCGGTGGTGGCCTATGACCACGCGCGCCACGCGCACCTGGGCGACGTCATCACGCTCGACTTCTTCAACACCGACATCGGCGCCGGAGCGCGCGCGGCGGTCGAGCTGACGCTGGAGTCGGCCAAGGCGCTGCGCGCCGCGCTCGACCGCGCGATCGCAGCGGCCGACTTCGAGGAAGCGGAAGTGCGCGGTAAAGGGGCGCTCAGCCTCGTCAAAGCGGCGTAAGGAGTCGACGACAGCGGCGCGGCGTGGGCTTCGCGCTCACGCCGCCTGCTCGAGCGTCGATCCCGTATCCAGGGTCGTCGCGCGGCGCAGGTCGCGCGGCTGCATCTCGGCGTGCGGCCGGCCGCGATGCATGGTGCAGCGATTGTCCCAGATGACCACGTCGCCGACCTGCCAGCGATGGCTGTAGACGAACTGCTCCCGCGTCGCGTGCGCCGTCAGGTCCCACAACAACAGGCGTCCTTCGGCCACCGGCCAGCCGACGATGTGCGACGCATGCGCCGATAAGTAGAGCGTCTTGCGCTTCGAGCCCGGATGCAGCCGCACCAGGCGCTGCGGCGACGGCGGATATTTCTCGCGCTCGCCCGGCGCGAATTCGGTGAAGCCGATCTGGCCGCGCGACCAGAAGATGTCGTGCTCCGCGACGAGGCCGTCGATCTCCGCCTTCATCGTCTCCGGCAGCGCATCGTAGGCGGCGCGCATGTCGGCGAACTCGGTCTCGCCGCCGCCGAGCGCGGTCGCCGGCGGCACGACCTTCGCATGCAGCATCCCCAGCACGACCGGCACCGGCATGTACGAGGCATCGGTGTGCCACAGGCGATTGCCGAGGCTGTCGAGCCGGCGCTTGTCTTCGCGCGCCCGGACGCGGCTGTCCTCGTCGAGGTTCGAGATGTCGCCGATCTGCGGGATCGCCAGACGGCGTTTGCCGCCTTGCAGCGCCCCGCGGCCGATCTCCAGCGGCCCGAACTCGGCAGCGAAATCGCGCAACTGCGTATCGGTCAGGCGCTGATCGTGAAACACCAGCACCGCGTAGCGGTCGATCGCGTCCCACAGCGTGCGCACGCTCTCGCCGTCCATCGGTCGGCTCAGATCGATGCCGCCGACTTCGGCGGCGAATGATGCGCTCAATGGTCGTAACTCGATGGCCATGGTCGGTTCCTCCGGGTGCTCAGACCCGGTGTACACCGGCCTTCAACGAGCTGCAAGCCTTTGCCTGGATTCGCGGATCTCCGCGCGATCGCCGTCCGCGGCTCGCGTGAGCTGCGCGAGCTTCGCGAAGTATCCGGCGGCTTTGGCACGTTCTCCGCTCGCTTCGGCGGCTCGCGCGGCGCCGTAATAACCGCGCAGGCGATTGGGGGCGTTCAGCATCGACGCCTCGTATTCCCGAAGCGCCCACGACGGCCGGCCGTACTGCAGCAGCAGGTCGGCGAAGAGCTCGCGCATCGGATAGAGCCGGTTCTCCATCGCCACGTGCTTCGCGCTCGCGTCTTCGAGATCGGCCGCGTCGCACATGGACCTGATGGCGTCGGCCTTGTTGCCCTGCGCGTGCGCGAGCCACGCCTGCGCGGCGAGGATCTGGATCTCCACCTGCCCCGCCCAGTACCCCTGGTTGGTTTTCTGCAGGTCGGCGCGGAGCTCCTTCAACCTGTCGACGTCGGCTTGCGCCGCGGCGGCGTCGCCGCTGCGCGCCGCGCCCAGCGCGCGCGCGAAATGCGTCACCGCTTCGGCCGCCTCGACGCCGGTGCCGAGCGGCGCGAGGCGCGCGGCGCCCTGCCAGTCCTGCCGTTCAAGCACGTAACGCGCGGGCACCGCCGCGCGGCCCGTCGCCCCGCCTACACGGGGGCCGATGACCTTGCCGATTCCCGCAGCCTCGTCGATCAGCGCTCTGGCTTTCGCGTCCTGTCCGAGCTGGAGGTACGCGTAGGCCATGAAGTCGTACGAGTGCGGCACCCCTGCGAGCGTTCCGTCGAGGCCGTTCTTCGCCGCGTAGTCCTTCGCGACCGCCACCGACCTCAGGTTCGACGCGATGGAAGCGTCCCACATGCCGAGCATCGAATAGATGTGCGACGGCATGTGCTGTGCGTGCGGCGCGGCGGGCGCGAGCTTCGCGTACTTGTTCGCGGCGGCCACGCCGTGCTTCGCGAGCGGCGCGAAGTCGTAGCTGTGGATGAGGTAGTGCGTGACGCCGGGGTGATCGGAAAACCTGCGGCCGATCGGCTCGAGGATGGCGATGGCCTGCACCAGCGGCGCGTGGCTGCGGTGATCGAAGATCTCGTTCAGCGCGAGGGCGTGGAAGATCTTCGCCTCGACGTCGTTCGGATACTTCTTCGCGAGGCGCTCCATCGCTTTCTCGTAGTTGCGCGTGCGCGTGTCCTGGTCGACGGTTTCGTAGTCCGCGTAGAACGCCTTGATCGCCGCCAGCCAGTCGCGCTCGCGCCCGGTCTTCGCGCCGATCGCTTCGCCTTTGCGGACCGCGTCGAGACCGCGCTTCAACGTCGCCGCGTCGAACGGCCCGACCAGCGGATTGGGCCGCGCGCTCACCGCGAGACCCCAGTAGGCGATGGCGCACGTCGGGTCGGCCTCGATCACCTGGTCGAACGCCTTCAACGTCTCGGGAAAGAAGAACGAATGCAGCATCGCGAGCGCGCGCTCGAACTTGCGCTGCGCTTCGCGGGTGCACGAGGTATTGAAGTGAACGCGCCCCAGCCGCTCCTCACCGGGTCTGGCGGCGAGGTGCTCGTCGTGAGCGTAGCCGTTGGCGAAGGCGGAGGACATCAGCAGGGCGGCGAGTCGAAGCGCTGTTCGATTCATGACGTGCCTCCGCGTAATGGCTCGCCGGCGCGATCGCCTGCGACGTGCGGCCATCCTTGCGCGGCGCCCTTGTTCGTGTCCAATGCATTCTTCGGTCCCTTTCTCATGCAGTTTCTGCATAATGGCCGCGTGAATCTGCGCCAGTTGCGAACCTTCGTGCTCGTCGCCGAAGCGGGCGGTTTCGCCCGCGCGGTGTCGCGCCTGCACCTGTCGCAGCCTGCGGCTTCGCGCCAGATCGAAGCGCTGCAGGACGATCTCGGCGTGAAGCTCTTCGAGCGCGTGGGCCGGCGTATCCGCCTGACGTCGGACGGCGAAGACCTGCTGCGGCGCAGCCGGACGGTGCTCGCCGACGCGGAGGCGCTCGAACAGCGGGCGCGCGCGCTCAAAGGCGGACGCGCGGGAATCCTTCGTGTGGGCGCGACGCCGCAGGCGATCGAAAACATGCTCGCCGACTTCCTGAAGCATTACCGGCGCGGCCATCCGGACGTCGACGTGCGCCTGGTCGAGGAGGGCGGCGCGCGCCTGCAGGCACGGCTGGCGCAGGGCGACGTGCATCTCGCGATCATGGGCACGGGCGATGCGCGGTTCGCCGAGCGCGTGCTCTATCCGATGCACGTCTTCGCGGTGGTACCGAAAGGCCACAGGCTGAGCCGCAAGGTCGCGCTGGACGTGACCGAGCTCGCGGACAGCCGCCTGATGGTCGGGACCGGTTTTGCGTCGCGCGTCTGGTTCGAGGCCGCATGCCAGCTCGCGCACGTGAAGCCGCAGATCGTGCTCGAGAGCGCGGCCCCGCACACGATGATCGCGCTGGTCAGGGCGGGCTACGGGATCGCGGTGCTGCCTTCACCGGCCTCCATCCCGGCCGACGCGGTGCGCGCCATACCCGTGGTCCATCGCGGCGCGTCGATCGGGCGCTGGTCGGTCATCGCGTGGGACCCGCAGCGCTACCTGCCGCGATACGCCGAAGACTTCGTCGACGAGCTCGCGGCGCGCTGCGCGAAGACCTACCCGGGTCGCGCGCTGACGCGGCGTCTGCCGCGCGCGGCTCGGGTGTTGCCCCCTCACACGCCCGCGCCGAGGTAGTAGTTCTTCACCAGCTCGTTCTGTTCGAGCGCAGCGACGTCGCCCTCGAACACGATCTCGCCGTGCACGATGATATAGCCGCGGTCGGCGATGCGGATCGCCTGGTGGAAGTTCTGCTCGGCCATCAGCACGGTGAGCCCGGTGCGCTCCTTGAGCTCCCTGATCTTGGAGATGGTGTTCGACACGAGCAGCGGCGAGAGGCCCACCGAAGGCTCGTCGATGAGGAGCAGCCTGGGCGCCGACATGAGCGCGCGGCCGATGGCGAGCATCTGCTGCTGGCCGCCCGACAGCGAGCCGGCGAGCTGCCGGTGCCTTTCGCGCAGGACCGGGAAGACTTCGAACGCGAAGTCGAGGTTCCTGTGCATGTCCGTGCGCGCCTGCGGGCGAAACGCGCCGAGGAGCAGGTTCTCCTCGACCGTGAGCTTCGGAAACAGGCGCCGGCCTTCCGGGACCATGGCGACGCCCAGGTTCACGATCTCCTCGGTGGCGAGCCTGGTGAGATCGTGCGCCTGCCCGTCGAGCGTGAGCGACACCGAGCCTCGCGTCGGCCGCACGATCCCCATCACGCATTTCATGAGCGTGCTCTTGCCGTTGCCGTTGGTGCCGAGCAGCGCGATGGTCTCCCCCGCGGCAACCGCGAGCGAGACGCCGTGGAGTGCGCGCACCGCGCCATAGCCCGCGTCGACGCCGGAGATCGTCAGCTCAAGCGCCAAGATAGGCTTTCTGCACGTCGCCGTTGGCGACGATCTCTCCGGGCGTGCCTTCGCAGATGATCCGCCCGGCGTCGAGGCACACGACGCGCTGCGAGAAGCGCATCACCGCCTGCATGATGTGCTCGATCATGATCACCGTGATGCCCGCGGCGTTGAGATCGAACAGGATCTTCAGGACCTCGTCCACCTCGTTGCCGGAAAGGCCCGCCATCGCTTCGTCGGAGATCAGCAGGCGCGGCCGCGCCGCCATGGCGCGCGCGAGCTCGAGCTTGCGCAGCTCCACCTGCGAGAGCTGGCTCGACGGTGTGTGCGCCTTGTCACTGAGCCCGATGCGCTCGAGGATGTCCATCACCTCCCGCTCGTTGCCGTGCGCGACGTATTGCAGCGGCACCAGCAGGTTTTCGAGCACCGACATGCTGGCGAACGGCCGCGGCACCTGGAACGTGCGCGCCACGCCGCGCCGCGTGCGCAGGTAGGCGGGCAGGCGCGAGATCTCCTCGCCGTCGAACACGATCGAGCCCGACTCGTTGCGCAGCGTCCCGGAGATGCAGTTGATGAGCGTGGTCTTGCCCGAGCCGTTCGGGCCGATCAGGCCGAAGCGCTCGCCGCGCGCGATGTCGAGGCTCACCCCGGCCAGCGCGGTGAACCCGCCGAAGCGCCTGGAGACGTCTTTTACCTGGAGGAACGCGTCCATTTCCTGAAGAGGCCGATGATGCCTTCCGGCGCCGCGACGACGAAGAGCACGAGCAGCACGCCGACGACCAGCACGTTGATCTCGTTCGAGATCGTGACCGTCACGATCTGCTGGAGCGAGGCGAGCAGCAGCGCGCCGATCACCGGCCCGAGCCAGTGCGTGGTGCCGCCGATCATCGGCGCGGCCAGCGCGCCGATGGCGTAATTCAGGTTGAAGCTCGACGCGGGCTCGATGAACGACAGGTACATCGGCATGGGCGCGCCCGCGGCGGCCATGAGCGCGCCCGAGACGACGCATGCGAAGAGCTTGAGCTTCAGCGTCGGCACGCCGCTCGCCTCGGCGGCCTCCTCGCTGTCGCGGATCGCGCGCAGGCCCCGGCCGAGCCAGGAGGTCTGGATGTGGCGTGCGATCGCGACCGCCGCGACCGCCATCAGCGCCATCACCGCGAACAGCATGCGCGTGTAGCTGCCGAACGGCGCCAGGGTCTCGGGCCGCAGCAGTTGCAGGCCGGTCGCGCCGCCGACGTAGCGCCAGTTGATCATCAGCGTTTCCATGATGAACACGACGGCGACGGTGGCGATGGCGAAGAAGATGCCGCGCAGCCTCAAGGTCAGCATGCCCACGCCGAAGCCGAGCAGCCCGCCGACGAGCGCGGCGCCGGCGATCTGCACCGCGAGCGGCGCGCCCGCGGCCTTGAACAGCACCACCGCCGTATAGGCGCCGATGCCGAAGAAGGCCGAGGTGCCGAAGTTCACGTACCCGGCGTAGCCGCCGAGGATGTTCCACGCCGTGGCGAGCACCACGAACTGGAGCACGACGAAGCCGGCGTAGAAGAAATACTCGTTGACACCGCTGAGCGCGGCGACCAGCGCGACGGCGAGAAGCACGGCAGTGCCGATCCAGAATCTCATCGGCCGAACAATCCCTGAGGCCGGATTCCCAGCACCACCAGCAGGAGGCCGAAAGCCACCGCCGGCGCCCACGACGCGCCGAACATCATGAGCACGATCGATTCCACGATGCCGAGGATCAGCCCGGCGGCGAGCGTGCCCGTCATGCTGCCGAGGCCGGCGAGCACGACGACGCAGAACGTGCGGCCGATGTAGAGGCGGTCCATCGCGGGCTCGACGGGACCGACGATGATCAGCATCGCGCCGGCGAGCGCCGACACGCCCGTCGCGATGCCGAACGCCCACTGCTTGATCCGCACCGGGTTGGCGCCCATCAGCCGCAGCGCCGGCTCGTCCTGCGCCACCGCCTTGATCGCGCGCCCGGTGAAAGTCTTCGAGAGGTACACCGTCAAGGTCGCGGTGAGGACGAGCGCGACCCCGAAGGCGACCAGCATGCGGTAGGGGAAGCGGTAGTCGCCCAGCTCGAAGCTCGATCCGATGTAGGGCGCCTGCACCGTGCGCTGATCGACGCCGAAGGCGAGGATCAGGCCGACCTCGACGATGAACGCGATGCCGAAGAAGAACGCGAGGCCTCTCACGCCGGCTTCGGTGCCGCGCTTCTCGAAGGACTCGTGGTACAGGCGGTAGATGAGGATGCCCAGCACGAAGAACGCCGGCATGAGCGTAACGCCCGCCACGATCGGGTCGAGCCCCCAGCCCGCGACGACCCACGTGCAGTACGAGCCGAAGACCATGATCGCCGGGTGCGCGACGTGCGGCACGTCGAGCAGCCCGAACGACACCGACAGCCCCATGCTGACCGCGGCGTAGAAGCTGCCGAGGAGGATGCCGAAGAGGACAGCCTCGAACAGCAGGTCGAAGGAGAACGTCACGGCCTGCTGTCCTTTTCCGAGGCGTCGTTATTTCGCGGAGCGGGCCTTTTCGAAAGGCGTGATCGCGTTACCGGTCTTGTAGGCGTCCGGATAGATCACGACCTGCTTGCCGGGCTGGCGGAACTGCTCGGTGTCCTTGTCGACCACGCCGCGGAACTGCGCCTGCACCACCCGCGGGTTGGCCCACTCCCCGTGCTTGTCGTAGCGGATCGGGCCGACCAGGGTCTTCATCTCGTTCTTGCGCAGGTACGCGGCGAGCTGCTTGTGGTCGAGGCTCCTGGTGCCGTTCACCGCCTGCTCGAGCATCTGCCCGATGGCGTAATTGAACGGCGGCAGGTAGAAGCCGAGCGGATCGACCCTGGCCTCGGCCGCGCGCTTGGCGTAGCGGGCGAGGAAATCCTCGATGCCCGGATACTTCATGCCCGGCACGTACGAGTTGTAGTTGATCACGCCGTTCATCAGGCTGCCGAGCGAGGTCATGATCGGCGTGAACTGGAGTCCCACCATGCCGCCGCCGAAGACCTGCACCTGCGAGCCCACCCCGATCTCGTTCACCGCACGGATGATCGCCACCGAATCGTTCGGGTACGACATGACGAACACCATCTCCGGCTTCGCCGCGCGTATGCCGCGGATGAGCGTCGAGAAATCGGTGGTGGTCGGCGGATAGTTCTGGTCGTAGACCGACTTGATGTTCGCCTTCTTCGCGAGCTCGCGCGCGCCGTTCGCGAGGTTCTGCGCGAACTCCTGGTCGGCGGCGAGGATCGCGATGGTCCTGGCGCCCGCGCCCTGTCCGGCCTTGATGAAGCCGTCGGACCAGCTCGCCGCGTCGTTCCAGGGCGAGTTGTTGAACCACATGTCGTGCTGCACCTTCGCGTTCACCTGGAACGAGAAGTTGCCCATCAGGAGCAAGCCACGCTCTTTCACCATCGGCATGACCGGCGCCGTCGGCACCGTGCCGTAGGGCGCGATCAGGAGGTCGACCTTGTCGACGTCGAGGAGCTTGGTGTAGATGCCGGGAACGTTCGCGGGATTGGTCTGGTCGTCGTACGCGATGAGCTCGACCTTGCGGTTGAGCAGGCCGCCGCGCTGGTTCACGTCGTCGACCCACAGGCGCAGCGCCACCAGCGCGGCCTGGCCGCCGGCGCCGAGCGAACCGGTCTGGGGCATGCTCATGCCGATCTTGACCGGGCCGGCTTGCGCGCGAGCGAACCGGGGCAGGGTCACGGCTGCGGCGAGCGCCGCGCCGGCTTTCAGAACCTTGCGACGGGATTGCCTCATGATGTCCTCCCCCGTGTCGGACTATCGGACCTGTCGAGCAATCTTAACTTTTCGGCGGGTGTGCCCGCACCGCGGCCTCGTTCACTTCCACACCCCAGCCCGGCTTCGTCGGCAGCACGAACTCGCCGTTGTCGATGACCGGCGGCGAGTCGACCAGCTCGTCGCGCCAGGGCACCGCGTCGACGTCGGTCTCCATGATACGCATGTTCGGCACGGCGGCACAGAAATGGGCCGAGATCACGCTGGAGAGATGGCCGTAGAAGTTGTGCGGCGCCACGTTCATCTCGTACACGTCGGCCATCGCCGCGATCTTGAGGGACTCCATGTAGCCGTTCCAGATGACGTCGACGATCGCGACGTCCATCGCGTACGCTTCGAAGAAGGGCTTGAAGTCGCGCCGCTCGCACAGCGTCTCGCACGAGGCGATCGGCGTCGAGGTGCTGCGGCGGATCAGCGCGAGCGACTGCGCGTCGTGCGTGTCCATCTCCAGCCAGGTCATGCCGACGGGTTCGACCGCCTTGGCGATGCGCAGATAGCCTTCGGTCTTGTAGTTGAAGTTCAGATCCATCATCACGCCCAGGCTGGATCCGCCGCCTTCGCGAAACGCATGGGCCGTTTTGAACGCGGCGTCGACGATGTCGTTGGTCCAGTTGAGCTCGGGATAGCCTTTGCTCGCGCCGAAACCCGGGCGATAGGCGGCCAGCGTTTTGCCGTCGTGGATCATCACGTTGGTCTTGCACGCGCGATAGCCGCGGCTCTTCACTTCCTCGGCGAGGCGCGAGAGATCGTCGTAGCTCGACACTCGCGGCACGCCGAGGAGCTCCGGATAGCGCGCGCGATAGCTGCCGCAGTGCGACCAGTAGACCGGGATGCGCTTGCGCACCGCGCCGCCGAAGAGATCGTAGACCGGCACGCCGAGCGCCTTGCCCTTGATGTCGAGCAGCGCGTTCTCGATCGCGGCCACGGCCTGGCGGTTGATGCCGCCGCGCGACTGCACGGTGTGCGTGCGAAGATGCGCGTTGATGAGCTCGATGTCGCGCGGATCCTTGCCGATCACGGTCGGCGACAGCGCCTCGATGACCGCGGAGAGACCGTGGCTGCCGAAGCTCTCGTTGTATTCCGACCAGCCGACGATCCCTTCGTCGGTCATGACCTTGAGAAACGAGAACGTGCGCCAGCCGGCGTCGCAGCGGAGCGTTTCGATGCGGGTGACTTTCATGGCCTCCTCCCTGAGCGGTTATGGTTTGCCCTTTACCTTATACTGCCCGGCGAGCAGCGACAAAAGGTTTGAGTTGGATGGGTGTTGCAAGGCGAACGATACGCGCGGTCACGCTCGACCTCGACGATACGCTGTGGCCGTGCGAGCCGACGCTGGTACGCGCCGAGCGCCTGGGTTTCGACTACCTCACCGCGCATGCGCCCCAGGTCGTCGCTCCGTGGTCCGTCGAGCGACTGCGGGAGCGGCGCATGGCGATCCACGCCGGTCGCCCCGATCTGAAGCACGATTTCGTCACCCTCCGCCGGCTTGCGCTTCAGGAGGTGTTTCGCGCCGCGGGTGCCGACGACGCGCAATCCGCTCCCATCATCGAAGGCGCGATCGAGGTGTACATGCGGGCGCGGCACGACGTCGAGCTCTATCCGGAGGTGCGGGCCTGCCTCGAGCGGCTGGCCTCGCGCTATCGCATCGCGTCGCTGTCCAACGGCAACGCGTGCCTCGTGACGATCGGGCTCGATCATCTCTTTCACACCATGATCGCGGCGCACACCCACGGTGCGTCCAAGCCCGACGCCGCGTTCTTTCATCTGGCGTGCCGCGAGCTCGGCTGTTCGCCGGAAGAAGTGGTGCACGTCGGAGACGATATCGAGCTCGACGTGCGGGGGGCGCGCGGCGCGGGGCTGCATGCGGTCTGGATGAACCGCGGAACTCATTCGTGGCCGGGCGAGGACGTGCCCGACACCGTCGCCGATCTCGAGGCGTTCGAGCGCTGGCTCGACCAGACGTGACCGTCATTCCCGCGACCCGACCGTCATTCCCGCGGAGGCGGGAATCCACCGAGCGTCATTCCCGCGGAGGCGGGAATCCATTTTGGACTTTTTCCATGACCATCAAAATCTACGAATACGCCGGCTGCAGCACCTGCAAGAAGGCGCTCAAGTATCTCGACGCGAAGAACAAGAAATACGAGAGCGTTCCGATCGTCGACCAGCCGCCGACGGCGAGCGAGCTGAAGAAGATGCTCGGCTACCTCGAGGCGAACGGCAAGACCTTCAAGAACCTGTTCAACAGCTCGGGCGAGCAGTATCGCGCGCTCAAGATCGGCGATCGCCTCAAGGCCGGCATGACCGAAGCCGAGGCGATCGAGCTGCTGTCGAAGAACGGCAAGCTGATCAAGCGGCCTTTCCTGCTCACGGACAAAGGCGGCACGACGGGGTTTCAGGAAGAAGCCTGGGACGCGCTGGTCTGAATACGTCATCGCGAGGAGCGCAAGCGACGAAGCGATCCCGTGGCGCACGGAACGGACGTTCCGAGATTGCTTCGTCGCGACTGCTCCTCTCAATGACCATTCACGCCATGCGCTCCAGCTTCTGCAGGCTGCGCAGGTACTCCGGCGCCGGCTTGCCGGGATTGATGTTGGCGTAGTTCGTATACGACACCTCGCCGACGTAGATGTCGCCGCGCGAGTCCATGCACACGCCGTGCGGCGCGAGGAACTTGCCGATCTCCTGACCGGGGCCGTGCTCGCCGCCCAGGCGCGCGATGCGCTTGCCGTACTTGTCGACGAACGTCAGGCGCGGTCCGAGGTTCGGGTGGTTGCGATTGACGTTCATGCCCGGACCGAGCTCGCCGATCAGGAACTCGGCGCGGGCGCCCTGATGGCGATACAGCCCGCACGGCCGGTGCAGGTTGTTCCACTGCATCTCGTACTTGCCGTTGCCGTCGAACACCTGCACGCGGTGGTTCTCACGGTCGGCCACGTACACCCAGCCTTCGTCGTCGGTGACGATGTTGTGGACGATGTTGAATTCGCCCGGATCGGTACCGGGCTCTCCCCACGAGAACAGGAGCTTGCCGTCCGGCGAGTACTTGTGGACGCGCGCGTTGCCGTAGCCGTCGGAGATGTACAGCTCTCCCTTCGGCGACAGCGCGGTGTGCGTGCAGCGATGGAACGGCTCGCCGCTCATGTACGGCGCCGGCTTGTCCGGGATGCCGATGGTGAACAGCACCTTGCCCTCGGTCGTGCACTTCCTCATGGTGTGATCGCCGTCGTCGGTGAGGTACAGGTTGTCCTCGCGATCGACGAGTATCCCGTGCGCGCGCTTGAAGAGACCCTCGCCCCACGAGCGCAGGAAACGGCCTTCGCGGTCGAACACGATCATCGGGTGCTCGCCGCGATTGAAGACGTAGACCCGGTCCTTGCTGTCCGTGCCGACGCCGCCGACGTCCTTGAAGCTCCAACCGGGCGGAAGTTGCGCCCAATTCTCGATCACGCGATAGCGATGCTCACCGCCGCCCAGGATGACCGACATGCCGCTCTCCTCATTGCGCCTTGATGCCGGCGCCGCGTATGACCTTGGTCCACTTCGAGATCTCGCTCACGACGTGCGCGGTCGCCTGTTCCGGCGTGTTGCCCACGGGGTCCGCGCCCTGATTGACGAGCTTCTCCTTCATATCCGGAGCGTTCAGCGCCTTGACGATCTCGCCATTGAAATAGTCGACGATCGCGCGCGGCGCCTTGGCGGGCGCCGCGAAGCCGTACCAGGTCGTGACCTCGAATCCCGGCACGCCGCTCTCGGCGACCGTCGGTACTTCCGGGGCCGCGCTCGCGCGTTTCGCGCCGGTCACCGCGATGCCGCGCAGCTTGCCCGAGCGCGCGTGCTGGATGACGCTCGGCAGGTTGCCGAAATAGAGCACGAACGTTCCGCTGAAGAATTCGATCATCGCCGGTCCAGCGCCCTTGTACGGGATATGCACCCATTTCACGCCGGTCATGTACTGGAACAGCTCCGCGGACAGATGCACGGTGGTCCCGATACCGGAGGAGCCGTAGTTGATGTCGCCGGGACGTTTCTTCGAAAGGGCGATCAGCTCCTTGACGCTTCTCGGCGGAAACGAAGGATGCAGCACCAGCAGATTCTGCGATTCCGCCGCGACCGTGATGAACTGGAAGTCCTTGATCGGATCGAAGTTGAGCTTGAGCATCGCCGGGTTGGTCGCATGTCCCGGCGCGACCTGCATGATCGTGTAACCGTCGGGTGCCATGCGCACGAACGCTTCCGACGCGATGGCGGTATTGGCGCCGGCTCGATTCTCGACCACGTACGAAACGCCGCTTTGCTCGGTGAGCTTCTGGGCGAGCAATCGGGCGATGATGTCGTTCGTGCCGCCGGGTGGGAACCCGACGATGAACCGAACCGGCCGGGACGGAAATCCCTGCGGCAGTTGCGCCACGGCTTGCGCGGCAGGGAAGAGCAATAGCGCTGCAACAACGACCCGCTTCAGTGCCTTCATGTCTCCTCCGACAGGGAAGGTGAAGATGGAGCGCCCGCCGTCGCGCGTCGCCGCGACCAGCGTTGTCTTCGTGCTACGTGCCGCCGCGTCGAGTCGCCTTGTCGATCGCCGCCAGATCGTCCGCGGACAGGCGCCAGTCGACCGCGCGTGCGTTCAGCTCCACCTGTTCGGGCGTGGTTGCGCCCGCGATGATGCTCGCCACCAGCGGATGCGACGCGAGCCAGCTCATCGCGAGCTCCAGCAGCGTGTGGCCGCGCGCTTCGCAAAACGCGGTCAGGCGTTCCACGACTTCCCAGTTGGCGTCGCTGATCCAGCGATCGGCCTGGCGCTTCTCGCGCGCGATGCGCGCACCCGCGGGCAGCGGCGCATCGCGCCGATATTTCCCGCTCAACAAGCCCGCGGCGAGCGGCGTGTGCGGGATCAAGCCCAACCCGTACGCCTGCATCGCCGGCTGGAGAGCGGTCTCGAAGCCGCGCTTGAGCAGGTTGTATTCGTCCTGGCAGGTCACGAAACGATTGAGCCCGTGGTGCGTCGCCGTCCACTGCGCCTCGACCATCTGCCATGCCGCGTATCCCGAGCAGCCGATGTAGCGAACCTTGCCCGCCTTCACCAGGTCGTCGAGTGTCCGCAGCGTTTCCTCGATCGGCGTCAGCGGATCGGGGCGGTGGATGTAATAGAGATCGATCCAGTCGGTGTTGAGCCGCTTCAGGCTCGCCTCGATCGCCGACTGGATGTAACGGCGCGAGCCGCCTTTCAGCGTGCCGGCCTCGTCCATCTGTATCCCGAACTTGGTCGCCAGCACGACGTCCTTGCGGCGATCGCCCAGACATTTGCCCAAGATCGTTTCGGATTCGCCGCGATTGCCATAGACGTCGGCGGTGTCGATGTGGGTAATGCCCAGATCGAGCGCCTTGTGGATGACCTGGCGCGAGGCCGCAAGATCGCATCGATCCCCGCCGAAGTTGTTGCAGCCGAGGCCGACGACCGAAACTTTCAGCTCGGATTTGCCCAGATTGCGCTGTTGCATCGAGTTTGCCGCTCCGTTGAGTAGCGCACTCTACCAAGCGCACGTCCGCGAAACCAGCCGCGGTTGCTCTCCGCGCGCACACCGGCGTAGCCTTTGTCGAGCCGCGAACCGTTCGCCTCACTCATCAAGGAGGGACCGTTTATGCCTATCGAGCAGGCGCCGCGCCTCAGCCACGTCGGCCTCTATGTGACCGACGTGCCGAAGATGGTCGATTTCTATACGAAGGTTCTCGGCTTCGTCGTCAGCGATTGCGCGGAGGACGGACGGATCACGTTCCTGAGCCGCAATCCGAGCGATCACCACCAGGTCGTGCTCGTGCGCGGCCGCACCACCGACGACGGCAAGCCGATGGTGCAGCAGGTCTCGTTCAACGTGGGTACCCTCGCCAACGTCAAGCGCGCCTTCCGCAAGGTGAGCGAGGCCGGCTGCAAGGTCGTCGACCCGCGCTGTCACGGCAACGCCTGGTCGGTCTATTTCAGCGATCCCGAAGGCAACCGCATCGAGATGTTCTGCGACACGCCGTGGTACGTGCCGCAACCGCTCGGCTTCGAGATCGACCTCACCAAGCCCGAGGACGATCTCTACCGCGAGACCGAAGCGATCTGCCGGGCCAAGCCGGGCTTCAGGCCGATCGAGGAGTGGCGCGCCGAGATCGGCCGCAAGATCGCGGCCCAGCTCGAATACGCCGACGAGGCCGAGGGAACGGCGCAGCGCGGTTAGGGCGACACCCGCTTGGCGGACCAGCTCGTGGTGGTCGCGCGCCCTTTCGCAGTACCGCTCATCGTGTCGCCGCTGATGCGGCCGGTGTATTCGACGCCGTTGACGAAGAAGTCGATCTCGTCGCCTTTGAGCCGCCCGTTCTCGACGTAGACGGTGATGCCGTCGTAGTCGTAGCTGCCCCACACGTACTGGAATGCCTGGTCCAGTATGAGGTCGCCTTCGGGCAGGCGCCACGTGCCCGCGACTCTGGCGGGCACGATGTAGAGATGCGCGCCGCACCAGCTCGCGCAGAGCGGCAGCCGCTGCGTGTCGTCGGGTTCCCAGCCGCCGCCGATCTCGTAGGTGTTGGAGACGATGCGCGTGCCGGGTTTCATCGCGACGAACTTGGGCGCGAGCTTTTCCAGGTTCTGCGGGATGAGGAAGAGGATCAGCGCGCTCGCCTGCGAGAGGTCGGCGGCGAACATGTCGCCCTGCGCGAACATCGCTTTATCGCCGACGCCCGCGGCCGCGGCGTTGCGCTTGGAGAGCTCGACGAGATCGGGGTTGTACTCCACGCCGAGCGCTTTCGCGCCGCGCTTCGCGGCGGCGATGACGTTGCGGCCGTCGCCGGAGCCCAGGTCGATCACGAAGTCCTGCGGCGTCACCTTCGCCATGTCGAGCATGAGGTCGACCATGCCGGTGGGTGAGGGGATCCAGACGACGTCCTTGCCTTTCTGCCCCATCACCGGCTTGTAGTCCTCGGCCGCGTGCGTCGGGGTGCACGCGAGCGCGAAGACGCACGCCAGGATGAAATGAGCCTGCTTCTTCATTCCAGCGATTCGAGGAGGGGACCGAGCATCGCCGCGCCGAGCTTGCGGCTGCGCTCGCCGCTCCAGCCGACGCGCGGATCGGGCATGTTCGCATTGTCCTTGAACGGCATCTCCAGCGTGAGCGAGAGACAGCCGTAGGTGTGGCCGACCCATTTCGAGGCGAGCTTGAGCGCGTCCTTGTTGTACTTGCTCGCGTCGTAGCCGTGCACGTCCTGGAAATCGGGGCTCGCGCGCTTGAAGCTCGCGACGAAGGCGTCCTGCTGCGCGCGCTGCGCGTCGGTGAAGCCCGGCAGCATCTCGCCGCCCGCGACGAAGACGTAAGGCAGACCTTCGTCGCCGTGGATGTCGAAGAACGCGTCGACGCCGGTCTCCTGGAGCTTTTGGCGAACGACGAAGACTTCCGGACTGCGTTCGGGCGAAGGCTCCATCCACTCGCGATTGAGATTCGCGCCGGCGGCGTTGGTGCGCAGGTTGCCGCGCACGCTGCCGTCGGGGTTCATGTTCGGCACGAGATGGAACACTGCGCGTTCGAGCAGCTTGCGGGAGATCGGATCGGAGTCGTCCAACAGTCGGTCGATCAGGCCTTCCATAAACCATTCGGCCATCGATTCGCCGGGATGCTGGCGGGCGATGATCCAGACCTTCTTCGAGTCCTGATGGGCTTTACCGATGGTGATCAGATCGATATCCCGCCCATCCACCGTCGCCCCCAGCCGTTCGGTCGTCACCAGCGGTGAGTCGGACGCGCGTCCGATCAGCGCCTGGTGGCGCTCCAGGGAGTACGGCTCGAAGTACGCGTACCACACCGCGTCGCGCTCGGGCGTGTGCCGCACGGTCATCACCGTGCCGTCGAAGGTCGTCGGCACGCGGAACCAGCGCTCGCGGTCGTACGACGCGACCGCGTTGTAATCCTTCCAGCCCTTGGTGTACGTGCACGCGGACGCGTTCTCGAAACGCAATGTGCACGCGAGCCCGCGCGCACCGGACAGGCGGAAATGGAACCACTGCGTGAACTCGGCATGCGAATCCTTGCGCACGCGCAGCGAGAAATCGGCCGCGCCGTCGCGCGTATCGCCGGCAACGACTTCGATCGCGCCCGAATCGAACGCGCAGGAGATGGCGGCAGTCACGGGTCATCCGTCACAAAAAAACGAGCGCCGAGTTTAGAAAAAATCCGGGTCGGAGTCACTTTATTGGGGAGAAATGTGACTCTGACCCGGATTTACGGGCGGGGCGTTACATCGCCGAAACAAACGGTTTCCGTAGCGACATTCGCCGAGCACAGACGCCCCCTAGACTCGCGCCCTGTCCCTGTCACGCAAAGGCGAACACATGACGACGAACGATGCAGAGCTGCTGGAAGCGATGATGCTCACGCGCGCTTTCGAGGAGCAGAACCGCGCGCTGCAGGCCGCCGGCAAGGCGCCGGGCACGTGCGCCTCGGTGGGGCAGGAAGCCGCCGCGGTCGGCGTGATCAAGGCGCTCGGGAAGGACGACCTGATCCTCACGAACCACCGCAGCGCAGGCCATCTCCTCGCACGCGGCGCGGAGCCCGGGCGCGTGCTCGCCGAGATCATGGGGCGCAGCAGCGGCTACTGCAAAGGCAAGAGCGGCTCGCTGCACATCTCGGCGAAAGAGCTCGGCGTGGTGCTGACGTCGACCATCGTCGGCGGCGAGCTTTCGATGGCGCCCGGCGTCGCGCTCGCGCTGTCCATGCAGAAGAGCCGGGCAATCGTGGCGTGCGTCTTCGGCGACGGGGCCGCGTGCGAAGGCAGCTTCCACGAATCGCTCAATCTCGCCGCGGTGTGGAACCTGCCGATCCTCTACGTCTGCGAGAACAACCAGTGGCAGGCCTACGTTCACCGCCGGGAAACGATGCTGACCGAGAAGATTGCGGCGCGCGCCGCCGCCTACGGCATCAAAGGCATCACCGTCGACGGCAACGACGTGCAGGCGGTGCACGCCGCCGCGCGCGAAGCCGCCGCCGAAGTGCGCGCGACCAAGAAACCCATCCTGCTCGAGACCTACACCTATCGCACCTGGGGCCATTACGAGCCCGACGACCAGTCCTACGTGGACAGTAAAGAGCTCACCGAGTGGCGGGAGCGCGACCCGATCGAATACCTCAAAGGCCGCCTGCTCGCGCGCCGCGAGATCGAGACGCGAGAGATCGAGGCGATCGAAACGCGAGTGAAGCAGCGCATCGCCGACGCGCTCGCGTTCGCGTCCGAATCGCCATTCCCGAGCGCCGCCGAGCTCGCCACCGACGTCTACGCGTAAGGAGCCCGCCATGACCCAGATGACCGTCAACGATGCGATCGGCCGCGCGCTGGCCGAAGAGATGCGGCGCGACTCGCGCGTGATCATGTTCGGCGAAGGCGTCGCCACCAAGCGGCAGGACCTCTTGAAAGAGTTCGGCGCCGAGCGCATCCGCAACACGCCGCTCGCCGAAGGCGTCATCGCCGGCACCGCGGTCGGCGCTGCCGCGATGGGCCTCAGGCCCGTGATCGACATGCTCTTCGCGCCGTTCCTCTGCTACGCCATGGACGAGATCGTCAACAGCGCGGGCAAGCTGCGCTACGTCTCGGGCGGCCAGTTCTCGTTCCCGATGGTGGTGATGGCGATGACCGGCGGCGGCTGGGGCGTCGGCGCGCAGCACAACCACAACCTCGAAGCGTGGTTCGCGCACGCCCCGGGGCTCAAGGTCGTCATGCCGTCGACCGCCGACGACTTCCGCGGCCTGTTGAAATCCTCGATACGCGATGACAACCCCGTCATGTTCTTCACCGACATGACGCTCGGCTACACGCCGGGTGAAGTCTCCGAAGCGGACGGCGCGATCCCGCTCGGCCAGGCGGCCATCCGCCGCGCGGGCAAGGACTTGACCATCGTGTCGTACTCGAAAGCGGTGCACGCCTGCGTCGCGGCCGCGCAGCAGCTCGAGGGAATGAACGTCGCGGCGGAAGTGATCGACCTGCGCACGATCAAGCCGCTCGACGAAGCGACCCTCCTCGCCTCGGTGAGGAAGACCGGGCGGCTGCTCGTCGTCACCGAAGCGAGCGGGCTTTGCGGGGTTGCTGCGGAAGTCGCGGCGCTGGCCGCGGAGAAGGCTTTCGGGGCGCTCAAGGCGCCGGTCGCACGCCTGACCGGGCCGGATGCACCGACGCCGTCGAGCCATGCGCTCGAGCAGGCGTACCTGCCGACCGCGGAGGGGATCGCCGCGGCGGCGAAGAAGCTCGTCAGCGCTGGCGGTTGACCGCGAAGTACGAGGCGAGGCTCTGCAGGATCGCCGGCGGCGACCGCTTGACCGTCGGCACCTCGTCGGCCGCGTAGCGGTCGATCGGAATGTCGTTCCCCGGTCCCAGCGTGAGCGGCGCGGTGCGGCGCATCGTGATCGATGCGTGGGCACTGGGGCCGGTGATCACCCGGTCGCCGCGATAGATCAGGGCGCCTCGCCCGGCCTTGAGGTGCTCGCCTTCGCGCTCGATGCGCACGTCGCCTTTCGAGCGGTTCACCACGCCGATAGGCTCGGCCGCCAGCACCGAACCCGCCATCATCGCGATCAGGGCCGCGACCGCCACCTTGCCCGTTGCTTCCACGTTGCCGCCAATGCCGAGAGTGTCATCCTGACCTTATCTAAGCATTTGGCGGGCCCAACCCGCCGGTGTTACTGCGCGCCTTCGGCAGTAATGCCGGCACTCTTGATGACTTTGCGCCAGCGCGCGGTCTCGGCGACGATCAATTCCCGGAACGTCGCGGCAGAGCCGGGCGTCGCCTCGACCCCCTGATCGAGCAGGCGCTGAACCACGGTCGGGTTGGTCAGGATGCGGTGCAGCTCGCCGCCGAACTTCTCGATGATCGGCTGCGGCGTACCCGAGGGGACGAGCAGCCCGTACCACGTGTTGCAGTCGAAGCCGGGGAAGGCCTCCGCCACCGGCGGCAGGTCCGGCGCGACCCGCGTCGGCTTGGTCGTGCCGACCGCGATCGCCCGCAGCCTTCCCGCCTTCAGCATCCCGGAGACCTGCGGCAGCCCCGAGAACAGGATGTGCACCCGTCCCGCGACGAGGTCGTTCACCGCCAGCGCCCCGCCCTTGTAAGGGACGTGCGTGAACTTCACCCCGGCGAGGATGTTGAGCAGCTCGATCCCGAGGTGGTTCGGCGTCCCGACGCCGGGCGAGGCGAAGTTGAGCTTGCCGGGCTGGGCCTTGGCGAGCTCGACGAGCTCCTTCACGTTGCGCGCCTTGACGTCCGCGTTCACGACCAGCAGATAGGGGATGTAGACCATCAACCCGATCGGCGCGAAATCGCGCAGCGGGTCGTACGGCATCTTCACCCCGAGCGCGGGATTCACCGCGAGCCCGGCGGACGTGCCGAAGGTGACGGTGTAGCCGTCGGCCGGGGCCTTGGCGCCGAGGGACAGCCCGAGCAGCGTCCCGCCGCCCGGGCGATTGTCGATCACGACCGACTGGCCGAACGCCTGCGACAACCCGTTGGCGACTTCGCGCCCGACGAAGTCGGTCGACCCGGCGGGCGGATAGGGGATGATCAGGCGCACCGGGCGCGTCGGGTACGACGCCTCAGGCTTGGGCGCAGGCGCTGCGAGTGCGACGGCGCTTGCGCACGCACAAAGCGTGGCGGCGGCCGCGCGTGACACCTTCTGCATGGACTCCTCCTTCCGCGCTTTCATGGACGACGGCTTCGTTGCATTATGCGAGTACCGTTGAAGAAGGAGAACAAACCATGCATCTCGAAGGCAAAGCCGCCGTCGTCACCGGCGCCGGGCGCGGCATCGGCCGCGAAGTCGCGAAGCTGCTCGCCGCGGAAGGCGCGAGCGTCGTCGTCAACGACCCGGGTGTCGGCCGCGGCGGAGAGAAGACCGAAGAGCGTCCCGCCGACGACGTCGTCGCGGAGATCCGCAAGGCGGGCGGGCGTGCGTCTGCGAACTACGACTCGGTCGCGGAGTACCTCAAGGCCGGTCTCATGATCAAGCAGTGCGTGGACGAGTTCGGCAAGATCGACATCGTCGTCAACGTCGCCGGCAACCTGCGCGAGCGCATGATCTGGAACATGTCGGAAGACGATTTCGACTCGGTCGTCGCGGTGCACCTGAAGGGCCACTGGAACATGTGCCATCACGCGATCAAGTACATGCGCCAGGCGGGCTTCGGCCGCATCGTCAACTTCTCGTCGGATGCGTTCAAGGGCTCGGTCGGGCAGTGCAACTACAGCGCGTCGAAGGCGGGGATCATCGCGCTCACGCGCTCGATCGCGAAAGAAGCCGCGAAGTTCGGCATCACCGCCAACGCGATCTGCCCGTCGGCGGACACCCGCATGACGCTGACCGACGCGGTGAAGGCAAATCGCAAGCGCAGGTTCGAATCCGGCCTCATGACCAAGGCCGAATACGAGCGCACGCTGCTCAACCGCGGCCCCGAATATATCGCGCCCATCGTCGCGTATCTCTGCAAGGACGAGGCGGACGTCATCAACGGCCAGGTGTTCCACATCGAGCGCAGCCGCATCCACACCTACTATTTCGGCGAGGAATACCGCTCGCTCTTCAAGGGCGGCGACGGCATGTTCAGCATCGACGACCTCGTCGAGACGATGCCCGGCCTGATGAGCGGCGTCACGCCGGTCGTGCCGCCGGTGAAGATGAGCGAGGCGGTGAAGTCCGGCGACGTCAAGAAAACCGCGTAAACCGCGGGTCTGACCCCGCAGGGTCAGACCCTGGTTCTGTCGCGGCACACCCATTGCCTCGTCAAGCTTGTCACATCGACGAGGCAGCCATCATGAAGAGGCTCATTCTCTTCGCGGGCATCGCGCTCGCGTTTGCTGCACCTGCGTTCGCGGTCACGCCGATCGGTCCCGACGTCAGCGGCATGGGCGGCGCCGACGCCGACAAATCCGATCCGGTGAATACGAGCAGGCAGCCCGACCGCGCGCTCGAGACGAAGCGGCCGGAAGGCAGCGAGCCGATCAGCGGCGACGCCAAAGCCGAGGCCGAGATCATCAAGCAGGACGCGCCGCGCAGCGCGACCCATCCGAGCGCCCCGGCGCCGACCGGCTCGACGCGCGGGCAGGGTGCGCGCGGCTCAACGCCCTTGCGATAACGGTGGGGTGCTGACCGGCGGCTTGCGCGGCTTGTACGCCTGCTCGAACGCGTAGGCGTACGCGAGCAGCCTCGCTTCGGTGTAGTCGAGCCCGAGCAGCTCCGCGCCCACCGGCACGCCCAACGGCGCACTCGCAGTGGGCGCCGAGAACCCGCCCGGGAACGTCACCGCCGGAAAACCCGTTCCATTCGACAGCGTACCGTTGCGCTCGAGCTGATCCGCGTCGGTCACTTTGGCGACGAGGATCTTTTGCAGTGGATAGAGAATCGCGTCCAGCTTGAGCTCCGCCATCTTGTTCGCGACCAGTATCTTGAGCTTCTCGCGATTCAGCGTGCGGTCCTTGTACGCGGCGCTGTTCATGCCGTCGACGATCGCGATCTCCGCTTCGAGCGTTTTCTGCACCGCCGACTTCTTCGCGGCGACGAGGTCGGCGAACGTCTTCACCGGTGCGTTCGGCGGCAGCGTCGCGAAATAGCGGTCCATCACCGTGCGCGCTTCGTACTGCGAAGTCGCGACGGCGCCGGCGAGCTTGTCGTATGCGGGAAGATCGAAGCGCACGAGCGTCGCACCGAGCGCGGCCATTTTCGCAGCGACGTCCTCCATCACCTTGTTCACTTCCTGATGGCGCTCGGCGCTGCCCATCAGGTTCGTCATCACGCCGATACGAGCGCCGCGCAGCGCGTCCCTGTTCAGAAGCTCGGTATACGACTTCGGGACGCGCCCCGTCGACAGCGCCGTGATCGGGTCGGCGGGGTCGTAGGCCGCCATGACGTCGAGCAGCAGCGCCGCATCGGTCACGGTGCGCGCGATCGGGCCGATCTCGTCCTGCGTGAGGCTGTTCGGGATGACCCCGGCGCGGCTGACGAGGCCGCGCGTCGGGCGTATGCCGACGAGGTTGTTCGCCGAGGCCGGCGAGCGTATCGACTGGCCGGTGTCGCTGCCGGTGCCGAGGATCGCCATGTTCGCCGCGATGGCGACACCCGTGCCGCCGCTCGATCCCCCCGGCGTGCGCGTGAGATCGTACGGGTTGAGCACCTGCCCGCCGAGGCTGCTGACCGACATGCCGCCGCGCGCGAATTCCTGGAGGTTCGCCTTGGCGAGGATCAGTGCGCCGGCCCTGCGCATGCGCGCGACCGTGAACGCGTCGCTCGCCGGCACCGAGTCTTTCATGCTGACGTTGCCGCCCGTCGTCGGCATGTCGGCGGTGTTGAAGTTGTCCTTGAGGATGACCGGGATGCAGTGCAGCGAACCGACGGCGTTCGGGTTCGCCTTGTATTGCCGATCCATCTCGGCCGCGGTTTCCAGCGCGCGCGGATTGACCGTGAGGATCGCGCGCAACGTCGGGCCTTTGAGGTTGTAGGCTTCGATGCGCTCGAGGTAGCGCGTCGTCAGCTCGGCGCAGGTGATGGCACCGCTCGCGAGCGCCTGGTGTACGCCGGCGACGGTGGCTTCATGGAGATCGAAGTTGGACATGGGGCCGGGTGTTGTGCATCCAGCGATGGCGATGGGGAGGAGGGCGGCGAACGAATGGGTATTCATCGGTCGAGCTCGGGATAGTGCCGGAAGATGTCCTGCCGGTTGAACTTCAGCCGCCGCTTCGATTTGAGATAGCGCTTGAGCCGCGGCCGCGCGAAGACTTCGTCGTGGAGCGCCATCACCCTGGGGTAACTGTCGAAGGCGGCCTTGGCGGCCTTCGGAAAAGCGTAGCGCAATCCCGCGACGACCTGCGCGAGCGACAGATCCGCGTACGTGATGGTCGCACCGACGAGGCCGCTGCCGCGGGTGTTGCGCTGGAGCACGCGCTCGAAATAGCCGAGGTATTTGGGGATGCGCGCTTCGATGAAGTCTTTGGCGCGGCGTTTCGCTTCGCGCTTCTGCTGCTCGTAATAGAGGCCGCTCGCGACCGGATGGTGCACGTCGTGCGCCTCGGCGACGAGGTCCGCGATCGTGAGCTGGAGCTGGTTGGTCCAGAGCCGGCCGTCTGCATCCCGCGGCGCGAGCCCGAGCCTGGGACCGAGGTAGAAGAGGATGTTCGCCGTCTGGCCGACGATCCGGCGGCCGGCTTTCAGAAAGGGCGGCGCGTACGGCGGGCGCGCGATGTCCTCGCCTGCCAGGTAACGCATCAGCGCGGGAACGCCGCCGCCTTTCTTCTCGGGCGCCAGCGCGATGTCGACGTAGTCCGCGCCCGCGTCTTCGAGCGCGAGGCGCACGTATTCGCCGCGGCCCTGGATGCCGGGCCAGTAGTAGAGCTCGTATTTCATGGGCTCGCCTTGGAGTAAACCGGGGTCAGACCCCAAAAATCGGGGTCTGACCCCGATCGCAAAGACTACACTGAAGTATCCGCTTCACGGAGAACCGCATGGCATCGACCCCGCTGCGCATACCGGCCGCCGACGGACACGAGCTCGCAGGTCGCCTCGAGACGCCCACCGCCACGCCGCGCGCTTACGCGCTCTTCGCACACTGCTTCACGTGCTCCAAGGATTCGAAAGCCGCCGCTTACATCGGCCAGGCGCTCGCCGCGCGCGGCATCGCGGTGCTGCGCTTCGACTTCACCGGGCTCGGCGCGAGCGGCGGCGAGTTCGCCGATTCGAGCTTTTCCTCGAACATCGAAGACCTCGTGTGTGCGGCGAACTATCTCAAGGAGCGCTACGGTCCGGCGCAGATCCTGATCGGCCACAGTCTCGGCGGCGCGGCGGTGCTCGCAGCCGCGGGCCGCATCCCGGAAGCGCGCGCGGTGGCCACGCTGGGCGCGCCGTACGACCCGCGTCACGTCGAGCATCTCATCCGGAACAAGGACGAGCTGCGCACCAAAGGCGAAGCGACCGTCGACATCGGCGGCCGGCCTTTCCACATCCGCAGGGATTTTCTCGAGGATCTCGCGCGTCACGATCCGTCGAAACACGTCGGCGAGCTGCACAAGGCGCTGCTGATCCTGCACTCGCCCCGCGACGCGATCGTGGAGATCGACAACGCCGCGAAGATCTACGCCGCGGCCAAGCACCCCAAGAGCTTTGTCTCGCTCGACAACGCCGACCACCTCCTGACGAAACAGGAAGACGCCGCGTACGTCGCCGAGATCCTGTCGGCGTGGGCCACGCGCTACATCGAAGCCGCGCCGCAGGAGAGCATCCCCGGCGTGCGCGTCGTCGAGGCGGGGCACGGCAAGTTCGCGCAGGACGTCTACGCCGGCCGCCATCGCCTGCGCGCCGACGAGCCGGTGTCGGTGGGCGGCTTCGACAGCGGCCCCAATCCCTACGATCTCTTATGCGCCGCGCTCGGCGCGTGCACGTCGATGACGGTGCGGCTGTACGCCGATCACAAGAAGCTCCCGCTCACGCGGGTCAGCGTGGATTTGAAGCACGGGAAAGTGCACGAAGCCGACTGCGAGCACTGCGAGGAGTCGGGCGCGAAGATCGACCACATCGACCGCGTGCTGACGATCGAAGGCGATCTCGACGCCGCTCAGAAAGCGAAGCTGCTCGAGATCGCCGACAAGTGTCCGGTGCATCGGACACTGCACTCGAAGATACGGATCGAAACCCGGCTGGCGGACTGACGCACGCGTTTCCGCATCAACGCGAGTCGGCGCGCCTGCGCGCCGCAGCGGCGTATCACGCCAGGGCGACGCTGACCGTGCGCAGCCAGTCGAGAAGCGCCGCGGAAAGCTGCTCGGGCGCGCTCACGACGGTGTAATTGCCGGCGCCGAAGAGCGGCGCGAGGTGCCGCGAAGCATGGCGCTCCACGGTCACGCAGTACGGCGCTATGCGCTGGAGCCTCGCCTCCGCGAGCGCCTGGCGCGCGTCTTCCACACCGTAACGGCCTTCATAGCGATCGCAGTCGTTGGGTTTGCCGTCCGACACGAGCAGCATGAGCCTGCGATACGCCGGCTGGCGCATGAACGTCGCCGCGGCGTGCCGCAACGCCGCGCCGGTGCGTGTGTACTCGTCGGGCTCGAGCGCGCCGATGCGCCGTCCGATGTCGCGGCCGTAGCGTTCGTCGAACCGCTTCACGTCGCGCACGCGCACGTCGCCCGGACCGCAGCCGCTGAACGCCTGAATCGCGAACGGCACGCGCAACGCGTCGAGCGCCGCCGCGACGATGACGAGAGCTTCTTTCTCGAGATCGATGATGCGATGCGCCCCGCCGCACCAGCTTTCGGTGGAGGCGCTCACGTCGATCAGCAGGAGCACCGCGAAATCGCGGCGCGCCGGGCGGCTCGTGAGGTATACGCGCTCGTTGCGGGGCAGGCGTGCGCGACGATCGGCGTGGCTGCCCACGAACGCGTTCAGGTCGAGGTCGTCGCCTTCGGGCTGCGCGTGCTGCACCGATCGGCGCGCCCGCAGCGCCTCGAACCGGCGCCGGACGCGCGCCAGCGTCGGCCGGTGACGGCGTATCGTGCCGTCTACCCACGCGTCGGGGCCCTGGTGTGCGTCGATCACGCGCACCACCGCGGCGCGCTCGTTGTAGGCGCCGACGGTGTAATCCCATTCGGGATACGCCAGTCGCCCGGCCTGTGAAGGCGCGGGCGGGACCGCAGCCGCGGCCCTCACGATCGATTCGTCGTCGGCGGTCAGGATTTCGCGCGTGCTGCCGGGCGTCGACACGAGACGCAGCGCCTCGAGATCGGCGATCGACTCGGCGGTGCCCGCGAGATCGGCATCGGGCTGTTTGTCCACGGGACGCTGCAAGCCCATCGCGTCCTCGACGTGCTCGTTGGGCGCCGAGGGCTGGATCATCCACAGCCCGGCGCCGTCGTCGTCCTCGTCGTCCTGCGCGCGGCGTGCTCGCGGGCGCCGCGTCATGGGCCGGGTGATCGCCGGGCGAGCAGACGCGTCGGCGTCCGCAGCCGCGCACGACCCGGAAGGCGCCGCATCGGCGCGCAGCACGGCGCCGAGGAACACGTCGGGCAGCAGTGCGCGGTAGCGACCGGAACCGGCAAGCGCCTGCGCCTGCGCTTGCGCCCACGCGAGCGAGCGCCGGGCGGTGCGGGCGTCGCGCTGCGGAAACGTCCCGCCGCTCAGATACGTGCGGTACAGCGACTCGACGGCGCCCGCCTCGTCCCTGTGCGCGTCGGCGCGGGACCGCAGCGCGACCGCGCGCGCGCGCCGCAACGCGCGTGCGAAGCCCGGCAATGCCTGCGCGAGCATTGCGTCGACGGCGGCCGCTTCGCTCGCGAGATACAGGTCCTGCACGATCGCCGGGGCGCGCCACGGAAAAACGTCGGCCGTGCCGCGGCGAATGCGGACGGCCTGCTGAAGCGCCGCCACGCGATAGACGTCGAGCGCCTCATCGATCGCGCCGTTCAGCCGCGCCGGCAGGTGGATCGCCGCGCCGTCGGTGCCGGGCACCGCTTCGGATCGCGCTCGGCGCTCGGCGCCGCCGAACATGCGCGAGAGCAGCGTACGCGCAGGGGGCGCGAACGCTGCGCGGATCGGGGCGGTGACCGCGACGGCCGCCTCGACGAACAGCGAGAGCCGCTCGCGCACGTCGCGCAGCTCGACGCCGGGCACGTCCGGGCGCACGCGGTTGCGGCGCCACAGATCCATGGCGTACGCCGTCGCGTGCCGCGCGGCATCGACGATGACGTCTTCGGCTTCAGGCACCGCAGATCACACGAAGGTGGCCTCGACCATGTCGCGCATCGCCGCGAGCAGCGTGGCCTCGTCCGAAAGCGGCATGACGATCGCGACTTCGCTCGCGCGCCGGCGTTCGACGCCGCTCGCGATGAGCTGTGCCGCCGCGACGAGGAGGCGGGTGCTGGGCACTTCGGCGAGACCACGGTCCTGCAGCGTCCGCAACCGCTGCGCGAGCGCGACCAGCGCGCGTGCGTCGGCCGGATCGGCGCCGCTCTCGTGCGCGACGACGCGCGCTTCGTGCTCGGGCGTTGCGTAGCCGAAGTCGAGCGCCACGAATCGCTGCCGCGTGCTCGGTTTGAGATCCTTCAGCGCGTGCTGGTACGACGGGTTGTACGAGATCACGAGCTGGAAACCTTCGGCGGCCTCGACCAGCTCGCCGGTCTTGTCGATCGGCAGCAGCCGGCGGTGATCGGCGAGCGGATGGATGACGACCGTGGTGTCCTGCCGCGCCTCCACGATCTCGTCGAGGTAGAGGATCGCGCCCGCACGCACCGCGCGCGTGAGCGGACCGTCCTGCCATACCGTCTCGTCGCCGCGCACGAGGAACCGTCCGACCAGATCGCTCGCCGTGAGGTCGTCGTGACAGGCGACCGTCACGAGGGGGCGCTTCACGCGCCAGGCCATGTGCTCGACGAAGCGCGTCTTGCCGCAGCCCGTGGGTCCTTTGAGCATCACCGCGAGGCTGCGTGCGTGCGCGTGCTCGAAGATCGCGACCTCGTCGGCGCTCGCAAGGTAATACGGCTCGGCGGCGATGTGCTGAAGCCCGTCGCCGGCGTGCGCGCCCGCAGCTTGCGCCGCCGCCCGATCGTTCATGCCGGCGCGGGACCTCGCGCGGCCGGGGATGCGCGGCCGGCCTCGGCTGCGTCGTCGGCGACTACCCGGAAGCGCGGCCGCGTCCTGAAGAAGTCGTAGATATAGAGCACGCCGCCGATCACGAACAGGGTCGCGGTGCCGATCAGCATGAGGAAATGCACCTGGATCTTGAGCTGCGTCTCGAGAAAGCCGACGCCGAGAATCCGCTCCAGATATACCTGGCCGATGCCGGCGGTGGCGAACGAGATCGTCATTCCGAACATGCCGGCGAGCTGGAGCCAGAATGCCCAGTAGCCCAGCGTGTGGCCGAGCTCGGCGGGCGCCTCCGCCGGCTGCGGCGTCTCGCTCGCGGGCCGGTTTTCGGTCAGCGTCGGCAGCGCGTAGGCGATCACCGCAAGCACGATCATCGCGTACGCCCCGTAGAACGCGGCGTGGCCGTGCATGGCGGTGATGAGCGTGCCGTGCGTCCATTTGTTCACCGACGGCCACGTGTGCGCGAGCCCCAGCAGCCCGGCCCCGAACATGGTGAAGACGGCGCTGCCCACGGTCCAGTGCAGCGCGAGCGTGTTCGGGTGCTGCAGACCCGAGCGTCTCAGCGCCGAGTACGCATAGATCGCCATGCCGACGAGCGCGACCGGCTCGAGCGCGCTGAAAAAGCCGCCGATCGGCAGCCAGTAGTGCGGCACGCCGATCCAGTAGTAATGGTGCGCGGTACCGATGACGCCGGCGATGAACACGAGCCCGACGATGACGTACAGCCACTTCTCCATCACTTCCCGATCGGCGCCGGTGAGGCGGATGAGGAGGTAGGCGAGCAGGCTTCCCTGGATCATCTCCCAGACGCCTTCGACCCAGAGGTGGATCGTCCACCACCGGTAGAAGGTGCCGACGGTGTAGTTGTCGAAATCGATCAGCGCCGGCAGATAGAGGATTGCCGCGAGACCGATGCCGCCCAGCAGCACGCCTTCGGTGGTCGTGAAGCGGCTGCCTTTGCGCACCGTCATGATCATGTTGTACAGGAACATCAGCATCACGATGATGATGACGATCTTGTGAGGGATCGGCTGCTCCAGGAGCTTCGTCCCGGTGCCGTAGCGGAAGAAGTAGCCGATGATCGCGGTGACTCCCATCACCGCCCACAGCGCGAGCTGCCAGTACGCGAGCTTCGTGCTGTAGAGCTCGGTGCGCGACTCTTCCGGCACCACCCAGTATGCCGCGCCCATGAACCCGGTCAGTACCCAGACCACGAGCAGGTTGGTGTGGATGACCTTGGCGATGTCGAACGGAAGCACGTTCAGCAGCGGGTCGGGACCGAGATACTTCGTGGCGGCGAGCAGGCCGAAGGCGAGCTGGAGCCCGAAGAGCACCATGGCAAGAGCGAAATACCAGTAAGCGACGGATTGCGAGCGGTAGCGCATGTTGCCTCTCCCCGACCTATTTCAACGTTGTTAGATACGCGACCAGATCGTCGATCTGCGCCGGTTGGAGCGTCTTGCCGAAGTGATCCGGCATGAACGAGCGGCCGTTCGCCGAATACGTCGCGCCCGGAACGAGGTAGGCGTGCGGATCGGTGATCGACTCGCGCACATAGCCGACGGCATCTTTCGCGGCGCCTTTATAGGCGGGGTTCTTCAGCGTCGCCTCGGCGCGGGTGCCGATGCCGGCGAGCGTCGGGCCGGCGAGATTGACCCCTGGCGCGACCGAGTGGCACGCGAAGCAGCCCGAGGAGGCGTTGTTGAACAAGGCCTGGCCGCGCGCGACCGGCTCGTCCGACGCGGGCGTGGGTTTTTCCGCTCCGGGAACCGGCGGCGTCGGCGCGGTGCCCGTGCCCGGCGGCACCGGCGTCGCCGTGGCGAGGTTGGCTCCGGGAATGGCCGAGCCCGACACGAGTATCGGGCGCGGCGGCCATCCCTGGGTATCGATCTTCGAAATCCATGTGAGGAACGTGATGACGTCGTCGATCTCCCGATCCGACAGTCCCTGCTTCGGCATCACGCGGCGATATTTCTGCTCGTCATAGAAAGCGGCGGGATCCTTGATGAACGCGCGCAGGTATTCACGCCCGCGCTGCGCCGCGATCTTCGTGAGGTCGGGCGCGTAGTAAGCACCCTCGCCGAGCAGCGTATGGCAGTTGGTGCAGTTGTACTTGTGCCACACCGTTTTGCCCGCGAGAACCTCGGGCGTGATGGCGTCCTCGTTGGTGAGCTTGGGGAATTGCCGGTGGCTGTCGATCGTCATGCCGAGGAAAACGACGACCGCGATGGCGGTCGAGACGATCGCGAAGAGACGTGTCTGCCTGCGATTCATGTGGCCTCCGCGTTCAAACGCCGATGCCGGGCCAGTAGCGCAGCGCCATGGACGCTGCGTACACGATCGCGCCGAGCGCCGCCGCGAGCGCCACCCAGCTCAGGATTTTCAAGGCCGTGAAAAAAGGCTCGCCGGTCGACTCGTTCATCGCGATTCCTCCTCTGCGTTATTGACTGCGTTCGCGTCGTGGCGACGGCTGTAGAGTTTTTTTACGTCTCCTCGCCGCGAAAAACCGACCGCTTGTAGCAAGCATCATGCCAACGACATGAGCGCCGAACCTCATTAGAATGGATCCGGGCCCAGACAGATTTGATCCAGATCAAGCCGCGGCCGAGTGAACAGTGATGCATTTCGACAACCGTGTGGTGAACGTGCCGGTCGACTGCGCGGGCATACCGCTTGCGTACCCTGCGCCGGCCGCCCCGTCATGAAACTCCGTTCGTCCGTCGTCGCTGTCTGCCTCCTTGCGTGTTGCGTCATGGCGCCGTCATCCGCCGCGCAGGACGACGCGCTGCCCGCTTTCAAGGATGTCGACTCGATGGAAGCGCGGGTGCAAGGCTGCGTGACCTGCCACGGTCAGAGCGGGCAGGGCACCCGCAACGGTTACTTCCCGCGCATCGCGGGCAAGCCCGCCGGTTATCTCTACAACCAGTTGATCGCGTTCCGCGACGGCACCCGCCGTTACGCGCCGATGAACTACCTCGTCGCGTATCTCCCGAACAGCTATCTGCGCGAGATGGCGGAGTATTTCGCCAAGCAGCGCCCGCCGTTCGTCGCGAGCGAAGCGCTCACCGTGCAGCCGCCCGTGCTCGCGCGCGGGCAGGCGGTCGTGACCACAGGAGACCCGAGCAAAGGCATACCCGCGTGCGTGGCCTGTCACGGCGCCGGACTGACCGGAATGGAGCCGGGCATTCCGGGTCTCGTCGGTCTGCGTCCGGCCTACATCGCCGCGCAGCTCACGCGGTGGCGCGTCGGCGAGCGCCGTGCCGCCGAGCCCGACTGCATGAAGCGCATCGCCTCGCGTCTGTCCGACGCCGACATCGCCGCGGTCTCGGTGTGGCTCGGGCAGCAGAGCGCGCCGAAGGACCCGTCGCCGGAATCGTCGAACCTCGTGCGCATGCCTTTTTCCTGCGGGAGCCAGAAGTAGCATGGCCAAGCTCGCCGGTTTCGTGCTCGTGCTGCTGGTCGTCGTCGGCATGACGCTGGCGGCGTGGTGGGCCTTGAAGCCCGGCGCGCTGCCGTCGCGCGGCGGCGGCGGCGCCGTCAATGCGACGACGCTGGTCATCAACAAGGGCGAGTACCTCGCGCGTGCGGGCGATTGCGTCGCGTGCCATACCGCGCCGGCCGGCATTCCGTTCGCGGGCGGCCGTGCCATGCCGACCCCTTTCGGGAATATTTACGCGCCCAACATCACGCCCGACGAAGAGACCGGCATCGGCAAGTGGAGCGCCGACGAGTTCTACCGGATGATGCACACGGGCATCTCGCGCGACGGCTCGCTGCTCTACCCCGCGATGCCGTTCGCGTCCTACACCAAGGTCACGCGCGAGGACAGCGACGCGATCTTCGCCTATCTCCAGTCGGTCGCGCCGGTGCACCAGAAGAATCGCCCGCACGAATTGAGGTTCCCCTACAACAAGCGCGAGCTCCTCGTCGGCTGGCGGGCCCTGTACTTCAAGGAAGGCGAGTACGTCCCCGATCCCAGGCAGACCGCGCAGTGGAACCGCGGTGCGTACCTGGTCGAGGGGCTCGGCCACTGCTCGATGTGCCATACCGCGATCAACGTGCTCGGCGGCAGCAGCGAGTCGAAGGAGTTCGAAGGCGGCATGATCCCGAACCAGAACTGGTACGCGCCTTCGCTCACGTCGAACCGCGAAGCCGGGCTCGGCAACTGGAGCCTGAAAGAGATCGCGGATTTGCTGCAGGTCGGCGTGTCCCATCGCGGCACGGTGTACGGGCCGATGGCCGAGGTCGTCTACAACAGCCTGCAATACCTCTCCGACGAGGACGCCTTGGCGATGGCCGTCTATCTCAAGTCGCTGCCTCAGCGCGATTCGGGGCCGCCGATCGAAAGCAGCGAGCGCCTCGTGCAGCCGGCGGTGATGGAGCTCGGGCGCAAGGTTTACGAAACGCAATGCCGCATGTGCCACGGCAGCGACGGCAAGGGCATGCCCCCGATGTATCCGCCGCTCGCCGGCAACCAGTCGATCACCATGGCCTCGCCGGTCAACTCGATACGCATGGTGCTGAACGGCGGCTATCCGCCGGGCACGCGCAAGAACCCGCGGCCTCACGGCATGCCGCCTTTCGCGCACATCCTGAACGACGACGAAGCCTCCGCGGTCGTCACCTACATCCGCGTCGCGTGGGGGAACACCGGCACGCCGGTCACGCCCGCGCAGACCAACGAGCTGCGCAAGCTCCTGCCCGAATGAGAGTGCATCGATGAGCGACAGCGATCAGGAAGAAGAAGACCGGCGCGTCGAGGAGATCGCGAGCCGCGGCCCGTCGGGTACGTTCGCCGTGGCGGGTATCGCGACGGCGATCGTGGTCGCGATCTATTTCGCGTTCTACGTCTTCGTCTACCTGCCGCGAGGTGCGGTGCAATGAGCGCCGAGCACGTCGCCGTCGCGGCCGAGCGGCGGTGGGCCTACATCGTCGGGGGCACCATCGCGGTGCTCGTGCTGATGATGATCGTCACCGGCATCCACTGGGCGTCGATGCCGCCGTCGCGCGTCGAGACGATCGATCCGCGCACGCTGCACGTCTCGGGCGAGTTCGTCGAATCGAATCTCGGCACCACGCTGACGCCCGACGGCAAGGCGATGGTGCGACTGATCGCGCAGCAGTACTCGTTCGAGCCGCAGTGCATCGTCGTGCCGGCGGCCATGCCGGTGACGTTCCGCGGCACCGCCACCGACGTCGTGCACGGCTTCATCGTCGGCACGACCAACGCCAACGTGATGCTCATACCGGGATTCGTGGCGACGTTCACCACGACTTTCCACACCGCCGGCGAGCAGCTCATGCCGTGCCACGAATACTGCGGCACCGGCCACGAAGCGATGTGGGCGCGCGTGCAGGTGATCCCGCGCGACGAGTTCCTCTCCCGCGCGCGCAACGGCGAAAGGCTCTCCTGTGTTCGTCGCTAGAAAGCTGGTCCTCGCCCACTTCTGGGTCGCGTTCGTCGCGTTCGGAGCCGCGATCGTGCTCGGCGAATGGCAGATGTTCGTGCGCAGCCCGCTCGCGCAATGGGTCAACAATCCCGAGCATTACTACCGCTCGGTGACGGGCCACGGCGTCGTGATGGGCTACGTGATGCCGACGCTGGTGGCGATGGGCTTCGGCTACGCGCTCACCGAGCTCTCGCTCAAGCAGGCGCTGATCGGTTTGCGCTGGGCGTGGGCCGGGTTCTGGCTCGTGGTGATCGGGACCGTGACGGCGGCGACGCCGATCGCGCTCGGCCAGGCGTCGGTGCTCTACACGTTCTATCCGCCGATGATCGCGAACGTGTTCTTCTATCTGGGCATCGTGCTGGTCGTCGTCGGCTCGTGGTTCTGGGTCGCGCTGATGTCGATCAACCTGCACGCGTGGAAGAAGGCGCATCCGGGCGAGACCGTGCCGCTCGCCATGTTCGGCAACGTCGCCGGCGCGTATCTCTGGGTATGGACGTCGGTCGGCGCGGCGACCGAAGTGCTGGTGCTGATCCTGCCGGTCGCGCTGGGGCTCAAGGACACGATCGATGCGGGACTCGCGCGCGTCTTCTTCTCGTGGACGCTGCACGCGATCGTGTATTTCTGGCTGATGCCCGCGTATATCGCGTTCTACACGATCGTGCCGCGCGCGATCGGCGGGCGGCTCTACAGCGATACCATGGGACGCGTCGCCTTCGTGCTGTTCCTGGTGTTCTCGATGCCGATCGGCATCCATCATCTCTTCGCCGATCCGCAGGTCGGCGCGGGCTTCAAGTTCGTGCATGCGACGCTGACCGCGATGGTGTCGGTGCCGACGCTGCTGACGGTGTTCACCATCGTCGCCTCGGTCGAGATCGCGGCGCGGCTGCGCGGCGGCAAGGGCGCGCTCGGCTGGGTGAAGGCATTGCCGTGGGACGAGCCGTTCATGCTCGCGGTCACGTTCGCTTTCGTCATGCTCGGCTTCGGCGGCGCCGGCGGCCTCGTCAACATGAGCTACCAGCTCAACGAGACGATCCACAACACCCAGTGGGTGACCGGCCACTTCCACCTGATCTTCGCCGGCGCGATCGTCATCATGTATTTCGTCGTCGCCTACGACCTGTGGCCGCAGCTCACGCGCTGCGCGCCGCTGCCGCGGGGCCTCATGCGGGTGCAGCTCTGGCTGTGGTTCGTCGGCATGATGGTGCTGACGATGCCGTGGCACTGGGTGGGCCTCCTCGGCATGCCGCGGCGCATGGCGTACTACGACTACACCCATCCCGCGCTCCAGCCGCAGGCGTGGACCGTCGTCGCTTCGACGTTCGGCGGGCTCGCGCTCGTCGTCTCGGCGTTCCTCTTCATCTACATCCTCGCGACCGCAAAACGCGGCGCGGCCGATCCCGGCGAATACCGGTTCAGCGTGCCGCTGCACCTGCCGGTGCGCGCGCCCGCGCTGCTCAACGGCTTCGCGCTGTGGGTCGCGATGATGATCGGGCTGACGATCACGAACTACGGTTTCCCGATCGTGCAGCTTGCGACGCTTCCGGATACCTCGGTGCCCGCGATCCGGATCGGCGACCGATGAGCGACAACGTCAACAACGCGAACGACCGCGCCGGCCGCTCGAGCGTCGTATGGCTGGTCGTGCTCGTCGTGGTCTCGTTCGCCGTCGGCTTTCTCGTCCTGCCGTCGGTGCAGAAGGACTACACCGCAGACGGCCTGTGGGCGGCGATCTGCCGTGCGGCGGGCGTGCCGACGAAATGGGGATCCGGCGAGCCGTCCGCGCCTCCCACGCGCACGACGCGCGTGGTGCTGGATCAATCGATGACGCGGGTCGAGTCGCCCGAAGCGATCGGCCGCGGCGGCTCGCTCGCGATCCAGCAGTGCACCATGTGCCACGGTGCGCAGGGCGTGAGCGCGGCGGACACGCCGAACCTCGCGGGACAGTATCGCGACGTGATGGTGAAGCAGCTGCTCGATTACAAGAACGGCGACCGCGAGAGCACGATCATGCAGGCGCTCGCGACGAGGCTCTCGGCCGGGGAGATCAACGATCTCGCAGCGTACTACGCGTCGCTCGAGAAGACCCGCCGCGCGCCGCGGCCTTACGACGAGCCCGCGCCCGCGCTGGTCAGGGTCGGAGATCCGCTGCGCAACATCGCGCCGTGCGCGTCCTGCCACGGCGGCATCGATCGCAAGCCCGGCACGCCGTGGCTCGAAGGAATGCCGAAGCAGTACCTCGTCGACCAGCTCAAGCGCTTCGCGTCAGGCGCGCGCCGCAACGACAGCCATGCGCAGATGCGCAACATGGCGCGCGAGATGAGCGCGGCGGAGATCGACGAGGTGGCCGAGTATTACGCCCGTCACGGCGAGGCGAAAGCGGGGCATTGAAGGGCGTCGAGCAAGCGTCTGACGAACTCGTCCGTCTTCTCCCGCTGTATCCACCGCAGCACCGCGACGACATCGTTCTGCGGGTCGACGTAGATGAAGTTGTCGCCGACGCCGCGGTGCCCGAACGCGCTGCGCGGCGCGCTCGCAAGCAGGTTGCCGTCCTTGTTGTTGTACCAGTTCATGAAGCCGTAAGACGGCTGCACCGGCGTCGGCGTCAGCGCGAGCTCGATCCACGATTCGGGGATCACCTGGCGTTCCTTCCAGCGTCCGCGATTGAGCCCGAGATAGCCGAAGCGCGCCATATCGTAGGCGTTGATGTACATCCCGCCGCCCCAGTGGCCGCCGCCGCTGACCGACTGCACCGGCAGGCCGTCGAGCACGATCCACGAGTTCTCGTAGCCGAACCAGCGCCAGGTGTTCGACGCGCCGATCGGATCGAACACGTATTCCTTCAGCACCTGCGGCAGCGGACGGCGCCACACGTTGAGCGCCGCGAGCGCGAGCACGTTGGTGCGCACGTCGTTGTATTCGTACGCCGTGCCGGGCGCGTTGCGCGGCCGCGTGCCCCAGCCGTTCGGGTCGGTCGGGCGGTCGCACCAGTCGGGCTTGCCCCACAGCGAGCCTTCCCAGTCGCTCACCTGGCGCAACAGGTGGTTCCACGTGATCTTGCGGTTGTGCTCCGAGTCGAAGAGCTCGAGGAAGTCCGAGCCTTTCATGCGGTCGACTTTGTTGGCGAGGGACACCGGGTTGTAGACCTGCACCGGCGGCATGTACTCGCGCACCGTATCGTCGACGCTGCGGATGAAGCGCCGCTCGTGCGCGAGGCCGACGACGGTCGACAGCATGCTCTTGGTCACGCTGTTGGTGAGGTCGACGCGCGCGGGCTCGCCCCATTCGGCGACGATCACGCCCTTGTGCAGGATCACGCCGGTCTGCGGCCCGCGGTCCTTCAGGGGCCCGATCGCGTCGCCGAAAGGCTCGCGGCCGAAGGTCTGCTGGTGGTTGAGCTGCAGGTCGCGCGGCGTTTTGTTCTCGCTCGCGATCGCGTGGTCGATCGCGCCCTGGAGCTTCGTCGGATCGAGCCCGGCTTCGCGCGGGGTCGTGCGCTTCCAGTCGGCATCGGGGAAATAGCGTGCTTGGCGTTCGGTCGTGTCCATGGTCTTCAATCCGTCAGGAGCGTTGTGTGAGCAATGCGACGATGCGGCTCAAAGCGGCTTCGGCTTTGTCGCGTAAGAGCGCGTCGTCGTTGTTCGCGATCGGGTGTGCGATGACACTGAAAGGATAGCCCGGCAGGCCGTTCACCTGCGCGACGACCTTGGCGCCGGGCTCGAAGCGATCGGTGATGATCGCGACCGCGGGGATGCCGAGGCGTTCCGCTGCGATGGCGTCGTGCAGACTGCACGACGAGCAGCTCCCTCAGTCGCCGATGCCGGATATCAGCGCGTCGGCGCCGCTCATCTCGGCGAGCATCTGCGCGGGAACCGGGCGCGTGGTGTCGGGCTTGCGGCGGCGGATGAACTCGCGCACGCCGTGCTCCTTGGTGAGTATCTCTTCGACGAAATCGTAGAAGCGCGCGGTACCGATCTTGGCGTTGTCGAGCAGCGCGATCACCGAGCCGTTCAGCGACGGCAGCGCGCGCGCGGGCTGGAGCGCTTCGCCGTGCGCGTCGAGCCGTGGATCGAGGACTTTCATGGGATTCTCCTTCAGATCTGCATCGTAACCGCGAGCGACTTCTGCCCGTACCACGGCGGCACGATCGCGCCGAATCCGCCGGCGGGCCCGCCCGCCGCGACGACGAGCAGGTCGTCCGGCGTGCGCAGCGCGCGGTAGACGCGCTCTTCGTCCTTGCGGCCGGCGACCGCGGCTTTGCCGACCGTTCTCCATTCGCGGCGCGCGACGCGGCAGGTTTCGTACAGGTACTCGCGGATCTGCTGCTTCGCCCAGCCCGCGGCGTTGAAGATCTGGCGGTGCTGCTTCGGCACCACGATCGCGTAATTCCCTTCCCAGATCGAGTAGGTGAGCATGTTCGCACGCACCGCGGCGGCGTAGGTGTCGAGGATCTCGCGCGGATCGTGCGTCCATTCGTTCATGATCTGGTGCGGCGATTCGACGGCCATCACCGTGATCGCCGACTCGCCGGGCGGTATGCCGCGCTCGACCGAGAGCGGCGTCCAAGCGCTGTCCTCCTCGTCCTCGGCGACGCAGAAGCTGAACTTACCGGGATGGCCGAGGGTCGAGCGGTCGAGCTGTCCGGGGATGCCGCCCAGCACGTTGAGGATGAAGAGGCGGATGCTGCGGCCGATCGCCGCGTTGGCGCGGCTGCCGTTGGCGAACACGTTGTGCGTCGCGTTCATGCCGAGCTCGTTACGGATGGGACCGTTGACGACGATGAACGGCGCGCTGCCGCCGGTGCTCGCGCTGCTGCCGTGCAGCCCGTATTGCGGCTCGCACAGCGCTTTGACGATCGCGACGACGACCGGCATGTATTCGGGCAGGCAGCCCGCCATCACTGCGGCGATGGCGATCTTCTCGGCGGTGATGCGGCGGCGTCGCACCGGCTCGACGCCCACGACGGCGTCCGGGCTCAGCGACGCGGCTGCGACGAAGGCGCGCACGCGCGATTCGGTCGGCGCGACGATCGGCAGGCCGTCGGTCCAGCCGTTCTTCTGGTAGAGCTCGTTCGCTTCGAAGTCGTCGGCGACTTCGTAGGCGGCGCTGGAGAGCGGCTCGGCTTCATTCATGTGCTTAAGCTACCATGACCCGCGCATCGCCCACACAGAAGGAAGCTGTGCGGTCCGTTCGCATGGAAGGACCGTCCCGACTTCACGTGCTTCCAGGCGCAGAACGAAGTGGCGCAGATCGACCGCGGCGCGCGGGCGGAGCTGGGGGATTTGCACAACGCGCAGGGGAAACCGGAGGTGGGGCCGTTCGCGAAATGAGCCGCGCCTGCTCGTCATTCCGGACACCCGCGGCAGCGGGTGATCCGGAATCCATTTTGACTTTCGCGGACTCCATAAAATGGATTCCCGCCTACGCGGGAATGACGATTAAACCTCAATCAGCTCGATGGCCTCCCGACCCGGCCCTTCGATCATGAACGCGCGCGTATCGCCGACCCGGTATGGCTCCTGGAGGATCGTCACGCCTGCGCCGCGCAGCTTCTGCACCCACGCATCGAGATCGGTGACGCCCAGGCCGATGTGATCGACGATGTTGCCGCGCGTGCCTTCGAGCGTGCGTTCGTCCTGCTTGGGATACCACATCAGCGCGACGTCGCTGAACGTCACCGCGGCGCGCGGCGAGCGATACATGCCTTCGCGCGTCAGCGAGGGAAAGGTGCGGTCCTCGCCGCGCGGCACCTTGCAGCTCTCTTCGGTCACCGGCGTCGCGCTCTCGCGTCCCGGCATCACCGGCGCGTTGAGGTGGCGCTGGTACCAGAGCAGGGCGCAGAACGGATCGTCCTGCCACAGGTGCACGTGGTTGAAGTACTCGGTCGCATGGTTGCCGGAGTATTCGAAGAGCGCGCCGTCGGGCCCTTCGACGTAGGAGAACCCGCCGCGCCGGGTCGGCTCCACGCCTTCGGATTTAGCGGCGGCAATTTGCGCCTGCGTGAGCCCGAGCACCCCGTCCTTGCCCGGCCAGGTGTCGCTGCTGATCTCGACGTAGCCGTCGCCGTCACCGGTGTAGAGCGGCAGCAGCTTCACGTCGAGGCTCTTGCGATAGCGCGCGAGGCTGGCGCGCGAATCGGGTACGTGCCAGCCGAAGTGCCAGATCGCGGTGCGCTGCGGGTCGGTCGGCGGCGGGCTCGCCACCTTGCCGAAGACGACGAGCACGCCGCGGCCGCAGTCGAGCGCGGGCTCGCCGTTCCACGTCGTGCGCGACGTGCTGTCGAAGCGCGCGGTGTAGAAGTCGACCGCCGCGTCGGGATCGACCGAGTTCAGGTGCAGATGATGGAACGTCGGTGTCGGGAGCATGGTCTTCCTCCGGTGATATGCCGTGAGCGTAACACCGCCCGGGCCGCTACCATCGCGGTTACGCGACAGAAGGACACGACGTATGGAACGCAGACTTTCGATCTCCTCACGCAAATTCCTCGGCCAGGTCTGGCAGCTCGCCGCGCCGTACTGGCGCTCGGAGGAGAAGGGTACCGCGTGGCTGCTGCTCGGCACGATCGTCGCCATGACGCTCGGCATCGTCTACCTGCTGGTGCTGCTCAACGAGTGGAACCGCGAGTTCTACAACACGCTCGAGACCAAGAATGCCGAGGATTTCTACGTGCTGATGCTGCGCTTCAGCTTCCTCGCCGCGGTGTACATCGCGCTGTCGATCTATCGCACGTATCTGCAGCAGATGCTCGAGATGCGCTGGCGGATCTGGCTCACCAAGCAATACCTTTCCGAGTGGCTGGGGCACCGCGTCTATTACCGGCTCGAGCTCGACCACCTCGGCACCGACAACCCCGACCAGCGGATCGCCGAAGACCTGCGGGCCTTCACCGGCGGCACGCTGCTCCTCACGCTGGGCCTGCTGCGCGAGACGGTGACGGTCGTCTCGTTCGTCGCGATCCTGTGGACGATCTCGGGACCGCTGTCGTTCATGCTCGGCGGCACCGAGATCACCATTCCGGGATACATGGTCTGGGCGGCGCTGCTCTACGCGATCGCGGGCAGCGTCGCGACCTACTACGTCGGACGGCCGCTCATCCCGCTCAACTTCCAGCAGGAGCGCTTCGAAGCCGATTTCCGCTTCAACCTGGTGCGCATGCGCGAGTACGCCGAAGGGGTCGCGCTGTATCGCGGCGAGGAGACCGAGCATCGCGGACACCTGGGCCGGCTCGAGCGCATCCGCCAGAACTGGTGGGCGCTCATGTACTACACCAAGCGCCTCGGCGCGCTGACGATCGGCTACGCGCAAGCCGCGGTCGTCTTTCCGTATTTCGTCGCCGGCGGGCGCTTCTTCTCGGGCGCGATCACGCTCGGCGGCCTCATGCAGATCGCCAATTCGTTCGGCCAGGTCCAGAGCTCGCTGTCGTGGTTCGTCGACAGCTACACCACGCTCGCCGGCTGGAAGGCGAGCGTCGATCGTCTGCTCACCTTCCATCATGCGGTGGAGATCGCGCGCTCGGAGGCGATGACGCACGCGAGCGAGCGCACGAACGTGCCCGCGGGCTCGGCGCTCGAAGCGGACATCGAGTCGCTCGCGCTGCCGGCGAAGGACGGCGTGCCCGGCCGCGTGATCCTCTCCGGCGAGTGGCTGGCGCTCAAGCCGGGCGAGAAGGTGGTTCTCACCGGTCCGTCGGGCAGCGGCAAGAGCACGCTCTTCCGCATGCTCGCGGGCATCTGGCCGTTCGGCACTTCGCGCGTCAAGGTGCCCGAAGGCGCGAAGCTGCTGTTCCTGCCGCAGAAGCCCTACATACCGATCGGCTCGCTGCGCGCCGCGGTGACCTATCCCGCCGCGTCGGGCGTGTTCTCCGACGAAGACGTGCGCGACGCGCTGAATGCGGTTGCGCTGGGTGCGCTCGCCGACAAGCTCGACGAGGAGCGCAACTGGAGCCTCACGCTCTCCGGCGGCGAGCAGCAGCGCCTCGCGATCGCCCGCGCGCTGCTGCAACAGCCCGACTGGCTGTTCCTGGATGAAGCGACGTCGGCGCTCGACGACGCGAGCGAGCGCGCGATCTACGAGCTGGTGCGCGAGCGTTTGCCGCGCGCGGCGATCGTCAGCATCGCGCATCGCCCGACCGTCGCGGAATACCACGACCGCAAGCTCGCGCTGGTGCCCTACGGCGAGCGCATGGCGCTGAGCGGGGTCTGACCCCGGTTTTTTGGGGTCAGACCCTGGTTTTTACTCAGGCCGTATTCCGGCCTCTTTGATGACCTTCGAGAAGCGCGCGATGTCGCGCTTCACGAAGGCCGCGAAGTCCTCGACGGGCGCCCCGGCCTCGTCGAGCCCGCTCGCGAGCAGGCGCTCCTGGACGTCGGGCAGCTTCAGGACCTGCCGGATGTCGGCGTTCATCTTCGCGACGACCGCGGCAGGCGTGCCTTTCGGCACGTGCACGCCGTTCCAGCCGATCACTTCGAAACCGGCGAGGCCCGATTCCGAGAGGGTCGGGACATCGGGCGCGAGGACATAGCGCCTGAGGCTGCTCACCCCGAGCGCGCGCAGCCGGCCGGCTTTCATGTGCGGCAGCACGGTCGGCGCGAACTGAAACGTGAGCTGCACCTGGCCGGCGAGGAGGTCGGTCATGCCGATCGCGACGCTCTTGTACGGCACGTGAACGATGCCGATCTTCGCCATGCTCTTGAACATTTCCGCCGCGAGATGCGGCGGCGTGCCCACGCCGGCGGACGCGTAATTGAGCTGTCCCGGCTTGGCGCGCGCGAGCTCGATCAGCTCGTGCACCGACTTCGCCGGAACCGAAGGATGCACCAGCAGGAAGAAGCTCGCGGAGGCGAGATTCGTCACCGGCGCGAAATCGCGGCCGAGATCGGCGGCGGGCTTCTCGTAGAGCGCGGCGTGTATGGTGTAGACCGCGGTGCTGAGCAGCCACGTGTAGCCGTCGGGATTCGCTTTCGCGACGGTCTCCAGCGCGATCGCGCCGCCGGCGCCGGGCCGCGCGTCGACGACGATCTGCTGGCCCCACATCGGCGTGAGCCTGGAGCCGACGAGGCGCGCGACGAGATCCGAGCCGGGACCGACGATGAGGCGGATCGGCTTGGTCGGGAAACCCTGTCCTGAGCCTGTCGAAGGGGGCTGCGCGGCGGCCGGCGGCACGCTCGCGAGCAGGATGAGCAACGCACACGCACCGCGGTCCATCGCGTCACCTCCTAGGGAATGATCTTCTCCGCGCGGTAGTGCTCGAACTGGCGCACCAGCACGTCACCCGAATCGAGCCGCTCCTCGAAGCCGAGCGAGCGCGCGAGTGACATCGACGAGACCACGTCCCAGCACGGCCGCAACTGGTAGTCGCCGTAAGACCAGAGCACGAGCGTGTGCAGGTCGGTCTTGCGCAGGCCGTGCTTCGCGACGACGCGATCCCACACCGGCGCCTTGTCCGCCATGTACTGCGGCAGGCTCGACTTGCGCGGCGCGCCCGGATCGAGGCCGAACCATGCGGCGAAGCGCGGCCACAGCTCCGACCAGCGCGGCGTGTCGCCGTCGACGACGTTGAACGACTGGTTCGCCGCGCGCGGCTCGACGGCCATCCAGTGGATGGCGCGCGCCAGCAGGCGCAGGTCGGTGAACTGCGTCAGCGTGTCGTAGCCGCCGGGGTCGCCGGGATAATCGAAGGGCAGGCCGAGCTCGCGCTGGATCGCGGCGTACACCGAGAGCACCAGGCCGATCGAGCGCGAGTGGTCGATGTCTTCGTCGAGGAAGGCGTGCGGGCGCGAGGTCGAGTACGTCCACTTCGAGGTTTTGGCGCGCTCGCGCAGATAATCCTCCTGCGCGAAGTAGTAGTTGTTGCCGCTCGCGCGCGGTGAATCCTCGGTGAGCGGCACCGGCACCGGGCCGAGCTGATGGCCGTAGTACTTGGTGCCGTGCACCGCGTGCACGTGCTCGAGCGCGCCGCTCTCGAGCGCTTCCACGAGGTTCACGAGCATCGCGGCGTTCGTCGCGACGTCCTCGGTCTGGCCTTCGACCGGATGGTCGTAGCGCGCGGCGTAGAAGATGTGTGTGACATCGCGCAGGCCGCGAAGGCTGTCACCCGGGTCGGCAAGGTCCACCGCCACCCAGCGCATGCGCTCCGCGCGTTGCGGCGGATTGCGCGCAAGGCCGGTCACGTTCCAGCCGGCGTCGATCAGGCGCTCGGCGATGCGCCGGCCGATGAAGCCGGAAGCGCCGGCGACGACTGCGTGCTTCGTGCTCATCTCAGTGCAGGGTCCGCGGCATCGCCAGCGTGAATTCGGGAATGGGGGCATCGAACTCCACGCCGTCCGCCGCGCGCATGTGGTAGCTGCCGCGCATCGTTCCCGCCGGCGTCGCGATGGCCGCGCCGCTGGTGTACGTGAACGACTGCCGCGGCTGGAGCAGCGGCTGCTCGCCGACCACGCCGTCGCCCCTGACCTCCTGCACGACGTCGCTCGAGTCGGTGATGATCCAGTGGCGGCTGATGAGCCTCGCCGCGACGGTCCCGAGATTGGTGATCGTGATCGTGTACGCGAACACGTAGCGGTTTGCTTCGACGTCGGACTGGTCGGCGAGGTACGTAACCCTGGCCGAGACATCGACGGCGTGTTTGGCGTCTGCCATGAGTGCCCTGGGCGCTGTGCGGTGATCCCCTGAATATCCGCGATAATCGAGCGGTTCCGCAACCCCACCGGATTGGGACTCCTGATTGAACGACCCGCAGCGCCCGGCCCCGAAATCCGCCGACGTCTCGTTCGCCGCGCTCCGCCATCCGCAGTTCCGCGCGTACTTCGCCGTGTCGGCGCTGGCGATGATGGCCGACAGCATCGAGCACGTCATCAGCTACTGGATGATTTACGCCAAGTTCGAGTCGCAGACGCTGGGCGGCTTCGCGGTCATCTCGCACTGGCTGCCGTTTCTGTTCTTCTCGGTCTACGCGGGGGCGCTCGCCGACCGCTTCGATCCGCGGCGGCTCATCCAGCTGGGCATGCTGTGCTTCATCGCGGTATCGATCGGCTGGGGGTATTTCTTCGTCACCGACACGCTCCAGATGTGGCATGCGGCGGTGCTGCTCGTCATCCACGGCTTCGCGGGCGTGCTGTGGGGACCCGCGAGCCAGCTCCTCATACAGGACGTGGTCGCGCCGGCGCAGCTGCCCAGCGCGGTGCGGCTGGCCGCGACCGCGCGCTGGCTGGGGCTGCTGCTCGGGCCTGCGATCGGCAGCGGCATCATGCTCGGCGTAGGGCCGTCGGCGGGCATCTTCGTCAACGTGCTGTTCTACCTGCCGCTGCTGCTGTGGCTGTGGAAAGCGCCTTACGTGCGCAAGGCGGTGCGCGGCGTCGCGGTGCGCGGCGTGTCCGACATCGTGACGACGATGCGCGCGATCGCGGGCAACCGCACCATCGTGTCGATGACGCTGCTCGCGGGCGGCGCTTCGCTTTTCGTCGGCAACGCCTACCAGGCGCAGATGCCCGAGTTCGCACAGCACCTCGGCCACGGCGACGCCGGAGCGGCTTACGGCATGCTGCTCGCCGCCGATGCGGCCGGCGCGCTCATCGCGGGCTTCGCGCTCGAGAGCCGCGGCTTTCTCCAGCCCAAGCCGCGGACCGCTTTCGTGCTGGCGATGCTGTGGTGTTGCGCGATCGCGGGGTTTGCGGTCGCGAGCAGCTATCCGCTCGCGCTCTCGCTGCTGTGCGTCGCCGGGTTTCTGCAGCTGGCGTTCGCGGCGATGGGCCAGACGCTGGTGCAGATCCACGCGCCGGCGGAGATCCGCGGCCGGGTCATCGGTCTGTACGCGATGTCGAGCCTGGGGCTGCGTGCTTTTTCGGGGGTCACCGTCGGCATCCTCGGCGCCGCCATCGGCATCCACTGGTCGCTCGCGCTGTCCGCGCTGGCGCTGCTCGCGCTGACGGCTTTCCTGCTCGGATTCACGCTCAAGCCACGCGCGCATTGACCGTTTTTTAAGCGTCCGTCATTCTTCTCCCGCGCATCACAACCCAAGGGAGGGAACCATGAAGAACGCCATACGCGTCGCCGCCGTGCTGTTCCTCGCAACCGTGCTGGGCGCCTGCGCCTACGGGCTGCGCAGCGGCTGGCAGACGCTGTTCGACGGGAAGAATCTCGATCACTGGACGCAGGTCGGCGGCGCCAACTGGCGGCTCGTCGACGGCGTGGTGCAGGCCGACAAGGCGAATGCGAAGGGCAGCGGGTTCCTGCTGTCGAAGGAGTCGTACAAGGACTTCGACCTGCGCGTCGAGTTCTGGGTGAGCGACGACGCCAACAGCGGCATCTACATGCGCTGCGCCGACCGCAACAAGATCACCGACCGCAGCTGCTACGAAGCCAACATCTTCGACCAGCGCCCCGACCCCTCGTACGGCACCGGCGCAATCGTCCACCGCGCGATGGTGAAGCCGATGCCCAAGGCCGGCGGCAAGTGGAACGTCTACGAGATCAGCGCCATCGGCCCCGACGTCACGGTGAAGCTCAACGGCGTGGTCACGGTGCACATGCGCGACACCGAGCTTCCGGCCGGGCCGATCGCGCTGCAGTGGGGCGCGGGGACGGTGAAGTTTCGGAAGGTCGAGATACAACCGCTGTAAACGCCAAATGGATCCCCGCCTTCGCGGGGATGACGAGTCAACGTCATTCCCGACCCGCGGCAGCGGAAACGATCGGGAATCCATTTTGACTCTCAAATTCAAAATGGGTCCTGGCGTACGCCAGGACGACGGCTCTACTCCACTTTGAGATTCAGCGCCTTCAGTATCTTCCCGTTCCGCTCCATCTCGCTGCGGACGAAGGCGGTGAACGCCTCGGGCTTCATGGGCGAGGGCGTGAGGCCGTGGCTGACGAGCGGGTCGCGCACTTCGGCAACGTCGACGGCGCGCACGATCTCGGCATTGAGCCGGTCGACGATCGCCTTGGGGGTGGTCGAGCGCACGACCATGCCGAACCAGTTGCCCGCGTCGAATCCCGGATAGCCCTGCTCGGCGATCGTCGGCACGTCGGGGAGCAGGTCGGAGCGCTTGATCGTCGTCACGCCCAGCGCGCGCAGCCTTCCGGCTTTGACGTTGGGTGCGATCTCGATCACGTTCGAGACCAGCAGCGTCACGTGGCCCCCGACCGCCGCGAGCGTGGCCGGCGCGCCGCCGTTGTACGGCACGTGAGTGATGTCTACCTTGGCGGCGTTCTTGAAGAGCTCGCCCGCCATGCGCTGGCTGCCGAGCACGCTCGCCGTCGCGTAGGTGAGCATCCCCGGCTTCGCGCGTGCGAGCGCGACGAGCTCCTTGATGTTTTTCGCGGGCACCGAAGGATGCGCGGCGATCAGCATCGCGGTTCCTGCGAGCTTGGTGACGCCGGTGAAGTCCTTCACCGAATCGTAAGGAAGCTTGCGCACGAAGGGGTTGGTCGTGAAGCTCGGCGAGATGACCAGGATCGTGTGGCCGTCGGCGGGCGCGCGGAACGTCGCTTCGGTGCCGATCACCGTGCTCGCGCCGGGACGGTTCTCCACGATCACGTTCTGGCCGAGCGACTTGCCGAGCTGCGGCGCGAGCGCGCGTCCCAGCGTGTCGGTCGCGCCGCCGGGCGCGAACGGCGAGACGATGCGGACCGGCTTGGTCGGGAATTCCTGCGATTGAGCGGGTAGTGCCAGCGCCGCGGCGAGCAGCACCAGCGGGCGCAACATTGCTGAGACCAATGCCTCCTCCTGTTTTTTCGAGATGTAGAAGCGTTACGCCTCATGGTAACTTGCTTCGGCTCATTTCAACGAAGAAAGAGGAAGGCCATGCGACTGCCCACCCTGAAATACGAAGAGCTGAACCCGCGCCAGAAGGAATCGTGGGATCGCCATTCGAAGCGCCGCGAGACCGTGCGCGGCCCGTACACCGTGTGGATGCACGATCCGGATCTCATGGACAAGGTGTCCGACGTCAGCAACTACTTCCGTTTCGACTGCGCGCTTCCGGTCAAGCTGCGCGAGTTCGGCATCTGCGTGATGTCGCGCTACTGGGATGCGCAGTTCGCGTGGAACGCGCACGTCGACAAGGCGATTGCGGCCGGCGTTCCCGAACAGGTGATCAAGGACCTCGCGGCGGGCAAGCGCCCGAGCTTCACCAACGAGGACGAGCGCGTCTTCTACGACTTCTCGATGGAAGCGCTGACCAGGCACTTCGTCAGCGACAAGACGTTCAAGGAGGCGCGCGACATGTTCGGCCTGAAAGGCGTGACCGACCTGATCGGCGCGGTCGGCTACTTCTCGATGCTGTCGATCTGCCTGAACAGCGCGGAGGTCGATCTTCAGGACGTGCCGCCGCCGTTCGCGGACGTGCGGGGCTACAAGAAGGTCGAGGGATAAAAGCCCCGTGCGCCACGGGATCGCCACGTCGCGCTGACGCGCTCCTCGCGATGACGGTCATTGCGAGGAGCGCCAGGCCGAAGCCCCGGAACAGCATCCGGGGGACGAAGCAATCCGTTGCGAACGGCTAGTGGTGTTTCGGCAGCTTGATTCGAACCACATTCCACCGCGTCACATCCTCCTCGGGCTCGTCGCCCACGGCGCTCGTGAGCGGCAGCGCGAGATTGGTGACGAACATTTCGTCGCCGAGGATGACCATGCTCGCGGGGAAGAGCAGACCGTCGGGCGTGCCGTCGCGGCGGATGCCTTCGAACTCGCCGACGCGCAGCGTAGGGCGTCCGTTCGCGTCGAGCGCGACGATCTCGTCGTTCTGATTGGCCGCGACCCAGAGGCGTCCCTGCTTGTCCATCACCAGGCCGTCCGCGCCGTTGATGCCTTCGGCGAACACGGTGAGCGCGTGCGAGGCCATGCTGAACTTGAGCACGCGGTCGTCGCCGGTGTTCGCGACGAAGAGCAGCGTCTCGTCGGCGTTGAACGCGAGGCCGTTCGCGCCGAACGGCGGGAAGCCCGCGGTTGCGAGCAGCGGATCGTGGCTGATCGGCGTCGCGGTGCACGACGGCGCGCACGTCGCGGCGTTGTTGATTCGGAACAACGCGCCCTGGAACGAATCGGAAACCCAGAGGTTGCCCGCGCTGTCGAAGGCGAGGCCGTTGGGCGCGGCGGCGCCGTTCGAGCCGAAGACGATCGAGTCGGACGAGCCGTCGGGATTGCCTTCGAGCCGCGCGAGCGGCGCGCCTATCGAGGGCAGCGCCGCGACGTCCTCGATCGGCGTTCCCGCGTTGAAATTCGCCGCGATACGCTGGACCTTGCCCGCGCCGAGGTTGGCGATGTACACCTTGCCCGAGCGGAAGGCGAGGCCGAGCAGCGGCGTCGAGCCGAAATCGCGCACCGCCTGCACCTTGCCGTGACGGTCGAAGCGCACGAGCTTGTTGCGATTGGGGCCGAAGTCGAGCGTGCCGACGACGATATCGCCGTTGGCCGGGTTGGCCGTGATGCCTTCGGGAAAGCGCACGCCGTCGGGCAGCGTGCCGAACTTCTGGACGGCTTCGCGGCGGTTGAAGTCATCGTCGGCAAAGGCAGGAACGGCGGCGATTGCGGTGAACAATGCAAACGTGCAGCTTGTCAGCCATGTTCTCATCGTCTCCTCCGTGCGGGTCGTGGGAACGCAGGGTGCGTGGTGACGCACCGCAAAGGGTCCCGCAACGCGTATACACGGTCAACGGGGCGGGTATTTCGTTTTAGGTAAGGGATAGCAATGCGCAGTGACATCGTCGTGCTGGGAGCGGGAATCGTCGGGATCTCGGTCGCCCTGCACCTGCAGAAACGGGGGCGGTCGGTGGCGTTGGTCGACCGCCGCGGCGCCGCCGAGGAGACCTCGTTCGGCAACGCCGGGCTGATCCAGAAGGAAGGCGTCTATCCGTACGGCTTCCCGCACGACTTCAGCGCGCTGGTGCGCTACGGGTTCAACCGCACCATCGACGCCTATTACCACGCGTCGGCGCTGCCGGGGCTCGCGCCTTTCCTGGCGCGCTACTGGATGCACTCGCGTCCGGCGCGGCACCACGAAGTCGCGCAGAAGTACGCGAAGCTGATCGAGCACTGCGTCGAAGAGCACGACGCGCTCGCGGCCGAAGCGGGCGCGCAGGATTTCTTCAAACGCACCGGCTGGATGAAGCTCTTCCGGACCGAGCGCGAGCGCGACAAGCGCTACGCGGAAGCCGACGCGACGCTGCCCGAGTTCGGCGTGAAGTACGCGAAGCTCGACCGCAGCCAGCTTCTGGAGATCGAGCCGCACCTCGTGCCGTGCCTCGCGGGCGCGATCCACTACACCGAGCCGACGAGCGTCGACGACCCGCAGGGGCTCGCGCTCATCTACCTCGGTCTGTTCGAGAAGCTCGGCGGGCGCTTCCTGCAGGGGAATGCGCAAAGTCTGGAGCCCGACGGCACGGGTTGGCGCATGCGTACCGCCCAGGGGCCGCTCGCGGCGGACGCCGCGGTCATCGCGCTCGGGCCGTGGGCGGATGTGATCACGCGCGCGCTCGGCTACGACTTTCCGCTCGCGGTGAAGCGCGGCTATCACATGCACTATCGCGCGGCCGGCGAGGCGCGGCTCAACCATCCGGTGCTCGATTTCGAGCGCGGTTACTTCCTCGCACCGATGCGGCGGGGGATACGATTGACGACGGGTGCGGAGTTCGCGCGGCGCGACGCGCTCAAGACGCCGGTGCAGCTCGGCCGCGCCGAGCCGATCGCGCGCGACCTTTTTCCGCTCGCGGAACGCCTCGATACCGAAGCCTGGATGGGCGCGCGCCCTTGCACGCCCGACATGCTGCCGATCATCGGCCGCGCGCCGCGGCACAACAACCTGTGGTTTTCGTTCGGCCACGCGCACCACGGGCTCACGCTGGGACCGGTGACGGGCAGGCTCGTGGCGGAGATGGCGACCGGCGAGACGCCGTTCGTCGACCCGTCGCCTTTCTCCCCCGACCGCTTCTAGGGCTTCGTCATTCCGGAGCGCCCGCTAGGCCGATGTGATCCGGAATCCATTTTGACGTCTTAAAAAGGTCAAAATGGATCCTGGCTTTCGCCAGGACGACGGCGCGGTATCTACTCGCTCTTGATGTTCGCGGCCTTGACGACTTTCGCCCAGCGCGCGATCTCGGAGGCGATCGATTTGCGGAATTCCTCCGGTGAGCTCGCGATGACCTCGAGCCCCATCGCCGCGAGCCGCTCCTGGTTGTCGGGAGCCCGCAGGACGCGCGCGAGCTCGGCGTTGAGCTTGTCGATCACCGGCTTCGGCATTCCGCGCGGCCCGAGGAGGCCCTGCCAGTCGCGCACTTCCAGACCCGGCACGCCCGCCTCGATCATCGTCGGCACGTCGGGCAGCTCGCGCGAGCGATCTTTCGACGACACCGCGAGCGGCCGCAGGCGCTGCGACTTGATGAACGGCAACGATGAGGTCATCGACGCGAAGCTCATGAACACGTTGCCGCCGACGAGATCGGCGATCGCCGGACCGCCGCCCTTGTACGCGATGTGGCGCAACCTGGTCCCGGTCTGCAACGCGAAAAATTCTCCGATGAGATGCGGCGCGCCGCCGAGCCCCGACGACGCGAAGGTGAGCTCGTCCGGCTTCTGCCTGGCGAGCGCGATCAGCTCCTTCACCGACTTGATCGGCGTCTTGACGTTGACGACGAGCACGTTGCCGACCGCCGCGGTCATCATCACGGGGTCGAAGTCCTTCACCGGATCGTACGGGAGCTTCAGGAGGCTCGGGTTCACCGAATAGCGCAGCGAGACGAGCACCAGGGTGTAGCCGTCGGGATTCGCTTTCGCGACGATGTCGGTGCCGATGATCTCCGCCGCGCCCGCGCGGTTGTCGACGATCACCTGCTGGCCCCACACATCGGTGAGCTTCAGCGCCGCAATCCTTGCCAGCCCGTCGCTGCTCCCGCCCGGCGGCACCGGCACCACCAGCCTGATCGGCCGCGAGGGATAACCTGCCGCGCCATCCTGCGCCGCCTGCGCCGCCTGCGCCGCCTGCGCCGGGCAGGCGGCTGCTCCACATAGACCGACGACCACAACCGCCTCGAATCTCATCGCTTGACCTCATGATTGGTCCGGCCACGCTATGCTCCGGGACTGTCATCATAGCAATGCCGGGGAGGGCCGATGTGGCTTGCCGTCTTCATCACGTGTTTCGCGCTTGCAGGCATCGCCGATGCGGCGCAACGGGAAGCGCAGCCGTATCCGGCACGGCCGGTGCGGCTCATCGTGTCGAACACCGCCGGCGGTCCGTCGGACGTCGTCGCGCGCCTCGTCGCAGCGAAGATCTCCGAATCGTGGGGCCAGCAGATCGTCATCGACAACCGGCCGGCGCGCTGGCAGAAAGCGCTGAATCAGGGAGGGACGATGCCGGCTCCCGGAGGCTAGGCCGGCGCCCCGTGCTCCTCTTCCTCGGCCGTGATGACGATGTGCTCGTAATCCGAATCGGCCGGCGTCACGTGCCAGCTCGCTACGTCGGCCAGCCGCGCGGCTCGCGCCGAGCCGCGATCCGCGACGTCGTACATGAAGCGCCATGAGGCTCTCACGCGCAGGCAGCCGAGCGCTTTGAGCGTGGTCTCGGTGCCGCTGTGGACCTGGTCGACGAACACCGCGACCGCGCCCTGGCGGTTGAGCTCGCGGAAGATCAGTGCGAGCAGCGGTGCGAGCGATTCGCGCGGGGCGAAGTAGTCGACGACGTTCGCCGCGGTGTAGCCGTTCCAGTTCTTGAGCCTCGTGACCGCATAGCCGACCACGGCGCCTTTGCGCCTGAGGTAATAGCGGCTGTACAGCCCGCGCTGCGGCGCGTCGTCGAAGCGCCACCCGAGCCAGGTCAGATCGCGCCTGGCGACGATCGGATAATCGCGGCTGGCGAGCGCCCAGATCGCATCGGCGCGCTCGTCGAACGCGGCGACGGGCTCGAGCTCGGCGCCGCTGGCGATGCGCATGACCGATCCCGCCAGTGCCGCGCTTCCACGGAACAACACCTCCGGCGCGAGCTGCGTGAGGAGCTTCGGCGCATTGAGCCCGGCGCCGCAGGCTTTGGGGACGAGCGGCCGCACGAAATACGACATGCGCGTGATCTCGGTCCAGCCGCGCCGGTTCAGGGTCTTGTATGCTTCGTCCTCGACGCCGAGGCCCAGCATGATGTCGGTGCTCGCGGCCGAGGTCTGGAGGAGCGCGGGAGCGATGCCTTTGAGCCGCCAGTCGGGATGGACCATGAGGTCGATCAGCCACGCCGCGCGGTACTCGGCGTCGTCGACTTTCAGCCGGACCGGAAGTATCCCCTGCTGGCCGACGACCACGCCGTCGCGCTTCGAGATCCAGAGTGTCGGTCCCTCGGCGTTGGGGTTGCGCCTGAAGAGCCAGTCTTCGAACGCGTCGTCGGCGTGTCGGGCGTTCTGGCCGAACTGCGCCCGCTGAAACTCGCGTAAAGGGACTTTGTCACTGGCATCGTACGGCGTGACCGAACGTAAAATCCTGTCGAGATAACTCATTTGCGCGGCGAGCTTAGCACGCTCTACGCGAGCGTGGATTTTTGAAGCTGGGACTCGTCATCTCCTCCATGGACTGCGGCGGCGCCGAGCGCGTCATGGCGCAGCTCGCGAATCACTGGGCGCGCCGCGGCGACCAGGTGACGCTCGTCACGCTCGACACCGCGGCCAGCGACTGGTTCGAGCTCCACCCGCGGGTGAAGCGCGTCGCGCTGGGCGTGCTGGGCGATTCACGCTCCCTGCCCGGCGCGATCGGAGCGAACCTCGTTCGCCTGCTTGCGCTGCGGCGTGCGCTGCTCGCCACCGGCGCGAGCGTCATCGTGAGCTTCGAGGAATGCACCAACGTGCTGGTGCTGCTCGCGAGCCTGTGGGCGCAGCTCACGCTCGTCGTCTGCGAGCGCAACGATCCGCGCATGAGCCCGATCGGGCGCGCGTGGAACGCTCTACGCAAGCTCACCTATCCGCTGGCCGATGCGCTGGTCGTGCAGACCAAAGCGCTGTTGCCCTGGGGACGCAGGATCATGCGCGGCCGCCGCGTTATCGAGGCGATACCGAACCCGGTGCGTCCCATGAACGGGTACGCGCTCGCGCTGCCGCACGAGATGAAGCATATCGTGTCGGTCGGCCGCCTCGCGCCGCAGAAAGGACACGACGTGCTGCTCCGCGCGTTCGCCGCGGTCTCACGCGAGCATCCGCAGTGGACCCTGACGATCGCCGGCGAAGGCCCGGAACGACAGGCGCTCAGCGCGCTTGCGGCCGAGTTGGGCATCTCGGACCGGGTTCGCCTCGTGGGTACCGTGCCCGAGCCCGGTGAGCTGCTGGTCGCATCCGACTTCTTCGTGATGGCGTCGCGCTACGAAGGTTTTCCCAATGCGCTGCTCGAAGCGATGGCGTGCGGCCTGCCGGTCATCAGCACGCGCTCGGTCGGCGCGCAGGAGATCGTCACCGACGGCCACGACGGGCTGCTCACGCCCGTCGACGACGAGGCCGCGCTCGCGGATGCGATGCGCCGTCTGATCGAGGACCCACAACTGCGCGCGCACCTCGGCCGCAACGGCGCCGAAGTCTCCGAGCGCTACAGCCTCGAGCGCATCGTCGAGCGCTGGGACGCCGCGCTTGCGGCCGCTGCCGCCAAACGCGGGGTCTGACCCCGCCTGGGGTCAGACCCCGGTTTTCTCGCCGATCCCGAACGCCTCGGCCAGCAACTCGTACGACCGGTGCCGCGCCGCCGGATCGTACGTCCACGTGACCACCACCAGCTCGTCCAGGCCGAGGCTTTGCGCGAGCGCGGTCAGCTTCTCGCGCACCTGCTCCTTGGTGCCGACGAACGCCTTGCGCCGCATCGAGTCGATCTTCGCGAGCTGTCCGGCGTTGTAGGGATACGCCGCCGCCTCGTCGGGCGGCAGCAGCGCGTCGCGCACCCCGAGGTCGCGCAGCACGCGCGCGTGCTCGCGGCTCGCGGCGAGCCGCCGTGCTTCCTCTTCGGTGTCCGCGGCGAGCGCCCAGACGCAGATCGTCGCCTGCGGGCTCGGATAGCGCTCGCTGGGCCGATAGCCGCGGCGGTAGAGATCGAGCGCCTGCTCGCACCCGATGCCGTCGGTGAAGAAGTAGGCGAACGCGTACGGCAGCCCGAAGTGCGCGGCGAGCTGGGCGCCGTAATCGGAGCTGCCGAGTATCCACAGCTCCGGACTGGTCGGCCCGCGCGGGTTCGCGACGATCGAACCGAAAGGATGACCCTGCTGCAGCGGCTTGCCCGAAGTCCATGCCATCAGATCGATCACCTGCTGGGGAAACGCTTCGTGCGAATGCGGATCGGGGTTCAGCGCGAGCGCGGTGCGCTGGTCCGAGCCGGGCGCGCGGCCGACGCCGAGGTCGATGCGTCCGGGCGCGATCGCTTCGAGCACCCTGAACTGCTCGGCGACCTTGAGCGCCGAGTAATGCGGCAGCATGACGCCGGCGCTGCCGATGCGGATGCGCTGCGTCGTCGCCCCGATGGCGGCCATCAGGATCTCGGGCGCGGTGCCCACGATCGTAGTGGTGTTGTGGTGCTCGGAGACCCAGTAGCGGTGGTAGCCGAGCGCGTCGCAGTGGCGCGCCAGCGCCAGCGTCTCGCGGATGGCCTCGTCGGGGCTGCGGCCTTTGGAGGCGGTGGATTGATCGAGTACGGACAGTCTCATTTTCGAAGTCTTCCGGTGTGCGCCGGGTGGTAACGCGTTAGGATACGCATCCGCACTCTCAACTCCAAGGAGGTCTCCATGTCACTCCACATCGGCGACGACGCCCCCGATTTCACCGCAGAAACCACCCAGGGCACAGTCCGCTTCCACGAATGGATCGGCGACAACTGGGCGATCCTGTTCTCGCATCCCAAGGATTTCACGCCGGTCTGCACGACCGAGCTCGGCTACATGGCGAAGCTCAAGCCCGAGTTCGACAAGCGCAAGACCAGGATCATCGGGCTCTCGATCGACCCGGTCGGCGACCACGGCCGCTGGGCGAAGGACATCGAGGAGACCCAGGGCACCGCGCCGAACTATCCGATCATCGGCGACGCCGACCTCAAGGTCGCGAAGCTCTACGACATGATCCATCCAAACGCCGCGGCGAAAGTCGAAGGCCGCACCGCGGTCGACAACGCGACGATCCGCTCGGTGTTCGTGATCGGTCCGGACAAGAAGGTGAAGCTCGTGCTCACCTATCCGATGAGCTGCGGGCGCAACTTCGACGAGGTGCTGCGCGTGCTCGATTCGCTGCAGACGACCGCCACGCACAACCTCGCCACGCCCGTGAACTGGAAGCCCGGCGAGGACCTCATCATTCCGCCGGCCGTCAGCGACGAGCAGGCGAAGCAGAAGTATCCGCAGGGGTTCAAGACCATCAAGCCTTATCTGCGGACCGTGCAACAACCTAAGTAACGCCTGCGGCGTTACTCAGGTTCTGCCGGTAAACGCCTCGGAGGGAAACCCATGGTTTCCCTCCGAGACCTCCTTTCCTGCGGCCGCGCGCGCTTCCTCGCGTTAACGCAATATCCACGAACCTTTTCCATGAAATCGAAACTGATCCTCGGCTGCTGCGCGCTCGCGGCCGCCAACCTCGCTCTCGCTCAAAACTATCCCACCCGACCCGTGCGCATGATCGTGCCGTTCCCGCCCGGAGGCGGTAACGACATCCTCGCGCGCGCTGTCGGCAACCGTTTCACCGAAGTCATCGGCCAGCAGGTCGTCGTCGACAACCGCGGCGGCGCGGGCGGCCTGATCGGCGCCCAAACCGCGGCCACCGCGGCGCCGGACGGCTACACGCTGTTCCTCGGCAGCGTCGGCAATCTCGCGCAGATCCCGTCGCTGCGGCGCGACCTGCCGTACCACCCGCTCAGGGATTTCGCGCCGGTGAGCCTGCTCGCGACGTCGGCGTTCGTGCTCGCGGTGCACCCCGGAGTCGCGGCGAAGAACGTGAAAGAGCTGATCGCGCTCGCCAAAGCGAAGCCCGGCGAGCTCAATTACGCCTCGGCCGGTCCGGGCTCTTCGCTGCACATGGCGGCCGAGCTCTTCAAGTACGCCACCGCCACCGATATCGTCCACGTGCCGTACAAAGGCGCGAATGCCGCGCTGACCGATCTCATGACCGGCCGCGTGCAGATGATCTTCAGCACCATGCCGCCGGTGCTGCCTCACGTGAAGAGCGGCAAGCTGAGAGGGCTCGCGGTCACCACCGCGAAGCGCGCGGCCGCCGCGCCCGACCTGCCGACCGTCGCGGAATCGGGCGTCGCGAACTTCGAAGTCTCGAACTGGCAGGGCGTGATGGTGCCGATCAAGACGCCGAAGCCGCTCGTGCAGAAGCTCAACAGCGATTTCCAGAAGACGCTCAAGCTGCCCGGCATGACCGACACGCTCGCGGCGCAGGGGCTCGAGCCGGCGGGCGGCACGCCGGAAGCGTTCGGCGCGCTCATCAAGCGCGAGATCGCGAAATACACCGAGGTCGTGAAAGCTGCGAAGATACAGGTCGACTGAGCCCGGGGGGCCGATATGCCGACAGCGCCGGCGAGCGAAGGCGCGGTGGATCGCCGCAGCGATCATCCGCACGCCTATCGTCCCGAGCGCGTGGCGCTCGCACGGCGCGTCGCTGCGCTGATCGGCAGCTACCGCGGCCGCGAAGCGCTCGTGGTCGGCATCGAAGGCGCGTGGGGGGCGGGCAAGGTCGAGTTCACCGGGCTCGTGCTGAAGGCGCTCGACGAGATCGGCTTTGCTGTCGTGCTGCCTTTCAACCCGTGGAGCGTATCCGAGCAGCGCGAGCTCATGTCCGAGTTCGTCGCGGCGCTCGCCGCGGCGCTCACGCCCGGCGAAAGCGCGGTGGCGCCGCACCAGGCGCAGTCGTACGGAGCGAGGCTGAGAGAGACCGCGGCGCGTTCATTGCGCCTCTCGGCGCAGCAACCCGATACGGTGCGCGTCGCCTACGATCGCGAGCGCAACAGCCCGCACGAAGCGCGCGGCCCCATCCACGACAAGCTCGCGAACCTGCCCGGCCGGCTCGTGGTCGTGATGGACGACGTCGACCGCATCGACGAGCAGCAGACCCGCATCGTGATGAAGCTCGTCAGGATCGCGGCGAGCCTGCCCAATCTCGTGTTCCTGTTGAGCTACGACAGGAAGCGCGTCGCCGCGTGCCTGCAGGAAGACGACAGGCCCGGCGACGACACGCTCAAGGCGCTCGTGCACATCGCGTTCACGCTGCCCGAGCCGAGCCGGCAGGAGCTCGATCACGTGCTGTTCGCGCGCCTGCGCGAGACGGTGTCGCGCATCCACGGAGACTCGCGCGTGCCGGACGACGACGAGCGGTGGCGCGATCTCGTCTATGCCGCGCTGCCGCCGCTCTTCTGCACCATCGCCGACATCGGCGGCTACACCGCTTCGCTGCGCTACGCGTTCGGTCTCGCGGGCGAGGATGCGATCGACACGATCGACTTCATCGGGATCGAAGCGATCCGCTATTTCGCGCCGCGCGTGTACGCGGTGATGGCGGCGAACCGCACGCTCTTCACCTCGAGCGCGAGCGGCGACGAAGCGTCCGAGCGGCGCGCGCGTTACGAAGACCTGCTGAGGGCCGCGCCCGAAGACGTGCGAGCGGCGATCGACGGCGTGTGCCGCTGCCTGTTCCCGGCATTGACCGGCGTTGCGGTCGAAACGGGCGCTGCGCGTGTGGCGTCGGCGGCGTCGTTCCCAGGCTATTTCCGGCTCGGTGTGCCCGAACCCCTCGTATCCGAGAGCGAGGTGCTGTTCCTGCGCCGGCGCTTCGGCAGCGCCGCCGCGGTGACCGGGCTGCTGCGCGAGTATCTCGACGACGGGCGGCTCGCGCCCTTGCTCCTGCAGCTCGTCAACCGCTCGGCGATCGTTTCGGAAAGCGACGCGAAAGCGCTGCTGCTGGGATTATGGGCGCTCGAAGACGACATCGAGCGCGGTGACGCCGGCGACGTCCACGTGTTCGCGCTGCAGCTCGCGCGCAACCTCGTGCGCGATTCGGTGAAAGCGGAGCGCCGCGAAGCCTTCCTCGCCGAGCTCGCCGAAGCGACGGGCGCGCGCCGCTTCCCGGAGGCGCTCGTCCGCGCACTCGAGCAACAGCCGTTGCAGGGTGCGTCGTAACGCGCCGCCGACACGTCAGTTCAGCTTCAATCCCGCCTGCTTCGCCAGCGCGATGTTGGTCTTGATCTCCTGCGCGATCATCGCGTCGAACTCCTTCGGCGCGAGCGGCATCGGCTCGACCCCGAGCGGCTTGAGCTTGTCCTGCACCGCCTGGATCTTCAGCACCTTCGTCGTCTCGGCGTACAGCTTGTCGACGATCCATCGCGGCGTCCTGGCCGGCGCGAGCACCGCGTTCCAGAACGTGTAGTCGCTGTCGGGGAAACCCGCTTCGATCGTCGTCGGAACGTCGGGCAGCGCCGCCGAGCGTTTGCGCGTCGCGACCCCCAGCGGCAGCAGCCGGCCCTGCTGGATGAACTGCATCGCCGAGGACACGCCGTTGCTCATCCAGTCGACCCGCCCGGCCATCACGTCGGTGAGCGCTTCGATACCGCCCTTGAACGGTACGTGGGTCCCGGTGAAACCGGCGCTCAGGCGGAAGCGCTCGGCGCCCCAGTGGCTGGCGCTCGCCACGCCCGCGGACGCGTACGACATGTTGCCTTTCTTCGCGGCGTCGGCGAGCTGCCTGAGCGTCTTGATGCCTTTCGAAGGCGCGACCACGACGACGTTCGGCACGACGCCGATCATCGCCACTGCCGCGATGTCGCGCTGCGGATCGTACGGCAGGTGAGCGTAAGCCGCCGGCGCGACCGTGTGGGCCGACGCGTTGATGAGGATGGTGTGGCCGTCGGGCTCGGCTTTGGCGACCACCGCGGTCCCGATCGTTCCTCCCGCGCCGCCGCGATTGTCGACGACGAAAGGCTGGCCGAGCGCCACGCTGAGCTGCTCGCAGACGACGCGCCCCAGGATGTCGATCGTCGAGCCCGCGCCGAAAGGAATGATCACCCGGACCGGACGCGCGGGCCATGCCTGTGTCGCGCCGACTGCGGGCAGTGCGGTCGATGCGAGAGCGGCTCCGCCGAGCTTGAGAAACGTGCGACGCGAGTTCACGTTCGATCTCCTCCCTCGTTGTTGGTCCGGCGATTGTAGAATCATCGTCGCGCCCGCACCAAGACGGGCCCCGAGGAGGGCTGGACCGTGATCCATGGTCGGTTGGTCGTGACGTTCATCGCCTGCGCGCTGCCCGCATGCGCGGCGCACGCGCAGTCCTATCCCGCGAAGCCGCTGCGCATGATCGTCGCGAGCTCCGCGGGCAGCAATCCCGACACCGTCGCGCGCGTGCTCGCGCAGGGCATGTCGCAGGTGATGGGACAGCAGGTCCTCGTCGACGACCGCGCCGGAGCCGGCGGCAACATCGGCGCCGAGATCGCGGCGAAAGCGCCGCCCGACGGCTATACGATCTTTCTCTCGCACACCAACCACAGCATCAACGCGGCGCTGTATCGCAAGCTCAACTACGATCTGGCGAACGATTTCCAGCCGCTGACGCTGGTCGCGACGTCGGCGTTCGTGGCGACGGTGCATCCTTCGCTGCCTGTGAAGACGATTCGCGAGCTCATCGCGCTCGCCAGGGCGCGGCCCGGCGACATCAACTTCGGTCATGCGGGGACCGGCAGCGGCACCTATTTCTCCGGCGAGTATTTCAACCGCCTCGCCGACGTGAAGCTGGCGCCGGTGGGCTACGCGGGCGGCGGCCCGGCGCTGACGTCGATCCTCTCGGGAGAGACGTCGGTGTATTTCACGCCGCTCGCGACCGGGCTTTCGAGCATACGCGCAGGCCGCATACGTCCGCTCGGGGTCACCGCGCTCAAGCGCGTGCCCGAGCTGCCCGACGTGCCGCCGATCGCCGAGACGCTGCCGGGTTTCGAAGTGCTGTCATGGGCGGGCTTGATGGTGCCTTTGAGGACGCCGAAGGACATCGCCGCAGCGGTGCACAAGGCCGCGCTCGCGGCGCTCGCGCGGCCCGAAGTGAAGAAGCGCTACGACGACCTCGGCTTCATGGTCGCGCCCGGGCAGCCGGAGGAGATGGCGGCGTACATCCGCCACGAGAGCGAGAAGTACGCGAAGCTCATCAAGGCAGCGGGGATACCTCAGCAATGAAGTCGGTGACTTCAAAATGGATTCCCGCCTTCGCGGGAATGACGACGGTCGCCTTCGCGGGAATGACGACGGTCGCCTTCGCGGGAATGACGACGGTCGCTTCCGCGGGAATGACGACGGTCGCCTTCGCGGGAATGACGATCGGGCTCGCCGCGTCGGTCGCGAGCGCTGCGCAGCAAGCGACCGATTATCCGTCGCGTCCCGTCCGCCTCGTCGTCCCTTTCGTCGCCGGCGGCAGCACCGACATCGTCGCGCGAGTGATCGGGCAGAAGCTCGCGGCCGAATGGGGCAGGCAGGTCGTGGTCGACAATCGCGCGGGCGCGAACGGCGTCATCGGCATGGAGATCGTCGCGCGCGCGGCGCCCGACGGCTACACGCTGGTGCTCGGCTATATCGCCAACCTCGGCACTGCGCAGGCGCTGAATCCCAAGCTTCCGTACGACCCGATCAAGGACTACGCGCCGATCTCGCACATCGTGAGCGCGCCCAGCATCGGCGCGGTGCATCCGGGCGTTCAGGCGAAGAACCTCCAGGAGCTGCTCGCCGTCGCGCGCGCAAAACCCGGTGCGATCTCGTTCGGCACCGCGGCCGTCGGCAGCATGGGCCATCTCACCGGAGAGCTCCTGAACCGCATGGCGAACGTGAAGATGCAGCACGTGCCTTACAAAGGCGGCGGGCAGGCGGTGACCGACGCGGTGTCGGGGCAGATCCCGCTCATCATCATCGGCATGACCGCGGTGACGCCTCACGCCAAGGCGGGGAGGCTGCGGCCGATCTTCACGACCGGTCTCAAGCGCTCGTTCGCGTTTCCCGAGGTGCCGACGATCGCCGAGCAGGGTTTTCCCGGCTTCTCGACCGACGCGTGGTACGGGCTCCTCGCGCCCGCCCGCACGCCTCGCGCGATCGTCGACAAGGTGAATGCCGCGGTGAATCGCGCGCTCGAGCTTCCCGACGTCAGGCAGCGCATGGCGGACGTCGGCTTCGAGATCGTCGGCGGGAGTCCCGGCGATTTCGCGAAGCTCATCCGCGAAGAGATCCCACGCTGGAACAAGGTGGTGAAAGAGGCGGGAATACGAGGGGAATGATCGCGGCTAGGCGCGCTTGCGCATGACCAGCGTCAGCACGCCGTCGGCCTCATCGAGGGAAACGAGCTCGTTGCCGCTCGCGTCGGCGAACACCCTGAAGTCGATCTCGGCGCCGGGATCGGTGGTCCGTATCCGCAGCAGGTCGCCCGGCGCCATCGTCGCCAGCGCTTTTTTCGCCCGCAGCAGCGGAATGGGACAGTTGTAGCCTTTGACGTCGAGCTCGGTGAGTGTGTCCGCCATGGGCGGCTATTGTAGAGGGTGCGTGCCGGCGCACCGCTCAATCGACCGGCTCGACGACCGTCTTCGATGTCACCTTGCCGTCCGCGATCTTCAGCTCGCACGTGTAGGCGTTGAAGATCGGACCGCGAAAGCTCGCGAAATACGTGCCCTCGTTCTTGATGAACCCGTGCCGCACGTCGGGCATGCCGCCGAGCTTTTCCGCCGCGGCGTCCATCGGCGAGCCGATCGCGATCGAATCGCAGAAAGCCGAAGCGGCGGTACGCGCGTGGTCGTCCTGCCAGAACCAGTGCCCGACGTACGCCGCGATGACGAGCGCGATGAAGCCGAAGATCTTGATCGCGCGGCGCATCTATAACGCCGCGAGCACGATCTTCTTCTTGCCGTTGCCCATCCACGCGCGCTGGAAGCGCGCTTCGACCGCCCTGGCTTCGCGCTTCAGTCCTTCCTTCTCGTACGCCTGCGCCAGGCCGTAGAGCGCCCAGGCATTGTTCGGGGTGCGGGCCAGCGCGCCGCCGAAAGCGTCGCGGGCGGCCCTGGGGTCGCCTTTGAGCAGCAGCACCGCGCCGAGCGTCTGGCGGATGGGGTAGTACCAGTACGCCGGCTCCATGTAAGGCAGCTTGTCCTGGAGCGCGATGGCGGCTTCGAGCTCGCGGATCGACGCATCGAGGTCGCCGCCGGCCTGCGCGATCCGCGCGCGCAGCACGTGCGCCGAGATCTTTCCGACCTCTTTCGCGGGGATATTGAGCGGCTCGAACGCCTTGTAATCGTTGGCGGCGTTGATGCGCTCGAGCTCTTCGAGCTCGCGCGCGGCGCCTTTCACGTCGCCGTTCTGCGCGCTGGCGATGCCTCGCGCGTAACGCCACGCAGTCTCGACGAACGGCAGGTCGATCGCCGGACGCGGCAGGCGCATCACCGTGCCCGCTTCGCTGAACTGCGCGTGCGCGAAGTAGGGCGCGGCCTTGATCGGCTGGAGCATCAGCACGTCGCGTGCGGCCTCCGAGGGGATGAGCGCAGCGAGCTTCTCCGCCGCGGCGATGGCGGTATCGCCGTCGCCGCCCATCTGCGCCGACACCATCACGAAGTGCACGTTGTGCGGGTAATAGCCGAGCGGATAGACGCCGGACGGCTTGCGCGCGGCGAGGTACGTTTCGTCGACTTTCACCGCCTTCAGGTTGGTCGCGAGCGAATCGCGATAGCGGCCGACCACGAAATAGATGTGCGCGGGCATGTGCACGAGATGGCCGGCATTGGGCGCGAGCTGGGCGAGCTTGTCGGCATAGCGTTCCGCGCGCCTGGGCCGGTCCGAGGCTTCGACCGCATGGATGTAGAGGTGTATCGCGGCGGTATGGTCGGGATCGGCCTTGAGCACGCGCTCGAGCGTCGGCACGAGGTCCGCGGTGGCCGGTTTCGCGCGTCTGCCGCCGGCTTCCCAGTAATCCCACGGCGCGACGTTCATCAGCGCGTCGGCGTACAGCGTCGCGACCTCGAGATCGTCCGGAAACGCCTTGACCGTATTGCGCATCGCGGCGACGTACGCAGCGTCGAGCTTGGCACGCTCGGCTTTGGGATCGGCCGAATAGCGCTCGGCGAGCGCGCCGATCAGCGCCTGTTCAGCAGCCGATGCGCCCGATGCGAGCTGCTTCGCTTTTTCCAGCGCGGCGAGCGCAGGCGCGTTCGCCTTCGCGTCCATCGGCACGTTGATGTTCGGTCCGAGCGCCCACGCTTCTCCCCAGTAGCACATCGCGCACTGCGGATCGAGCTCCTGCGCCTTTTTGAACGCGCGGATCGCTTCGTCGTGATTGAAACCCCAGCCGAGGCGGTAGCCCTGGTCGAAGTACTGGCGCGCGAGCGCGGAGGACGACGTGATCCTGATCGTGCGGGTGCCCAGCCCCTGCATCAGCGGCGGCTCGGCGCCAGCGGCGCCGCTGCTCACCGCCTGCGCCGCGGCGGGCGCGGCGGGACTGATCTCGGTCTTCTTCGTCGCGGCCTGCGCGAGGCGCACCAGCGGGAAGCCTGCGGCCCCCGGCGAGCGGCAGAACGCGCCGTCCATGGTCGCGAGCTCCGGAACGAAGACGTGGGTCGACTCGGCGAAAGGCACGGCCGCGGCGGCGCACAGCCCGGCGGCGGCGAGAGCGAGCAGCAGCTTTTTACGCGTATGCATGACAGACCTCCCACAGGGCGAGCTGGCAAGTCTACGAAGCGCGTGTATACGCCGAATATCCGCCGCCAGGCAGAGTGTTTCAGCGCGGTTTCAACGGCTGCGGGGTATGGCGGACTTCACAAAGCATAATACAGTCGGGAGACGCCCGACACGGAGATTTGGATGGACCAGTTCAACGGTGCGGAAGCCGCGGTGCGCATGCTCGAGCTCAACGGGGTCACGCACATCTTCGGACTCTGCGGCGATACGAGCCTGCCGTTCTACGACGCGCTCTACCGCGTGGACCACGCCATCACGCACGTGCTCACGCGCGACGAGCGCAGCGCCGCGTACATGGCGGACGGTTACGCCCGCGTGAGCGGACGGCCGGGGGTGTGCGAAGGACCCAGTGGCGGGGGCGCGACCTACCTGCTGCCGGGGCTGGTCGAGGCGAACGAATCGTGCGTGCCGGTGCTCGGCATCACCTCCGACGTGCCGGTGCTGTCACGCGGGCGCTATCCGCTGACCGAGCTCGACCAGGATGCGTTGTATCGGCCGCTGACCAAATGGAACACCGTCGTCGACCGCGCCGAGCAGATCCCGCAGGCGATCCGCAGCGCGTTTCGCGAGATGACGACGGGACGCCCCGGCGCGACGCACATCGGCCTGCCGTTCGACGTCATGAAGCAGAGCGTCGATCCGGGCGACCTGTGGGCGCAGCAGGGCCATCAGCGCTGTCCGGCGTGGCGCACGAGCGCCGATCCCGGCGCCGTCGCGCAGGCCGCGGAAGCGATCGTGCGTGCGAAGTGCCCGGTGTTCGTGTGCGGCGGCGGCGTGATCGCTTCGGGTGCGAGCGACGCGCTGGAGCGCATCGCGACGCTGCTCGACGCGCCGGTGTGCACGACCGTCAGCGGCAAAGGCAGCCTCGCGGAAACGCATCCGCTGTGCGCGGGAGTGGTCGGCGCCAACGGCGGCGTCATCGCGACGCGCGAAGTGGTGCAGCAGGCCGATCTCGTCGTGTTCGTCGGCTGCCGCGCAGGCTCGACCACGACCGAGCACTGGAAGAATCCTTCGCGCGAGATCCCGATCGTGCACATCGACGTCGACGCCTCGGCGATCTCGGCGAACTATCGCACCGCCCACGCACTGGTGGGCGACGCGAAGCTCACGCTCGAGCAATTGCTCGCGCAGCTTCAGGAAGGCACGCGCATCAAAGGCGCCGCCGACGGCAAGGCGATCGTCGCCCGAGCCCGCAAGACCAAATGGGACGCGTTCGAAGCGCTCGCCGCCGCAACCTCGCGGCCGATCAAGCCCGAGCGCGTGCTCGCCGAGCTTGCGCGCGTGCTGCCGCCGGACGCGATCGTGGTCGCCGATCCGGGCACGCCGTGTCCTTATGTCTCGGCGTATTACCCAATGCGGCAGGCCGGGCGATACTTCCTCACCAACCGTGCGCATGGCGCGCTCGGCTATTCGATGGCCGCGGCCACCGGCGCGTGGTTCGCGAAACCTGCGAGCAAATGCGTCTCGCTCATGGGCGACGGCAGCTTCGGCTTCGCCGTGGGCGAGCTCGAAACCGTGGTGCGTCACAAGGTGCCCTTGCTCATGGTCGTGTTCTCGAACTCGGCCTACGGCTGGATCAAGGCGAGCCAGCGCGCGAGTTACGGCCAGCGCTATTTCTCGGTCGATTTCGACCGCACCGACCACGCGCTGATCGCCAGCGGCTATGGTGTGAAGTCGTGGAAGGTCGAGGATCCTGCGCAGCTTGGTTCGGTTCTGCGCCAGGCTGCCGAGCACGACGGTCCCGCGCTCGTCGACGTGATCGCGCAGTCGCTGGAGGAGGCGGCCGCGCCGGTTTTGCAGTGGATGGGATGATGGATGGAGAGGTGACGGATGAAACGGTGACGGGTAAGGCGGTGACGGATAAAGCGGTGACGAAAAGCGGTGACATGAAACGGTGACGTAAACACTGATACGAGGAGCTGCTATGCGATGGATCGCGGTCTGCTTCTGCTTGTGTGTTTCGTTGGTGGCCATTGCCGCGGAGGATTTCCCCGCGCGGCCGGTGCGCATGCTGGTGCCTTACCCGCCGGGCGGCGGGCTCGATCTTCCGGGACGCGCGGTCGGCGAGAAGTTCGCGCAGCAGACCGGCAAGCAGCTCGTGCTCGACAACCGCGGCGGCGCGGGCGGACTCATCGCGGGCGAGATCGTTGCGAACGCCGCGCCCGACGGTTACACGCTCCTCCTCGGCAGCAACGGCCAGATCTCGATCGCGCCGGCGCTGTACCACAAGATGCCTTACAACCCGGCGAAGGACCTCGTGCCGGTCACGCACTTCGTCGACACGCCGATGTTCCTGTTCGCCAACGTCGGCTTTCCCGCGAAGACCGTGAAGGAAGTGATCGAGCGCGCCAAGGCGCAGCCCGGCAAGGTCGGCATCGCGCTGTCGGGTGTGGGCGGGGTGTCGCATCTGACGATGGAGCTCTTCCGCCAGCGCGCGGGCATCAATCTCCTCGGCGTGCCTTACAAAGGCGCGGGCGCCGCGATGACCGATGTCGCGTCGGGCGACGTGCCGATGATCTTCACGACCGCGTCGTCGGGCAAGCCACTGCTCGACAGCAACCGCATCCGCCCCATCGCCGTCGCCTCGAAGAAGCGCACGCAGGCGCTGCCCAACGTGCCGACCTTCGAAGAGCTCGGGCTCACCGGAATGGATGCGCCGCTGTGGATCGGCATGGTCGCGCCGAGAGGCACGCCGCAACCGGTCATCGCCAGGCTGCACTCCGAATTCTCCAAGGCGCTCGCGAGCAAGGACGTGCAGGACCGGCTCGCGTCGGCGAGCGCGGAGATCGTCGCCAGCGGCCCGAAGGAATTCGGCGAGATGATCCGCCGGGATACCGAGCGCTGGGCGACGGTGGTGAAGACGGCGAATATCAAGATCGAGCAGTGAAACGGGTGATCAACCGATCGTCATCCCCCGCGCAGGCGGGGAACCATTTTGACGCGATCGTCGGAAAACGGATCCTGGCTTTCGCCAGGACGACGCTACGCGTCGCATGGATTCCCGATAGCCCCCGCTGCCGCGGGTCGGGAATGACGGCCAACCAGGGAGGAGCGGTGAATTCCAGAAAAGCGACTGGCAGGAAGACGGTCTACGGCGCTCGCCTCGGCATTTCGATCTTCGACGTGACGACGTTCGTGCGCTGGTTCCACTCGGGGCTGGAGCCGCGCGACTACGGCCATCCGGGCTCGTCGACGCCGGTGTGGCGGGAGCGATGATGGAGGAGATCGTCGGCCTCGCGCCCTCGGGCTCGATGGGGAGCGGTTACAACCTCGACGCGTTCAAACGCGGGATGTCGCTCGACCCCCACTTCATCGGACAGGACGCGGGCTCCACCGACATGGGGCCGTACTACCACGGCACCGGCGCGACGTTCCTGCCGCTCGCGACCTATCGCCACGACCTGTCGATCATGCTGCGCGCGGCGCGCGCCAAGCGCATTCCGCTGATCGTCGGCTCGGCGCTGACGAGCGGAGCGAACGTCTCGCTCGCGCAATGCGTGCAGATCGTGCGCGAGATCGCGCGTGAGGACGGCCTGTCCTTCCGGATGGCAGTGATCAGCGCCGAGATCGACAAGGCCGAGCTGAAGCGGCGCAACGCGCAGGAGGCTTTCGAAAGCCTCGGCCCCGAGCCGCTGACGAACGAGGTGATCGACCGCTGCGGGCCGATCGTCGCGCAGATGGGCGTCGAGCCTTTCATGAAAGCGCTGGATGCCGGCGCGGACGTCATCGTCGCCGGGCGCGCGTGCGACGACGTCATCTTCGCCGCGCTGCCGATGCTGAAAGGCTACGACGCGGGGCTTTCGCTCCACTGCGGCAAGATCCTCGAGTGTGCGGGCCTGTCGGCGGTGCCGACCGATCTCGCCGAGCCGCTGATCGGGCGCGTGCGCCGCGATCACTTCGAAGTGGAGCCGTGCCACCCCGATCACCGCTGCACGACGGTATCGGTTGCGGGGCACTCGCTGTACGAGCGCGGCGATCCGTGCCTCCAGCCCGGCCCCGGCGGCATGAACGATCTCACCCACGCGCAATTCGTGCAGCTCGACGAGCGGCGCGTGAAAGTGACCGGCAGCCGCTTCATCCCGGACGCGCGCTACCGCGTGAAGCTCGAAGGCGCCGAGCACCTGGGTTACAGGAGCGTCGTGCTCGTGGGCATCCGCGATCCCTACATGATCGCCGCGCTCGATCTGCTCTTCGCCGACGTGCGCGAGCGCGCCGAAGCGCGCTTCGGCCTCACGGCCAAAGGCGTGCAGCTCAACTTCAGCGTGTACGGCAAGAACGCGGTGATGGGCAAGCTGGAGCCCGTGACCGACGCGCACCCGCACGAAGTCGGGATGCTGATCGACGCGGTCGCGCCCGAGCAGGAGCTGGCGACCGGGGTCGCGATGTTCGTGCGCGGCACGCTCCAGCATGCGAGCTATCCGGGCATCCGCAACACCGCGGGCAACATGGCCTATCCGTTCTCGCCGTTCGGCGTGCCGCTCGGGCCCGCGTACCGCTTCGCGGTGTATCACCTCATGCCGCTCGAAGAGCCGTGCGAAGTCTTCCCGATGACGATCGAGGAGGTCAGGAACTGATGGCGACGCTCCTCGACCTCGCTCAGTCAAGGAGTGCGTGATGGCCACACTCCTTGACTTGGCTAAAGTGATCCGCAGCAAGAACGCCGGCCCTTTCGAAGTGACCTTCGACGTGATGTTCGACGATCCGGAGCAATACGAGCGCGTGAAGCGCTCGGGTGCGATCAACGCCGCGCGCATCGCCGAGATCTACCGCGTGCGCGCCGACGACGTGCTCGTCTGCCGGCCTTACGATCCGGCGGTCGCGTTCAAGATCACGATCCGCAGGCCCGTGGGTTCCGGCGACATTCAGGACCGCGACGTCTACGGGTGCCAGCAGCATGTGCCTTTGATGAGTATAGAGATTGAATAAACAGGACATCACCATCATCGGCGCCGGCATCGTCGGCGTCGCCACCGCGATCTACCTCCAGCGCGACGGTCACCGCGTGACCGTCGTCGACAAGGGCGAGCCGGGCAAGGGCACGTCGTTCGGCAACGCCGGGTCGATCGCGCCGAGCTCGATCATTCCGTTCGCGCTGCCGGGCACGCTGAAGAACGTGCCGAAGTGGATCACCGATCCGCTGGGGCCGCTGACGCTGTCGTGGCGGCAGCTGCCTTCGCTGCTGCCGTGGTTCCTGCACTTTCGCAGCGCGTGCACGCGCGAGCGTGCGTCTCAAGGCGCGCAAGCGCTGCGCTCGATCAACGGTCCTTCGCTGGAGAATTACACCGAGCTCCTCGCGTCCGCCGGCGCGCCGGACCTGCTGCGCCACGACGGCATGCTTCACGTCTATCGGACCGAAAAGGGATTCGCCGGCAGCGCGTTCGCCAGAGAGCTCCGCGCCGAGCACGCCGGCGAAGTCGAGATCGTCGACGCCGCGCGCATACACGACATCGAGCCTTCGCTCGCCGAGGACTACCGCTACGGCTTCTTCCTGCGCGACAACGGCCACGTGCGCAGCCCGTGGCGCGTCGTCGACGTGCTCGCGAAGCATTTCGTCGCGAACGGCGGGACGCTCGTGCAGGCGGCGGTCGAACGGATCGAGGTAGCGGCGGGCCGCGCGACCGTGAAGACGAGCAACGGCGACATCGACGGCGATGCCGCCGTCGTGGCGGCCGGCGCCGCGTCGCCGCGCCTCGTGCGCGGCCTCGGCGTCACCGTGCCGGTCGCGCCCGAGCGCGGCTATCACATCGAGCTCCCCGACCCGAAGGTGAACCTGCGGGTGCCGGTCACCGATGCCGACGGCAAGTTCGTCGCAGCGCCGATGGAAGGCGGCATCCGTCTCGCGGGAACGTCGGAGTTCAGGCGCATGGATGCACCGCCGAACTGGGGCCGCGCGGAAGCGCTCGCGAAGCTCGCGCCGAGGCTGCTGCCCGGTATCAACGTCGAAGGCTACCGCCAATGGATGGGCACGCGTCCGTCGACGCCCGATTCGCTGCCGGTGGTCGGGCGCGCCCCGCTTGCGGCAGGTATCTTTCTGGCATACGGTCATGGGCACTTCGGACTGATGGCCGCGCCCGCGACGGGCCAGGTGATCAGCGATCTCGTCGCCGGTAGAACGCCCCGCCTCGACATTGCACCCTTCAGTCCGGACCGCTTCTAGGACCGGTGCGGGGCCTCACCCTTCGATGGAGGCATGCATGAGCGAAAGAGACGACTACGTCGCCCGGATGAACTCCCAGCTCGACGCGTGGAACAAACAGTTCCAGGACTGGCAGGAGAAAGCCAAGCAGGCGCAGGCGGGGCAGAAGGCCGAATACGAAAGACAGCTCGATCTGTTCAGACAGCGGCGCGACGACGCGATGGAGCAGCTGCGCAAGGTACAGAACGCCTCGGGCGACGCGTGGCTGGAGATGATGAAGGGCGCCGATCAGGCGTGGAACAGCATGCGCGAGGCGTACGAGAGGGCGAGCGAGCGGTTCTATAAGTGACGGCACCGACAGGCGCCGTCATCCCGGACGCGTCCGCGGTAGCGGCCGCGATCCGGGATCCATTTTAACCTTCAAGGACTCAAGTTTCCGGCCGCACCGGCGTCGCCGCCGCATCCCCCACCACCGTCGCCCATTCCCGCACGCGCCAGCGGCTGACGAGGCCGTTGCGAACGTAGGGATCGGCCTTCACGAACGCTTCGGCTGCCGCAGGCGTATCGCCCCTGAAGTGAAAGACCGCGCCGTCCGCGGGATTGGCGAGCGCGCCCGCCAGCACGAGATGTCCTTCCGACTGGAACTTCCACGCGAGCGCGAGATGCTCGGCGCGAAACGCGCCCCGGCGCTCGAGATAATCGGGTGCGACGTCGTAGAAGAGCAGGTAGTCCATGGTTTTCCTCAATCCAGTCGGCTGCCGTAGATCGGCTTCCTCGGTATGTCCGAGTGGTCCACGCCTTCGAGGCAGCGCACGTTCACGCCCCAGACGTCCTCGACCGTGCGCGGCCGCCTGAACGGCAGGATGCCGCACGTGGGACAGAAATAGTCCTTCGCGACGCGCGTGTGCCACTCGTACACCTCGAGGCCTTCCCACGGCGTCAGGAGGCGCAGGGCGTCGGGCGGCACGCGATGGATGAGCGCGCCGCGGCGATGGCAGATCGAGCAGTCGCAGACGCGCACGTGATCGAGGTCGGCGTCGACTTCGAAGCGCACCGCGCCGCAATGGCACGAGCCCTGGTAGGTCTGCTTCACGGGTCTTTACCTCCCGCGTGGCGCTCGACGAGCGCCGCCATCGCTGCGGCGGCTTCGTCGCCGCGCGCATAGAGGCCCGCGATCGTGCCGAGCTTGTCCCCGGTCGCCCTGTTCTGACTGGTCTTCCACTTGCCCGCGATCCTCGCGATCGGGATCTCGATGCCGACGATCGCTTTCAGCATGGTGTCGACGTAATCGGCGGGCGCGTCGCTGACGCGCCACGGTGTCTCGCGTCCGGCTTCGTTCGTATCGGTGAGCCTGGTGACGAGCCCGAGCAGCCAGTCCCGGTCTTCGATCGCGCGCGGCATGCCGTAGGCGTGGACGACCGCGTAGTTCCACGTCGGCACGACCTTGCCGTGAGCCGCCTTGCTCGCATACCACGACGGCGTGATGTAGGCGTGCGGGCCCTGGAAGATCACGACCGATTCGGCATCCTTCGAAAACGAGCGCCAGATCGGATTGGCGCGTGCGACGTGGCCGATGAGCGTGCCGTGCTCTCCGCGGGTCGGGTCGAGCAGCAAGGGAATGTGGTTGACCTCGAGCCCGGTGTCGGTCTGGGTGACCCACGCGCCCAGCGGATGCGACCGCACGAGCGCGTGGAGCACGGCGATGTCTTTTTCTTCGAAATGCTTCGGTATGTACACGATAGAGCGACTATCCTTTCAATGCTTCGGCGGCCTTGCTCGCGTCATCGGCCGTATCCAGCGCGAGATACGCGACGAACTGATTGCCGATCACCGACGCCGACAGCCCGCGCAGGTTGATGCCGGCGCTCGCGAGCGCGCGCGTGATCTCCGCGCCGATCCCGGGCTTGTCGGCCCCCGAGAGCCGCAGCGACTGCACGCGCTGCGTCACGTTGAATCCCGCCTGCGTGGCGGCGCGGACTTCGCGGTCGCCCTGCAGCGGGGTCACGAACACCACGCCGGTCCCCGGATTCTCCGGCGCCCGGCGCGCGATGACGAACTGCACGTTCGCGCCCGCTTCGGCCAATGTCGTCAGCACGTTCGCAAGCGCACCCGGCGTGTCCTTGATCGACGCCGCCCAGACCTCTGCACGTTCCACGGTCAGATTCATGTCAGCCTCCGTACGCTAGGCGCTGCGTCGGCCGAGCCCGCGAAATGTCGGTGGTCGACGCAGGCTGTAGCCAGCTTACGCCCGCGCGACCCGTCGTCACAACCGCAACAGACGCTGCGCGTTGCCGCCGAGGATGAGGTCGCGCTGCGCCGCGCCTTGCGTTATTTCGGAATCCCTGCGAAAAGCTCGCGCACCTCTTTGCGTTCGTTCACGACGTCGGCGATCTCGCCGTGGGTGGTGAAAAGCCAGCGCGGCGTCACGCGCTCGAATTCGTCTCGCATCCAGCGCTTCAGCGCGCGCCAGTCCTTCACCATGACGAGGCGCGGTCCCACCTGGTTCCACTTCAGCCCCGGCGCGCTGGCGGTCATCCTGAAGAGCAGGTTGAAGATCGGGTTGCGCGGCATGCGCCGGATGTTGAGGACGATATCGGTGAAGTACCACGCGCGGCCGCGCGCGGTGTCGAAGCGCGCGAGCACCTCGCCGGTGCGGTAGTACGGCATGTCGACGAGCTCGAGGCGCGGGCCTGCAAGCGCCGCGGCTTTTGCGAGCGGCTCGACCGCTGCGATGCCGGTCTTGGCGCGCACCCGGCCGAGCGCCTGCTCGGGCGCGAAGATCGCCGCGTTCGGAAACCGCGCTTTCCACTCCGGGATGCCCATGTGGTGAAACGCGTTGGTCGCGACCAGCGCGCGGACTTCGCCGTATCGCGCGAGGTCGTCGAAAGCGCTCTGCGGCGCGCGGTACGGCGGGCTGAGGACGAAGAGACCTTCCGCTCCGCGGACCGCGAGCGAGGTCACGCGGCCGGGGCCGAACGCGTCGCGGTACGTGAGCACCGGCGTCTCGGCGTCGAAGGCGGTCCACAGGCCGCGGCGGGATTCGCTCATCTCGTCATTCGGTTTTTGTTTTCGTCCGCATCATAGCCGACTGTCGCCGATCCGCGACGGGAACCGGGCCGGTCGTTTGCTCGGGGTAGAGGTGTCTACACACGATGGCGCCCGCTCATGTTCGGTCAGCATAAACAGCGCTCACTCAAACGCTTGCCTCGGATGAGAAAAATTGCGATTTCCGCCGCGGTTGTCGTCGCGTTCCTGGGTATCGGGGTGTGGGTGCTCTCGCGCGAGGAGACGCTCAACTGGGCGGCCGAGCACGTCGCTGCGAAAACCGGCGGCCGTCTCCAGTATGCCGATCTGCGCGGGTCGCTGCTGCGCTCGATCGACGTGCGCGAGCTGCGCTACGAGGACAAGTTCGGCAGGATCGCGATCGACGACGCGCACATGACGTGGCGCCCGATCCGGCTGCTGATCGGGCAGGTCGCGGTCGGCGCGATGAGCGCGAAATCGGTACGCCTCGAGCTCGCGAAATCGGACGAGGAGAAAAAGCCGCCAGAAACCTTGCGTGCGCCCATGTCTTTCGCGATCACCGATGTCCGGATCGGCACCCTCAGCGTGACGAACGAAGCCGGCACGCACGAAGTACGCGACCTCACCGCCGCGTTCTCGGGCAACCGCAAAGAGCTGCACGGCGAGGTGAAGTCGCTCTCGACGCAGTACGGCAAGGTCAAAGGGGCGCTCAAGATCGGCGCCGACGCGCCTTTCCCGCTCGACGGCAAGGTCGAGCTCGCGTCGCTGGAGGAAGGCGTTTACAACGCCACGACGAAGCTCGAAGGCTCGCTGATGAACGCGGTGGCGAACCTCGAAGCCAGGGCGCGCGAAGCGACCGCGTCGATGAAGCTCGCGGTGGCGCCGTACGACGCCCAGCCGCTGACCGAGCTTCAGTTCACCGCGAAGGATTTCGATCCGAGCGCATGGAGCAAAGGCGCGCCGACGGCGGCGCTCAGCGGCGAAGGTCACATCGTCACCGATGGCGAGCGCAGGCTCTCCGGCCCGATCGTGCTGACCAACGGCAAGCCCGGCACCGTCGACGCGAAGAAGCTGCCGTTCGCACGCTTCTCCACCGCGCTTGCCGGCGTACCGGACGATCTCGCGCTCAACGACGTCAGGCTCGACCTCGGCAACGCCGGCCAGTTCGCGGGTGCGGGCGCCGTGAAAGACGGCCAGGGCGAGGTGAAGCTCGTCACCCGCAACTTCAACGTGGGCGGCCTGCAGACCGGGCTGCACGCCACGCATCTGGGCGGACAGCTCGCGCTTCAAGGCGACACCGACACCCAGCGCGTCAAGCTCGCGCTCGGTCAGCAGGGCTACCAGGTGCGCGTCGCGGCCGCGCTGCACGACCGCGTCGTGCAGATCGACGAAGCCTACACGCGCGCCGGCAAGGCGGAGGTCACGACGCGGGGCCGCGTCGCGCTCAACGCCCGCAAGGATTTCGCGATCAGCGGGCGCCTCGCGAACTTCGACCCGTCGCAGTTCGGCAAGTACGAGAAGGCGCAGATCAACAGCCGCTTCGAGTTCAAGGGCCGGATCGAACCGGTGATCCAGCTCGCCGCGAACGTGAACGTGACCGACAGCCGTCTCTTCGGCCTGCCGGCGACCGCGACCGGGACGATGCGCACCCAGCGCACCGACCATCCGGAAGTCGCGATGGGCGTGCAGCTACGCGTGGGCAACACGCGCGCGACCGCCAAAGGCACGGTCAAGGACCCGGCGCGCATGGAGGCGATGGATCTCGCGCTCACGATCGCGGGCGGCAGCCTCGACGAGCTCTACAAGATCGTCGGCGTGCCGCTGCCGCCGACGCCGCCGTACAAGCTCGACGGACATCTCGTGCAGAACGGGCAGGTGTGGGAGCTGCGCAAGTTCACCGGCGCGGTCGGCGACAGCGATCTCTCGGGCGACTTCCTGCTCGATCGCAACCGCGCGCCGCAGTTCATGAAGGCGGATCTCACGTCGAAGCGCCTCGACCTCGCCGACCTCGCGGGCTTCGTCGGCGCCGAGAAGACGGCACCCGGCAAGGTCGCGACACCGCAGACCACGCGCGTCCTGCCCGACACGCCGTACGACCTCGCCAAGCTCAAATCCGCGGACGCCGACGTGCGCTTCGAAGGCAAGCGCGTCATCACCGAGAAGCTGCCGATCGACGACATGAGCGCGCACCTGATCCTCAGGAACGGTGTGCTCACGCTGGCGCCGCTCAACTTCGGCGTCGCGGGCGGCAAGCTGGTGTCGGACATCACCCTCGACGGCAGCAAACAGGTGATCGCCTCGCGCGCCGACGTGCGCGTCCAGCAGCTCCAGCTCGGCAAGCTCCTGCCTCAGCTCAAGATCTCCAAGGCGAGCGTGGGCGAGCTGGACGGCCGCGTGAAGCTCGCCGCGCACGGCAACTCGATCGCCGCGATGCTCGGCAGCGCCAGCGGCGACACCGCGCTCGTGGTCGGCGAAGGCGAGGTGAGCGACCTCATCCTGCGGCTGTCGAACCTCGACGTCGCCAACACCCTGCTCGTGCTCATGCGCGGCGACAAGAACATCCCGATCCGCTGCATGGTCGCGGACCTGTCGTGGGACAACGGCGTGGTGCAGCCCCGCACCTTCGTCTTCGACACCCGGCACACCACGCTGGTCGGGCAGGGTAAGGCGAACTTCAAGGACGAGACGCTCGACATGCGCCTGGTCGCCAAGCCCAAGGGCAAGAGCCTCGTCTCGCTGCGCGGTCCGATCAACGTGCGCGGCACGTTCGCGAACCCGTCCGTGATGCCCGACATCCCGCAGCTCGGCGCGCGCACGCTCGCGGCGGCCGCGCTCGGCGTCATCGCGCCGCCGCTCGCGGTGCTGCCGTTCGTCCAGCTCGGCGGCCAGAGCGACGTGCAGTGCGGCCCGCTGGTCCAGCACGCGCAGGCGCAGATCCGCTCGCCGGTGCAGCCGCCGCAGCAGGTGGCAACCGCGAAGCGTTAGAGATCAGCGACTTTAAATCGGGGTCAGACCCGATTTAAAGTCTGCTGAGGCAATTGCAGCCTTGACAATAGTTGCCTAGGCAATTATCGTCCGGTCCTCGCGATCGAATGAGACCTGCCATGGCCGCTATCTACGACCCCCAGACCTACGACCTGCGCAACAGCGTTCCGTACCTGATGGCGCGCACGCGCGCGGCGATGGTGGCGGAAGTCGACACCGCGCTGGCGCCGTTCGGCATGAAGGCCGCGGACTACTTCGTGCTCCTCGCGCTCGCCAACGACATCTCCGACACCGCGTCGGGCATGTGCTCGTTCATCGATCACGACCCGGGCGCGATGACCCGCAAGATCGACAGCCTCGAGAAGAAGAACCTGGTGCGTCGCGTGCGCGATCCCGCGGACCGGCGGGCGTTCAAGCTCGAGCTCACGCCCGAAGGCAAGGCCGTCTATCCGAAAGTCGTCGCCGCGTCGGTCGGCGTGGTGAACCGCTTCCTCGCTGGTTTCAGCAAGACCGAGGTGCGGCAGATGGAGGACATGCTCAAGCGCATGCTGGGCAACGCGGGCTGCGTGATGGCGGAAGCCGCGAAGAAAGAGGCGAAGCGATGAAGAAGGCGTTGCTGACCGTGGCGCTGTCCGCCTTCCTCGCGAGCTGCGCCGGCACCGGCGGGTTGAAACCGCAGGCGAGCGGCACGCCGCCGGATACGCTCGAAGCGAGCCGCTCGTTCGAGGGCATAGCGCTCGCCGACGCGGCGTGGCCGAGCGCCGACTGGTGGACGCGTTTCAACGATCCGCAGCTCGACGCGCTCGTCGACGAAGCACTGAAAGGCAGCCCGACGCTGCGCGCGGCCGATGCGCGCGTGCGCAAAGCGCTCGCGGCCGCGGGAATCGCGAACGCGGCGCGCCTGCCGCAGATGACCGGCAACGCGAGCGTCACCCGCGAGCGCCTGCCGGAGAAAGGCCTGTTCCCGCCGCCTCTGGGGGGCTCGTGGATCACGCAGGGCGATCTCTCGACGAACCTGTCCTACGACCTCGACCTGTGGGGACGCAACCGCTCGGCGTACGAGAGCGCGCTGGACGAAGCGCACGCGTCCTCCGTCGATCGTTACGCTGCGCAGCTCTTCCTGTCGACGTCCATCGTACGCGCTTACGTGCAGCTCCAGCGTGCGTACGACCAGCTCGACGTGGCGCAGGCGCTCGTCGCCGACCGCGAGCGCGTGCGCGCGCTGACCGAGCAGCGCACCGCCAACGGCATCGACTCCCGTGTGGAGCTGCGCCAGGCCGAAGCCGCGCTGCCCGAAGCGCGCGAGCGCGTGATCCGGCTCGAAGAGACGATTGCGCTCACGCGCAACCAGATCGCCGCGCTGCTCGGCGCCGGTCCCGATCGTGGATTGCAGATCGAGCGTCCGCGCATGCGATCGATCGGCGCGCTCGCGCTGCCGTCGGCGCTGCCGGCCGATCTCATCGGCCGCCGTCCCGACGTCGTCGCGTCGCGCTGGCGCGTCGAAGCCGCGCGCAAGGACATCGCGGTCGCCAAGGCGGAGTTCTATCCGAACGTCAACGTGGTCGCGTTCCTCGGGTTGCAGGCGATCGGGCTCGGAAACCTGCTGCACGCCGGCAGCACGATGGCGGGCGTCACGCCTGCGTTGAGGCTGCCGATCTTCGAAGGCGGACGGCTGCGCGCCAACCTCGCGGGCAGGAACGCCGATTACGACGCGGCGGTCGAGCGCTACAACCAGAGCCTCGCGGATGCGCTGCGCGAAGTGGTCGACCAGCTCGCCTCGATGAAGTCTGTCGACGCTCAGCGCCGCGAAGCGAACCAAGGTCTGAAGACCGCGCAGGGCGCTTACGACCTCGCGCTGCTTCGCTACAAGGAAGGGCTCGGCAACTACCTCCAGGTGCTGAACGCCGAATCGCAGGTGCTGGGGCAGAAGAGCCTGCAGGCCGATCTCGACGCGCGCGAGCTCGACATCGCGGTCAACCTCACGCGCGCGCTCGGCGGCGGTTATCAGGACAAGGACAACGCGCCGATCGTCGGCGCTCTGAAGTGATGGGTGAGAACATGGCTGAAGAACAAGTCACGCAGGACACCGAAGTACCGCCCGCTGCGCCGAACGGCAACAAGGCGAAGCGCAGGAAGCTGGTCGCGCTGGTGCTCGGCGTCTTTGCGGCCGGCGGCATCGCCTACGGCACTTACTGGGCGTTTTTCGCGAAAGACCGCCAGAGCACCGACGACGCTTACGTGAACGGCAACGTGGTGCAGATCACGTCGCAGATCGGCGGTACGGTCGTCGCGATCGATGCCGACGACACCGATTTCGTCGAGGCGGGCAAGACGCTGGTGCGGCTCGATCCGGCCGACACCAAGGTCGCGCTCGAAGAAGCCGAGAGCGCGCTCGCCAAGACCGTGCGTCAGGTCCGCAACCTCTACGCGACGACGGGTCAGCTCCAGGCCGGCGTGCGCCAGCGCGAAGTCGACTACACGAAGGCCCAGGAAGATCTCGCGCGCCGCGAGCGGCTCGCCGCGTCCGGAGCGGTGTCGGGCGAAGAGCTCCAGCACGCGCGCGACGCGCTGCGTGCGGCCGATGCCGCGCTCGTCGCCGCCAGGCAGCAGCTCGGCGCGCAGCAGGCGCTGGTCGACCGCACGACGATCGAGAGCCATCCCGACGTGAAGAACGCCGCGGCGCGCGTGCACGAAGCGTATCTCGCGTATGCGCGCACCGCCATCCCCGCGCCGGTGTCCGGTTACGTCGCCAAGCGCAGCGTGCAGCTCGGCCAGCGCGTGAACGCCGGCGTGCCGCTGATGGCGGTGGTGCCGCTCGACCAGGTATGGGTCGATGCGAACTTCAAGGAAGGGCAGTTGAAGAGCATGCGCCCGGGCCAGCCGGCGACGCTCACCGCCGATCTCTACGGCGGGAAGGTGAAGTATCACGGCAAGGTCGTCGGTTTCGGCGCGGGCACCGGCGGCGCGTTCGCGCTGCTTCCGGCGCAGAACGCCAGCGGCAACTGGATCAAGATCGTGCAGCGTGTGCCGGTGCGCATCGCGATCGACCGCAAAGAGCTCGAGCAGCATCCGCTGCAGGTCGGGCTCTCGATGCAGGTCGACGTCGACACCACCGAGCAGGGCGGCGAGCGCCTGCCGCGCGCCGCGCAGAGCGCGCCGGCGGACGCGACCCAGGTGTACGGCTCGATCGACCAGGCGGCGGACCGGCGCGTGAAGTCGATCGTCGCCCGGAACAACGGAACCGGACGCGGCGCGAGCTCGCCGGCGATCGACCCTGCGGGTCAGGCCGCCGTCGCGGTCGCGGCGAGCACGCATACCGCGGAAGCGAAGTCGCGGCAGTAACCTCATGAGCGCCCAGAACCCCGCGCCGCTCCAGGGCGGCGCGCTCCTCGCCGGCACCGTGGCGCTTTCTCTTGCGACGTTCATGAACGTGCTCGACACGTCGATCGCGAACGTGTCGCTGCCGGCGATCGCGGGCGACCTCGGGGTCTCGCCCGAGCAGGGCACGTGGGTGATCACGTCGTTCGGCGTCGCGAACGCGATTTCGCTGCCGCTCACCGGGTGGCTCTCGCAGCGCTACGGGCAGGTGAAGCTCTTCATCGCGTCCATCCTGCTGTTCGTGCTGGCGTCGCTCGCGTGCGGCTTCGCGCCCACGATCGGATCGCTGATCCTGTTCCGCGTCATCCAGGGTTTCGTCGCGGGCCCGATGATCCCGCTGTCGCAGACGCTGCTGCTCTCCAGCTATCCGAAGGAAAAAGCGGGCACCGCGCTCGCCATGTGGTCGATCACGACGCTGGTCGCGCCGGTGATGGGGCCGCTGCTCGGCGGCTGGCTGACCGACAACGTGTCGTGGCCGTGGATCTTCTACATCAACGTGCCGGTCGGCCTCGCGGCCGCGGCGGCGACATGGGCGATCTATCGGCGCCGCGAGACGCCGACGCACAAGCTGCCGATCGACAGGGTGGGGCTCGGTTTGCTGGTGCTGTGGGTCGGCGCGCTGCAGGTGATGCTCGACAAGGGCAAGGACCTCGACTGGTTCCATTCGGGCCAGATCGTCGCGCTGGCGATCGTCGCGGCGCTGGGGCTCGCGCTCTTCATCGTGTGGGAGCTCACCGACGAGCATCCGGTCGTCGACCTGAGGCTCTTCGGTCGCCGCAACTTCGCGATGGGCACCGCCGCGATCTCGCTCGGCTACGGCGCGTACTTCGGCAACGTGGTGCTGCTGCCGCTGTGGCTTCAGCAATACATGGGTTACACCGCGACGTTCGCCGGGCTGGCGATGGCGCCCGTCGGCCTGCTCGCGATCTTCATCACGCCGCTGGTGGGCAAGAACCTGAACAGGGTCGATCCGCGGATCTTCGCGACCGCGGCGTTCGGCGTGTTCGCGGCGGTGATGCTGATGCGCTCGAACTTCAACACCCAGGTGGACCTGAAGACCATCCTCATCCCGACGATCATCCAGGGCGCGGCGGTGGCGTGCTTCTTCATCCCGCTGGTGACGCTCACGCTTTCGGGCTTGCGGCCCGACCAGATCGCCGCCGCGAGCGGCCTGTCCAACTTCACGCGGATCACGCTGGGCTCGTTCGGCACGTCGATCTCGACCACGCTGTGGGACCATCGCGCGACCCTGCACCACGCGCAGCTCGCCGAGCACATCTCGGTCTACAACCCCAACGCGACGCAGGCGCTGGCGGGCATGCAGGCGGGCGGCATGACGCCGGACCAGACGGCCGCCGCGGTCAATCGCATGATCGACCAGCAGGCGTTCATGATGTCGGCGAACGACATCTTCTACGTCTCGGCAGTGCTCTTCGTAATGCTGATCGGGCTGGTGTGGCTCACCAAGCCGGCACGCGTCGGCGCCGGTGCGGACGCAGCGGCGGGGGCGCACTGACGTAGGGTGCGTGGCCACGCACCGCAAAAGGCGCGGTGCGCTCGCGCGCACCCTACATGGTGGGCGTGACGAACCCTCGCGGGGAGACCCCCAGCGACCGCCTGAACATCGTCGAGAACGCGCTCGCGCTCTCGTAGCCCAGATCGAGCGCGACCGCGGTCACCGGCGCGCCCTGTGCGAGCCGTTGCACCGATTCGAGCAGCCGCGCCTGATGCTTCCAGCGCGCGAAAGTGATCCCGGTTTCCTTGAGAAAGCGACGATAGAGCGTGCGGCTGCTCGTCTGCATGTCGTGCGCGTCGCCGGCGCACGTCCGGCGCGTGGACAGGTCTTCGAGGATGCGCTCGCAAAGCTGCACGAGGTCCTCGCTTTCGGGCAGCGGCAGGTCGAGCGAGCACTGCGGCAGCTTGCGCATCTCCGCCACCAGCAACCGCATCAGCAGGCCGTCGTCGCCGTTCTCGTCGTAGCCGGGCGGGAGCGCCGCGGCGCGCACCACGAGCTCGCGCAGCAGCGGTGTCACCTCGAGCACCACGCAGTCGTTCGGCATCGCCGCGGCGGCCGCGTCGGCGAGGTAGACGCTGCGCATCTCCACGGTGCCGTGCATCTGGATCTCGTGCACGGTGCGCGCGGGTACCCACAACGCGCGGCTGGTCGGCACCATCCACGTCCGCCGGTGGGTTCGCACGCTCATCGTCCCGGCCACCGCGAACACGAACTGCGCGCGGTCGTGCCAATGCGGCTCGATGTGATGGCGTCCGGGGTAGGAGGTAGTGCGGGTGACGACGGCCGGAGCGCGGTCATCGGCGATCGGGCGTTCGGGCGCGGCCGGGAGGCGTTTGTCCATTTCGAGAAGATTCGGTGGAAAACGGCGAGAGCAGGACGATTGTAGCTCAGGCACACTCGGAGGCCCAAAAGACATCCACCCGACCATGACTACGCCCGACGCCGCTCCCGTCACGCATCGCCGGCTCGTCTCGCTGCTGCTCAACTTCGCGCACGGGATCGACCACATGTTCCTGCTGATCTTCGCGACCGCCGTCGCGGCGATGGCGGCCGATTTCGGCTACGCCAAGTGGGAAGACCTGATGCCCTATGCCGTCGGCGCCTTCGCGATGTTCGGCCTGGGATCGCTGCCCGCCGGACGCCTGGGCGACCTGTGGGGCCGCCGCGTGATGATGATCATCTTCTTCGTCGGCATCGGCGCTGCGGCGATTCTGACCGCGTTCACCCAGAACGCCTGGCAGCTCGCGGCGGCGCTGACCCTGATCGGGGCGTTCGCCGCGATCTACCACCCGGTCGGCATCCCCATGCTCGTGCAGAACGTGAAGAACCCCGGCGTGGTGATCGGCGTCAACGGTCTCGCCGGCAACCTCGGCATCGCGGTGGCGGCGATCGTCACCGGGTTTCTGGTGAAGTGGTTCGGCTGGCGCGCGGCGTTCATCGTGCCGGGCCTGTTCTCGATCGCGTGCGGCATCGTCTTCGCGATCGTCTGCCCGAAAGAGACCGAAGCGCCGCACAAGCGCAAGGAGAAAGCGAAAGTCGCGCTGTCGAAGACCGACATGGTCCGCGCGTTCAGCGTGATGACCGTCGCGGCGGCGGCCGGCAGCCTCGTCTTCAACTTCACCACCAACGGCAACGCACAGCTGCTCAGCGAGCGCTTCGCGGGCGTGATCAGCGATCCGGCCGTGATCGGGACATTGCTCGCGGTGATCTACGCGGTCGCTTCGCTGGCGCAGCTCGTCGTCGGCAAGCTGATCGACACCATGCCGTTCAAGCCGCTCCAGCTCTGGATGTCGGTGATCCAGGTGCCGCTGCTCATCGTCGCCGCGTATACCCAGGACTGGTGGATGTTCCTGGCATTGCTCGCGGTGATGGTGTTCGTCTTCGGCTCGATCCCGTTCACCGACGCGATGATCGTGCGTTACGTCGACGATCGCCTGCGCTCGCGCGTGGCGGGCATGCGTCTCACGGTGGCGTTCGGCATCAGCTCGCTCGCGGTGTGGCTGCTCGGGCCGATGGTGAAGACGATGGGCTTCGCCACCGCGCTGTGGGTGATGGCGGTGATCGCCGCGCTGCGCGCCGCGGTCGTGCTGCTGCTGCCGGACGAGCCGCGGATCGAAGCCGCGCCGGCGCCGGCGCGCTGACGCACGTCGTGCTGGCGCAGGCCGGCACCCATTGCGAAAATGGATCCGGGCATTCGCCAGGATGACGACAGTTATGACCCTGACTTCAGGACCGACGCGGCGGCTCGCCGAATTCTTCGCCGCGGCGACGTGGGACGACGTGCCTGCGCACGTGAAGCACGAAGCGAAGCGCTCGCTCGTGAACTACTTCGCGTGCGCGCTCGGCGGGTGCCGGGACGACGCGGTCGAAGCGACCTCGCGCGTGCTGCGGCGCTTCGCCGGCGCGGCGACCTCGACGGTCATCGGACGCGGCGAGCGCCTCGATGCGCTTTCGGCCGCTTTCGTCAACGCCGCGAGCGCGAACGTCTTCGACTTCGACGACACTCACCTCTACACCGTTTTGCATCCGACCGCGCCGGTCGCGGCGGCGCTGTTCGCGCTTGCCGAGGCCCGGCGCATGTCCGGACGCGATCTCCTGCTCGCATTCGCGCTCGGCGTCGAAGCGGAATGCCGCGTCGGCAACGCGGTCTCGCCCGGTCACTACCGCCGCGGCTGGCACATCACCTCCACGTGCGGCGTATTCGGCGCGGCCGCGGCGGCGGGCAAGGTCCTCGGGCTGGATGCGGAGCGTTTCGTCTGGGCGCTCGGCGACGCGTCGGCACAGGCCGGCGGGCTGCTGGAGACGCTCGGCACCATGGCCAAGAGCATCAGCGTCGGCAACGCCGCGCGCAACGGCCTCGCCGCGGCGATGTACGCCGCCGAAGGCGTCTTCGGTCCCGCCGAGCCGCTCGCCGGGACCTACGGCTTCCTGCGCGTCACCGGCAACGAGTGGGACGCCTCGCGCCTCGACAGCGGCCTCGGGCGATCGTGGGAGCTCGCATCGAACACTTACAAGCTCTACCCGGTGGGGATCGTGCTGAGCCCGGTCATCGAAGCGTGCTTCGCGCTGCGCGAGCGCGTCGATGCCGCGGCGATCGAGCGCGTCGCGATCGCGGGGCACCCGCTCCTGCGCGAGCGCACCGACCGCGTCCATCCGACTTCGGGGCGTGAAGCCCAGGTGAGCGCGCAGCACGCGGTCGCGGTGGTGTTCGCGCGGGGTCGCGCGGGTCTCGCCGAGTTCGATGACGCAGCCGCGAACGACGCGGCGCTGCGTCCGCTGCGCGAGAAAGTGCAGGTCATCGACGATGCACGCTGTCCCGTCGAAAGCGTGACGGTCTCGGTGCAATTGCGCGGCGGCGGAACGTTCACGCAACGGGTCGAGAGCGCGCGCGGCAGCAGCGCACGGCCGCTCACCGACGACGACCTCGAGCGCAAGCTGCGCGATCTCGTCGAGTTCGGCGGCTCGACATGCGATGTGCCGCGTCTCATCGAGGCGATCTGGAATATCGACGAAACGCAGGATGCGGGCGCAATCACCGCGCTGGCTTCGAACTGATACCTCGGGAGGACGTTCGCAGCCTCGCCGAGATGACCGAAGAGCACTGGGACACGGTCATGGCGCTCAATCTGAAGAGCGTCTTTCTCTGCTCGCGCGCCGCGGTGCGGCGCATGCTGCCGAGGAAGCGCGGCGTCATGGTGTTCCTCGCGAGCGACCTGTCGGCGCCGCTCAACGGCGAGTTCGTCAATCGCGATCTGTATCGCTAGCGGTGCGTTACCACGCACCCTACGCGATTCATTCGTAGGGTGCGCGCAAGCGCACCGCTCCTTTGAAGCAAAGGCTTTAACCGCAGAGGACGCAGAGGAAAAGCAAAGCTAAACAGGTAGCCACTCCCTGCGCCTCCATGCTTTACCGACCGTGATCTCTTTCTGCGTCCTCCGCGTCCTCCGCGTCCTCTGCGTTAATGCTTTGTTCGGCGTCAGCCAACGCTTCAGAGCAGAGCATCGCGAAGCTCAGCAGCCAGTGCGTCGCCACGAACTCGCCGCCGGTGACGTACGGCCAGCCGGCTTTCCAGTGGTCCTCGGCGGCTGAGATCAGCGTGTCGCGCTGCTCGGGCGGCACGGCATCGCGAAGCGCGATGAGACACCACGCGCGCGAGAGATTGAGGCCGGCGATGTGAACGAGCTGGCCGTCCGCCGCATCGGCGACCACCGCGGGTACGCGCCAGTGCCCGATCGCCTTGCCCGAGCGATCGAATCGCGCCCACCACGCGGTCAAGTCGGCGCCGAGCAGGCGGCTCATGAGCAGCGCTTCGCACAAGCCCGGCGACAGAAAATCGGTCGCCCCGGGCTCGTAGCGTGCGGGGCAATCTTCGTCGTGCAGGAACCACGAGCGCGCCGCGGCCTCTATCGCGCGTGCGAGCCGTTCGTCGCGCAGCGCCAGCGCGTAATCGCGCGCGAGCACCATCGCGAAGGCGGAGTTCGGATGCGCGCCATAGCGCACCGGATACGGCGTGCTCGAAAGAAACGCCGCGAGCCGGCCGGCCACTTCCGAAGCGAACGGCGCGAGCGCGGCCGCCCACCCGGCGATGCGCGCGTCGCCGCTGCCGCGGGCATCAAGCTCGGCATGCAGCTTGAGCAGCCACGCCCAGCCGTACGGCCGCTCGAAGCCGCCGCGCTGCGGCTCGCCCGCATAAGCGCGCTCGACCGCGACGAGCGCGGGAGTGAACCGGGATTCGAAATGGCGCCCGATCCCGGAGCGCAGATCGGCATCCTGCACCGACTCGTACAGGCGCAGCAGCGACCAGTGCATGTGCACGCTCGAATGCCAGTCGTAGCAGCCGGAGAACACCGGGTGGATCTCGCCGGGCAGCGGGTTGTCGCGCTCGTGCAGGATCAGGTGGTCGAGCTTGTGCGGGTAGCGCCGGCGCAGCACGTCGAGACAGAGCGCGGCGAGGCGATCGGCCTCTGCGGCGAGGATGCGTGAGATGTCCATCGGACGATCTTAAAGGCCGGGAGCGAATCCTGCTGCGGTCAGCGCATATGAAAAAAGAACTCTCCGGTTTCGTCCACGTGCGCGGCGCGCGCGAGCACAACCTGAAGGACGTCGACGTCGAGATCCCGCGCGATGCGCTGGTCGTCTTCACCGGGGTCTCGGGCTCGGGCAAGTCTTCCCTCGCGTTCGGCACGCTCTACGCCGAAGCGCAGCGGCGTTACCTGGATTCGGTGTCGCCGTACGCGCGCCGGCTCTTCGACCAGCTCTCGATCCCCGAAGTCGACACGATCGAAGGCCTGCCCCCGGCGGTCGCGCTCCAGCAGCACCGCGGCGCGCCGACCTCACGCTCCTCGGTCGGCAGCGTGACCACGCTCTCCAACCTCCTGCGCATGCTGTACTCGCGCGCGGGCCATTACCCGCCGGGGCAGGGCATCCTCTACGCCGAATCGTTCTCGCCAAACACGCCCGAAGGCGCATGCCCGACGTGCCACGGCCTCGGCCGCATCTACGACGTCACCGAGAGATCGCTGGTTCCCGACGACACGCTGACCATACGCGAGCGCGCGATCGCCGCATGGCCGCCGGCGTGGCAGGGACAGAACCTGCGCGAGATCCTGATGACGCTCAACTACGACGTCGACAAGCCGTGGCGCGAGCTCCCGAAGAAGGACCGCGACTGGATCCTCTTCACCGACGAGCAGCCGACGGTGCCGGTGTACTCGGGGCTCGATCTCCCCGACGTGCAGCGCGCGCGGAAGCGTAAGGAAGAGCCGTCGTACATGGGCACTTTCACCAGCGCCAAGCGCTACGTGCTGCACACTTTCGCGACGACGCAGAGCGCGATGGTGAAGAAGCGCGTGTCGCGCTATCTCGTCAGCGCCGATTGCCCCGAATGCGACGGCAAGCGCCTCAGGAAGGAAGCGCTGTCGGTGAGCTTCGCGGGGCTCGACATCGCCGAGATGTCGGCGAAGCCGTTGAAAGCGCTCACGGGCATCTTCAGGCCGGCGGCGGAAGGCGCAAGCGCTGAAATTCGGAAGATGTCGCGCGATCACCCCGAGCAGGCGATCGCCGCGCGGCGCATCGCGGAAGACCTCGTCGCGCGCATCGGCACGCTGATGCAGCTCGGCCTCGGCTATCTCTCGCTCGAGCGCAGCACGCCGACCCTCTCCCCCGGGGAGCTCCAGCGATTGCGGCTCGCGACCCAGGTGCGCTCGAACCTCTTCGGCGTCGTGTACGTGCTCGACGAGCCTTCCGCGGGCTTGCACCCGGCGGACACCGAAGCGCTGCTCGTCGCCCTCGATCACCTCAAGCAGTCGGGCAACTCGCTGTTCGTCGTCGACCACGAAGTCGACGTGATCCGCCATGCCGACTGGATCGTCGACATCGGTCCGGATGCGGGCCAGCACGGCGGCCGGGTGCTGTACAGCGGACCGCCCGACGGGCTCGCGAACGTGAAGCCGTCGAAGACGCGGCGCTATCTCTTCGACGACCATGCGCCGTTCACGCGCGAGCCGCGCTCGCCGTCCGGCTGGCTGAAGCTCGAAGGCGTGACGCGCAACAATCTCGTCGAGCTCGACGTCGAGATCCCGCTCGGCGTGTTCACCAGCGTGACCGGCGTGTCGGGGTCCGGCAAGTCGACGCTGGTGTCCCAGGTGCTGGTCGAGCTGGTCGCTTCGCATCTCGGTCACGAGGTTCCCGTGGAGCAAGAAGAGGGCGAAGCGCTCGAGCGCGCAGCGGTGATCCCGACCGAAGGCCGCATCGCGGCCGGTATGGAGACGATCAAGCGGCTGGTCCGCGTCGACCAGAAGCCGATCGGCCGCACGCCGCGCTCGAATCTCGCGACGTATACCGGGCTCTTCGATCACGTGCGCAAGCTGTTCGCCGCGACCAAGGTCGCGCGCTCGCGCCGTTACGACGCGGGACGTTTCTCGTTCAACGTGGCGAAAGGGCGCTGCGAGAACTGCGAAGGCGAAGGCTTCGTCTGTGTCGAGCTTCTGTTCCTGCCGAGCGTGTACGCGCCGTGCCCGGTGTGCAAGGGCGCGCGCTACAACGCGAAGACCCTCGAAGTGACCTATCGCGAGAAGAACATCGCGGAAGTGCTCGGAATGACCGTGGACGCTGCGTTCGAGTTCTTCGAAGACGAGCCTCACGTGCGCCGCGCGCTGGACGTGCTGCGCCAGGTCGGGCTCGGTTACCTGCGGCTCGGACAACCCGCGACCGAGCTCTCCGGCGGCGAAGCGCAGCGCATCAAGCTCGCGACCGAGCTCCAGCGCATCCAGCGCGGCGACACGCTGTACGTCCTCGACGAGCCGACGACCGGGCTGCACCCGGCCGACGTCGAGAAGCTCAAGGCACAGCTCGACGGGCTCGTCGACGCCGGCAACACCGTGGTCGTGGTCGAGCACGACATGCACATCGTCGCCGGCAGCGACTGGGTCGTCGACATCGGTCCCGGCGCGGGCGACGAAGGCGGGCGGATCGTCGCGGCTGGCACTCCCGCGGAGCTCGCGCGAGCCAAGGGCAGCCGGACGGCGCCTTATCTCGCCCGAACGCTGCGCGCCTAACGTCATTCCCGCGAAGGCGGGAATCCATTTTGACGCTTGAAAGGCGTTGAAAACGGATTCCCGATCGCTTCCGCTGCCGCGGGTCGGGAATGACGTATACTGGACATGCATACAGATCATGTCCCGCACCGGTTTCGCCCATCTCCCGCTCCACGGCGGCAAAGCGCCGAGCTATCTCTTCAAGCGCATGGTCCCGCTGTCGCGGGAGATCGTGATCTACATCGCGCAGGAGTTCGGGCGGGAAGAAGTGCTGCGCAGGCTGTCGGACCCTTACTGGTTCCAGGCTTTCGGCTGCGCGCTCGGCTTCGACTGGCATTCGAGCGGCCTCACGACCACGGTGTGCGGCGCGCTCAAGGAAGGCCTCAAAGGCACCGAGCGCGAGCTTGGGCTCTTCGTCGCGGGCGGCAAGGGCGCGACCTCGCGCAAGACGCCCGCGGAGATCACGTCCGCGTGTGAAAAGCTCGGCCGCGATCCTCATCCGCTGGTCTACGCGAGCCGCATCTCGGCCAAGGTCGACAACTCGGCTGTGCAGGACGGCTACCAGCTCTACCACCACGCGTTCGTCTTCACCGCGGCCGGCCAGTGGTGCATCGTGCAGCAGGGCATGAACGACGAGACGTCGATGGCGCGGCGCTATCACTGGCTCTCCGACGGCGTGTCGAGCTACGTCGACGAGCCGCACGCGGCGATCTGCTGCGACGCCGCCACGCCGACGCTCAACCTCGTCGCAACCGAGAGCGCGAAGGTGAGATCGGCGTCGGCGGCGCTCGCGCGCGAGAAACCCGGCGTGACGCTCGAAGCGTTCCACCACCTGCCGCTGCTGGACATGCCGCGGCATCACTGGATACGGGACGCCGACGTCGATCCCAAGTACCTGAAGAAGATCCTGCTCAGGACCTACGAAGAAGCGCCGGCCGACTTCGAGGCGCTGCTGGCTATCGAAGGCGTCGGCGCGAAGACCTTGCGCGCGCTGGCGCTCACCTCCGAGCTCATCTACGGCGAAGCCGCGAGCCGCAGGGACCCGGCGCGCTACTCGTTCGCGCACGGCGGCAAGGACGGCACGCCGTTTCCGGTCGACTGCACGACGTACGACAAGACGATCGAGGTCATGCGCGACGCGCTCAACAAGGCGAACGTCGAGCGCGGCGAGAAGGTGAAGGCGTTCAAGCGGCTCGCCGCGTTCGCGGGCTGAGCGGTTATCGCGGCGAGGGCGGCAGCTTGCCGCTGTCGTAGAGCATATAGCGCGCGTCGAATCCGGGCCCCGGGGCTGGAAGATGGATCCCCGCCTGCGCGGGGATGATCGAGTGACGCGTCGCGTCACTCGGTCAATTTGATCCCTGCTTCGGCGATGACCTTCGCGGCTCTGGCCGACTCGCCGCGGATGAACTCGCGGAACTGCTCGGGCGTGGTGGGCGAGGGCTCGAAACCCATGTTGCGGAATTTCGCGGCGATCTCGGGCGTTTTCAACGTCTGGACTGCCGCGGCGTTCAGCCTGCGCAGGATCGGATCGGGCAGCCCCGCGGGACCGAAGAAGCCGAAGAAGTTCACGAGCTCGAAACCCGCGAGCGGCGGATGCTCGGCGATCGCCGGCACGTCGGGCAATACCGAGACGCGCGTCGCCGAAGTCACCGCGATCGGACGGATGCGATTGCTCTGCACGAACGGCAGCGCCGCGCCGATGCTGACGAACGTCATCGTGATGTGCTTGCCCGCGACGTCCGCGATCTGCGGCGCCGCGCCCTTGTAGGGCACGTGCCTGATGTGCACGCCGGCCATCTTGTTGAAGAGCTCTCCGGTGAGCTGCTGCGGATTGCCGACGCCGCTCGACGAGAAGGTGAGCTTGTTCGGGTTCTGCTTGGCGTACGCGATCAGCTCCGCGACGTTCTTCGCGGGCACGTCCATGTTCACCGCGAGCAGGTTGGGCACCTTCACCATCAGGGTGATCGGCTGGAGGTCGCGGTCCCAGTCGTACGCCATCTTGGGATAGAGGTGCGGGTTGACCGCGATCTCGCCCGACGCGAGGAGCAGCGTGTAGCCGTCCGGCTTCGCTTTCGCGGCGACGTCGGTGCCGATCATGCCGCTCGCGCCGGTGCGGTTGTCGACGACCACCGGATGGCCGAACGTCCTGGAAAGCTGCTCGCCGAGCAAGCGCGCGGTGAGGTCGGTGCCGCCGCCGGCCGGGAACGGGCAGACGATGCGGATCTGCTGGGTCGGGTACTGCCCTTGCGCTTGAGCGGCGAGCGACGCCAGCGCGAGCGCCGCGCAGGCGGCGGTGTACGGTACTCTCATCTCTCCTCCTTGCGATTCCTGTTATGGGTGCAGCCCAAGAATGGCACATTTCGGTCGGCCTTGATGCGACCGTGGCGCGTTACGAGCCGGCGACGGCGAGCCGCCGCGCGACCTTCGTCTGCGCCCACGGCGCGGGCGGCCACATGGACGATCGCGGCATGCTCGCGCTGGTGCGCGAGCTGCGGGGACGCGGCCTCGACGTCGTGCGCTTCAACTTCCTCTATCGCGCGAAAGGGGCGAAAGCGCCGGACCGCATGCCGCTCCTCCAGGACTGCTACAAGGCGGTGATCGAGCGCGCGCGGACCGAGCTCGCGCCTGAAAAGCTCCTCATCGGCGGCCGCTCGATGGGCGGACGCACCGCGTCGATGCTCGCGGCGGACGGTTACGGCTGCGACGGCCTGCTGCTGTTCGCGTATCCGCTGCACCCCGCGGGCAAGCCCGAGAAGCTGCGCGACGAGCACCTGCCGCGCATCCGTGTGCCCGTGCTGTGCTTCAACGGCACGCGCGACACGCTGTGCACGCAAGCGCTGATGGAGCAGACGCTCGAACGGCTCGGCACGAGCTGGACGATGCACTGGCTCGACGGCGCCGATCACTCGTTTCACGTGCTCAAGTCCTCGGGACGCAGCGATGCGGCGGTGCTGGACGAGGTCGGTGACGCGTGCGAGCGCTGGCTCGCGGAGAACTACTGAAAGGGTGAGAGCCTGCGGCGAGGAGAGGGGTGACCGCAGCGCATAAGATTGCTCGCGCAGCATACCACGGCGTTTGCGCAAGCGGCCGGCTGTCTTCTAAAAACGCGGTCGCCGGCTCACTCTCGGGCTCGCCCTCAAGGAGATTTCAATGACGAACCGCATCGTCCACATCGCGCTCAAGGTCGACGACCTCGAGAAGACCACCGCCTTCTACGAGAAAGTCTTCGGTTTCTGGGAGGCCGAGACCCGCAAGACCCGCGATCACCTGTCGCGCCACCTCACCGACGGCGAGCTCGATTTCACGCTCATCAAGTACGACGAAGGCACCGACTCCGCCGAATCCAGGGCTTCGGGCGAAGGCCCGTGCATCCACCACTTCGCGGTCGAAGTCGAAGACCTCGAGAAGTCGACCAAAGAGATCCTGAGCTACGGCTGCGAGATCATCAGCGATCCCGGCGTAATCCCGGTGAAATTCCGCGCGCCCGGCGGCACCGTCGCCGAGCTCGTGCCGGTCGGGCGCTACAAGAAGCCGGTGCGCCCGCAGAAAGCGTAAGCGATCAGGCTCGGGCGTCGGTTCGCGCAGCGCGGAACGACAGGCGCTCGAGCGCTTCGCCGGCGAGCATGCGGTTGCTGCAGCCGGGACCGAGCACCCCGGCGAACGTGGGGATGGGCACGCCCATGATCTCGCCGAAAGTGCGGTAGGCCGAGTTGCTGTTGACCGTCGCGGAGAGCACGTTGAAGCCGAACGGCGGATAGTCGAGATCGAGGCCGTCGAGGAGCGGCATCGCTTTCAGCGCCGCGTTCCAGCGCGCGAGCGCGTCCTCGCCCTGGTAGACCGCTTTCACGCGGCTCTTCCAGTACATGCGCGTCGAGCCCATCGGCAGGCCGCTCGCGCGCGCATAGCTTTCGTCGTGCGCGTACGCGAACACGCGCAGGCCGTGGTTTTTCGTGGTGCCGATCGGCAGGACCTTCTTGTTGACGCGGTCGTACGCGAGGCCGTGCAGCTCGGCGAGCGTGTGGCCGTTCGCGTTCTTCAGCACCCAGAAGTTGTGGCAGCCCGCGAACAGGACGCGGAAGGAGCGGGCTTCGATGAGATGCTTCAACGGTCGAAAAGTAGGGTGCGTGCTAACGCACCGCTAACGGACGCGATAGCGTTCCACCATGTCCGGATCGAGCTGGATGTCGAACCCCGGGCCAGGCGACACCGTGAACCATCCATTGTCGATCTTCGGCCGGTTCACCCACAGGGTCTGCCACACCGGGTCGCGCGCAGGATCGCCGAAGCATTCGGCGTACGTGCCGTGAGGCACGGCGGAGAGCAGTTGCTGCGAGATCTGCGATTCCTCGTGGTGCGCCATCTCGATGCCCGATGCGGCGCAGATCGCCGCCGCGCGCCGCCAGTCGGTGACGCCGCCGCCTTCGGAGACGTCGTAGTTGACGAAGTCGACCGCGTTCGCGTCGACGAGCCGGCGGATCGCGTGGCTGGTGATCTCCGATTGGCCCGCGGTCACCGGAATGCGAATCGACTGACGAACGCGCGCCATCATCGCCGCGTCGTCGTACCAGTGGCACGGTTCTTCGAACCAGCGGATGTTCAGGTGCTCGACGCGCCGCGCGAAGTCGATCGCGTCCTGCGCGCCCCAGCCCCGGTTGGCGTCGACCATGAGGACGAAATCGTCGCCGGCGGCCTTGCGCGCCGCGGCCACGCGCTGCGCGTCTTCCTCCGGCGAGCGGCCGCCGACCTTGAACTTGCAGCCGGCCATGCCTTCGGATCTGTACAGCTCCATCTCGCGGCCGATGTCGGCGAGCGTCTTGCCTTCCATGTAGTAGCCGCCGATCGAGATGATCTGCAGCCGGTCGCGATAGCCGCCGAGAAGCTCGCGCACGCTCTTGCCCAGCGCCTTGCCGACGAGGTCCCACACCGCGCAGTCGACGCACGCGATCGCTTCGAGCAGCAGCTTGCGGTCGCGGCTGACGTGCGAGAGCGCGAACATCTTCTCCCAGATGCGCTCGGTCTCGAAGAGGTTCATGCCCTCGATGACGGGGAAGATCTCGTCGCGCACGAGGCGCACGATCTCGCCGACGTGATCGCGGTTGTCGCCGTTGTACACTTCGCTCGTGAGACCGTCGCTCGTCGTTAGGCGGGTGACGACCGTGCAGCGCTTGAGGACCGAATAAGTCGCGCCGCCGAAGTTCTTCGACAGCGGGATGTCGATGGCTATGGGTTCGATGCGTTCGAGCTTCATCGGGGGAGTTCGCTTGGTAAGAAGCGCTTCATTGTAGTGGACGCGCCGTGGCGGCTGCGCGTCGTGCATGCGTTGTTCGTGCTGCTGCTGTCGTCGGCCGCCGGGACGGCGGGCGCGCACACGCGGCTGCTCGCGGCCGAGCCGGCGGGCGGCGCGGTGCTCGACGCGGCGCCGGCGCGGATCACGCTGCGCTATTCGACGCGGGTTGCGCCGGTGCGTCTCGCGCTGAGCGGCGCCGACGGCACGCAGGTCCCGGTGACGGCCTCGGCCGAGGGCGCCACGCTGATCGTAGCGCCGGCGTTCGCGGCGGCGTCCTCCGGTGTGTATACGTTGCGCTGGCGCGTCGCCGGCGCGGACTCTCACGCCGTTTCGGGGGCGCTCTCTTTCCGCGTCGGAGCCGGCCCGCCGCCCGCCGCAGAGCCGCCGGCCGCCGCTGCGGACGACGACGAGAAGATCCGGATTGAAGCCAGTCCCGACCACGCGCTGCTGGTCGCTCTGGTGTTGCTGCGCGCGGTGTTCGTGTTCGCGATCCTCGCCGCGGCCGGCGCGATCCTGTTCAGGCTGGTCATCGCGGAATCCGACGGCGTGCCCGTGCGCGCCATTGCAGTGCTCGGGATCGCGGCGCTGGCGGCGCTCCATGCGCTCATGCGCGGGACGATCGGCGCGGCCGCGACCCCGCTGCTCGGTCCCGCGCTCGCCGTGGCAGGGCTCGCGGGCATGGCGGCGTCGCGTCGCGCGATCGCGACCGCAGGGGTCGTGCTCGCCATCGGCGGACTCGCGCTTTGGGGCCACGCGTCGTTGGGGCCGCCGGTCGTCGGGCAGGCGCTATTCGCGCTGCACGTGGCCGCGGCAGCGTTCTGGGCCGGCTCGCTGTGGCCGCTGTACACGCACGTGCGCAGGGGCGAGCGCGCCGGCGCGATCGTCGCCCGCTACTCGCGCATCGCGCTGTGGGTCGTCGCCGCGCTCGCCGCTATCGGGCTCGCGCTGGCGTGGTCGCGGCTCGGCTCGGCGGCGGCCGTCGTCGACAGCGCCTACGGCCGGGTGCTCCTCGTGAAGATCGCGTTGTTCGCGGTGCTGGCGTGCATCGCGCTCTGGAACCGCTTGCGTCTCGCGCGGCGCCTGCCGCACAGCGCGACGGCGCTCGCCCGCACGATCGACCTGGAGCTCGCGCTGATGGTGCTCGTCGTGATCGCCGCGGCGTGGCTGAGCGCGCTGCCGCCGCCCGCCGCTTAACCGACGCGGCGCGCGGCGTCGGCGAACGCGGCGAGATAGATCGCGGCGACGATCACGCCCGCCGCGGTCCACGCGCAGACCCACGCGACGCCTTCGATCTGGTGCGCATCCGTGAAGATCGCGAAGCTCATCTGGCCGCTGAAGAAGAGGTACGCCGCGGCGAGCATGCAGATACCATACTCGGCGCGCCGGCCGGCGACGCGAAACGCCGCCGCGATCAGCGCGAACACCGCGGATGCGTTGTGCGACAGCACGCTCGCGGCGCCGTGCTGGTGGTGCCCGGTCACGAACAGCGCGAAAGCGGCCGAGAGGATGAGCGCGTGCACGCCGGTCGCGCGGTCGAGCGCGCGCACGTAAAGCAGCGCGAAGACGCCGACGGCCGCGATCAGCGCCATGAAGCCGACGTGGAACTGCTCGGCGGCGCCCGGGTTATCGAGGATGCCGAGCGGCGGGTGCGAGTAGAAGGTATCGCCGAGGATGTAGGCGACGCCGGCGACGACCGCGAGGCGGCCTTCCCATCGCACCAGCGTGCGCGCATCCGAGGGCCCGACCATGGTCAGCACCGCGCTGGCCGCGAGCAGCGCGCACGGGAGGAGGTGGCCGAAGTATTCGTTGGTCGCCGGCTTGACCGTGAACGTGCCGACGGCCGCGCACGCGAGCGTCACCAGCGCGCATTGCGCCGCGAGCAGCAGCGTGTGCTTGAACGCCGGCGGCGCGCTCGCGGCGTGCGCGTCCATGCGCGCTACTTGATCTTCATTCCGGGCTCCGCACCCGAATCCGGCGACAGGATGAACAACCCCGGCGCATCCCCCGAAGCGGCCAGCACCATCCCTTCCGACATGCCGAACTTCATCTTGCGCGGCGCGAGGTTGGCGACCATCACGGTGAGACGGCCTTTGAGCTTCTCGGGATCGTAGGCCGACTTGATGCCGGCGAAGACCTGGCGCGTGCCCAGCGGGCCGACGTCGAGGGTGAGCTTGAGCAGCTTGTCCGCGCCTTCGACGTGCTCGGCGTTCGCGATGCGCGCGACGCGCAGGTCGACCTTCGAGAAATCGTCGATCGAGATATGCGCCAGCTCCGCGGACGCCGCGGGTTTCTGGCCTTCGTTCGTCGTCTTCGGTGCTGAGCCTTCCACTGTCTTCTCCTGTCGTTTCGGCGCCGCCGGCTGCAGCGTCTCGGCGTTCGCCTTGACCAGCGCATCGATCTGCTTCGCGTCGACGCGCGTCAAAAGGTGTGTATAGGGGTTGATTACATGGCCGGGAGCGAGCTCAGCTTCGATATCTTTCCATTCGAGCGTCGCCAAATTCAGCATTTTCGCGACGCGGCCGGCCGTTTCGGGCAGCACAGGAGCGAGCATCACGCTGATCCAGTGAAATGCATTGAGCGCGATGGTACAGACGACCTGCAATTCGTTGTCGCGGCCCGGCTGCTTTGCAATTTCCCAGGGCTTGATGCGATCGATGAACTGGTTGGCCTGATCGGCGTAGGACATCACAGCGCGCAAAGCCTTGCCGAACTCCCGTTTGTCGTAGGCGTCGGCAGCCGCTTGTGCGGCCTCGCGAGCCGCTCCCCGCAGATACCCTTGCTCAAAGGCGAGCGCGTCTGAAACTGTCCCGCCGAGCCGGCCGCCGAACCGCTTCACGATGAAATTGGCGCACCGGCTCGCGATGTTCACGTACTTGCCGACGAGGTCGCTGTTCACCCGCGCGACGAAGTCGTCGAGGTTCAGGTCGATGTCCTCCATCGTGCTGCCTAACTTGGCTGCGTAGTAATAGCGCAGCCACTCGGGGTTGAGCCCCTGCTGCAGATAGCTCTCCGCGGTGATGAAGGTGCCGCGCGACTTCGACATCTTCTCGCCGTTCACGGTGAGGAAGCCGTGGGCGTAGACGTGCGTCGGGGTGCGCTTGCCCGAGAACTTCAGCATCGCCGGCCAGAACAACGCGTGGAAATACAGGATGTCCTTGCCGATGAAATGCACCATCTCGGCGGTGGAATCGGGGCCGACGAAGCTGTCGAAGTCGAGCGATGCGCGTTCCGCCAGCTTCCTGAAGCTGCCCAGATAGCCGATCGGCGCGTCCAGCCAGACATAGAAGTATTTGCCCGGCGCGCCGGGAATCTCGAAGCCGAAGTACGGCGCGTCGCGCGAGATGTCCCAGTCGTTGAGCCCCTGGTCGAACCACTCGCGGATCTTGTTGCGCGCTTCGGGCTGGAGGTGCTCGTCGGCCTGCGTCCATTCTTCCAGAAAGGCCTTGCAGCGCGGGTCCGAGAGCTTGAAGAAGTAGTGGTCCGAGGTCTTGCGCACCGGCGCGGCGCCCGAGACCACGGAGTAGGGGTTCCTGAGGTCGGTCGGGCTGTAGGTCGAGCCGCACACCTCGCACGAGTCCCCGTACTGGTCTTTCGCCCCGCACTTCGGACACTCGCCCTTGATGAAGCGGTCCGGGAGGAACATCGACTTCACCGGGTCGTAGAACTGCTCGACCGGTTTGACGTCGATCAACCCGGCGGCCTTCAGGCTCCCGTAAATTTCGTTCGAGAGCTGCCGAGTCTCGTCGGAATGCGTGGTGTAGTAGTTGTCGAACGCGATGTGGAAGCCCGCGAAATCGCGCTGGTGCTCCTCCAGCACGCGGGCGATCAGCGCCTCGGGCGTGATGCCTTCCTTCTCGGCGCGCAGCATGATCGCGGTGCCGTGCGTGTCGTCCGCGCAGACGTAATGCGCCTCGTTGCCGAGCATCTTCTGGAAGCGCACCCAGATGTCGGTCTGGATGTACTCGACGAGGTGCCCGAGGTGGATCGAGCCGTTGGCGTACGGCAGGGCGGAGGTGACGAGGATGCGGCGGGCTGCCATACGAACGAATGTGAACGGCTAAAGGGGCGAATTCTAACCGATCGCCCTCGCAGACACCCCGTTACGGCGCCCGCCGACGATGCAGAAAACGCCTGCGGTCAGCAGGGCCGGCTCGCGCCACGGCGCGAGCCGGACGAAACCTGTCCGCACCGCCACGGTCAACAAGAGCATGGACACGCAGAAGGTCGCGGCGTAGCCGCGCAGGCCGCCGAGCGGCCGGTGGCGGCCGGGGCGGCATCACTGCCTGCTGTCCATTGTTGCAGTCCGGCGCCCGAGCTTGCCGGCGCCGGATGGCGGCCGATTCTGCACCAATCCGCGCTCAATTGTTTAGAATTCGGCCCTTATCTTCTCCGCGGCGGCGCGAAGCCGCGGCGCAATCGAGGTCTCCCATGGCAGTCACCGAGCAGCAGGTGCTTGACGCACTGAAAGAGCTTACCGATCCCAACACGCGCAAGGACTACGTCTCGTCCAAGTCCGCGCGCAACGTCAAGGTCGACGGCGATGACGTCTCCGTCGACGTCCTCCTCGGCTATCCGGCGAAGAGCCAGGTCGAGCCGATCCGCAAGGAGATCACCGCGAAGCTGCGGGCCATTCCCGGCGTGGGCAGCGTCACCGCGAACGTCTCGATGAAGATCGTGCCGCATGCGGTCCAGCGCGGCGTGAAGCTCATCCCCGGCGTGCGCAACATGATCGCGGTCGCGTCCGGCAAGGGCGGCGTGGGCAAGAGCACGACGGCGGTCAACCTCGCGCTCGCGCTGGCCGCCGAAGGCGCGTCGGTGGGGGTGCTGGACGCGGACATCTACGGTCCTTCGCAGCCGATGATGCTGGGCATCACCGGCCGCCCGCAGTCCAAGGACGACAAGCACATGGAGCCGATGGAAGGCCACGGCATCCAGGCGATGTCGATCGGTTTCATGATCGACGTCGACAATCCGATGGTCTGGCGCGGCCCGATGGCGACCCAGGCGCTCGAGCAGCTCGCGAACATGACCCGATGGCGCGATCTCGATTACCTGATCGTCGACCTTCCGCCCGGGACCGGCGACATCCAGCTCACGCTCGCGCAGCGCCTGCCGGTCACCGGCGCGATCATCGTCACCACGCCGCAGGACATCGCGCTCATCGATGCGCGCAAGGGCCTCAAGATGTTCGAGAAGGTCGGCATCCCGATCTTCGGCATCGTCGAGAACATGAGCCTGCACATCTGCAGCCACTGCGGGCACGAGGAGCCGATCTTCGGCAGCGGCGGCGGCGAGCGGATGGGCAAGGACTACAACGTCGAGCTGCTGGGCCAGCTGCCCCTGGACATCAAGATCCGCGAGCAGGCCGATTCGGGCATGCCGAGCGTGGTGGCCGACCCCGACGGCCGCGTCGCCCGGATCTACAAGCAGATCGCCCGCCGCGTGGCGGTGAAGATCGCCGAGAAGCAGCAGGACCACTCGGCCGCGTTCCCCAAGATCGTCGTGCAAAATACGTAATCGGTGCAATGAGAGGAGACAGGGGAGAGGAGAGAGGAGAGCCGCGTCGCAGCGCTGACGCTCTCGTGCTCCCTGCGCTTTTTCTCCTCTCTCCTTTCTCCTATCTCCTCTCCAGATGAGCATAAAGAGCGACAAGTGGATCCGCCGCATGGCGGACACCCACCGCATGATCGAGCCTTTCGAGCCCGGTCAGGTCAAGCAGGCGAACGGTCACAAGCTGGTGTCCTACGGCACGTCGAGCTACGGCTACGACATCCGCTGCTCCAGGGACTTCAAGATCTTCACCAACATCAACACCACGATCGTCGACCCCAAGGCGTTCGACGAGCGCTCGTTCGTCGACTTCCACGGCGACGTGTGCATCATCCCGCCGAACTCGTTCGCGCTCGCGCGGACGGTCGAGTACTTCCGCATCCCGCGCAACGTGCTGACGATCTGTCTGGGCAAGTCGACCTACGCGCGCTGCGGCATCATCGTCAACGTGACGCCGCTCGAACCCGAGTGGGAAGGCTACGTCACGCTCGAGTTCTCGAACACCACGCCGCTTCCCGCGAAGATCTACGCGAACGAAGGCGTGGCGCAGGTGATCTTCCTGGAGTCCGCGCCGGGCGACGAGTGCGAGACATCGTACAAGGACCGCGGCGGCAAGTACCAGGGCCAGGTCGGTGTCACGCTGCCGAAGATCTGAATCGGCCGCACGAACCTTGCATGTCTCGCCGTTTCGGCCGGAGGAATAATCCGTGAGATTTCGCTTTCCCGTCATCATCATCGACGAAGACTTCCGCACCGAGAACGCGAGCGGGATGGGCATACGCGCCCTCGCCAAGGCGATCGAGGAAGAGGGGATGGAGGTCGTCGGCGTCACGAGCTACGGCGATCTCTCGAGCTTCGCGCAGCAGCAGAGCCGCGCGAGCGCGTTCATCCTGTCGATCGACGACGAGGAGCTCGGCGTCTCGACGCCCGAGGAAGCCGCGGCGACGGTGGGGCAGTTGCGCAAGTTCGTCAAGGAGATCCGGTTCCGCAACGCGGACATCCCGATCTTCCTGTACGGAGAGACGCGCACCTCGCGCCACATTCCGAACGACGTGCTGCGCGAGCTCCACGGCTTCATTCACATGTTCGAGGACACACCGGAGTTCGTCGCGCGCTACATCGTGCGCGAATCGAAGACCTATCTCGACAGCCTCGCGCCGCCGTTCTTCCGCGCGCTGGTGCACTACGCGCAGGACGGCTCGTACTCGTGGCACTGCCCGGGGCACTCCGGCGGCGTGGCGTTCCTCAAGAGCCCGGTCGGCCAGATGTTCCACCAGTTCTTCGGCGAGAACATGCTGCGCGCGGACGTCTGCAACGCGGTGGAAGAGCTCGGCCAGCTCCTCGACCACTCGGGCCCGGTCGCGGCTTCGGAGACCAACGCCGCGCGCATCTTCAACTGCGACCACCTCTTCTTCGTCACCAACGGCACGTCGACGTCGAACAAGATGGTGTGGCACTACAAGGTCGCGCCCGACGACGTGGTGATCGTCGACCGCAACTGCCACAAGTCGATCCTGCACGCGATCACGATGACCGGCGCGGTGCCGGTCTTCCTGATGCCCACGCGCAACCACCTCGGCATCATCGGCCCCATCCCGCGCGAGGAGTTCCGCTGGGAGAACATCGAGAAGAAGATCCGCGAGAACCCGTTCGCGCGCAACTTCAAGGGCAAGCCGCGCGTGCTCACGCTCACCCAGAGCACGTACGACGGGATCATCTACAACGTCGAGACGATCAAGGAGATGCTCGACGGCAAGATCGACACGCTGCACTTCGACGAGGCGTGGCTGCCGCATGCGACGTTCCACGAGTACTACCGGAACATGCACGCGATCGGCAAGGACCGGCCGCGCTGCAGGGAATCGATGATCTTCTCGACGCAGTCGACTCACAAGCTGCTCGCGGGATTGTCGCAGGCCTCGCAGATCCTGGTGCAGGACTCGCAGAAGCTCGTGCTCAACGCGCACGCGTTCAACGAGTCGTATCACATGCATACGTCGACCTCGCCGCAGTACGCGATCATCGCCTCGTGCGACGTCGCGGCGGCGATGATGGAGCCGCCCGGCGGCACCGCGCTGGTGGAAGAATCGATCCAGGAGGCGATCGACTTCCGCCGCGCGATGCGCAAGGTCGACGCCGAGTTCGGCAAGGACTGGTGGTTCAAGGTGTGGGGGCCGGAGCGCCTCGCGGCCGAGGGGATCGGCAGCCGCGAGGACTGGATGCTGCGCTCGAACGAGCGCTGGCACGGTTTCGGCGACCTCGCGCCGGGTTTCAACATGCTCGACCCGATCAAGGCGACCGTGCTGTCGCCCGGCCTCGACGTAACCGGCAAGTTCGCGAAGACCGGGATCCCGGCGATCATCGTCACGCGCTATCTCGCCGAGCACGGCATCATCGTCGAGAAGACCGGCCTGTACTCGTTCTTCATCATGTTCACCATCGGCATCACCAAGGGCCGGTGGAACACGCTCGTCACCGAGCTCCAGCAGTTCAAGGACGATTACGACAAGAACAGCCCGCTGTGGCGCGTGATGCCGGAGTTCCTGAACCACTTCCCGTCGTACGAGAAGATCGGTCTGCGCGACCTCTGCGACCAGATCCACGGCGTGTACAAGGCGAACGACGTGGCGCGGCTCACCACCGAGATGTATCTCTCGAACATGGTGCCGGCGATGAAGCCGGGCGACGCGTGGTCGAAGATGACCCACGGCGAGATCGACCGCATCGGCATCGACGACCTCGAAGGGCGCATCACCAGCGTGCTGCTCACGCCGTACCCGCCGGGCATCCCGCTCCTCATCCCCGGCGAGCGCTTCAACAAGACGATCATGGGCTACCTGCAGTTCGCGCGTCAGTTCAACGGGCAGTTCCCGGGCTTCGAGACCGACATCCACGGGCTGGTCGTCGAGAAGCGCAACGGCGAGCTCAAGTATTACGTGGATTGCGTGAGAGCCGAGGTCTGAGGCGATGCGTTACGGCTGCCGCCTGACGCACCCTACGCGCTCGTGCGCGTCAAAATGGATTCCCGATCACTTCGCGCTGGCGCGCGGTCGGGAATGACGGACATCGTCATCCCCGCGAAGGCGGGGATCCATTTTGACTTTCGACCTCACTCCAGCTTCAGATTCACATCCTTGATCAGCTTCGCCCACTTCTTCTGCTCGTTCTTGAGGAACGCCGCGTAATCCGCCGGCGAGCCGCCGGCGGCCTCGATCCCTTCTTTGAATAGCTGAGCTTTCGCGTCTTCACTCGCGAGCACTTTCGCGATGGCGCCGTTCAAGGCCGTGACGATCGCGAGCGGCGTCTTGCCGGGCACGACCACACCCCAGTAGCCGACCGATTCGTAACCGGGCACGCCCGCTTCGGAGATCGTCGGCACGTCGGGAACGACCGCCGTACGCTTCGCGCTGGTGACGCCGAGCGCGCGCAGGCGGTTCGCGCGAACCTGCGGCAGCGCGGGCGGCAGCGTCGAGAACATCATCTGCATCTCGCCCGCCAGCAGCGCCGTCACCGCCGGTCCGGTGCCTCGATACGGCACGTGCTCGATGTTGGCGCCGGTGCGCAGCTTGAAGAGCTCGCCCGCGAGATGGGTGTTGCCGCCGGCGCCGCTCGAGCCGAAGTGCAGCCGGGTGCCGCCGGGGCGTGCGAGCGCGATCAGCTCCTTCACCGAATTCGCGGCGACCGAAGGATGCACGACGAGGATGTTCGGCGCGACCGCCGCGAGCGACACCGGCACGAAATCGCGGTCGCTGTCGTACGGCAGCTTCGAATAGATGAGCGGGTTGAGCGAATGGCCGGTGCCGGCGAGCAGCATCGTGTGGCCGTCCGCAGGCGCCTTGGCGGTGAGCTCCGCTGCGATGATGCCGTGCGCCCCGCCGCGGTTGTCGATCACGACCGGCTGGCGGAAGAGGTCCGACAGCCGCGGCGCGATCACGCGCGCGATGAAGTCGTTGCCGCCGCCGGGCGGGTAGGGAACGATGAAGCGCAGCGGTTTGGAGGGATAGGCGTCGGCCGCGTGTGCGCTCACCGCCGCCAGCAGCAATGCGGCCGCGAGCGCCCTCACGCGACTTTCACCACGACCTTGCCCACCATCGCGTTCGATTCCATGTAAGCCTTCGCCGCCGGCAGCTCGTCGAACGCGAACACGCGGTCCACCACCGGAGAAATGCGGCCGTCTTCGAGCGCCGGCAGGATGTCCCGCACGAAGCCGCGCGTGGTCTCGAAGCGCTTCTCCGGCGGGAGCTTGGCGTTCGAGATGCCGAAGACGTGGATGCGGTTCAGATGCACGTCGGCGAGGTCGATCTGCGAGAGATACTCGCGGTCGACGTAGCCGACGATCGCGATGCGCCCTTCGTAGGCCATCGAGCGCAGCAATTGCGGGAAGACCGAGCCGCCGACGAGGTTCACGCCGAGATCGGCGCCGCCGGTCGTGGCCTGTTTGACCGACCTGGCGAAATCGGGCGAGCGCGAGTCGACGACGAGGTCGCAGCCGATCGCTTTGAGCTTTTCGCCTTTGTCGGGCGAGGTCGTGGTGCCGATCGAGCGCGCACCGAGCACCCTGGCGATCTGGATCGCGCACACGCCGACGCCGGACGAAGCGCCCGCGACGAGCAGCCATTCGCCGCTTTCGAGCCCGCCGTATCTCACCGTCGCTTCGTACGCGGTGAGGAAGCCGGAGGGTATCGCAGCGGCTTCTTCCCACGACAAGCGCTCGGGCATGCGCATGATCTGGCCTTCGAACATCGCCGAGTACTGCGCGAACGTGCCGCGGGCGCGTCCCATTACGCGATCGCCGACCTTCCACGCGGTGACGCCCGGGCCGACCGCGTGTATCACGCCCGACGCCTCGGTGCCGCCGAGCTTCTCCGCGCCGCCGTGCACCGCGCCGCCGACGATGAGCTCGCCGCGATTGAGCCCCGCGGCGTGCACCTCGACGACCACTTCGCCCGCTTTCGGCTGCGGCATCGGCACTTCGCGCGCTTCGAGCACCGACTCGCTGCCGCGCTCGAGTATCCAGTACGACTTCATCCGTTCCTCCTCTGTCTCAGCCCCCGCACTTCGAACTTCACGCGGTCGAGCTCTTTGCCGTCCGCCGATTTCAGCACGAGCTCGCGCCGGCCGGGCGGCGGCAGCCACATGAACGGTTTGTCCGCGCGCGCTTCGCGCCCGTCCTCGAAGACGAAGCGCGCGTTCTTCGGCGCGCCGCGCGCGCTGACCACCAGACGCTGGCGCGCCGCGGGAATGTCGGGATCGATGGCGTAGATCGCGCCGTTCGCAGGCGTCTCGATCTTCGCGCCGACCGAGCGCGCGAGCGTGACGACCTCGGCGCGCTCGGTGCCGGCGAGAAAGAGCTCGTCGCGGTCGGGCTCGACGTTGCCGGTGTAGTGGATGCGCTGCCGCACCACGCCTTCGGGCACCGGCGGCGCCGCGGGGGCGTCGCCTTCGTGCAGGTAATCCATCACCTCGCGCCAGATCGGCGCCGCGCCGTCGATGCCCGAGACGTCGTGCATCGGCGCGCCCGAGAAGTTGCCGACCCATACCCCGACGGTGTAACGGCCCGAGTAGCCGACGGTCCAGTTGTCGCGCATGTCCTTGCTCGTGCCGGTCTTCACGCTCGCGCGGTAGCGCGTCGCGAGCGGGCTCGCGAGGCCGAAGGTCATCGCTCGCGCGGCGGGATCGGCGAGGATGTCCGAAACGATGTAGGCGGCGCGCGGATCTACCGCGGAACCTTCCCTCCCCCTCAGGGGGAGGGCTAGGGTGGGGGTGGATTTGACCGGCGCGACCCTGCCGCCATTTGCAAGCGCACGATACGCATTCGAGAGCGTCAGCAGCGTCACCTCCGCCCCTCCGAGCGCCAGCGAATAGCCGTAGTGGTCGGCATCGCGCGGAAGCTCGAACCCCAGGTCTTTCAGCCTGCGATAGAACGCCTCGTAACCGGTCAGCGCGAGCGTGCGCACCGCCGGGACGTTGAGCGACGACGCGAGCGCCTGGCGCAGCGAGACGTGGCCCTTGAACGTGTGATCGTAGTTCTGCGGGACGTACAGCCCGGTCGGCAGGGTCACCGCGAGGGGGGAATCGTCGAGCACCGACGCGGCGGTCAGCAGACGCTTCTCGATCGCGAGCGAGTAGAGGAAAGGCTTCAGCGTCGAGCCGGCGAGGCGCGGCGCGGTCACGCCGTCGACTTCGCGCGCGCTCGACAGCTCGCCGCTCGAGCCGACCCACGCGAGGACCTCGCCGCTGTCGTTGTCGAGCACGACCAGCGCGCCGTCCTCGACGTTGCGTCCGGCGAGCTCGCGGATGTGGCGTTGCAAGGTCGACAGCGCGAATCGCTGGAGCGGGGCGTCCAGCGTGCTCTTCAGACGCTCGCCCGGCGTCTTCAGCAGCTTGTGCGCGAGATGCGATGCCGCGCCGTCGAGCTCGCGCTCCAGCCGGCCGGGGCGCAGCCCGGCCGAGGCGAGTCCTTCGGCGATGAGACAGTCGTACTCCACGCGATCCAGCAGCCCACACGCACGCTTCGCCACGCGCGACGCAGCGGCGTTCGGCGAGCGCACCAGCGCGGCCAGCAGCGAGCTTTCGATGCGGTCGAGCCCTTGCGCGGTCTTGCCGAACAGCGCGCGCGACGCGGCGTCCAGCCCTTCGAGCTCACCCCGGAACGGCGTCAGGTTGAGCCACGCTTCGAGCACCTGCCGCTTGTCCCACGCCCGCTCGATGGCGAGCGCCTGGCGCATCTGGCGCCACTTGTCGAGCAGGTTGCGACGGCCGCTCGCTTCGAGCTCCGGATTGAGATATGCCGCAAGCTGCATCGTGAGCGTGCTGCCGCCGCGCCGCGCACCGGTGACCGTCTGCTTGAGCGCCGCCGGCAGCGCGGCCCAGTCGACCCCGCCGTGCTCTTCGAACCGCCGGTCCTCGGACGCGAGCACCATCGCCTTCAGCGCCGGCGAGACGTCGCCCGCCGCGACCCACTCACCGCGCCTGCGCTCGTGATCGATGCGCACCTTCGACAGCGGCACACCATTGCGGTCGAGCAACCACGCGTCGGAGGAATGCCACGAGCCTTTGACCGATTCGAAAGAGGGAACAGGATAGGGCGCGATGAAGAACGACGCGGCAAAAGCGGCCGCGGCGATAGCCGCAGCGGCGCCGGTCCGGCGCCAAAACGCGCGGTGCGTTACCACGCACCCTACGGCTCGTCGCGCAACCACGAACGGCTGCACGAGCCGCTTGGCGCCCATGGTTTTCACCTTGCTCTGATCTTGCTTTGCGCCCTTGCCTTTCACCTTCGCGTCCTTGTCCTTCCCTGCTGTGCTCTAGGGCTTAACCGCCACCGCCTGGTTCGGCAGCTCACCAAACATCTCGGGCGCATAAAGCGCTTCGACGCGCGTCGAGGGCAGATCGAAACGGCCGGGATTATTCAATCGAACCGTGTACTCGATCTTGAATTTCCCCTTCGGCACGAACTGGTAATACGCGCGATAGGCCTCGTGCGTGCGCTCGATGAACGTCGGCGTCGCCCAGCCCGCCTGCTTCTCGCCCTGCGTCAGCGTCGCCGCGTCGCGCCCCAAACCCGAGCCGAGGATCAGCGCGCCGCTCGGGATCGGATCGTCGATCACCACCCACGTCATATCGCTCTGTGCGTCGACGTCGAGCGTCACGCGATACACGTCGCCGCGCGACCAGGTCCCGCGCTCCTTCTGCTCGACCGGCGTCACCGTTCGCGCGATCGAGTAGCCGGTGAAGAGCGGCGCTTTCAAAGGCAGCGCCGCGCGCGACTGCACGATCGCCCATGGCGCGCCCGGACCGCTGTGCGCGATGGTCAGCGTCTCGCGGCCCGACGGCCATTCGATGTTCTGCGTCTGGCGCTCCTTGCCGACTTTGGCGGGCAATGATCTGTCGCCCAACGTGATCGTGGCCGTGCCGCCCGCGGCGGTCTTCTCGAAAGCTTCGGAGAAACGCGCCATCGCCACCGTGCCCCACGCGTTCGCGACCGTCGTTCCCCAGTGCCCGCGCTTCTGCCGCGACAGCGTGCCGCGCACCAGGCGGCCGACGTCCTCTTTCCAGTCGGCGTCGTCGAGCACCGCGATGAGCGCGCGGTTGGCGTTCACGTCCGCCGACGCCATCAGCCACCACAGCGCGTCGTTGCGCTCGGTGGAGAACGTCATCACCGTGCCCTGGAAGTTCATGCGTCCGCGCAGCAGCCCGAGCGCTTCCTTGAGACGCTCGTCGCGCTGCGGCACGTTCTTCACGCGCTTCAGGATGCCGATCCAGTCGATCAGCGCGGAGGTCGGCCACAGCGCCGGATCGATGGTGATCGAGTCGAGCATCTTCGGCCGCGCCTTGTCGTGGCGCGACAGCGCCTCGATCGCCGCCAGCTTTCGGATCGTGAGATCCGCGGTCGGCAGCGCGCCGTAGCGCGTGATGCGTCCGGTCGCGAACGCCTCGAGGCCGGCGAGCATGCGGTCGATCGCGCCGTCCGGCCATTCGCGCCCGCTGTCGTCCGCGATCTGTATCAGGTAAGCGGTGAGCGCATCGCTGCCGTCGATCCGATCGATGGGGAAGTAGCGCGCGAGCCCGTCGCGGTCGAGATAGTTGTAGATGCTCGACGACAGCGCGTTCCACAACGGGTCGTCGCCCAGCCCGATCGCTTTCGATGTGCGCTGCTCGAGGCAGGTGTACGGGTACTTCGTGAAGTACTCGCGCACCGCGGACAGCTCCGAGCCCAGCGAGCCCATGACGTCGACCCGCACGCCGCCGCGCCCGGCGATCGCATCGGCCGGGCGCTCCACCGGGAGCTCCAAAGGCTTGTCGACGCGCGCGAGCGTCGCCTGGAACACGCGCACCGGATGCACTTCGATCACTTTCTGATTGGTCCGCAGCCGATCCTGTCCGCTGCCGCCGGCGGCGATCACTTCCCAGTACAGCCGCTCGACGCCGACGGGCGTTTTGGTCGGCACGGTGACGATTCGCGCTTCGTTGGCAGTGAGCTGGATGCTCGACTCGCCGCTCGAGAGCGTCTTGCCGGTTTTGTCGTCGGCGGGCTTGTCGCGCACCGTCCACGAGAACCTGGTCGCGAGCGGCTGCGCGGTCGAGTTGCGCAGCGTGAACATCGCGTTGAACTCGTCCTGCTCGCGCACCACCGGTGGCAGCCCCGAGAACAGCATCAGGTCCTGCGTGGTGCGCACCGTGGTCGAGCCGTGGCCGAACTTCATCGCGCCCGCGTTGGCGACCGCGACGATGCGAAAGCTCGTCAACGAATCGTTGAGCGGGATGTCCATCGAGGCGCGGCCCTGCGCGTCGAGCGGCACGCGGCCTTTCCACAGCAGCAGGGTGTCGAAAAGCTCGCGCGCGCCGCCGCGCCCGCCGCCGCCGCCCGGTGCGACCGCCTTGCGCCCGAAGTGACGCTTGCCGATCACCATGCCCTGCGCGGTCGCGGTCATCACTTCGACCGGACGCTCGCCGAGCAGCGCTTCGAGGACGTTCCACGAAGTGTTGTCCATGAGCTCGAGCAGACCCTCGTCCACCGCCGCCAGCGCGATCTCGCCGCCTGCGGCGGGTTTGCCGTCGGCATCGGCGACCTGGATCGCGACGCGCGCGGTATCGCGCACCTTGAGCACGTCGCGCTCGGGCGTCACCTTGACGTTGAGCGTGTAGTCGCGGCGGCCGACCTTGATCTCGGTCATGCCGAGCTTGTACGCGGGCTTGGCGAGATCGACCAGCGCGGTGGGACGCGTATCGCGCTCGACCGGCACCTCGTCGACCAGACCGAGCCAGTAACCGATCTTGTAGATCCAGCGCTTGAGCCATGCATACGGGCCCGGCTGCTCGGGATCGACGCGGCCGCGCAGCGCCAGCGCCGAGACGTAGACGTTGGGGCAGTAATTGCCGAGCACCGGCACTTCGACCGTCGGCGACTTGGCGTCGAGCTCGACGACCTTCTGCCACAGCACGCCTTCGCGCTCGACCGTGACGAGCACCGTCGCCTGGCGGAACGGCATGCGCACCTGGAACTTCGCGGTCTCGCCGGGCTCGTAGCGCTTCTTCTCGGCGATGAGATCGATGCGGTCGTTATTGCTCGGCTCGAACCACCATTCCTCGTCGCCCTGCACCCAGACGCTGGAGGTCGCAAAGCCTTCGTTGCCTTTGTCGTCCTTGGCGCGCGCGACGAGGATGAGCTCTCCCGACGCCTTGGGCTTCACGGTGCAGAACATGAAACCGCGCGCATCGGTCGATCCCGAGCAGGCGGAGCCGACGCGCCTGGTCTCGGTCGTCGTGTCGTAGGCGTAGAAACCGCCGACGAGGCGCCGCCGGTTCGAAAAGCTCTTGCGCTCGTACACGTCGACGGTGACCGAACGGTTCGCGAGCGGTTTGCCCGCGGGGTCGAGCGCGACGACCTGCGCGCGCACCGATTTCTTGTTCGCCGCCCAGCCTTCGGGTTTGATGCCGACGTACACCCCCGACGGGTGCAGTGGTACGCGGCTGGAGACTGCGAGCACTTCGCCGTTGGGGTCGGCGTATTCCATCTCGACGAGCAGCGTCGCCGGCCGGTCGATCGGCGGCAGCTTGTCGACAGGCAGCTTCGCGGTGCCGGCGGCGTCGAGGGACAGCGAGCGGACGGTGGTCGGTCCGCCGGACGACGTGGCGGGCCCGGTGCTGTCCTCGTCGGGGTCGTACGTCGCCCACAGGTCTTCGATCTCGCCTTTCTCGACGCCTTCCTTGACCGGCTTGCCGCCGAACTGGAAATCGGAGTAATCGCGGAAGTCGACGCTGCGCTGCTCGACGCGATAGCGCATCTTCACCGGGATGTTCGCGGCTGCGCCGCCGGAGAGATAGGTCACCGCGGCGTCGAGCTTCAGCTCTTTGGGCCTGACCGCCGGCTCTTTCGGCGGATTGAGCACCGCACGCATGAGCGGGACGCGGAACGCTTCGACGCGGAAGCTCGCGCGCGAGACCACGCCGCGCTTGCCGGGCCACGAGATCTCGTAGGTGCCGAGCTTGGCTTCCTGCGGGATCTGCCAGGTGCTCTCGGCGATGCCTTGTGCGTCGAACGACGTCGACACCTTGTATTTCTGGCCGCTGCCGACGTGCTCGATCTCGAGGCCGGTCGGCTCCTCATCGCTCTGGGGAATGCGAAAGCCCGCCCCGACCGGCACGCGCGCGATGTGCTTCATGCTCACCGTCTCGCCGGCGCGGAACAGCATGCGGTCGAGCACGGTGTGCACGTTCACCGGCCCGCGCGCGCGCCGCGTGTGGTTGAGCCTGAAGTTCCACGGCTGTATGCCTTCGTTCCAGCTCGAGTACGTGAAGGCGAGGTCTTCGCCCACGCGCGCGAACGCGACGAGCACGCGCTCGTAATCGCCGCAATGCGTCACCGTTTCCTCGGGCGGCAGCTTGTCGCCCGCGAGCGCGAGGCCGCTGGCGTCGGTCTTGCCTTCGAACCAGACCTTGCCGGTGCAGTCGCGCACCGTGACGGCGGCGTTCGGTACCGGCTTGCCCTTGTCGAGCGAAGTCACCCAGACGAGCGAGCTTTCGCGCCCGTGCTTCAGGTGCACCGCGAGGTTGGTGACGAGCACGCTGGTGGAGACGTAGTACGGCTTGTCCTCGCCGTGCAGCGCGCGCCCCAAGCGCGGGCTCGCGAGCTCGACGACGTAGAAGCCCGGGCGCTTCAGCGGAATGCCGATGACCTCCATCTCCTTCTCGCCCTGGGCGCGGGGCACTTCGAAGGTCGCGGCTTTCTCGTTGCGGCCGATCGCGGGAATCTCGCCTTCGCGGATGTCCTTGTCGGTTTCCTTGCGCGCGCGCGTCTCGTGGCCGCGGCGCATGAAGTCGCGATGGCGCTTGAGGATGGCGGCCTCGTCGTCGAGCCGCAGCGTGCGCCCAGGAATGGCGGCGCCCATCTGCACCTGGCGGCCGGCGAGCTTCGCTTCGACGTTGCGCACCGTCAGCGGCAGCAGCGGATCGGCATTGAGCTCGAGAATGCCGAAGCGTCCGGGAAACTTCGCGAGCGGCGGGAACTCGTCGGTCTGCGTGGTGAGCGGGAACGCGTCCTTGTTCGCCGGCTCGCGGTCGGCGTCGTCCTTGAAGCTGCGCGGAAGCTCGACGGTGAAGCTCGTCTTCTCGGGGAAGGGCGGTTTGAACTCGACCGAGCCGACGCTGCTCACGTCCTTGTCGAGCGTGGGCTCGAAGGTCTTGCCGTCCTTCGCCTTGAGACGGATCTTTTCGGCGGCGTCGCGCGGCACGCTCGCGTTGAAGTCGAGCACGATCGGCGTCACCGGCAGGCACGCCGCGTCCTTGTTCACGCGCTGGCACGTGAGCTTGACCGTGAACGCATCGCGAACCTTGTACGCGAGGCGCTGGGGCTGGCCGCGCTCGATGCCGCTCCTGGTCTTGACCGTCGGCCCGATGACCAGCGCCGCCTTGGCGCCGGCGGGCAGCCGCTGCGCGCAGCGCACCGCGACGATCGGCAGATCCTTCCAGCGCTTGTCCTCGAGCTTGAAGCGCGCGAACGGGATCTCGATGCGCCGGCTCTCGAAGTACACGTTGTAGAGGTAATAGGCGCGGCGGCGGTTCGCTTCGAGGAGCTCTTTGGTCTCTTTCTCGGACACGAGCTTGACCGGGATGCGCTCGTTGACGCCGTCGGCTTCGCACCACGCGCCGGAGAGGCTGCCGGTGTCGATGGCCGAGTCCATGGCGAGGATGAAGACCTGTTCCTCGTCGATCTCGTCCTCGCCTTCGTGCGGCATCGAGGTCTTCACCGCGGGACCGCCGGTGTTGAACGAGAACTCCTTGTTGCCTTCGATCGGCTGGCCGTTCACCGCCTTGAAATCGCCTTTGAGCGTGAAACGGCAGCGCTGACCGGCGGGAAGATCGGATTCGAAGTCGTAGACCCAGTTGCGCGTGTCGGCCCAGCGCCCGCGGCCTTTCGCGGCGTCGCCTTCGCACTGCACGTTGAAGGGATCGGCCAGCCGCGGATCGCCGAACGCGACCACCGGCTCGGAAAAGCGCGCGGTGACCTGGCGCACGCCTTTGGCCTGGCCCTGCGGATTGAAGAACTGGACCGAAGGCGCGGCGAGCGCGCCGGAGCCCGTCAGGGCGAATGCTGCGCAGATCAGCGCGCGGCGGACCGTTTCTTTATGACGGCGGAAATGCATGACCTCTCCCGCAACGATTCTTGTTGCGGGGGATCATAGCGCACGAGTGCGGTTTATCTCGGCTGTCGACGACGACGTTGACCGACGAATGCGGCATCAGACCCGACCCGCCGCGCCTCCTGGTCGCCGCAACCCACGTCCTTTCGAGCGCGAAACCCCGTTCGCGGAAGGTCAACACACGACCATCCGCCACGAACGGCGCGCTCGAACGGACTGCGGCTCTAAGTCGGCGCAACGGGCCGGGTCTGACGCCGTGGTCTTATCCGAGCGTTTGGAGCGCCGGCGTGCGCGTATGCCACTCGGTCGCCTGCTCGTAGGCCCAGCCGATGCGCAGAACCCGCGCTTCGTCGTAGCCGCGTCCGACGAACTGCAGCGAGAGCGGCAGGCCGCGGCTCGTGTAGCCGCACGGCAGCGCGAGCGCGCACATATCGAGAAGGTTGACCGCGCGCGTGAGCAGGCTCATCGGCGCGACGCGCTGGTCGACTTCGGTGAGCGGGATCGCGGGGAACGGCGTGGTCGGCGTGACGAGGGCGTCGCAGCCTTTCATGTTGCTTTCCAGCTCTTCCGCGAGGCGGCGGCGCTCCTCGAGGATGCGGATGTACTCGAAAGCGGGAATCTTGCGGCCCCAGTCGAGGCGCTTGCGGACGTCCGCATCCATCGGCGGCTCGTTCGAGTCGATGCGCGCCTGCATGCGCGCATACCCTTCGGCGGCGATGACCTTGCCGGTCGCCTCGGCGAGCGCGCTGTAGGTCGCGGGCACCGCGACCGGGACGATCGTCGCGCCGAGCGAGCGCAGCACCTCGAGCGCGTGCTCGAACGCTTTCGAGGTTTCGGCGTCGATCTCGCCGAGCGCTTCGGCGGGCAATGTGCCGAAGCGCATGCCGCGGATGCCGTTCTTCAGGTCGCGCAATACGTCGGTGCGCTGGTGTGCGAGCGTGCGCGCGTCGTTCGCGTCCGGACCGTGGATCGCATCGAAGATGAGCGCCGCGTCTTCGACGTCGCGCGTCATCGGTCCGAGGGTGTCGAGGGTGTCGGAGAGCATCATCGCGCCGAAGTTGCTGACGCGGCCGACGGTCGCCTTGAGGCCGACGATGCCGCAGAGGCTCGCGGGGATGCGGATCGAGCCGCCGGTGTCGCTGCCGATCGCCGCCGGCGCGAGCCCGGCGGATACGGCGACGCCCGATCCGCTGCTCGATCCGCCGGGAACGCGATGCGTCGCGAGATCCCACGGATTCCACGGCGCGCCCGCGACGGTGTTGGTGCCCCAGCTTCCGAACGCCGCTTCGACCATGTGGGTCTTGCCGAGCGCGATCATGCCGGCGCCGGTCAGGCGGCGCACCACGGTCGCGGTGATGTCGGGATGCTGGTCGGCGCCGACCGATCCGCCGCGCGAGACCTTGCCTTCGATGTGCAGCAGGTCTTTGAAAGCGATGGGAATGCCGTCGAGCGTTCCCATCGCTTTGCCTGCCTCGCGGCGCGCATCGGCGCGCTCCGCCGCTGCGCGCGCGTCGCGCTCGTAGACCTCGGCGTATGCGTGCAGCTTCGAATCGAGCCGCTGTATGCGCCCGAGATACGCGTCGACGAGCGCGGCTGCGGTGAGCTCGCGTGTCTTCAGTCCGGAAGCGAGGACGTGGATGGGATCGAAGGGGTTCATGGACGTGTGCTACGCTCGATGAAGAAGCTTCGAGTTTAGCGAGGACGCATGAGCGCAGCGCAACAGACGCGGATTCCCTACGAGCTTGCAGACGAGCGCGCGCCGCTCGCCGCGCCGCGCGGCAAGCCCCTCATCGTCCATGTCGTCGTCAACGTCGAAGTCTGGCCTTTCGACAAGCCGATGCCGCGCGGCATCCTGACGCCCCCGCACGGGCAGGGCGCGGTGCCCGACCTTCCGAACTGGAGCTGGGCCGAGTACGGCCTGCGCGCCGGCATGCCGCGCTTCTTTCGGGTGCTCGACGGACTGCCGGTGAGCTGCGCGATCAACTCGGACATCATTACCGCGTATCCGGGGCTCGCCGAGCGCATCCGGGCCGCTCGCTGGGAATGGATCGGCCACGGCGTCTACCAGCAATCGGTCAAGAGCGTGCCCGACGAGCGCGCCATGATCGCCGAGGCGAAAGCCGCGGTCGAGCGCTACACCGGCACGCGCATGCGCGGCTGGCTCGGCCCGGGCCTGCAGGAGACGTTCGAGACGCCCGACGTCTTGAAGGCGCTCGGCTTCGATTACGTCTGCGAGTGGGCGATCGACGACCAGCCTTCGTGGATGCGCACCGAGCACGGGAAGCTCGTGTCGATCCCGTACAACTTCGAGACCAACGACAGCGTGATCTACGCGGTCGAGAAGCACAGCTCCTCGCAGGCTTTGAAGCGCCTCGAAGCGACGCTCCAATGCTTCGAGCGCGAGCTCGCGCAAGGGCCGCGCCTACTCACCGTCCCGCTGCACCCGCATCTCATGGGCGTCCCGCACCGCATCGCTTTTCTCGAGCGCTTCATCGAGCGCCTGAAGGCCCGCAGCGACGCGGTGTTCATGACCGGTGCCGAGATCGCCGACTGGTTCGTCGAGGCTACTGCGTGAAGCGCGCGACGACCGGCCCTGTTCTCCGGGCGCGCGACTTCACCTTGGGACGGATCACGGGCATCCAGCGGCCGGTGTCGGACAGCGCTTTCCACTCGGGCGTGAGGTGCAGGTTCTCGCGGTCCATGAAGTACACCGCGGTATAGACGAGATAGCCTTTCTCGTTGGGCTCGGCGTCCTTGAAGCGGATGACTTCACGCACGCCCTCGAGCTTCATGATGGTCGGGATGTGGTCGTTGTCGTAGATGTCGTTGAACTCGGCTTCGTCTTCGGGCGAGATCTCGAAGGTGATGGTCATGCAATAGGGAGCGACGTTCGATGATTTTTTCGCGGGCATGTCGTGGCACCTCTCCTCAAGTCGAGGCCCATCATACGATGAGAGCCGCTCTCGCGGGCGCGCTCGTCGCGCTGTTCGCTGCAAGCGTGCAGGCGCAGGAATATCCTGTTAAGCCGATCCGCTGGATCATCCCGTATCCGACCGGCGGCACCTCGGATTTCCTGGCGAGGCTCATCGGGCAAAAGCTGACCGACGCCTGGAAGCAGCCGGTCCTCGTCGACAACCGCTCGGGCGCCAACGGCAACATCGGCACCGAGATGGCGGCCAAAGCGCCGGCAGACGGTTACACCATCCTGCTCGTCGCGAGCACGTTCACCATGAATCCGTGGGTGTATCCGCACATGCCGTTCGACACCGAACGCGATTTCGCTGCCGTGACGACGATCCTGTGGCAGCCGTACCTGCTGTCGGTGCATCCGTCGCTGCCGGTACGGACCGTGAAGGAGCTGATCGCGCTCGCGCGCGCACGTCCCGGCGCGATCGATTACGGTTCGGGCGGAGTGGGCAATGCGACGCACATCGCGGGCGAGCGCTTCGCGTCCATGGCGAAAATCAGGCTCAACCACGTGCCGTATCGCGGCGTCGGTCCCTCGATCACTGCGCTCCTCGGAGGCGAGGTGCAGGTGCTCTACGCCTCCTCGGTCGCGGTGCAGCCGTACATCAAGAGCGGGCGCATGCGCGTGCTGGCGGTGACCGGCGAGAAGCGCGTCGCGCAATTGCCGGACGTCCCGACGGTCTCCGAGTCCGGCGTGCCCGGATACGTCGAAGGCAACTGGCAGGCGGTACTGGCGCCGGCGAAGACGCCGCAGGCTGTGATCACGCGCCTGAACCACGAGCTGGTGCGGATCATCCGGACGCCGGAGATCACCGCGCAGATCCTCCAGGTCGGCGCCGACGTGATCGCGAACTCGCCCGAAGAGACTTCGGCGCTCATCCGCACCGACCTCAAGAAATACGCCGAGGTCATCAAGCGGCTCAACATCAAGATGGAATGACGATGACGCGAGGGCCGAGCGCCGCGGGAGCGGGAGAGGGGACGCCGGAGTATCTGGATGCGATCGCGCGCTTCGTCTGCACGACGCGGTTCGAGGACTTGCCTGCCGCTGTCGTCGAGCGGACGAAGCACCTGCTCGCGGACCTTTTCGCGATCGTCACCGCCGGCAACCAGAGCGACGAGATGCGAGCGCTCGCGGCGCGCTATCTCGCCGACGCGCCTCCAGGCCCGAGCTGGGTGATCGGCACGCGGCATCGCGCGAGCGCGCGCGACGCGGGCTTTCTCAACGGCGCCGCGAGCACGTGGCACGACTACGACGAAGGGAACACGATCGCGTGGTCGCATCCCGGCAGCCAGACGTTTCCGGCGGCGTTCGCGGCCGCACAGGCGCTGGGCGTGTCCGGACGCGATCTGCTGCTCGCGTGTGTGCTCGGCTACGAGGTCTGCGCGCGCGTCGGCATGGCGGCGCAGATGCGCATGTCGGTGCATCCCCACGGCACCACCGGCACGATCGGCTCGGCGGTCGCGATCGCGCGGCTGAAACGATTCGACGAAGCGCGGGTGCGCTCGGTGGTGAACGTCGCCGCGACGATGGCCATGACGACCAACCGCCAGGCGATGCTCGACGAGGCGACCGTGCGCAACGTCTATTCCGGCCACAGCGCGCTCGCGGGCAGCCTCGCGGTGCAGCTCGTCGACTCGGGTTTCACCGGCCAGCGTGACGGCATCGGCTTCACGTACGGGACCGTGATCGCCGACGGTTTCGATCCGGCGCGTTATGTGGAGGGGCTCGGGCGCGACTGGCTCATCCTGCACGGCTATTTCAAGCTGCACCCGTCGGGGCGATACTCGCACGCGGCGATCGATGCGTTGCAGGACGCGCTCGCCAGGCCGGAGAGTCATAGCCTCGATATCGATGCGATCGAGCGCATCGAGGTGAAGGCCTTCCGCATGGCCGCGCTGCTGTCGGGCAAGAAGATCACGACCAGCTTCGGCGCCAAGTTCTCGATCCCGTTCGCGCTCGCGACGATCCTCGTGCACGGAAAGTCCGGCATCGGGAGCTTCGACCTGCCCGCCGTGCAGAGCCCGCGCGTGCAGGCGCTCGTCGCGAAGATCGACGTGACCGAAGAGCCGGCTTACACCGGGGCTTATCCCGACCAGCAGATCTGCGACGTGGCGATCCACCTGCGCGGCGGGCGAAGGGTGACGGGACGCTGCGAGACGATGAAAGGCGAGCCTTCCGATCCTCATCGTCCCGAGGACGTGCGGCAGAAATACTTCGACCTGATGACGCCGGTGTGGGGCGAAGCGCGCGCGGCGGACCTCTACCGGGAGCTGCTGTCACTCGAGAACGTCAGCGACATGCGCACCTTCGGCCAACAAAAATCCGGGTCAGAGTCAGATTTCTTGCACGTAATGTGACTCTGACCCGGATTTTCGCTGGATGAAGTTGGCGATCCAGCGGGCGGTCACGTCGTGGTCGGTCGGCGTGGACAGCGACGCCAGCGCCTTATCGACGGACTCTGCGCCGATGCGGTCGCGGCGGGTCTCGAGCAGCGCCCGCTCGTAGGCTGCGGGAAACTCGGGATGGCCTTCGATGCCGAGCATCGTGTCGCGCACCTTGAACATCGCGACGGGGCAGTGGGGCGCGACCGCGAGCACCGTGCTTTCGGGAGGCAGCTTCAGCACCTGGTCGCCGTGCATGTACTGGAGCTTGCAGTGCGCCTGCGGCGGCTGCATCCACGGCTCGGGCTTGACGATGTCCATGTCGAGCACGCCGATGCCCCAGCCCTGGTCGGCCTTGGCGACGTGGCCGCCGAGCGCCTCGGCGAGCACCTGGTGGCCGAAGCAGATGCCGACGAACGCCTTGCCGTCGTCGCGCACGTCGCGCACGAACGCCTTGAGCGCTTCGATCCAGTCGAGCTTGTCGTACACCGAGTGCCGCGAGCCGGTGCAGAGATAGACGTCGTGCGCGTCGGTGGACGCGGGGATCTCTCCCTGGCGCACGTCGTAGCGCGTGAACTCGAGTCCCGGGACGTGGGGCTTCAACAGCGCTTCGAACATGTCCTGGTAGCCGCCGCCGATGTGGCGGAAGCGCGAGGAGACGTCGTCGCAGACGAGTAGGCCGATGTTCATGAGCGTCATCCTGCACGAGCGGTGCCCGGTCTGTCACTCGCCGCGGATCCGGTTCTGTAGATGACCAACTTCATCGCGCACCTGAACGACGAAGTGCGGGCAATGACCCATGACGCTTTTGGCAGGTTGCGTCAGGCATAGCCGTAACGCGCTGCTCAAGCCCCTACTCTCAGGTGGAACGATTTCGGGCGCGTGAACGTCTCCAGCCCCAGCCGCGACAGCGTGCACCCGCGTCCTGAGTCTTTCACCCCGGTCCATGCCAGCGCCGGATCGAGATAGTCGCAGCGGTTCATGTACAGCGTGCCGGTCTCGACTTCGTCGCCGATGCGCTTCGCGGCGTCGAGGTCCTGCGTCCACACCGAAGCGGTGAGGCCGTAGCGGCTGTCGTTCATGAAGCGGATCGCATCGTCGTCGCCGTCGACGCGCATGATGCCGACGACAGGTCCGAAGGTCTCTTCCGACATGATGCGCATGCGGTGGTCGACGTCGACGAGCACCTGCGGCGCGAGATAGGGCGTGCCGTCCTGCGCGGTGGGGAAATCGGACGGATCGATGAGCGCGGTTGCGCCGACCGCCAGCGCCTGCCGGATCTGGGCGCGCACGGTGTCGGCCGCGTCGGTGCGCACCATCGGGCCCAGCGTGGTCTGGGGATTCAGCGGATTGCCGAGCCTGTACTGCTTCGTGAGCTCGACGAACGCTTCGACGAAGGGATCGTAGACGTCGCGGTGCACGTAGATGCGCTCGACGCCGCAGCACGATTGTCCCGAGTTGAAGAACGCGCCGTCGACGAGATTCTCGACGGTGGCCGCCAGCGGCGCGTCGGCCCGCACATAAGCGGGATCCTTGCCCCCGAGCTCGAGGCCGGCGCCGATGAAGCGCTCGCTCGCCGCCTGCTGCACGGCGTGACCGCCGCCGACCGAGCCGGTGAAAGCGACGTAGGCCACTCGCCGGTCGCGGATCGCGCGCCCGACCTGCTCGTGGTCGAGATGGACGAAATGAAACACGCCGTCGGGCAGCCCGGCGGCCTTGAACGCCTGCGCGTAGCGCTCGGCGACGAGCGGGGTCTGCTGCGCCATCTTGAGCACGACGGTATTGCCCGCGAGCAGCGCCGGCACGATCGCGTTCACCGACGTGAGCCACGGGTAATTCCACGGCGCGACGACGAAGACCACGCCGAGCGGCTCGCGCCGGATGTAGCGCTCGAAGCCGTCCTTCGATTCGATCGCGATGTCGGCGAGCGCCGCTTCCGCGATGTTCGCCATATATGTTGCACGCTCGTGGAAGCCGCGGCGGATCTCGAACGGGCTATAGGCGATCGGCCGCCCCATCTGGCGCGTGATCTCCTCGCCGATGCGGTCGGCGTGGTCGACGCAGTAATCGGCCATGCGCCGGCAGGTCGCAGCGCGCTCAGGCAGAGGGACGCGTTTCCAGTGTTTCTGCGCGGCGGCTGCTTGCTCGAGCACCTTCGCCAGCTCGTCGTTGGTCGCGAGCGGACGCTCGACGAGGATGGACCCGTCGATGGGCGAGATGGTTTTCTGAATCCGGTGGCTCATACGGCGCGGTGCGTTGCCACGCACCCTACGGTTAAAGCGGCGTCACGTACGCGGCCGTCAATCCGCCGTCGACGAGGAACTCGGTGCCGGTGACGTACGACGAGTCGTCGGACGCGAGAAAGAGCGCGCCTTTCGCGATCTCCGCCGCCTCGCCGAAACGTCCCATCGGGAGATGCACCAGTCGCCGTTGCTTCTTCTCCTCGGTGTCGAGGAAATCCATCAGCAACCTGGTGCGCAGCGGCCCGGGGCAGAGCGCGTTGACGCGGATGTTCTCGCGCGCGTGGATCACCGCGAGCTCGCGGGTGAGCGAGAGCACCGCGCCCTTGCTCGCGGTGTAGGCGATCTGCGGCGTCGCCGCGCCCATCAGCGCGACGAACGAAGCGGTGTTGATGATCGACCCGCCGCCCGCGCGGCGCAGCGCGGGGATGCCGTACTTGCACCCGAAGAACACCCCTTTGGCGTTGATGTTCATCGTCAGGTCCCAGATCGCCTCTTCGGTGGCGATCGCGTCGTCGTCCCTGGCGTGCATGATGCCCGCGTTGTTGAACAGCACGTTCAGCTTTCCGAAGGTCGTCTCCGCGAACGCGACCATCCGTTCGCAGTCGGCGGCTTTGGAGACGTCGGCCTTGCACGCGGCTGCGCGGCCGCCGGCCTTCTCGACGAGCGCGACCGTCTCCTGCGCCGGCGCTTCGTTCACGTCGACGACCACGACCGCCGCGCCTTCGCTCGCGAAGAGCGTCGACGCTTCGCGGCCGATGCCGCTGCCGCCGCCGGTGATCAATGCCACTTTGTCTTTCAGTCTCATGCTCGCTTCCGCTTCATCGTAGGGTGCGCGCAAGCGCACCGCGCGGTGCGTTACCACGCACCCTACGTCAAATCCTTTCGAAATATCGTTGACGTTCCCAATCAGTGACCGCGAAGTTGTAGGCGTTCTGCTCGGTCCTGAAGAAGTGCAGGTAGTGCTCGACGACGTCGGCGCCGAACGCTTCTTTGGCGAACGCGCTCTTCTCGAAGGCGTCGGCGGCTTCGCCGAGCGTGTACGGCACCCGCGGCAGGTCGTGCGCGGCGTAGACGTCACCGCTGAAGTGTTCCGGCGGCTCGATCCTGTTGCGGATGCCGTCGAGGCCCGAAGCGAGCGCGGCCGCGAAGCCGAGATACGGATTGCAGTCGGCGCCCGGGATGCGGCACTCGATGCGCAATGCCTTGCCCGATCCGACCACGCGGAATCCCGCGGTGCGGTTGTCGTGGCTCCACGCGATGCGCGTCGGCGCCCACGAGCCGTCGACATAGCGCTTGTACGAATTGATCGTGGGCGCGTAGAACACCATCACCTCGGGAAGGTGGGCGATCCATCCGCCGAGAAACCAGCGAAAGGCGTCGGAGCACTCGATCGGTCCGAGCGTGCGCTTGCCCGGAAAGGCGTTCGCGCCGTCGCGCCACAGGCTGAAGTGGATGTGGCAGCTCGAGCCGGGCTGGTCCGCATGAGGCTTCGCCATGAACGTGACCGCGCAGCCCATCGCGTCGGCGAGCTCTTTCATGCACTGCTTGAAGACGACGTGACGGTCGGCCATCTCGAGCGCTTCGGCATAGCGCACGTTGACTTCGTGCTGGCCCACACCCCATTCGCCTTTCGAGTTCTCGACCGGCACGCCCGAATACTTGAGATGGCGGCGCACCGCAGCGTGGTAATCCTCGGTGCGCGCGGCCTGGAGCATGTGATAGTCCTCGCGATACCAGCCCGCCGGATCGAGATCGCGGTAGCCCTGCGCCTGCGCCTGCGCGTAGGTCTTGCGGTAGACGTAATGCTCGAGCTCGGAGGCGGCGAACGCGTCGTAGCCGAGCGCTTTCGCGGCCTCGAGCTGGCGCCGGAGTATCGAACGCGGCGCGACCGATACGTACTCGCGCGTCTTCTCGTCTTTCAGGTCGCACAGCACCAAAGCGCTGTGGTTGAGCCAGCTCGCGGTGCGCAGCGTCGTGAAATCGGGGACGAGATGGAAGTCGCCGTAGCCGAGCTCCCAGCTCGCGAACGAGTAACCCGGGACCGGCTCCATCTCCATGTCCACCGTGAGCAGGTAGTCGCAGGCGTGCGCCCCGCCTTCGATGATGTCCTCGATGAACATCTCGGCGTCGAAGCGCTTGCCGAGGAGGCGGCCGTAATGGTCGGTGAAGCCGACGACGATCGTCTCGATGTCGCCGGTCGCGACGTGCTCGCGCAGCTCGTCGAGGGTCAGCATGCCTCTCAGGACACCGGCGGGTCTGCTCTGGGACAAGATACGACTCCCGTTCACGCGGGACCGACAGGATGCGGCCACAGCGAGAGGTTAGCAATAACCGTGCGCTCGCTGCGGTAGGAAGGCTTCTCCCTCCCCCTCAGGGGGAGGGTTGGGGTGGGGGTGGGTTTCTCCGATCGAGGACAGCGAGACGATATGCGTATGCGTGCTTCTCGTCCTTGCAGAATGCCTCAGCCCGCGTTTCCTTCCATTCAGTCATGTCGAGCGCCGGCATGAAGGTGTCGCCCGCCGGCTCGGCATCGACCGTGGTGAGATAGAGCCGATCCGCCACCGGCAGCGTCTCGCGGAAGAGGTCGGCGCCGCCGATGACGAAGATCTCGTCGTCGCCTGCGCACGCCTGGATCGCTTCCTCGATCGAGTGCGCGACGATCGCCCCCGGCACCGCATAGTCCTTCTGCCGCGTGACGATGACGGTCGTGCGGCCGGGCAACAGTCGTCCGATCGATTCGTAGGTCCTGCGGCCCATCACGATGTGATGGCCCATCGTGAGCTGCTTGAACAGCTTGAGCTCGTTCGGCAGGTGCCAGGGGATCCGGTTGTTCGCCCCGATCACCCGATTCCTTGCCATCGCCACGATCAAAGACAGTCGGGGTCGCGACCCGTTCACCCGTTCACCCGTTCACGAATTTCATACCGCCACGGGCGCCTTGATCGCCGGGTGCGGCTCGTAGCCTTCGAGCGTGAAGTCGTCGTACTCGAACGCGAAGAGATCGGTGACCGACGGGTCGAGCTTCATCACCGGCAGCCGCCGCGGTTCACGCGAAAGCTGCTCCCGCGCCTGCTCGAGGTGGTTGAGGTAGAGGTGCGTGTCGCCGAAGGTATGCACGAAGTCGCCGAGCTTCAATCCCGTCACCTGCGCGACCATCATGGTGAGCAGCGCGTACGACGCGATGTTGAACGGCACGCCGAGGAAGATGTCGGCGCTCCTCTGGTAGAGCTGGCAGGACAGGCGCCCTTCGGCGACGTAGAACTGAAAGAACGCGTGGCACGGCATCAGCGCCATGCGGTCGAGGTCCGCGACGTTCCACGCCGAGACGATCATGCGGCGCGAGTCCGGATTGCTCTTCAACTGCGCGAGCACCTGCGAGACCTGGTCGATGTGGCGGCCGTCGGGCGCAGGCCACGAGCGCCACTGGTAGCCGTAGACCGGACCCAGATCGCCCTTCGCATCGGCCCACTCGTCCCAGATCGAGACGCCGTTCGCCTTGAGGTAAGCGGTGTTGGTCTCGCCCTTCAGGAACCACAGCAGCTCGTGGACGATGGACTTGAGATGGACTTTCTTCGTCGTGAGCAGCGGGAAGCCGGCGTTGAGATCGAAGCGAAGCTGCGCGCCGAACACCGACAGCGTGCCGGTGCCGGTGCGGTCGCTTTTGCGCGTGCCGTGCTCGAGCACGTGACGCATGAGATCGAGGTATGAGCGCATATCCGTTTAAATGCGTGAACGGGTGAACGCGTGAACGCGTGAACAGGTCTCGCAATTTTACGCCGATCGCGCTCCTATAATGGCGCGTTTGCCTTCCAGCGCTGCTTATATGCTTGCCAAACTCCAGCAAAACCCTGCGCTTTTTTCCGACGCCGACTCCAAGCGCGCGCGGCACGTGCTCGTCGTGCTGCCGGCGGCCGCCAAAACGGCCGACGTGCCCCATCGCGCCGTTCTCGATGCGGCGTTGAAGCGCCGTAACAAAAAGCTCGAAGACCTGCGCAAGGCGCCGCTCACCACCGAAGCGGGCGGCGCGCTCGTCTCCTGGGTCGCCGACGATGCGGCGCGATCGACGTTCGAGCGCCAGACGCTGATCCGCAAGGCGTTGCAGCCGCTGCTCGCGGAAAACCCGGCCGAGCTCGCGATCGCGGTCTTCGGCGACGCCAGGGCGCGCGCGGCCGCCGCGGAGCTCGCGGTATATACGGCGTGGGTGAACGGCGTGCGCCTGCCCGTGCGCAAGAAAAAGAACGACGCGAAGCCGCTCGCGACGATCAGGCTCCACGGGCATCGCGACCGCGGCGGCTTGGCCGATGCGCGGGCGCGCGCCGAGGGCAACGCGCTCTGCCGCGAGCTCACCGTGCGGCCGCCGAACGATCTCACGCCGGGTGCTTATCGCGCGCGGCTGCGCGAGCTCGCCAGGGACGAAGGCTGGCGCATCGAGGAATTCGACATGAAGCGCCTGCGCAAGATGGGCGCCGGCGCTTTCGTCGCGGTCGCGCAGGGGAGTGACGTCGACGATGCGGCGATCGTGCGGCTTTCCTACCGGCCGCGAGCCGCGAAAAAGACCGTCGCGCTGATCGGCAAAGGCATCTGCTTCGATACCGGCGGCCACAATCTCAAGCCCGCGCAATACATGGCTGGCATGCACGCGGACATGAACGGCTCGGCGGTCGCGCTCGGCCTCCTGCTCGCGGCGAGCCGCACGAAGTCGCCGGTCGCGATCGACTGCTGGCTCGCGCTCGCCCAGAACCATATCGGCCCGCGCGCCTACAAGCAGGCCGACGTCGTCACCGCGCTGAACGGCACGACGATCGAGATCGTGCACACCGACGCCGAAGGCCGCATGGTGCTGTCCGATACGCTCGCGTTGAGCGCGCGCGAAAAACCGGCGCTCATGGTGAGCTTCGCGACGCTCACCGGCAGCATGAAGGTCGCGCTCGGCAACCGCTACAGCGGCATCTTCGCGACCGGCGAGGACATCGCGCAGGCCGCGCTCCAGGCGTCACGCGCTTCGGGCGAGCGGGTCTGCGTCTTCCCGATGGACGACGATTACGACGAAGCGCTCGACAGCCCGGTCGCCGACGTCAAGCAGTGCACGCTGGAAGGCGGCGCCGACCACATCCTCGCCGCACGCCTGTTGAAGCGCTTCACCGAAGACCGTCCGTGGATACACATGGATCTCTCCGCGGCGAACGCGAAAGGCGGCCTGGGCGCGGTGGCCGGCGACGTCACGGGTTTCGGCGTGGCGTGGGGCCATGCACTGTTGCAGGCGCTCGCGGCCCCGTAGACCGACAAGCCTAGCCATGCGGCGTCGTCCCCGGCGGTAATGCCGCGTTAGAACCAAAAGTAAATGCCGGCACAGGGGGGCTTATGTGGTTCCTGGGACTCGTCGCGGGCGCAATTATCGGGGGAGTCGCGGCAGGCGCCGCGGGCGGCGTCATCGGCGCCGTGCTCGGCGTTTTCATCGGGTGGGCGATCGCCCAGAGCCGCGACACCCACGAGCAGGGACGCATCGAACGCCTGGAGCGCGAGCTCTCGGCGTTGCGCGATCGCCTCGAGCGCCTCGAGCGCGAAGCCCGGACGCGAGTGCCCGAGGCCCCGCCGGCTGCGACCGCGCGCAGCGAACACAGACCTGAAGTCGCGCCGGTCGTCACCGCCGCAATAGCCGCGCCGCCGATCCCGCCTCGCGCGCCCATATCCGAAGCCGCTGCACCGCAACCGACCGAAGCCGCCGTGCCGGTCAAAGCGGACGCGGACCGTCCGGCGGGCTCGGTGCCGGCGCAAGTGCTGGGCGCCGTTGTCGGGGCGATCGTCGGCGGGGCGGTCGGCGGCGTGATCGGTTTCGTCATCGGCTTGCTTCGCCGGCTGGGGCGCGGTGGCTGCGGTGCAGGCGCAGAACCGCAACGCCGAACAGCAGGCGCGAGAGATCCGCGGTGCGGTCGCACGGCGCTCCGCCGCGACCGCAGCCGTTGAGCCGCTCAGCGAGGCCGCGCCCACCGTCATCGCGCCGCCGCCGGTGGTTGTTTCGCCGCCTGCCGCGCCATCGGGCGGCACGGTCGATCGCAGCGATACGCCCGAGCTCGCGTGGCTGCGCCGTCTCGTCAGCGGCAACATCGTCGCCAAAGTCGGCGTGCTCATCCTGTTCTTCGGCGTCGGCTTCCTGCTGAAGTACGCCTACGATCAGGGCGTGCTGCCGGTGCCGGTCCGCCTCGCCGGCGTGGCGCTCGTGGGAATCGCGATGGGCCTCGCCGGCTGGCGGCTGCTCGAAACGCGCCGGCTCTACGGACTGATCCTGCAGGGCGGCGGCATCGGCCTGCTGTACCTCGACGTGTTCTTCGCGCTGAAGATCTACGGTCTCGTCGATCCGGGTCTCGGCTTCGCAGCGTTCATGGCGCTCGGCATCGCGGCGACGCTGCTCGCGGTGCGCCAGGATGCGCGGGTGCTCGCGGTGCTCGGGCTCACCGGCGCGTTCCTCGCGCCCATCCTCGCGAGCACCGGTCGCGGCGATCACGTGCTGCTCTTCTCGTACTACACGCCGCTCAACGCGTTCGTCCTCGCGATCAGCTGGTTCAAGGCGTGGCGCGACCTGAATCTCGTCGGTTTCATCTTCACCTTCGTCGTCGGCTTGCTGTGGGGCGCGAGCAACTACCGGCCCGAGCATTTCGCGACGGTCGAGCCTTTCGTGCTCATATTCTTCGCGATGTATCTGGTGATCCCGATACTCTTCGCGCAGCGCCAGCCGCCTGAGCTGCGCGGGCTCGTCGACGGCACGCTGGTCTTCGGCACGCCGCTCTGCGTCGCGTTCATGCAGTCGGCGCTGGTGAGGGACTTGCCGTACGGCCTGGCGTGGAGCGCCGCGGTGGGCGCGCTGATCTACGCGGTGCTCGCGTTCATGACGATCCGGCGCGACGGCCTGAAGCTGCTCGGCGAGACCTACGTCGCGCTGGCGCTGGTCCTGCTCACGCTGGCGATCTTCTTCGCGTTCGACGCCTACCCGACCTTCGCCCTGTGGGCGCTCGAAGGCGCGGCGATCGTCTGGGTCGGCCTCAGGCAGCGCCGCGTGCTCGCGCGCTGGTTCGGCTACGCCTTGCAGCTCGCAGGCACCGTTTACTTTCTGCTGCGGTATCCGGACTACGCGCTGGCCTCGCCGTTCTGGAACGAGTTCGTCATCGGCTGCGCGATCATCGCCGCGGCGGGCTTCGCGATCGCATGGCTGCTGCGCCGTTACGCGGAAGCGCGCAGCGCGGCGGAACCGACGCCGTCGATGTGGCTCGCCTGGGCCGGCGCGTGGTGGGCGGTCGCCGGCATACACGCGCTGTATCGCGCATACCCATGGGAAACCTTCGTCGCCGCGCTGCTGGTGTTCATGGCGCTCACCGTCACCGCGTTCGAGCTGGTCGGTGCACGGCTGCGCTGGAATGAGCTGCGGCAGCTCGCGTCGATTCATTTCTTCGCGCTCGTCGTGATCGCGGCGATGACCGCGCTCGGCGGCGACGGGCGGGTGTCGTTCTCGCGCCCGCTCGCGCACGGCGGCTACTGGACGTGGCCCGGCAGCTTCCTGGTGCTCTTGTGGATCCAGGCGCGTCACGTGCGCGACGGACTGGTCGCCGCGGACAACCCGCTGCTCGTCCTGCGCTGGTTATTGATCGCCGCGCTCGCGACCTGGGATGCGCTCTGGCTGTTCGGCCACGACGAGTACGGTCAGACCCTCGCGTGGGGCGCGGCCGCGATCGCGCTCGCGTGCGTGCGCTTCCGCCTGCGCGAGCGCAACGACGCGAATGCGCGCAGCATCGCGCCGGCGGTGCTGGCGTGGGGGCTCGTCTTCTGGTTGCTCGCGGCGCTGGCGTGGATCGATCGCGACCTTGCCGACGACGCCAAGCCGGCCGCGGTGCTGGCTTTCGCGGCGCTGTCGTGTTTCGTGGTCGAGATCGGCGGCAGCTTCGTCCAGTGGTCACTGCTGCGCCGTTGCGCGAGCGTCCTGCCGGCCGCCATGGCGCTCGTGCTGATGGCGATCGTCGCCGGCGGCATGCATCCGTTCGCGCAACACGGCTGGCTGACCTGGCCCACGGCGCTGGCGCTCCAATATCTCGTCATGCAGCGGCCGGAGCGCGACGGCGTGGCCATCGCTTCGGCGGCACAGCACGTGGCGGCGCTGTGGATCCTGACGGTGGCGATGACGTGGGAAGCGGTCTGGCAGATCGACGCATCGGGGCTCGGCCGGCCGTGGCAGGCTGCCGCCTCGGCGCTCGTGCCCGCGGCGATCGTGGCGGCGGTCGGCGCGCTGCGCCGTTTCTGGCCTTTCGAGCCGCATTACGTGCCGACGTATCGCGACCGGGCGCTCGGCGGCATCGCCGTCTGGCTCGTGCTGTGGATGCTCGTCGCGAACCTGTCCGAGCCCGGGTCGATGCAGCCGCTCGCATACGTTCCGCTGTTCAACCCGCTCGACGTCGCAAGCCTGTGCGCGCTGGCGGCGCTGTGGTTTTGGGCGCGATCGTTCGGCGGCGAGCACGACCTTTCGCGCAACGCGGCGCAGATCCTGGCGGCGTTCGCGTTCGTCTGGGTGAACTGCGTGCTGCTGCGGACCATTCATTACTGGGGCGACGTGCCGTACGAGTGGCTCGCGCTCTCGCGCTCGGTGCTCGTGCAGTCGGGCTTTTCGCTGTTGTGGACCGCGAGCGCTTTCGTGCTGATGCTCTATGCGACCCGCAACGCGCGCCGCAAGCTCTGGATGCTGGGCGCGGCGTTGCTCGCGGTGGTCGTGCTGAAGCTCTTCCTCAACGATCTCGCGAGCACCGGCACGATCGCGCGCATCGTGTCGTTCCTCGGCGTCGGCGCGGGGCTGCTCGCGATCGGCTATGTCGCGCCGGTGCCGCCGGGCGATCGCGAGCTCAGTGGCAAGTAGTCCAGCGGCTCACGCAGCGGCGCGCTCGCGACGCCGTCCCCAGCCGGCGAGCGTCGCCTCGACGTCGAGACCGAGGTCCGCGAAGAGTAGCGGCGCGATGTCGACGCTCTCGATGCGCGTGCGCCGGTCGTTCGCGGCGACGTTCGCGCCGCAGCGGATGACGATGCCGAGCGGCTGGTGATAGCCGGTGCCGGCATCGCGCTGCATCACTTCGATGCCGAGCTCCGCGAACGGGATCTCGGTGCCGCCGGGTGTGCGCAGCCGGCCGCCTTCCACCAGCTCGCGGGTGCAGCCGATCGAGAACAGCACCGTATTGCCCTCGACGTCGATGTCGTAGAAGGCCGGTCTGCCGTCCGCGCCGACCAGCGAGCTGACGCGCTCCACGAACGTGGCGGCGTCGTCGCTCGAAGCGAGCTCGACGGTGAAGTTCGGATGCATCGCCATGCGCGACTCGAACGGCTTCCGGTAGCCGATCCTGCGCACGAATCGGGACAGGTCCTCGATGCGGATCTCGCGGTCGTGCTCGCCGGCACGGTCGATCGCTTCCTGTCCCATGCTCGAGACGATATACAGCCGGCCTTCGCGCGCGTCGACGTAGCGCCGCAGATAGCCGATCTGCTCGTCCGCGTAAGCCATCGCGATCTCGAGGCTTTGCGCGTGGAAGCGGTCGGCGTCGCTCTCGATGCGGTAGTCGAAATCCTCGGGGAACGCGTACTTCCAGTAGCGGTGCATGATGCCCGCGACGTGGTTGGTGAAGTAGGTGCAGAAGTCGGGGGCGCTGTGCTCGAGCGCATGCTTGAACACGTCGAAGGACACCGGCGCCTGGAGCATCGCGCGCCGCGACCGGTGCAGCGGCGAGCGTTTCTCCGCCGCGAGCTGCTGCGCGAGCCGGTAAGCGGTCCTGGCGCTGAGGCCGTTCACGAACAGACGCGCGAGATTGGCGGCGATGCGCGCATCGAGCTTCGCCGGCTTGGCGACCGCGCCGTCGGCCTGGGTCTGCTGGAGGTTGACGACCTGGAAGCACGAATAGCGCCCGGGAATCGTCTCGGGTCCGGCCGCGAACGTGTCCGGCACGTAGAACGCGTACGATGCGTCGCGCGGCGGCGGATACGACTGCATGCTGCCGAAGACGCCGACTTTTTTCCCCGCTTTCGCGAGGACCTCCCACAACGGCGGATACTGCGCGGCCGCGGCGAGATCCTGGTTGATGAAACGGATGTTGTGGCTGCTGTTGTAGACGCCGCGATGGACGGTCGGCCACGTCGTCCACGGGTGCAGCTCGCCGGTATCGTGGGTGACGGACGTGTACGTCTCGGCGTCGCGCAGCGCGGCCGCGAGATGCGAGCGCGGGCGGCGCGCGACGTACCAGTCGACCACGCGCCACGGGACTTCGTTGAGCTCGTACAGCACGACCGGTGCAGCAGAAGCAGGACGGGCCTGATCCATCGTCACTCCTTCGTTGCGCGGTGAAACGCTGAGCGTCGAAGCGATTGACTGCTGCGGTCTTCTGGGGCCTGGAAGGGCCTGCCGTATCCATGGGTAACGCACCCCCATGTTAAACTCGAAACCCGATTCTTTCGAGCATTTCCCCCATGTCCGGCAGCACCCTCGGCAAGCTCTTCACCGTCACGTCTTTCGGCGAGAGCCACGGCCCCGCGATCGGCTGTGTCGTCGACGGCTGCCCGCCCGGGATGGTGTTGTCCGAGGACGACATCCAGCCCGAGCTCGACCGCAGGAAGCCCGGAACCTCGCGCCATGTGACCCAGCGGCACGAGGAAGACCGAGTCGAAATCCTCTCCGGCGTCTTCGAAGGACGCACGACCGGCACGCCGATCGGCCTGCTCATCCGCAACGTCGACCAGCGCAGCAAGGACTATTCGAAGATCAAGGACAAGTTTCGTCCCGGTCACGCCGATTACACCTACTGGCAGAAGTACGGCATCCGCGACTATCGCGGCGGCGGACGGCAGTCGGCGCGCGAGACCGCGGTGCGCGTGGCGGCGGGCGCGATCGCGAAGAAATGGCTGCGCGAGAAATACGGCGTGGTGATCCGCGGCTACATGTCGCAGCTCGGGCCGATCGAGATTCCGTTCCTGTCGTGGGAAGGCGTGTACGACAACCCGTTCTTCGTCGCCGATCCCGCGTACGTGTCGCAGCTCGAAGAGTTCATGGACAAGCTGCGCAAGTCCGGCGACTCGGTCGGCGCGAAGATCACGACGGTCGCCTCGGGCGTTCCGGTCGGTTGGGGCGAGCCGGTGTACGACAAGCTCGACGCCGATCTCGCGTACAACATGATGAACATCAACGCGGTGAAAGGCGTGGAGATCGGCGCCGGGTTCAATGCGGTGTCGCAGCGCGGCACCGAGCATTCGGACGAGATGACGCCGCAGGGTTTCGTCACCAACAACGCGGGCGGCATCCTCGGCGGCATTTCGACCGGGCAGGACGTCGTCGTCAACGTCGCGATCAAGCCGACCTCGTCGATCCGTCTCACGCGCCACACCATCGACGTCGCCGGTGAAGCCGCGACGATCGAGACCCACGGCCGCCATGACCCGTGCGTCGGCATCCGCGCCACCCCGATCTGCGAAGCGATGATGGCGCTCACGCTGATGGATCACGCGCTGCGCCACCGCGCGCAGAACGCCGACGTCGTCACCTCGACGCCGAAAGTCGCTGCGCAGGCGCCCTCCGACGTGATCGAGAAGCTGCGCGAGCCGGCGCCGGTCGAAGATCCCGAGCCCGACGAAGCTTGAGCCGGTAATTGGGGTCAGGTCCACATTTCCGCCGACCTGCAGGTCGAAATGTGGACCTGACCCCAATTAAACGTCTCGCCGGTTTTTACTTCTTCTATTTCGCCTACCTCGGCACGTTCGCGCCGTTCTTCGGGCTGTACCTCGAAAGCGTAGGCCTCACGCCGCTCGACATCGGCGTCGTGCTCGCGCTGCCGCAGGTGACGCGCATCGTCGCGCCGCACCTGTGGAGCTGGCTCGCCGATCGCGGCAACGCGCCGGTGCGCGTGGTGAAGCTCACCGGGCTCGCGGGAACGCTCGTGTTCCTCGCGATCTTCGCCGGGACGAAATTCGCGCTGATCTTCGCGGTGGTCTTCGCGATGACGTTCTTCTGGAGCGCCGCGCTGCCGCTGATGGAAGCGACGACGCTCACGCACCTGGGCGACGAGACCGCGCGCTACGGGCGCGTGCGCGTGTGGGGCTCGATCGGCTTCATCGTCGCGGTGGTCGTCGTCGGCCATGTGCTCGACTACATCGCGCTGTCGGCGGTGCCGGTGCTCGTGCTGACGATGATGGTCGGCATGCTCGCGTGCGCGTGGGTCGTGCCGGAAGCGCGCGTGCCGTACCACGAAGCCTCGCCGCCGGTGGGCAAGCTCATGCTGCGGCCCGAAGTGCTCGCGCTCATCGCGGCCGGCGCCTGCATGTCGGCGGCGCACGGGCCGTATTACACCTTCTATTCGATCTACCTCGTCGCCGAAGGTTACAGCAAATCGGCCACGGGCTGGCTGTGGGCGCTCGGCGTGATCTGCGAGATCGGCGTCTTCGCGTGGATGCCGCGGCTCTACCGCGCGTTCACGCTGCGCCAGATCCTGGTCGCGAGCTTTGCGCTCGCCGTGCTGCGCTTCCTGGTCATCGCCTGGCTCGCGCACAGCTTCATCGCGCTCGTGTTCGCGCAGACGCTGCACGCGGCGACGTTCGGCTCGTTTCACGCGGCCTCGATCGGCTACGTCCACAAGCTCTTCAAGGGGCGGCTGCAAGCGCGCGGACAGGCGATCTACGGCAGCATCGGATTCGGCGTCGGCGGGGCGCTGGGCAACCTCGCGAGCGGCGTGCTGTGGGAGTCCGCCGGCGCCGCCTGGACGTTCACGTTCGCCGCTGCCTGCGCGGGGCTCGGCCTCGCGATTTTCTCGCGTGGAGTGAAGGCTTAACGCCCTGTATAATCGGTCGTTTTTACCGCTCCGATCCACTTTCAGCGATGCCACGCACTCTCTACGACAAATTGTGGGACAGCCACGTCGTCCGCACCGAGCAGGACGGCACGTCGCTCCTCTACATCGATCGCCACCTCGTCCACGAAGTGACGAGCCCGCAGGCGTACGAAGGCCTGGAAGCCGCCGGCCGCAAGCCGTGGCGCGTCGAGTCGGTCGTCGCGACCGCCGACCACAACACGCCCACCAAGGACTGGGACCAGGGGATCAAGGACCCGGTCTCGCGCCTGCAGGTCGAGACGCTCGACAAGAACATGGCGAAGTTCGGCGCGAAGGTGTACTTCCCGTTCCTCGACAAGCGGCAGGGCATCGTGCACGTCATCGGGCCGGAGACCGGCGCGACGCTGCCCGGCATGACGGTCGTGTGCGGTGACTCGCACACCAGCACCCACGGCGCGTTCGGCGCGCTCGCCTTCGGCATCGGCACCAGCGAAGTCGAGCACGTGCTCGCGACGCAGACGATGGTGATGAAGAAGTCGAAGACGATGCAGGTGCTCGTCGACGGCAAGCTTCCGAACGGCGTCACCGCGAAGGACATCACGCTCGCGGTCATCGGCAAGATCGGCAGCGGCGGCGGCACGGGCTACGCGATCGAGTACGCGGGCGAAGCGATCCGCGGCCTCACGATGGAAGGCCGCATGACCCTGTGCAACATGGCGATCGAAGCCGGCGCGCGCACCGGCCTGGTCGCGGTCGACGACAAGACGATCGACTACGTGAAGGACCGCATGTTCTCGCCCAAGGGCGAGCAGTGGGACAAAGCGGTCGCGTACTGGCGCACGCTGACGAGCGACGAAGGCGCCAAGTTCGACCGCGTGGTCGAGCTCAAGGCCGAAGAGATCAAGCCGCAGGTGACATGGGGCACCAACCCGCAGATGGTGGTGCCGGTCGACGGCAAGGTGCCGGATCCGAAGGACATGCAGGACCCGGTGCAGCGCGAGTGGTCGGAGCGCGCGCTGAAGTACATGGCGCTCGAGCCGAACACCCCGATGACCGAGATCAAGCTCGACAAGGTCTTCATCGGCTCGTGCACCAACTCGCGCATCGAGGACCTGCGCGCCGCGGCAAAGGTGGTGAAAGGCCGGCACGTCGCGGCGAACATCAAGCTCGCGATGGTCGTGCCGGGCTCGGGTCAGGTGAAGATCCAGGCCGAGCAGGAAGGGCTGGACAAGGTCTTCACCGCGGCCGGCTTCGAATGGCGCGAGCCGGGCTGCTCGATGTGCCTGGGCATGAACGACGATCAGCTCTCGCCCGGCGAGCGCTGCGCGTCGACGTCCAACCGCAACTTCGAAGGCCGCCAGGGTCCCGGCGGCCGCACGCACCTGGTGAGCCCCGCGATGGCGGCAGCCGCCGCGATCGCCGGCCATTTCGTCGACGTACGTAACTTCGGAGGATGACAACGATGCGAGTCGCCGCTTTCCTGCTGGTCATTGCGACGTTTGCGTTGAGCGCCTGCAACACCGTGGCCGGTGTCGGCAAGGACGTGGAGCGCGCGGGCGAGGCGATCCAGAAGAGCACGAGATAGACATGGAAAAATTCGTACGCGAAGAGGGGCTGGTCGTCCCGCTCGATCGGGCGAACATCGACACCGATGCGATCATCCCCAAGCAGTTCCTGAAGTCGATCAAGCGCACGGGCTTCGGTCCGAACCTGTTCGACGAGTGGCGCTACCTCGATCGGGGTGAGCCGGACATGGACAACAGCAAGCGTCCGCTCAATCCCGATTTCATCCTGAACAAGCCGCGCTATCGGGGTGCTACGGTGCTGGTCGCGCGCGAGAATTTCGGCTGCGGCTCGTCGCGCGAGCACGCGCCGTGGGCGCTGCTGCAGTACGGTTTCCAGACGGTGATCGCGCCGAGCTTCGCCGACATCTTCTACAACAACAGCCTGAAGAACGGGCTGCTGCTCATCAAGCTCACGCCTGCGATCGTCGACCAGCTCATTCATGAAGCCGAAGGCAAGGAAGGCTATCGCCTCGCGGTCGATCTCGAAGACCAGTCGGTGACGACGCCGACCGGCGAAGTGTTCAAGTTCGACATCGACCCGTTCCGCAAGCACTGCATCATGAACGGCCTCGACGACATCGGGCTCACGCTCGAGCACGCCGACGAGATCCGCGCGTTCGAGCAGAAGCATCGTGCGAGCCAGCCATGGCTGTTCGCGTGAAACGTGAAACGTGAGGCGTGCAACGTAAAGGCGCGCCTCCATTCCACATTTCACGTTTCACATTTCACGTTTCACGTTTCACGAATTTATGAAGATTGCGGTTCTCGCCGGTGACGGCATCGGTCCGGAGATCGTCGCGCAGGCGACGAAGGTCCTGCGCGTCCTTCAGAAGGACGGTCTGAAGATCGAGATGGAAGACGCGCCGTTCGGCGGCGCGGGTTACGACGCCGCAGGCGATCCGCTGCCGGCCGGGACGCTCAAGCTCGCGAAAGAAGCCGACGCGGTGCTGTGCGGCGCGGTGGGCGGGCCGAAATACGACGCGCTGCCGCGGCCGCAGCGCCCGGAGCAGGGCATCCTGCGGATCCGCAAGGAGCTCGGCCTTTTCGCGAACCTGCGCCCGGCGGTGATGTATCCCGAGCTCGTCGGCGCGTCGAGCCTCAAGCCGGAGGTGGTGTCGGGGCTGGACATCATGATCATCCGCGAGCTCACCGGCGACATCTATTTCGGCCAGCCGCGCGGCCGCAACGAGGGCGGTGACCGCGACGCCTACGACACGATGCGTTACTCCGAATCGGAGATCCGGCGCATCGCGGAAGTCGGTTTCACGACCGCCCGGAAGCGCAACCGCAAGCTCTGCTCGGTCGACAAGGAGAACGTGCTCGAGACCAGCCGTTTCTGGCGCGAGCTCGTGGTCGATCTCTCGAAGAAATACCCCGACGTCGAGCTCACGCACATGTACGTCGACAACGCGGCGATGCAGCTCGTCAGGAACCCCAAACAGTTCGACGTGATCGTCACCGGGAACATGTTCGGCGACATCCTGTCCGACGAAGCATCGATGCTCACCGGCTCGATCGGGATGCTGCCGTCGGCGTCGCTGGATTCGAGCGGGAAGGGCCTGTACGAGCCCAGTCACGGCTCGGCGCCGGACATCGCCGGAAAGAACCTCGCCAACCCGCTCGCGACGATTCTCTCGTCAGCCATGATGCTGCGTTATACGTTCAACAAGGACGAATGGGCGTACCGGGTCGAGGCGGCCGTTAAAAAAGTACTCGCGGACGGGCTCCGTACGGCCGATATTTACGAGGACGGCGCCCGCAAGGTGGGCACCGAGGAAATGGGTGACGCGGTAGTCGCCGCGCTGTAACGCGCGGCGAGAGAGGGAGAGGAGACAGGCGAGAGGAGAGCCGAGTGGTTTCTCCGATCTCCTCTCTCTTTTCTCCTCTCGAATCAATCTCTGGAACTGGGTGGTAATCATGAAAGTAGGTCTCATCGGCTGGCGCGGTATGGTGGGCTCGGTCCTGATGCAACGCATGCAGGCCGAGCGCGATTTCGATCTCATCGAGCCGGTTTTCTTCTCGACTTCCCAGGCGGGCGGCAACGGCCCGGCGATCGGCGGCAAATCGCAGCCGGTGAAGGACGCGAAGAGCATCGCCGAGCTGACCCGCTGCGACACCCTGATCTCGTGCCAGGGCGGCGACTACACCAACGAGATCTATCCCAGGCTGCGCGCCGCGGGCTGGAAGGGCTACTGGATCGACGCCGCCTCGGCGCTGCGCATGCAGGACGACGCGGTCATCATCCTCGACCCGGTCAACATGGACGTGATCGAGGGCGCGCTCGACAAGGGCGTGAAGAACTACATCGGCGGCAACTGCACCGTGAGCCTGATGCTGATGGCGCTGGGCGGCCTCTTCAAGGCAGGCCTCGTCGAGTGGATGACCGCGATGACCTACCAGGCCGCTTCCGGCGCCGGCGCCGCGCAGATGCGCGAGCTGGTCGAGCAGATGGGCGCCACCCACGCGTCCGCCGCCAAGCTCCTGTCCGATCCCGCTTCGGCGATCGGCGACATCGACCGGACCGTCGCCGACACGCTGCGCGGCAAGGACTTCCCGACCAGGAGCTTCGGTTTTCCGCTTGCCGGCAGCGTGCTGCCGTGGATCGACAAGGACCTCGGCAACGGCCAGAGCAAGGAAGAGTGGAAAGGCATGGCGGAAACGAACAAGATCGTCGGCCGCAGCGGGAATCCCATCCCGGTCGACGGCGTTTGCGTGCGTGTGGGCGCGATGCGCTGCCACAGCCAGGCGCTGACCGTGAAGCTCACGCGCGACGTGCCTCTGCCCGAGATCGAGCAGATCATCGCCGGGGCGAACGACTGGGTGAAAGTCGTCCCCAACGAGCGAGAAGCGACGTTGCGCGACCTCACGCCGGCGGCGGTCACCGGAACGCTGACCGTGCCGATCGGGCGGCTGCGCAAGCTCCCGATGGGCGGCGAGTACCTCACCGCCTTCACGGTGGGCGACCAGCTCCTGTGGGGCGCGGCGGAGCCGCTGCGCCGCATGCTGCGCATCGTGCTCGAGCGGGAGGCCGCACGGCCGGCCGCCGCGGCGGCCTGAGCGGCGACTGCAACGAAAAAAAGCGCGGCCTGAGGGCCGCGCTTTTTGGGTAAATCCCCGCAGAACCAGGGCGTTTCGCTGCCGACCTTAAGGTCCGGTGTTAGCTTGCATCACTAACTGCGTGATGTTAGTTTACTTCTCCTAAAATAATCTTCAGGGTGAGGCAGTGCGCGAACAGACTCTCAAGCGCTGGTTATTGGCAGCATCGCTCGCCCTCGCGGTGCCCGCCGCTTCCCACGCCGGAGGGCTGGGGCGCCTGACGATCCTGTCGGCGCTCGGTCAACCCCTCAACGCCGAAGTCGAGCTGATCTCGGTCCAGAAAGGCGAGACGCTTTCCGCGCGCCTCTCCTCGGTCGAGAACTACCAGCGCGCGAACCTGCCTTTCAACGCCGGGCTCGTCGGCGCGCGCGTCACGATCGAAAAGCGTCCGAACGGCACGCCTTACGTCAAGGTCACGACGCCCAAGCCGGTCAACGAGCCGTTCGCCGAGCTTCTCATCGAGATCAACTCCGAGAACGGGCGGGTCACGCGCCAGTACACGGTGCTGCTCGATCCCCCGGGCTACGGCAACAAGGCCTCGGAGCTGCCGCCGCCCGTCGTGGCTGCGCCCACGGTGAGGCCCGGGCCAGGCGTGGAAACCGCGCCTGCCGCTCCCGCGGCTGCTGCGCCCGGCGCACCCCTCGAGGGCGCGCCTGGCCCAGCGGCTGCCCCGTCGCGCGCACCCGCTCCCGCGCCGTCCACCCGAGCCCGCCGCAGCCGGGGCGCAGCCGCGCCTGCGGCCTCGCCCGAGCCCGCGGCCGAAACCGCATCCGCGGGCGGCAGGACGTACGGTCCGATCAAACCGGGCGAGACGCTCGGCAAGATCGCGAAGTCGGTTCAGCCCGAAGGCGCCACGCTCGAGCAGACCCTCGTCAGTCTCTACCGACACAACCCCGACGCGTTCATTCACAAGAACATGAACCTCGTGAAGTCCGGCCGCATCCTCAAGGTGCCGGAAGCGAACGAGATGACCGCCGTCGGCCAGCGCGAAGCGGTGAAGGAAGTGCGTCTACAGGTCGCGGACTTCAACTCGTTCCGCGGACGCATCGCCGAGCGCGCCGGCGCGGCTCCGGAAGACGGCACCGTCACGAGCGGACGCATCGGCAAGAGCACCGCGAAAGGCGAGCCCACCGCGCCCCGCGACACCGTGCGCCTGTCGCGCGGCGAGAAAGGCGGGAAAGGCAGCGCAGCCGAGCGTGCGCGCGCGCTGGAAGAAGAATCGGTCGCGCGCGAGAAAGCCCTCGCCGACGCGAACGCCCGCATCGCGCAGCTCGAGAAAACGATCCAGGACATGAAGCGCCTTTCGGACATGAAAGGCGAGAAAGGCGCCGCGCCGTCACCGCCGGCCGCGAAGAGCCAGACCCAGGGTCCGGTCGCGGTCGCGCCGGTGATCCCGCCGCCGCCGAAGGCGCCGGAGCCCGCGCCCAAAGCCGCGCCGCCGGTGGCCAAAGGCCCCGACATGCCGCCCGGCAAGGCGGCCGAGCCTGCGCCCAAAGCGGCGCCGCCGGTCGCGAAGGGCCCGGAGCCCATGCCGGGCAAAGCGCCCGAGCCGGCGCCCGCCGGCAAGGGAGCCGAGGTCGCCAAAGGCGGCGCGCCGGAGCCGATGAAGGGCGCCGAGCCCGAAGCGCCGAAAGGCCCGCCGACCGAGATCGCCAAAGGCCCCGAAGCGAAGAGCGAGCTTCCGCCGCCCAAGCCCAAGGTAAAGCCTGCGCCGCCTCCGCCGCCTCCGCCCGAGCCCGACCTGATCGACACGGTCATGGAAGAGCCGCTGTATCTCGTGGCGGGTGCGGGCGTGGTGGTGCTCGGCGGCCTCGCGCTCATCGCGGTCGCCCGCCGCCGCCGCGGCGGCGAACTGGGCAAGCCGCGGAAAATGGACCTCGGACCCGCCCCGTCCCCCGAGCCGAAGCGCGCTGCGGCAGCGGCCGCGGCGGCTGGCCCCGCTCCGATAGAGCCCGCACGCCCCGCTACGGCGGCGCCGACCGCCGCGTCGACCCGCGGCGCCTCGACGGCGTCGATCTCGCCGGAGGACAACGATCTCGATTTCAACGCCAACGTACGCAGCCCGGTGCCGCCACCGCCGCGCGCCGAGCCGCCGAAACGTGCCGAGCCCGCAGCCCGCGCCGAGCCTGCGCCGCCTAAGGTCGCCGAGCCGGCGCCGCGCGCTCCGGAGCCGGCGCGCGTCGAGCCCCGGCGCGAGCCCCCGAAAGTCGAGCCGAAGATCGAGCCGACCGCCGCCGAAGACGTGACGCGCATCCCGCCGCGTCCCGCCGCGCCGCCCGCGGTGAAGCCGTCGACGACCGGTCTCGCCGCGGCGCGCTCGCTGGAGGGAGGCGCCACGCCGCCGCGCGCGCCGGAACCTGCGCCGGCGCCGAAACCGGAGAAGGTCGAATCCACGCCGCCCGATCTGCCCGACTTCTCGCTCGAAATCCCGCCGGCCGGCGCGCAGAGCCAGAGTCAAAGCCAGAGCCCGAGCCAGCCGCAGCGTGCGCCGTCCGCGGCATCGGACTTCAACATGGATTTCAACCTCGAGCCGCTGCCGCCCATCGAAGTCCCGGGCGAGCAGAAGCCTGCGGCGCAGGCTCCGACGCCCGCGCCCGCGGCACAGTCGAACGATCTCGAGTTCAAGCTCGACGACATCAATCTCGACTTCGGCGGCAAGCCTGCCGGCACGCCGGCCGCGAAAGCGCCGCGCGACGATCACTGGTACGACGTGCAGCAGAAGTTCGACCTCGCCAAGGCATACGAGGAGATGGGCGACAAGGATGGTGCGCGCGACATCCTCAACGAAGTGGTGAAGGAAGGCGACGCCGAGCAGCAGGCGCAGGCGAGAAAGCTGCTGTCCACGCTGTCCTGACCGCGATGGCATTCGTGAAACCGCGGCAGCACGCTGCCGCGGTTTTTCTTTTTGGGATTTGAAATGAGACTGGCCCTCGGCGTCGAATACGACGGCTCGGCGTTCTGCGGATGGCAGACACAGCCGGCGCGCTGCGGCGTGCAGGACCATCTCGAAGCCGCGCTCGCGCATATCGCCGGCGCACCGGTCGAGACGGTGTGCGCGGGCCGCACCGACGCGGGCGTGCACGCGCTGGAGCAGGTGGTGCACTTCGACGCGCCGGCGGCGCGGCCGGAGTCGGCGTGGGTGCGGGGTGTCAACGCTTCGCTGCCGGCGGGCCTTGCGGTGCTGTGGTCGCGCGCGATCGGCGGCGATTTCCATGCGCGCTACTCGGCGAAGAGCCGCTGCTATCGCTACGTGCTGCTCAATCGCGTGGTGCGGCCCGCGGTCGGCTTCGGGCGCATCGGGTGGTTCCATCTGCCGCTCGACGTCGATGCGATGCGCGCCGCGGCGAAGCTGCTCGAAGGCGAGCACGATTTCAGCTCGTTCCGTTCGAGCGAGTGCCAGGCGAAGTCGCCGGTGCGCCACGTGAGCGGCATCACCGTCGAGCGCCACGGCGACTATCTCGTCCTGGAATTTCGCGCGAACGCTTTCCTGCATCACATGGTCCGCAACCTGATGGGCACGCTGATCTACGTCGGCAAGGGCAAGCACGAGCCCGGCTGGGTGCGCGAGGTGCTCGCGGCGCGCGAGCGCGCGGCGGCGGCGCCGACGTTCGACGCGGCGGGCCTCTATCTCGCACGCGTCGAGTACGACGAGCAGTGGAGGCTTCCGCACGCGCGCAACGCGATGCCGCCGATTCCCGACCTGGTGCAGTCGTGAGGACCGCGGTCAAGATCTGCGGCGTCACGCGCATCGAGGACGCGCTGGCGGCCGCGCACCATGGGGCGCACGCGATCGGGCTGGTGTTCTACGCGCCGAGCCCGCGCTACGTCGCGCCCGAAACGGCCGCGCGCATCGTCCGGGCGCTGCCGCCTTTCGTCACGCCCGTCGGTCTTTTCGTCGATGCTTCCGGCGACGAGGTTCGGCGGACCGTCGAGCGCGCGGGCATACAGCTCATCCAGTTCCACGGCTCGGAGACGCCCGATTTCTGCGCGCGCGCAGGCCTGCCGTACGTGAAAGCGGTGCGGGTCCGGCCGGGGGTCGATTTGATACAATACGCGCGCGATTTTGAGAGCGCCCAGGCGCTGCTGCTCGACGCCTACCAGGACGGACTGCACGGCGGGACCGGAGCGACTTTCGACTGGGCATTGATACCGCCTTCGCTGCCGCTGCCCATCGTGCTCTCCGGCGGCCTCAATCCCGACAACGTCCGTGCAGCCGTGCGCGCGGTGAAGCCATGGGCCGTGGACGTGTCGAGCGGCGTGGAAGCATCCAAAGGCATCAAGGACGAGGCGAAGATCGCCGCGTTCATTCAAGGAGTCCGGGACGTTGACGCAAGTCACTGAGGCGAAAAGCTACGATCTGCCCGACGCGAAAGGGCATTTCGGCAGGTACGGCGGCGTCTTCGTCGCGGAGACCCTGATCCACGCGCTCGACGAGCTCAAAGACGCGTACGCGCGCTATCAGAACGACCCCGATTTCCTCGCGGAGTACGCGTACGAGCTCAAGCACTACGTCGGCCGCCCCAGCCCCGTGTACCACGCCAAGCGCTGGTCGCAGCACTTCGGCGGCGCGCAGGTCTATCTGAAGCGCGAAGATCTCAATCACACCGGCGCGCACAAGATCAACAACGTGATCGGCCAGGCGCTGCTGGCCAAGCGCATGGGCAAGCCCCGTATCATCGCCGAGACCGGCGCGGGCATGCACGGCGTCGCGACCGCGACGATCGCGGCGCGGCTCGGATGCGAGTGCGTGGTCTACATGGGCTCCGAAGACGTCAAGCGCCAGGTGCAGAACGTCTACCGCATGAAGCTCCTCGGCACGACGGTCGTGCCGGTCGAGTCGGGCTCGAAGACGCTGAAGGACGCGCTGAACGAAGCGATGCGCGACTGGGTGACGAACGTCGAGAGCACGTTCTACATCATCGGCACCGTCGCGGGTCCGCATCCGTATCCGATGATGGTGCGCGACTTCCAGTCGATCATCGGGCGCGAGGCGATCGAGCAGATGCGCGAGCTCTGCGGGCGGCAGCCCGACGTGGTGCTCGCGTGCGTCGGCGGCGGCTCGAACGCGATGGGCATCTTCTATCCCTACATCTCGGTGCCGAACGTGCGCCTGGTCGGCGTCGAAGCCGCGGGGCACGGCCTCGAGAGCGGCAAGCACGCCGCGACGCTCACCGCGGGCAAGCCCGGGGTGCTGCACGGCAACCGCACGTACCTGCTCCAGGACGACCACGGCCAGATCATCGAGACGCATTCGATCTCGGCCGGCCTCGATTATCCCGGCGTCGGCCCCGAGCACGCGTGGCTCAAGGACAACGGCCGCGCGGAGTACGTCTCCGTGACCGATGACGAGGCGCTGCAGGCCTTCCACGATCTGTGCCGCCTCGAAGGCATCATCCCCGCCCTCGAGTCGAGCCACGCGCTCGCGTATGCCGCGAAGATCGCGCCGAAGCTGCCGAAAGACCAGATCCTGCTCGTCAACCTCTCCGGCCGCGGCGACAAGGACATGCACACCGTCGCGGAGAAATCGGGGATCAAGTTCTGATGTCTCGCATCACTGCCGCGTTCGACAAGCTGCGCGCCGACGGCCGCAAGGCCCTGATTCCCTTCGTCACCGCGGGCGATCCGCAGCCGCAGGTCACGGTGCCGCTCATGCACGCGCTCGTCGCCGGGGGAGCGGACGTGATCGAGCTCGGGGTGCCGTTCTCCGATCCGATGGCCGACGGCCCGGTGATCCAGCGCTCCAGCGAGCGCGCGCTGAAGCACGGCGTGTCGCTGAAGGACGTGATCGGTTACGTCGCGGAGTTCAGGAAGACGAACGCGGACACGCCGGTCGTGCTGATGGGCTACGGCAACCCGATCGAGGCGATGGGCGAGGAGCGCTTCGCGGACGCCGCGAAAGCCGCCGGCGTGGACGGCGTGCTCGTCGTCGACTATCCGCCGGAGGAAGCCGAGGGCATGGTGAAGCTCCTCGATTCCCGCGGCCTCGATACCATCTTCCTGCTGTCGCCGACGACGACCGAAGGACGCTTGAAGCAGGTCTCCGCGCTGGGCCGCGGCTACCTCTATTACGTCTCGCTCAAAGGCGTGACCGGCGCGGCCAACATCGATCTCTCCGACGTCTCGGACAAGCTCGCGCGCATCCGCGCGCACACCGAGCTGCCGCTGGGCGTGGGCTTCGGCATCCGCGATGCCGAGACCGCGCGCTCGATCGCGAGCGTGTCCGATGCGGTCGTCATCGGCAGCCGCCTGGTGCAGGAGATCGAGAGCTCCAAGCCCGACGAGATCAACGCGCGGGTGACGGCGTGGCTGTCGACGATCCGCAAAGCGCTCGATCAATCGAAAGCGGAGGCTGCATGAGCTGGATCCAGAAGCTACTCCCGCCCAAGATCAAGCACGACGCCGCCGCCACCGGCAAGAAAGTCCCCGAGGGCCTGTGGAGCAAGTGCGAGTCGTGCGAAGCGGTGCTCTACCGCTCCGACCTCGAGAAGAACTTTCACGTCTGTCCCAAGTGCAGCTTCCATAACCGCATCTCGGCGCGCGAGCGCCTCGACTACCTGCTCGACCGCGAAGGCCGCCACGAGATCGGAGCCGAAGTCGTTCCCGTCGACACCCTCAAGTTCAAGGACAGCCGCCGCTACACCGAGCGCCTGCAGGAGGCGCGCAACGACACCCAGGAAGAAGACGCGCTGGTCGTGATGCAGGGGAGCATACGCGCCATCCCCGTGGTCGCTTCCGCATTCGAGTTCGGCTTCCTCGGCGGCTCGATGGGCTCGGTGGTCGGCGAGCGCTTCGTGCGCGGCGCCAACGTCTGCCTCGAGCAGCGCCTGCCGTACATCTGCATCACCGCCACCGGCGGCGCCCGCATGCAGGAAGGCGTGCTCTCGCTCATGCAGATGGCGAAGACCTGCGCGGTGCTGACCAGGCTCGCCGACGAGCAGCTGCCGTTCATCTCGGTGCTCACCGATCCGACGATGGGCGGGGTCTCCGCGAGCTTCGCCATGATCGGCGACGTCGTCATCGCCGAGCCGGGCGCGCTGATCGGTTTCGCCGGACCTCGCGTGATCGAGCAGACCGTGCGCGAGACGCTGCCCGAAGGCTTCCAGCGCTCCGAGTTCCTGCTCGAGCACGGCGCGATCGACATGATCGTCGATCGCCGCAAGCTGCCCGAGAAGATCGCGCACGTGCTGTCCATGCTTCTCAGGATGCCGGCCGCCGCCTGACGGCGGCTTCGTTCCACGCGTGCTCGCTGCCGGCGCGACCCTCGACGAGTGGCTGACCCATATCGAACGCGTGCACCCGCGCGCGATCGAGATGGGACTCGATCGCGTGAACGCGGTCAGGGACGCGATGGGTCTCACGCCGTCTTTTCCGATCGTCACCGTCGGCGGCACCAACGGCAAAGGCTCGGCGTGCGCGATGCTCGAAGCGATCCTCGACGAGGCGGGCTACCGCGTCGGTTGCTACACCTCGCCGCACATCCTGCGCTACAACGAGCGCATCCATGTGGGACGCCGCGAAGCTTCGGATGAGGCGATCATCACGGCGCTCGGCGCGGTCGAAACCGCGCGCGGCGACATCCCGCTCACCTACTTCGAGTTCAGCACGCTCGCGGCGATGTGGCTCTTCATGCGCGAGAACGTCGAGGTCGCGGTGCTCGAAGTGGGCCTGGGCGGCAGGCTCGACGCGGTCAACGCCTTCGACGCCGATTGCGCACTGCTCATGAGCGTCGACCTCGACCATGTCGATTACCTCGGCGGCACGCGTGAGGCGATCGGTTTCGAAAAAGCGGGAATCTTTCGCCGCGGGCGGCCCGCGGTCTGCGCCGACCGCCATCCGCCGTCGACCGTCACCGATCACGCGGCGGCGATCGGGGCGCAGCTCCTCCTCATCCAGCGCGACTTCGGTTACGAGGCGCAAGCGCAGCAGTGGCGCTACTGGGGACCGGAGCGCGAGCGGCACGGCCTGCCGCATCCGGCGCTGCGTGGGGAGTTCCAGATTGCCAACGCATCGGCGGTGCTGGCCGCGCTCGACACGCTGCGCGAGCGGCTGCCGGTGAGCGCCGGCAACATCCGCACGGGCCTCCTCACCGCGGAGAACCCGGCGCGCTTCCAGGTGCTGCCGGGGCGGCCGCTGGTCATCCTCGACGTCGCGCACAATCCGGCGGCCGCGCGCTCGCTCGCGCACAACCTCGCCCATATGAAGAGCGCGGGGCGCACCTACGCGGTCTTCGCGATGCTCAAGGACAAGGACATTGCGGGTGTCATCGACGCGGTCCGCGACCACATCGACGAATGGCTCGTCGCCCCGAGCGTAGGCCCTCGCGGCGCCGACGCGGCCGCGCTGCGCGAGGAACTCGCGCGCGCCTCGGTGTTCGAATCCGTTTCGGCTTTCGAAAGCATCGCCGCCGCCTATCGATCAGTCTGTGATCGCGCGGCCCCGGATGATAGAATCGTGGTGTTTGGCTCGTTCTACACGGTAGCTGCGGTTATGGCGGTGCGCGACGTTGGTATTGGCGGGGCTCGGTGAGCTCCGAAAGCAAGGACAGCCGCGCGAAGCGCAGGAGCGGCATGGCGAGACCGATTAGCGACGAAGAACTCCAGCTCAAGAAACGCGCACGCCGCCGCCTCGTCGGCGCGATCGTGCTGGTCACCGCAGTCGCCGTGATCCTGCCGATGGTGCTCGACTCCGAGCCCAAGCCGGTCACGCAGAATGTCGACATCCAGATTCCTTCGCCCGACTCGGGCGAGCTCAAGCTCAAGGCCAGCGCTCCGCCTCCGGTGACGGCCGCGTCGCCCAAGGCGTCGGCCGTGCCCGAGACCTCGCCGATCAAGGGCATGCCGCAGGCGCCGGCCGCAGCGGCCAAGGACGCGCCGAAGGCGGAAGCGCCCGCGAAGGTCGCAGAGACCAGGCCGGTCGAAGAGAAGGCTCACGAAGCGAAGGACGAGGCCAAGCCCCATGCGAAGACAGCCTCGACGAAAGACGGCGCGACCGTTTCGGGCGCGTATGTCGTCCAGGTTGCCGCGCTCGCCGATGCCGCGCGGGTGAAGCAACTCCAGAAGCAGATGACCGCGGCGGGCGTGAAGACCTATACCGAGGCCGTGACCACCAAATCGGGCGAGATCACTCGCGTGCGCGCGGGCCCGTATGCGACGCGCGAAGCGGCCGAAACCGCGCGCGATACGCTGAAGAAGGCCGGTCTGGACGGGAAGGTGGTGGCGAAATGAATCCGGCGCCGACGAAAAGCACGTCCTTGCCGAATTAAGAATGACGCTCTTCGACTACGCCGTCCTGTTCATCGTGGGCTCGTCGGTTCTGGTCAGCGTGGTCAGAGGTTTTACGCGGGAAGCGCTCTCGCTGGCGGGCTGGGTGATCGCATTCTTCGCGGCGAACGCGCTTTCGGCCACGGTGTCGCAGTGGTTCGCGGCGATGATCGCCGACGATTCGGTCCGCGTGCTGGTGGCGTTCGTCTCGGTGTTCGTCGTGACGCTGGTGCTGACGAGCATCGCGGCGATGATCGCATCGAAGCTGCTGAAGAATGCGGGGCTCGGGCTCGAAGACCGCCTGCTCGGCGGCTTCTTCGGCTTCGCCCGGGGGCTGCTTATCGTGCTGGTGCTGGTGCTGGTCGCCGGCCTCACCGCGCTGCCGCGGCAGCCGGCGTGGAGTGATGCGATACTCAGCCCTCCGCTCGAAGCGCTGGCAGGGGTGTTGAAGCCGTGGCTGCCGCGCGCCGTCGCGCAATATCTGTCATACGATTGAGGCTCTTTCGATGTGCGGAATCCTGGGTGTAGTCGCAGCCAACCCCGTGAACCAGCTCCTGTACGACGGGCTGCTGGTGCTGCAGCATCGCGGCCAGGATGCGGCCGGCATCGTGACGGCGGACGGGTCCAACTTCCACATCCACAAAGGCCCGGGCATGGTCCGGGACGTGTTCCGCACCCGCAACATGCGCGTGCTGACCGGCAACGGGGGCATCGCTCACACGCGCTATCCCACCGCCGGCTCGGCGTGGTCGGCGGCGGAATCGCAGCCGTTCTACGTCAACTCGCCGTTCGGCATCGTGCTCGGCCATAACGGCAACCTCACCAACACCGAGCAGCTCAAGAGCGATCTGTTCCGCACCGACCTGCGGCACGTCAACACCAACTCGGATTCCGAGGTGCTGCTGAATGTTCTAGCGCACGAGCTGCAGGAAGCCGCGACCAACTACAAGCTCGACCCGGCGACGATCTTCAAAGCGGTGTCGGGCGTGCATCGCCGCGTGCGCGGCGCGTACGCGGTCGTCGCGATGATCGCCGGCTACGGTCTGCTCGCGTTCCGCGATCCCTACGGCATCCGCCCGCTCGTGTTCGGCCGGATGGACACGCCGAACGGCGCCGAGTATCTCGTGTCTTCGGAGAGCGTCGCGCTCGATACGCTCGGTTACGAGCTGGTGCGCGACGTCGCGCCGGGCGAGGCGATCTTCATCGACCTCGACGGCAACTTCCACGCCCAGGCGTGCGCCCCCGGAGCGACGCTCAATCCCTGCATCTTCGAGTTCGTATACCTGGCGCGGCCCGACTCGGTGATCGACGGCATCTCGGTGTACGAGACGCGCCTGCGCATGGGCGAGAGCCTCGGCGAGAAGATCAAGAACGAGTGCCCGCACCTCGACATCGACGTGGTGATCCCGATCCCGGATTCGAGCCGGCCCGCGGCGATGCAGCTCTCCAAGCACCTCAACCTGCCGTACCGCGAAGGGTTCATCAAGAATCGCTACATCGGCCGCACGTTCATCATGCCCGGGCAGGCGACGCGCAAGAAATCGGTGAGGCAGAAGCTCAACGCGATCGGCATGGAGTTCCAGGGCAAGAACGTGCTGCTCGTCGATGATTCGATCGTGCGCGGCACCACGAGCCGGGAGATCGTGCAGATGGCCCGCGACGCCGGCGCGCGCAAGGTGTTCTTCGCGTCCGCGGCGCCGCCCGTGCGTTATCCCAACGTCTACGGCATCGACATGCCGAGCCCCGACGAGCTCATCGCGACCGGCCGCACCGACGCGGAGATCGCCAAGGAGATCGGCTGCGACGAGCTCATCTACCAGGATCTCGACGCGCTGATCGAGGACGTGCGCAGCGTCAATCCCGCGGTGCAGAACTTCGAGACGTCGTGCTTCTCGGGCATCTACATCACCGGCGACATCACGCCCGAATACCTGCAGGGCGTGGAAGCGCTGCGCAGGGAAGGCGTCGAGGCCGCGGTCGCCGCGGAGAATCAGCTGGATCTCGATCTCGAAGTCGTCGAGTAAAAGCCGAAAGCAATCGACCGCCGAGGACGCAAAGCGTGTCATCGCGAGCCGCCGAAGGCGGCGTGGCGATCCCGTGGCGCACGCTGGTCGAACGTTTCGAGATTGCTTCGTCGCTGGCGCTCCTCGCAATGACGTATTTGCTTTTCCTTTGCGTCCTTGGCGGTTCAACAGCTTTGATCGGAGGTCCGCAACTTGACAGGGCCATGACCGAAGCGTAGCTTCCTCACTCCAGCGCCGATTTGATTTCAGCTTGCGGGCGCTCAATAAATACGGCTAAAGCGAGGGAAACCCGGTTTAGCTTCGAGCTGACCGGGTTTTTATTTTTAGTGCTGCGCGAGTCCCACGCCTCGTGCAGCTTCAGCGAAAGCACACATGTCATGAGCGACGACTATCAACTGGACACCCTGGCGGTGCGCAGCGGCATCGAGCGCAGCCAGTTCGGCGAGCATTCCGAAGCGCTGTATCTCACCTCGAGCTTCGTCTTCAAGTCCGCGGCGCAGGCCGCGGCGCGCTTCAGCAATCAGGAGCCGGGCAACATCTATTCGCGCTTCACGAACCCGACGGTGACGGTGTTCGAGAAGCGCCTCGCCGCGCTGGAAGGCGCGGAAGTCTGCATCTCGACCTCGTCGGGCATGGCGGCGATCCTCTCGTGCGTGATGGGCCTGCTGAAGTCGGGCGATCACATCCTGTGCTCGGCGAGCGTGTTCGGCTCGACCATACAGCTCCTGGGCAACATCATGAAGCGCTTCGGCATCGAGACGACGTTCGTCCCCGGAACCGACGTCGCGAAGTGGCAGGCCGCGGTGACGCCGGCCACGCGCATGCTGTTCGTCGAGACGCCGTCGAACCCGCTGACCGAGGTGTACGACATCGCCGCGCTGTCCGCCGTCGCGAAGAAGGCCGGTGCGCTGCTCGTCGTCGACAACTGCTTCTGCTCGCCCGCGCTCCAGCAGCCGCTGAAGCTCGGCGCGGACGTCGTCATCCATTCAGCTACCAAGTACCTGGACGGGCAGGGGCGCGTGCTCGGCGGCGCGGTGCTCGGCAGGAAGGACGTGGTGTACGAGGGCGTGCTCGGTTTCCTGCGCACCGCGGGGCCGACGCTCAGCGCGTTCAACGCGTGGGTCATCCTCAAGGGCATGGAGACGCTCGCGCTGCGCCTCGAGGCGCAGTCGGCCGCGTCGCTGACGCTCGCGAAGTGGCTGGAAGAGCAGTCCGCCGTCGAGCGCGTGTATTACCCGGGGCTCGCGTCACACCCGCAGCACGCGCTCGCGATGAAGCAGCAGAAGACCGGCGGCGGCATCGTGTCTTTCGACGTCAAAGGCGGCCGCGAAGCCGCGTGGCGCGTCGTCGACAACACCAGGCTGCTCTCGATCACCGCGAACCTCGGCGACACCAAGACGACGATCACGCACCCCGCGTCGACCACTCACGGACGCATCACGCCCGAAGCGCGCGCGGCGGCGGGGATCGGGGAGGGGTTGTTGCGGGTCGCCGTCGGCCTCGAGAATATCGAGGACATCAAGGCGGATCTGGCGCGAGGTCTACGCTAGCTGCGCGACCCTGACGTAGGGTGCGTGGCAACGCACCGCTGAAAGGCCCGGTGCGCTCGCGCGCACCCTACGGTTCAGAGGTCGACCGAAACGCAGCCCGAAGCGTCGCAGCGCAGGTAGCTCCCGCTCTCGTACCAGTCGGCGAGCACGTAGCGCTCGCACCGGCGACCGTCGACGGCGTGGACGTGGCGCGCCGGGCGGTGGGTGTGGCCGTGGATGAGCCGCGGATAACCGTGGGTGCGCAGCACCTCGGCCACCGCATCCGCGTTGACGTCCATGATCTCGGCGCTCTTGTCGGCCTTCTCGCTGCGGTTGCGCGCCTGCAGCGCTTCCATTTCCGCGCGACGGCCCGCGATGGTCTGGCCCAGGAACCGCGCCTGGTTGCCGGGATCGTGGGCGTAAGCGCGCCACGTGAGGTACTTGACGTCGTCGGTGCAGAGGGTGTCGCCGTGCATGAGCAGCGTCGGCGTGCCGTACAGATCGATGAGCGTCGGGTCCGGGAGCAGCGTCGCCCCCGCACGCTTCGCGAAATCGCCGCCGACCAGCACGTCGCGATTGCCGTGCATGAAGTACACCGCCGTGCCGCTCGCCGCGAGCCTGGCGAAAGCCAAGGCGACGTCGGCGTTCAGCGGGTCGTCGCTGTTGTCGTCACCGAGCCATTCGTCGAACAGGTCGCCGAGCACGTACAGCGCGTCCGCGCCGCGGGCGGTCGTGTCGACGAACGCGTGGAACTGCTCGAGGATGCGCGGCCGCTCGGCCGCGAGGTGCAGGTCGGAGATGAAGAGGCTCGCGCCCAATCAGACTTCTTCGGCGCGCTCGATCACCACGTCGTCGAGCGGTACGTCCTGGTGCATGCCGCGCGAGCCGGTCTTCACCTTCTTGATCTGGTCGACGATGTCCTGCCCTTCGACCACCTTGCCGAAGACCGCGTAACCCCAGCCCTGGGCGGTCGCGCCGGTGTGGTTGAGGAAGGCGTTGTCCGCGACGTTGATGAAGAACTGCGCGCTGGCCGAATGAGGATCGGACGTGCGCGCCATCGCGACGGTGTACTTGTCGTTCTTCAGCCCGTTGTTCGCCTCGTTCTTGATGGGCGAGCGGGTGCCTTTCTGCTTCATGCCGGGCTCGAAGCCGCCGCCCTGGATCATGAAGCCGTCGATGACGCGGTGGAACACCGTGTTGTCGAAGTGGCCGCTCTTCACGTACTCGCGGAAGTTGGCGGCGGTCTCGGGCGCTTTCGCCTCGTCGAGCTCGATGCCGATGACGCCGTGGTTGGTGTGCAATTTGATCATGGGATTTTCCTATTTCGATTCGATCACGTGCATGCGCTCGATGATCACGGGTTTCTTGGGCACGTTCTCGTGCGGCGGCTTGCCGGGGCCGGTCGGCACCTTCACGATGCGCTCGACCACGTCGTAGCCTTTGACCACGCGCCCGAACGGCGTGTAGCCGTAGCCTTCCTGCGTCGGCGCCTTGAAGTCGAGCGTGGGATTTTCCGCGACGTTGATGAAGAACTGTGCGGTCGCCGAATGCGGGTCCGCGGTGCGCGCCATCGACACCATGCCCACGCCGTTGCGCAGGCCGTTGCCGGCCTCGTTCTTGATAGCCGGGCGCGTCGGTTTCTCTTCGAACTTGGTGGTGAAGCCGCCGCCCTGGATCATGAAACCCGGGATGACGCGGTGGAAGATGGTGCCGTTGTAGAACCCGTCGTTCACGTACTGCAGGAAATTCTTGACCGTGTTCGGCGCGTTCTCGGGATACAGCTCGATCACGAAGCTGCCCATGTTGGTGCGGACTTCGACGTGCGGATTGGCGGGAGCGGCCGCGTGCGCCACGGACGCGAGCACGAGCGCGAAAACAGCGAAAAGCTTCTTGAGCATCGGGATTCGAGCGGAAATGGCGAGGCCGCGGGATGCGGCCTATCGATGCTGCGAATTTAAACGGTTAGCGCGGGATGCTCAAGCCGCCCCGTGCGTGCCGTCAGGCCGCGCCGCCTCAGTTGCCGCTATCGCAAGCGCCATGCACGTCGCTTCGGCGGCATTCGGCGATTCGGCTGGTCGCATCCCCACTTCGTGGGGCCCCTGCTTCCCGCCTCACGCCGATCCCTCGTGGATGATCCTCCAGCCCGCCCCTTCCTTGAGCCAGTACTGGCGCTTGCGCATCTTGTTGGCGAGGTTGCTGCTGGTGTAGTCCTGGTCGAACGTGACGACCGCGAGCCGCTCTTTCCCCGGGTAGAGGAACATGCTCACGCGGTCGAGCTTGACCTTGACCCACTGCTTGCCGGAATTGACCTGGCGCTTCTGCGCGGCGAACGCCTTGTAGTCCTGGCCGCTCGAGTTGAAGCTCGACGAGTAGTGCTTGAGGTACTTCTCGGTGTCGAGGCTTTCCCAGTCCTTGCGCCATTGTTCGAGGTTGCTGCCGATCTCCTGGCGCAGCGACGACACCGCCTGCGGCTGCACCCATTCGACGTTGCTCGAGATGATGACCGGCGTGAGACCGATCTGCACGCGCTGGCGGATCGCTTCGAGGTCGCGGTTGGTGAGCACGACGCAGCCGTCGCTCGCCTGCGGCGGCCGGCTGAAGGTGTCCGACGGCGTGCCGTGCAGCCAGATGCCGCTGCCGCCGCGTCCTTCGCGCCGGTCCCACTCGTTCGGGTAGTTGATCGGGAAAGCGCCCACGCCGTAGAGGTCCGCGAGCTTTTCCTTCGGCATGCTGCTCGTGACGTGATAGACGCCGAGCGGCGTCTTCTTGTCGCCTTCGCGCAGCTTGTCGACGCCGAGCTTGCCGCTGCTGATGTAGTAGTCGGCGACGTAGCGCGCGCTGCCGTTCATGTTCTCGAACACGTACATCGTCGACTTCGAGGTGTCGACGACGAACGCGTATTTCTGATCGGCCTGGAGCTGGAGCAGGTAGCGCGGGATGCGGTCGCCCGGGCGCTCGTGAAGCTGGCGGGCGAGCCGCGCCTGCGCTTCGGCGCGCAGATCCGCCACGCGGTCGAGCGGCACGCCGGTCGCGGCGCCCATGGTCTTCAGCGGCTGTGCGCGCGCGAGCAGGAGGTCGCCCTTGATGAGGTGCGCCAGGCGGAAGTTGGGGTACGCGCGGATGACCTGCTCGACTTCGGCGAGAGCCACGTCGAGCTTGTTGTCCTGGATCGCGCGCAGCGTCTTGACGAGCAGCGCTTCCGGCTCGACCGAGGCCGACGGGGCCGCCGGCGCTGCCGCTGCGGTGCTGCGGGGAGGCTGGTGCACCGGCTTGCCGCTCATCGGCGAAGCCGGGGAGGCGCAGAACGCGACGATGACCGCCGCGCCGAGGAGGGTGGAGACTGCCCCTATGCCGCGCTTCAGCTGCCGCTCCTTTCCTGCTGGATGAGCCATTTGTCGCCGTTCCGGACCATGACCAGCGTCTTGGCGCTGGTGACGTTCAGCGATCCCGAGTGGTAATGCTGGCGGAAGCTGACGACCGCTTTGTTGCCGTCCATCTTCACGCGCGGATTATCGATGTCCACCTCGATCTTGCGCGGCTTCTGGATGCGCGCCTTGCGCTCGGCTTCCCAGGCGCTGCGAGACATGCCTTTCGGCGTCTGGAAGTCGGGCGCGTAGAACGAGAGGTAACCCGGCACGTCGTTGGACGCCCAGGCGCGCGCCCAGGCGTTGACGGCTTTCATCACGTCGGCGTCGCCGTTGGCGGCCTTGGCGGGCGCGGCCTTGGCGGTGTCCTTGGGCTCCGGAGCGGCTTTCGCTTCAGGCCTGGGTTCCGGGGCGGACTTGGCCGGCGCCGCAGCGACGGTCTCGGACTTCGCGGCCGACTTCGCCGGCGCGGCGGGCGCGGGCACCGGCTGCGACGGCGGGGCGGGCGTCGGCTCGACCTTGTTGACGGCCACCTGGCTGCCTTTGCTCGGGGCGGCGGCGGTCTGGGTGCGCGGCGTCTGCGAGAAGAGCTCCTTGATGAGGTTCAGCTTGCCCTGCGCGGCGGTGTTGCTGCGGTCGAGCTGCAGCGCCTTGTCATACGCCTGGCTCGCCATCTTGGCGTAGATGTCGCCGAGGTTCTCGTGGGCCGTCGCGTAGGACGGATGCGTGCGGATCGCCATCTCGAGCGAGTTGCGCGCCTTGTCGTACTGGCCCTGCGACGCGTAGAGCACCGCGAGATTGTTGTACGGCTCCGGGAGCTCGGGATAGTCCTGCGAGAGGTCGGTGAAGACCTTGATCGCCTCGCCGGGCTTGTTCTGCTCGGTGAGGATCAGGCCTTTGAGGAAGCGGCCGCGTGCGTCCTTGGGACGCGACGAGAGATAGCCGTTCACCCGGTCCATCGCCTTGTCGAACTGGCCTTGCCTGAAGAGTTGATTGGCTTCCTGGAGAGGATCCCCTTGAGCCCAGACGGCGGTAGAGAGGCTCAAGCCCAGGGAGAGGACGACTGCGGCGATGCTGCGGGGAAGCCTCATGTTATACTTTGCCGAATTTTTCAGCGGCTTAGTTGCAAAATCCTCGAAATTCTACCAAGAACATCCGGCAAATCAAACAGCGCGCCCCCGAATCTTGGTCTCTTATTTTCGGCACGCCGGCCGTTTTCTTGAGTGCCTCCTGAGCCCCTGCGGCCGTCTCGTTCGTCACCCGTATGCTGAAGATTTATAACACGCTCGCGCGCGAGAAGCAGCAATTCTTCCCCCTCACGCCCGGCAAAGTTCGCATGTACGTGTGCGGCATCACGGTGTACGACTACCTGCACGTCGGACACGCGCGCATGATGGTCGTATTCGACGTCGTGCGGCGCTGGCTGCGCGCTTCCGATTACGACGTGACGTTCGTGCGAAACATCACGGACATCGACGACAAGATCATCAAGCGCGCGCAGGAGAACGGCGAGCCGGTCGACGCGCTCACCGCGCGCTTCATACAGGCGATGGACGAGGATGCCGCCGCGCTCGGCGTCGAAAAACCCGATCACGAGCCGCGCGCGACGCAGTACGTCGAGGGCATGCTCGACATGATCCGTACGCTCGAAAACAAGGGCCTGGCCTACAAGGCGAGCGACGGCGACGTGAACTACGCGGTGCGCAAGTTCGAAGGCTACGGCAAGCTCTCGGGCAAGTCGCTCGACGAGCTGCGCGCCGGCGAGCGCGTCGAGGTCGACACCCACAAGCACGACCCGCTCGACTTCGTGCTGTGGAAGCACGCGAAGCAGGGCGAGCCTTCGTGGCCTTCGCCCTGGGGCGAAGGGCGTCCGGGCTGGCACATCGAGTGCTCGGCGATGTCGACCGCGCTGCTCGGCACGCATTTCGACATCCACGGCGGCGGCCAGGACCTCCAGTTCCCGCACCACGAGAACGAGATCGCGCAGTCCGAGGGCGCGAACGGCTCCAAGTTCGTGAACTACTGGATGCACAACGGCTTCGTGCGCGTCGACGACGAGAAGATGTCGAAGTCGCTCGGCAACTTCTTCACCGTGCGCGAGGTGCTCGCGAGATACGACGCGGAGGTGGTGCGCTTCTTCATCGCGCGCGCACACTACCGCAGCCCGCTCAACTATTCCGACGTCCACCTCGACGACGCGCGCCACGCGCTGACGCGCCTGTACACCGCGCTCAAAGGCCACGACGCGGCGCCCGCCGCGATCGACTGGAACGAGCCGCACGCCGCGCGCTTCCGCGAGGCGATGGACGACGACTTCAACACGCCCGAGGCGATCGCGGTGCTGTTCGAGCTCGCGACCGAGCTCAACAAGACCGGAGACGCCAAACAGGCGGTGTTGCTGAAGTCGCTCGCGGCGACGCTGGGACTGCTGCAGCGGGACGCGAGCGAATTTCTGCACGCGCTGCCGGCGCAAGGCGAAGGCGGGCTCACGCCCGAGCGCATCGAAGAGCTGATCGGCGCCCGCGCAGCCGCGCGCAAGTCGAAGAACTTCGCCGAAGCCGACCGCATACGAAAAGAGCTCAGCGACGGCGGGATCGTACTCGAAGACGGCGCCGGCGGCACTGTATGGCGTCGGGCCTGAAAGATCTTGGTCGCTTCGTCGGGCCTGCGGCCCTCCGTGCGTAAAGGCGTGCTTAGGCGCCTGCCGGCGCTACATACGATTTTGTAGGCGCATGCCGCTGCGCCTACAAAGCGTGGTCGGTCTCTTCATCCTTCTCGCCATCGCCTGGGCGATCGGCGAAAACCGCCGTGCGCTGCCCTGGCGCATCGTTCTCTCCGGTCTCGTGCTACAGATCGTCGTCGCGGCGCTGCTGCTCAGGGCGCCGCCGTTCCAGCAGTTCTTCCTCGGCGTGAACGACGCGCTGCTCGCGCTCGAGCGGGCCACCCAGGCGGGAACCGGCCTGGTCTTCGGCTATCTGGGCGGCGCGCCGCTGCCGTATGCGCAGAGCGGCCCCGGCTCGACCTTCGTGCTCGCGTTTCGTGCGCTGCCGATCATCCTCGTGGTGAGCGCGCTCTCCTCGCTGCTCTTCTACTGGCGCGTGCTGCCCGCCGTGGTGAAAGTGATGTCGAAGCTGCTCGAGAAGAGCATGGGCGTGGGCGGCGCGGTCGGGCTTTCGACCGCGGCGAACGTGTTCATCGGCATGGTCGAGGCGCCGCTCGTCATCCGGCCGTACCTCGCGGTGCTTGCGCGCGGCGAGCTCTTCATCGTGATGACGTGCGGCATGGCCGGCATCGCCGGCACCGTGATGGTGCTCTATGCGACGATCCTCGGACCGGTCATCCCTGCCGCGATGGGCCACATCCTCGCCGCGTCGCTCATCAGCGCGCCTGCTGCGATCGTCGTCGCCGCGCTGATGATCCCCCCGCAGGGCAAACCGGCCGACGCGACGCTCGACATCGCCGGCGGCAGCCGCAGCTCGATGGACGCCATCGTGCGAGGCACCGCGGACGGTCTCGGCTTGCTGCTCAACATCGCCGCGCTGCTGATCGTGCTGGTATCGCTGGTGACGCTGGCGAACCTCGTGCTCTCGCTGCTGCCCGCCGTCGGAGGCGCGCCGGTCACGCTCCAGCGCATCTTCGGGTACGTGATGGCGCCGCTCGTCTGGCTGGCCGGAGTGCCGTGGAGCGAAGCGATGACCGCCGGCGCGTTGATGGGTACGAAGACCGTGCTGAACGAGCTCATCGCGTACTTCGACATGGCCGCGCTGCCGGCGGACGCGCTGTCCGAGCGCAGCCGGATCATCATGACTTACGCGCTGTGCGGATTCGCGAACTTCGGCAGCGTCGGGATCCTCGTCGGCGGCATGACCGCGATGGTGCCCGAGCGCCGCGACGAGGTGCTCGAGCTGGGACTGAAGTCGCTGGTGTCGGGGACGCTCGCGACGCTCGTCACCGCCGCGACGGCGGGGTTGTTTTTGTGACGTTACGATATCGCGTAGCGGTGTGGATCTCTCAATCGATCCGGCCCATGTCGCCGTCGAACTCGAGCCCGCAGAACGGGCCGCCGTGGAATTCCGCCACCGGATCGGTGCCGTCGAGCAGCGGCGCCTCGAAGCGCCCGGCGTAAGCCTCCGCGTCGTCCTGCGGCGCGTAGCCGATAGCCGCGGCATGCGGGTTCTCCCAGCGCGAGCGGGTGTTCGCCGACACGCCGTAGAGCACGATGAAGTGAAAGCGCGGCGCGTCGATGCAGCGGCGCACGAGCTGCACCGTGTCGCGCGGGCTGATCCACGTGGAGAGCTGGCGGAAGTCGCCGGGCTCGCGTCGAAACGAGCCGATGCGTAGACAGGCGACCTCGAGCCCGTGTTTGTCGGCATAGAGCCGGCCGAGCGCCTCGCCGAACACTTTCGATACGCCATAGCGGCTGTCGGGCCGCACCGGCTCTTCCACGCCGACGCGCTTGCCCACGCGGTGATACCCGATAGTGTGGTTCGAGCTCGCGAAGATCACGCGCTTCACCCCCGCGCCGCGCGCGGCTTCGAAGACGTTGTAGGTGCCTTCGATGTTGTTGTGGAGGATCGCGTCCCACGGACCTTCGCGCGGGACGCCGCCCAGGTGCACCACGCAGTCGATGCCGTCCATGAGCTTCGCGACGCCCGCTGAGTCGGTGAGGTCGGCATGCATCGTGTCCTCGCCCGCGCCGGGCGCTTCCAGCGGCCGCACGTCGCTCGACCGCAGCAGCTCGTAAGCGCCGCGTAAGCCTGCTCGCAAAGTGCTGCCGATCTCGCCGGCCGCGCCGGTGATGAGTATGCGGTCCATCCCATGCTTCTCCCTTGTCGAAGTGCGGCAGATTGGTGTCGCCGCATGCACGTGTCAAGACGGGCTGGCGTTATGATCGCCCCGGAGGAGAAAACGATGCTGATCAGCTGCGTCGCGTACGAGAACGGCCGCAGGCTCGCCGAGATCGCGCAAGAAGACATCCACCTGCACCTGGGCAAGCCCGGACGCTTCGTATGGGTCGCGGTCCGGGACCCCGAGCCCGAGGAGCTCGAGGAAATGCGCGAGCAGTTCTGCCTGCACGAGCTCGCGGTCGAAGACGCGCTGCACGGGCACCAGCGGCCGAAGGTCGAGGAGTACGGCGATTGCGTGTTCGTGGTGATGCACACGCTGGAACTGACCGAGCCGGACTGCGAGATCCACGAAGGCGAGGTGAACATCTTCGTCGGGAAGGACTACATCCTGACCGTGCGCAAGAGGACGCGCGAGGGCTTCCGCGAGGTTCGCGCGCGTGCCGAACGCGAGCCCGAGCTCCTCAAGGAAGGTCCCGGCTACGTGCTGTACGCGCTCATCGACAAGATCGTCGACCGCTACTTTCCGATCATGGATGCGCTCGAGGACAAGCTGGAGGCGATCGAGGAGCGCATCTTCCGCGACGACGCCGGCCGCAGCGCCGTCCAGGCGCTCTACGCGTTGAAGCGCCAGCTCGTGCTGCTGCGCCACGCGGCCGGGCCGGCGCACGAAGCGGTCGGCAAGCTCTACGGCGGGCGCGTCCCGGCCGTCACCGCGAACACCCAGGAATACTTCCGCGACGTCTACGACCACCTCTACCGGATCACCCAGCGCATCGACAGCCTGCGCGACATGCTGACCACCGCGATCTCGGTGAACCTGTCCCTGGTGACGGTGAACGAAGGAGAGATCGTCAAACGCCTCGCGTCCTACGGCGCGCTGGTGGCGGTGCCGACGATGATCGCGGGCGTCTACGGCATGAATTTCGAGTTCATGCCCGAGCTGCACTGGACGTTCGGCTATCCGCTCGCGGTCGGCGCGATGGTCGCGGTGGACGTATACCTGTTCTACCGATTCAGGAAAGTGGGCTGGATTTAAAGCAAGATCGAAAGCTAATCAACCGCAAAGGACGCAAAGGACGCAAAGGACGCAAAGGTTAATTAACGTCGCGTCGTCATGAGTGCGCGATGTTCAGCTTTCCTTTGCGTCCTTTGCGGTCGATTGCTTTACTTTCAGGCCAGCCCCTGGCGCTGCGCTTCGAGCCCGTCCCAGAACGCCGCCACGCCGTCGAGCATCCGGTTGCCGTAACGGATGAAGTCGTCCTCGTCGAGCGCCGTCTCGCCGTAGTACTCCTCGAGCTCTTCCCGGGTGTGGCGCGCGTGCTGCGCCTCGAGGCGGTCGTGCCAGACGAAGAAGCCGAGCGGCAGCCTGGTGCCGTGCCTTTGGTTGTAGCGCGCGAAGCCCTGGATGAGCTCTTTCCAGAAACCGGCCGCGGCCCAGTTCTCGACCGCGAAGCTCGCCGCCTGCGAGATCTCGTAGTTGTCGCCGCCGTAGAGGCGGATGAGCTCGTCGCAGAAGTGCAGGGTCGGCGCGGTGCCGTTGCGGCGGTGGCCGACTTCCTCGAACGAGAGCCCGAGCTGTTTCGCGACCTGCCACAGCCATTCGAAATGGCCGGCTTCGAAGTGGAAGAGCCCGCCCTGCACGCTGCCTTCGATGCCGGCGTGATCGGGATCGTACGCCTTCGACAACCCCGAGCGCTCGATGCCGGCCTTGTTGAACGTCACCCCGAGCTCGTTCGCCAGTATCTCTTTCGACGCGCGCATGCCTTCCAGCGTATCGGCGTTGATCACCTTGTTCATCTGGGCGATCAGGAACTGGTTCGAGAACACCGAGAACTGCACGACGAACGCTTTCAGCTGCGCTTCGTTCTGCTCTCCTGACGCGAACCAGCGCGTGTAGGCGTTGTCCACGATGACGCGATGGTTCAGGAGCTCCGCGGCTATGCGCGACTGAAACGCGTCGAAGCCTCCGGCGCTCATGCGCTTTTCCACGAGTCCACGTAACCGGTCCATTCGACACCTTCGGGCAGTGGCGCGACGTCCAGCGCGTCGCGTGCATCGATCATGACGGCGACTTCATCCGTGGCAGTACGCGTGCCGCCGGCGCCCGCCTTGAACGCCTTGGGGTGCGGCCCGTGCGTGAACCCGCTGGGGTGCAGGGTCATCATCCCCGGATGGATGTTGTCGCGCGAGAAGAAGTTCCCCGCGTGGTAGAAGATCATCTCGTCGTAATCGTCGTTGTTGTGGAAGAACGGCACCTTGAGCGCGCCCGGGTCGGATTCCAGCGGGCGGGGACAGAAGGTGCAGACGACGAAGCGCGCCGACGCGAACGTGGTGTGCGCCGACGGCGGCAGGTGCGCGCGATGGCTCATCAGCGGGCGGATCGACCGCCAGTTGATGCGCACCGGGGTGAGCGTGCCGTGCCAGCCGATCGCGTCGAGCGGGTTGTGGCCGAAGCGCTGCGTCGACAGCGCGCCGCGGCGCTTGATCGCCACGCGCCATTCGCCGTCCCCTGCTTGCGCGCGGAAAGCGTCGTCGAGCCGCGGCACGTCGAGCGCCGCGGGATCGAACACCGCGTGCTGGCCTACGATGCCTTTGTCGGGCAGGCCGTAGCTCTCGTTCGTCGCTTCGACGAGCAGCGCCAAGAACGGCGACTTCACTTCGATGCGCCACATCGTGCCGCGCGGCAGCATCACGTAATCGCCTTCGGTCAGCGCGAGGTGGCCGTAATCGCAATAGAGGTCGGCTTCGCCCGCGTGCACGAAGATGAGCTCGTCGCCGTCGCTGTTGCGCACGAGGTGGTCCATAGCCCGGTCGATGCGCCAGTGCCGGATGCGCACGTGCTCGTTGGAGAGCAGCAGCGTCGCGTCCCACGGCGACGCGGTGCTCGCTTCGATCCTCGTGGTATCGAATGCGCGGGGACGCAGCGGTCCTTCGAACCCCGTCCACGCGGTCGGCGGATGGCGGTGGATCATCTGCGTCGACGGCCCGTAAAAACCTTCCTTGCCGAGCTCGCGCTCGTAGGTGCCTTCGGGGAGATCGGCGTGCGCCTGGCGCGAGGCGACGCCTTCGACGACGGGAAACGCGATCCACTGCCGGCTCATACGACCCCGCGCGCGATCTGGTCGCGCTCGATCGCTTCGAACAGCGCCTGGAAGTTGCCTTCGCCGAAGCCTTCGTTGCCTTTCCTCTGGATGATCTCGAAGAAGATCGGTCCGATCACGGTCTCGGTGAAGATCTGCAGGAGAAGATCGCCGCGCTTGCCGTCGATGAGTATCCCGTTCCTTTCCAGCCTCGCCAGGTCTTCGCCGTGCTGCGGCACGCGCGCGTCGACCGCCTCGAAATACGCGTGCGGCGTATGCATGAACGCCATGCCGCCGGCCGCGAGCGCTTCGACCGTGGCGTAGATGTCGCCCGTCGCCAGCGCGATGTGCTGTATGCCTTCGCCGTGATAGGCGTCGAGGTATTCCTCGACCTGCGACTTGTCGTCGGTCGGCTCGTTGATCGGGATGCGGATCTTGCCGCACGGGCTCGTCAGCGCGCGCGAGCGCAGGCCGGTCTTCACGCCGTGGATGTCGAAAAAGCGGATCTCGCGGAAGTCGAAGAGCCGCTCGTAGAACTGCGCCCAGTGGTCCATGCGGCCCTGGTGGACGTTGTGCGTGATGTGGTCGATGTAGCGCAGGCCGACGCCGGGTTGCTGCGCTGGCGCGATGGCTTTGAAGTCGACGTCGTAGATGGTGCCGGTGTCACCGTAGCGATCGATGAGATAGATGACGCTGCCGCCGATGCCGCGGATCGCCGGGATGTTGAGCTCCATCGGCCCGACTTCGCCGCGGTGCGGCTTGGCGCCGAGCTCGAGCGCGCGCTTGTAGGCATGCGCCGCGTCCTTGACGCGGATCGCGAACGCGCAGACCGACGGCCCGTGCACGCGTGCGAAAGCCTGCGCGAAGCTGTCCGGCTCGTGGTTGAGGACGAAGTTGATGTCGCCCTGACGGTAGAGCGTGACGTCCTTGGAACGATGCTGCGCGACCGCCGTGAAACCCATGTTCTCGAAGAGCCGGGCGAGGGCGCGCGTGTCCGGGGCGGTGTATTCGATGAACTCGAATCCGTCCGTACCCATCGGGTTGTGAATCGAAGTCGCCATGCGCCTCCGTTCCCTGCGGGCACCGTACAACAAAAAGGCCCGGCAGTCTTGCCGGGCCTTATGCAAATCGCGTGCGAGGGGCCCGCGGTGCGTTACCACGCACCCTGCGAGCTAAGGCGGCGGAGCGAGCGCGAGCGAGCCCAAGGAAAGGAGGTCTCGGAGGGAAACCTTGGTTTCCCTCCGAGGCGTTCACTGGACGATTGCTGCGGCCGACTTGTCGGCCGCAGCGCGTCTATGATTCGAAGAATTCCTTGACCTTGTCCATCCACGACTTGGCGCGCGGATTGTGGCGCTCCGCGTCCGTGCCGCTGATCGCCTCGAACTCCTGCAGCAGTTCCTTCTGCCGGGAGGTGAGGTTGACCGGCGTCTCGACGATGACGTGGCAGAGCAGGTCGCCGTGCGCGTTGGAGCGCACGCCCTTGATGCCCTTGCCGCGCAGCCGAAACACTTTCCCGCTCTGCGTTTCCGACGGCACCTTGATCTTGGCGTAGCCGTCGAGCGTCGGGATCTCGATCTCGCCGCCGAGCGCGGCCGTGGTGAAGCTGATCGGCATCTCGCAGTGCAGGTCGTTGTGGTCGCGCGTGAAAACCTGGTGCGGCTTGATGTGCATCACGACGTAGAGGTCGCCGGGAGGCCCGCCGTTGACGCCGGCTTCGCCTTCGCCCGAAAGACGGATGCGATCGCCTTCGTCCACGCCCGCCGGGATCTTCACCGACAGCGTCTTCTGCTGCTTGATGCGGCCGGTGCCGCCGCACGGCTGACACGGGTCCTTGATCATCTTGCCGGTGCCGTGACACTTGGGACACGTCTGCTGGATCGAGAAAAATCCCTGCTGCATCCGCACCTGGCCGTGGCCGCCGCAGGTCGTGCACTGCGTGGGCTGCGTGCCGGGCTTGGCGCCGGTGCCTTTGCACGTCTCGCACTCTTCGAGCGCGGGAATGCGGATGCGCGTCTCGGTGCCGCGCGCCGCGTCCTCGAGCGAGATCTCGAGGTTGTAACGCAGGTCCGCGCCGCGGAACACGGTCGAGCGCTGGCGGCCGCCGCCGAAGATGTCGCTGAAGATGTCGCCGAACGCGTCGGAGAAGCCGCCGAAGCCCGCGCCCGCACCGGCCGCCGAGTTCGGATCCACGCCGGCATGACCGTAGTGATCGTACGCGGCGCGCTTGTTCGAGTCCGTCAGGATCTCGTACGCCTCTTTCGCTTCCTTGAAGTGCTCTTCGGCCTTGGGGTTATCCGGATTGCGGTCCGGATGGTATTTCATCGCGAGCTTGCGATAGGCCTTCTTGATCTCGTCTTCCGAGGCGTCTTTGTTGACCCCCAACACCTCGTAATAGTCGCGTTTTGCCATGTTTTTGGTGAAACGTGAAACGGGAAATGTGAAACGCGCGCTTACCGCGGCTTGGCTTGCAGCGACTTGCGTAAAGCCAGAATCAACGCGGACACCCGGTCGATTTTATCTTGAAGCTCGTGGGTATCACCCAGGAAGCCCAGGTTTTTTGCAAGTTCGGTATGCGTGTCGAGCTCCTATAGGGACCCGGAAGCGACGCTCAAAAATGAAGCAGCTCGCGCGTACCGGCGCGAGCTGCTCCTTCAGCGATGTTTGCGGGAACCGACGTCGCTGCACGCCGCATCTGGCTGGTTAGGCCGAATTGTTCTTCCCGCGGGAAAGTGGCGGTGAGACGGTAAATCATTTCCACCAGCCGGATCGCTTCCTGCCATGCAATCAGGTCCCGGTGCGCTCGCCTCACTCGTCACCTAGAACTCGGCGTGCCACGTTTCACGTTTCACGCCTCATCCATCACTTCTTCTCTTTCACCTCTTCGTACTCCGCGTCGACGACGTTGCCGTCATCCGGCTGCTTGCCGCCCTGCGCCGAGCCCTGCGGCTGAGCGCCGCCGGCGGCGCCCTGCTGCTTGGCCTGCTCCTGCGCGTACGCCTGCTCGCCGAGCTTCTGGGCGGCCTGCGCCAGCGTCTGGGTCGCGGCTTCGATCTTCTCCTTGTCGTCGGACTTCATCGCCTCTTCGGCGTCCTTCAACGCGGCTTCGATCTTCGACTTCTCGTCGGCGCCGACCTTGTCGCCGTGCTCCGTCAGGGCCTTCTTCACCGAGTGGACCATGTGGTCGCACTGGTTGCGGGCGTCGACCGTCTCGCGGATCTTCTTGTCTTCCTCGGCGTGCGCTTCGGCGTCCTTCACCATGCGCTGGATCTCGTCTTCCGACAGACCGCTCGACGCCTGGATCTTGATCTTGTTCTCCTTGCCGGTCGCCTTGTCCTTCGCCGAGACGTGCAGGATGCCGTTCGCGTCGATGTCGAACGTGACCTCGATCTGCGGCATGCCGCGCGGCGCGGGCGGGATGTCGGTCAGGTTGAACTGGCCGAGCGACTTGTTGGCGCGCGCCATCTCGCGCTCGCCCTGGAGCACGTGGATCGTGACCGCGCTCTGGTTGTCGTCCGCCGTCGAGAACACCTGGCTCGCCTTGGTCGGGATCGTGGTGTTCTTCTGGATGAGCTTGGTCATGACGCCGCCCAGCGTCTCGATACCCAGCGACAGCGGGGTGACGTCGAGCAGCAGCACGTCCTTCACTTCACCCTGGAGCACGCCGCCCTGGATCGCGGCGCCGACTGCGACGGCCTCGTCCGGGTTCACGTCCTTGCGCGGCTCCTTGCCGAAGAACTCCTTCACCTTTTCCTGCACCTTCGGCATGCGCGTCTGGCCGCCGACGAGGATGACGTCGTCGATGTCCGAGAGCTTCACGCCCGCGTCCTTGACGGCGATGCGGCACGGCTCGATGGTGCGGTCGATCAGCTCGTCGACGAGCGACTCGAACTTGGCGCGCGTGATCTTCACCGCGAGGTGCTTCGGACCCGAGGCGTCGGCCGTGATGTACGGCAGGTTCACCTCGGTCTGCTGCGACGACGACAGCTCGATCTTCGCTTTCTCCGCGCCGTCCTTCAGGCGCTGCAGCGCGAGCATGTCCTTGCGCAGATCGATGCCCGACTCCTTCTTGAACTCGTCGCACAGGTAATCCATCAGGCGCTGGTCGAAGTCCTCGCCGCCGAGGAACGTATCGCCGTTGGTCGACAGCACCTCGAACTGGTGCTCGCCTTCGACTTCGGCGATCTCGATGATCGAGATGTCGAACGTGCCGCCGCCGAGGTCGAATACCGCGATCTTGCGGTCGCCCTTCTTCTTGTCGAGGCCGAACGCGAGCGCCGCCGCCGTCGGCTCGTTGATGATGCGCTTGACGTCGAGGCCCGCGATGCGGCCGGCGTCCTTGGTCGCCTGGCGCTGCGAGTCGTTGAAGTACGCGGGCACCGTGATCACCGCTTCGGTGACCGGCTCGCCGAGATAGTCTTCGGCGGTCTTCTTCATCTTCATCAGGACCTGCGCCGACACTTCGGGCGGGGCCATCTTCTTGCCGCGCACTTCGACCCAGGCGTCGTTGTTGTCCGCCTTGACGATCCGGTACGGCATGAGGTCGATGTCCTTCTGGACCTCTTTTTCCTCGAAGCGGCGGCCGATGAGGCGCTTCACCGCGTAGAGGGTGTTCTTCGGGTTGGTGACCGCCTGGCGTTTCGCCGGGGCGCCGGTCAGCACTTCACCGTCGTCCATATAGGCGACGATCGAAGGCGTCGTGCGCGCGCCTTCCGAGTTCTCGATGACCTTCGGCGTGCCGTTTTCCATGACGGATACGCACGAGTTCGTGGTGCCGAGGTCTATGCCGATGATTTTTCCCATGTGTTCCTCGCTGGAGCTTGCGGTAGTGGATTCGTTAGGTCCGATATGAGGCTTTTCGACTGATTTTCAAGCCGAATCGGTCAGTTTTCGGATTTCGACACGATGACCAGCGCAGGGCGGATCACGCGGTCGTGCAGGAGGTAGCCCTTCTGGAGCGTTTGCACGACGGTATTGGGCTCGGCGTCGGCTTCGACGGTGCTGATCGCCTGGTGGCGGTGCGGGTCGAACTTCTGACCCGTCGGGTCGACTTCGCTGACGTTGAACTTCTCGAAAACCGCCTTGAGCTGCCGCAGGGTCAGCTCGACCCCGGCCCGCATGCTCTCGACCGAGGCGTTCTCGGCCCCGAGCCCCGCCTCGAGGCTGTCTTTCACCGCCAGGAGCTCGTTCGTGAAGCTCTCGATCGCGAACTTGTGGGCGTTGGCGATCTCGGTCTGGCTGCGCTTGCGGACGTTGTCGGTCTCGGCGCGGGCGCGCAGATACGCGTCCTGGTGGGTCTGGGCGGCCTCTTCGGCCTTCTTGAGGCGCTCCTCGAGGTCGCCGCCGGTAGCAGCCGCGGCGGCCTCCTGGGCCTCGTTGGTGTTGGTGATATCGGGTGTTTCCTGCATAGATGCGCTCCTCTAGACCCGCTGCAGATGGGGATCCGGGCGAGCGCTTTCAAGGGGTGAAACGAAAATCCGCGTTCAGAATGCGGAAACCCCGAATGGCCGGTAATTTCGGGCCGCCTCGCCGGGCTCTACCCATCCGAGCAGGTTTCGCGCCGTGAGCTCGGTGAGCGCCGCGATCCACTCGTGGCGGTCGTTGAGGCACGGGATGTAGCGCAGCTCCCTGCCGCCGGCCTTCTCGTAGATCTGCCGGCCCTCGATCGCGATCTCCTCGAGCGTCTCCAGGCAGTCGGCGACGAAGCCGGGGCAGATCACGTCGACCGGCGCCGTCCCGGCCCGGCCGAAGTCGGCCAGGGTCTCGGCGGTGTAGGGCTTGAGCCATTCGGCGCGGCCGAAGCGCGACTGGAACGCGATGCGGTAGCGCGATTCGGGAAGCTCCAGCGCCGCGGCGAGGAGGCGCCCGGTCTCCAGGCACTGGTCGCGGTACGGGTCTCCGAGGTCGACGGATCGCTTGGGGATGCCGTGGAAGCTCATCACCAGGACCTCGGGCCTTCCGCGCTTCATCCAGAAGTCGCGCACGCTCGCCGCGAGCGCCTCGATGTAGCCCGGGTCGTCGTGGAAATCGCGGACCGTGCGGACCGCCGGCTGGTCTCGCATCGCTTCCAGGCTGGCGAGCACGCGGTCGAGCGCCGTCGCGGTGGTGCTGGCGGCATATTGCGGGTAGAGCGGAACGAGCAGGATGCGGTCGCAGCCGCGCTTCCTGAGCGCCTGCAGTTTGTCCGCGATCGACGGCTTGCCGTAGCGCATCGCGTAGTCGACGGCGACCGGGGCCCGCAGCCGCTCGCCGAGATAACCCTGGAGCATCAGCGTCTGGCGCTCGGCATAGACCTTGAGCGGCGAGCCGTCGCGCGTCCAGACCTGGGCGTAACGCGCGGCCGACGCCTTGGGCCGCCGCGGCAGGATGAATAAGTACAGGATCGGCCACCACACCGCGCGCGGAATCTCGACGACGCGCGGGTCGGAGAGAAACTCCTTCAGGTAGACGCGGACCGCTTCGGGAGTCGGCGCCTCGGGGGTACCCAGGTTGATGAGCAGAACACCGACGCCCTTGCTTGACCCGTTCACCCGTTCACTCGTTCACCCGTTCACGCCTTAATGGTGTGAAAGCGCGCTCGACAGCAGCTTGGCGGTGATGTCGACGATCGGGATCACGCGCTCGTACGCCATGCGCGTCGGGCCGATGACGCCGACCGTGCCGACGATCTGGCCGTCGACCTCGTAGGGCGCGGTGACCACGCTGCAGAACTCGTCGAGCGGGACCAGCCCCGATTCGCCGCCGATGAAGATCTGCACGCCGTGCGCGCGATTCGAGACGTCGAGGAGCTGCAGCAGGCCGGTCTTGCGCTCGAAGAGGTCGAAGAGCTTGCGCAGCCGCTGCATGTCCGACGAGAGGTCGTGCACGTCGAGCAGGCGGCCTTCGCCCGAGATCACCACGTCGTCGGCCGAGTCGTTGAGCGCCTCGTTGCCGACTTCGAGCGCGCGGGTCATGAGCTGGGTCATGTCCTCGCGCAGCTGCTTGAGCTCTTCGTGAATGCGCGCGCGGGTTTCCTCGAACGTGAGACCGGCGTAGTTCTGGTTGAGGATGTTCGCCGCCTCGACCAGCTCCGACGGGCTGTACGCGCGCTGCGTGGTCAGGATGCGGTTCTGCACGTCGCCTTCGGGCGTGACGAGTATCAGCAGCACCCGCGTGTCCGAGAGCTTCACGAACTCGATGTGGCGGAAGCCCGCGCTGCGGCGCGGGGTCATCACCACGCCGGCGAAACGCGTCAGGTCCGCGAGCATCTGCGACGCCGACGTCACGATGCGCTGGCGGTTCTCGGAGTGCAGCTGTTCTCCGAGCTTGTTGATCTCGAACGAGTCCAGCGGCTTGATCGTGAGCAGCGTGTCGACGAAGAAGCGATAGCCGCGCGCGGTGGGCACGCGACCGGCGGAGGTGTGCGGGCTCGCGATGAAGCCGAGATCCTCGAGATCGGCCATCACATTGCGAATGCTTGCGGGCGAGAGCTCGAGGCCGGAAAACCTGGAGAGCGCGCGGGAGCCGACAGGCTGTCCGTCCGCGATGTAGCGCTCGACGAGCGTCTTCAGCAGGACCTGCGCGCGCTCGTTCAGCACGGGGATGTCGCTTGACATGTGAGCAATTCTACCGAATTGGGTGAAAGCGTGAAGGGTGAAGGGTGAAAGGTAAGTGTCGCACGCGCCAGCGATTTTTACCCTTCACTCATTCGCCTTTCATCCTTCACGCGCGATAGCGCTATGGTTAAATGCGGGCAATGGACAAATCCTTCAAGACGGTCGCGCTGATCGGCAAGTACAAAAGCCCCGAAATCGCTCCGCCGCTGCTCGAGCTCGCCGCCTATCTGGAAGGCCGCGGCGTGCAGGTCATGATCGACCGCCTGACCGCCTCGCACATCGGAGAGTGCCGCTACCCGGTGCTGGCGCTCGAGGAGCTCGGGCCGAAAGTCGACCTCGCCGTCGTGCTCGGCGGCGACGGGACGATGCTCAACATCGCCCGCACCTTCGCGCCGTTCGCAGCGAAGCTGGTCGGCGTGAACCAGGGGCGTCTAGGTTTCCTGACCGACATCTCGCTCGACACCATGATCGAGACCATCGGCCGCATCCTCGACGGGCAGTACGTCACAGAAGACCGCATGCTGCTGGAAGCCGACGTCTACAGCGGCGCCGAATCGGTGTTCAACGTCCTCGCCTTCAACGACGTGGTCGTGAGCAAGGGGCTGCGCGGCAGCATGATCGAGTTCGAGGTCCTCATCGACGGCGAGCCGATCTATACCCAGCGCTCCGACGGTCTCATCGTCGCCACGCCGACGGGCTCGACCGCTTACGCGCTCTCGGCGGGCGGTCCGATCGTGCATCCAAGCTTGCGCGTGATCTCGCTCGTCCCGGTGTGCCCGCACACGCTGTCCAACCGGCCGATCGTGATCAGCAGCGACAGCACCATAGACCTCGTCGTCCGCGGCGCCGACGACCCGCGCGCGCACTTCGACAGCCATTCGCATTTCGAGCTGGGTGAAGGCGACCGCATCCGCATCCGCCGCTACGCGCACGACATCAGCCTGCTGCATCCGGTGGGACATAGTTATTACGCGATGCTGCGGCAGAAGCTCGCCTGGAACCGTCAGTAATGCTGCGCAGTCTTTCGATCCGGGACTTCGTCATCGTCGACAAGCTCGATCTGGAGTTCGAGTCGGGCTTTACCGTGCTCACCGGAGAGACCGGGGCGGGCAAGTCGATCCTGGTCGATGCGCTCGCGCTCGTGCTCGGCGACCGCGGCGAGGCGAGTGTCGTGCGGCAGGGGGCGCAGCGCGCGGACATCGCCGCCGGGTTCGACATCGACGACGAGGGCGCGCTCGCGCGCTGGCTCGAAGAGCGCGAGCTCGCGTCGGACGAGCGCTCGTGCCTCCTGCGCCGGACGATCGATTCGAGCGGGCGCTCGCGCGCGTTCGTGAACGGGACCGCGGCGACGCTCACGCAGTTGCGCGAAGTCGGCGAGTTCCTCGTCGACATCCACGGGCAGCACGCGCACCAGTCGCTCCAGCGGAGCGCCGCGCAGCGCGATCTCCTCGACGGTTTCGGCGGGCACGCCGAGATCGCGGAACGCGTCGCGGACCTCTACCGTGGGTGGCGCCGCCGCGCCGACGATCGCGCGGCGTTCGAGAAGAACTCGGCGGCGATCGCTGCGGAGCGCGAGCGTTTCGAATGGCAGGTGAAAGAGCTTGCCGCGCTCGAGATGAACGCCGACGCCTGGACCGCGCTCACCGGCGAGCACGCGCGGCTCGCGCACGCCGCGAGCCTCATCGAAGGCGCACAAGCGGGACTCGACGCGCTGTCCGAAGACGAGTCCGCTGCGCTGACGCAGATGAACGCGGTGATCTCGCGGCTCAACGCGCTGCTCGAGTTCGATCCGGCTTTGCGCGAGGTGCTCGATGCGCTCGAGCCCGCGGCGATCCAGGTGCAGGAAGCGGTATACAGCCTGCGCCACTACGAGCAGAAGCTCGAGGTCGATCCGCAGCGGCTGCGCGCCGCCGAGTCGCGTCTCGACGCGATCCATGCGGCGTGCCGCAAGTTCCGCATAGAGCCCGAGGACATCCCGCGCACCCTCGAAGCCGCGCGCGCGAGGCTCGCGGAGCTCGACGTCTCCGCCGATCCGAAGGCGATGGAAAAGCTCGAGGCCGAAGCGCTCGCGGCTTACCGCACGGAAGCCGGAAAGCTCTCCGCCGCTCGCCGCAAGACCGCGGCAAAGCTCGGAACCGAAGTCACCGCCGCGATGCAGACGCTCGCGATGGCCGGCGGCGTGTTCGAGGTCGCGCTCGATCCGCTCGGCGAACCCAACTCTCACGGGCTCGAGCACGTCGAGTTCCGCGTGAGCGCGCACAAGAGCATGTCGCCGCAGCCGCTCGCGAAAGTCGCGTCGGGCGGCGAGCTTTCGCGCCTATCGCTGGCGATCCAGACCGTCGCCAGCCGCGTCGCGCAGGTGCCGACGCTGGTGTTCGACGAGGTCGATGTCGGCATCGGCGGCCGCGTCGCCGAGATCGTCGGGAAAATGCTGAAGGACCTGGGCCGCAAGCACCAGGTGATGTGCATCACCCACCTCCCGCAGGTCGCGGCGTGCGCCGATCACCAGTGGCAGGTGTCGAAAGCCGCGTCCAAGACCAAGATCGCGAGCAAGGTCATCGCGCTCGATGCCGAACAGCGGGTCGACGAGATCGCGCGCATGCTCGGCGGCGTCAAGATCACCGAGACGACCAGGAAGCACGCGGCGGAGATGCTCGGTCTGAAGGAGTGAGGCGTTAGAGGTGATGAGATAGGGGGGATGAGATAAGGGTGAGAAACCTTCACCTCATCACCTTCACCTCATCACCTTCACCTCATCACCTTCACCTCATCACCTTCATCTCATCACTCTTTTCGCGCGAGCCGGTGCGGGCAGTTCGCCTTCGTGCACTCCGCATAGAGATGCAGCGAGTGATCCTGCAGATTGAATCCGCGCTCGGCCGCGATCTCGTTCTGGCGCTTCTCGATCTCGGAGTCGTAGAACTCCTCGACGTGGCCGCATTCGATGCAGACGATGTGGTCGTGGTGCCCGCCGCCTTTGAGCTCGAAGACCGCTTTGCCGCCTTCGAAGTGGTGGCGCAGCAGCAGGCCGGCCTGCTCGAACTGGGTGAGCACGCGATAGACCGTGGCGAGCCCGGTGTCGGTCCCGTCCTTGAGCAACGTCTTGTACACGTCCTCCGCGGAGAGGTGGCGCACGTCGCCCTTCTCGAAGATTTCGAGGATGCGCAGCCGGGGAAGCGTGGCTTTGAGGCCGATGGTCTTCAGATCGGTCGGGGAGCTCAACGGGGGATTTTCCTATGGGGGGAGGGGACTCTGGGCTATCATATTCGCAATCGTCTACATTGCAAGCGTGCGTCCGGCGCCCGGTCGCCCCGCCGCCGTCATCACCTTTTGCCGTTCTCCAAAAAACCACTGTCCTGTCTCGCCGCGATCGCCGTGCTGGCCGTCGCGGGATGCGCGCGCATGCCGAGCGTCCCCGGCCTCACGCCCTACAAGATCGATATCCAGCAGGGTAACTACGTGACCCAGGACATGGTCGACAAGCTCAAGCCGGGCATGACCAAGAGCCAGGTTCGCTTCGCGCTCGGCACGCCGCTGGTCACCGACATGTTCCACAACGACCGCTGGGATTACGTCTACGTGCTCCAGAAAAAAGGCGTGGTCACCGAGCAGCGCCGCATCGTCGTCGTGTTCTCCGACGACAAGCTGCTGCGCATCGACGGCGACGTGAAGCCCGCGGGCAGCGAAAAACCGGTGGCCTCCAAATGAAAGTCGCGATCGCGGGCGCGAGCGGTCGCATGGGCCGCGTATTGCTGGAAACCGTCATCAAAGCGCCCGACGCCGAGCTTGCCGCGGCGCTCGACCAGCGCGGCAGTCCCTTTATCGGCCGCAACGCGGGCGAGCTGGTCGGCGAGAGCTCGCCGGTGACGATCGCCGAAGACCTGAAGAGCGCGCTCGCCGGCTGCGACGTGCTGATCGATTTCACGCGGCCGGAAGGCACGCTGCTGCATGCGGCGGTGTGCCGCACGCTCGGCGTGCGCCTCGTCATCGGCACGACCGGCTTCACGCCCGAGCAGAAAGACGAGATCGCTGCCGCCGCGGCCGGGATCCCGGTCGCGATGGCGCCGAACTTCAGCGTCGGCGTCAACGTGACGTTCAAGCTGATCGAGCTCGCGGCGACGGCGTTGAAGGACGGTTACGACGTCGAGATCGTCGAAGCGCACCACCGCCACAAGGTCGACGCGCCTTCGGGAACGGCGCTGGGAATGGGCCAGATCGTCGCCAAAGCGCTCGGGCGCGATCTCGAGAAAGACGCGGTCTACGGCCGCGAAGGCGTCACCGGCGAGCGGAGGACGAACACCATCGGTTTCGCGACGGTGCGCGGCGGCGATGTCGTCGGCGATCACACCGTGATGTTCCTCGGGACCGGCGAGCGTATCGAAATTACCCACCGCTCCAATAGTCGTGCCACCTACGCGCAAGGGGCATTGCGGTCCGCGCGGTTCCTGATGGGCAAGAAGAGCGGCCTGTACGACATGCAGGACGTCCTGGGGCTGAAGTAGGCGCGTCGCGTTGCGCCGCTTCCGCGGCTAACGCGACCTACGGGTTTTCGTCACCGTTTCACCCGTCACCGCCGCATCCGTCACCGCTTCACCGGTCACTTCCATTAGCGTATAATCGGCGCTTCAAACGAGCGGGACGGGTTTAAAGACCTGTCCCGCTTTCCGCATGTAGTCCCCAGAAATCAGGAGCTTGCCCGTGTCAGCGCGTACGCCCGCCATCCTCGTACTCAAGGATGGAACCGTATTTCGCGGCACGTCGATCGGCGCCGAAGGGATCACGGTCGGCGAGGTGGTGTTCAACACCGCCATGACCGGCTATCAGGAGATCCTCACCGATCCTTCGTACTGCCGGCAGATCGTCACCCTCACGTATCCGCACATCGGCAACTACGGTGCGAACGCCGAGGACGTCGAAGCGAACCGCGTCCATGCCGCGGGTCTCGTCATCCGCGACCTGCCGATCCTCGCGTCGAACTGGCGCCAGAGCTGGACTCTTCCGGAATACCTGAAACGCGAGAACATCGTCGCGATCGCGGACATCGATACGCGCAAATTGACGCGCCTGCTGCGCGACAAGGGCGCGCAGGACGGCTGCATCATGGCCGGCGACGTGAGCGTGGACGCGGCGCTCAAGGCCGCGCAGGAATTCCCCGGCCTGATGGGCATGGACCTCGCAAAAGTGGTGTCCTGCAAGCAGTCGTACGAATGGAACGAAGGCGCGTGGAATCTCGCGAGCGGTTACGCCAGGCGCGATGGTGACGGGCGCTTCCACGTCGTCGCGTACGACTATGGCGTCAAGCGCAACATCCTGCGCCGCCTCGCCGCGCACGGCTGCAAAGTCACCGTCGTTCCGGCCGAGATGCCGGCCGAAGAAGCGCTCGGACTGGAGCCCGACGGGATCCTGCTCGCGAACGGCCCGGGCGATCCCGCGCCGTGCGATTACGCGATCCGCGCGATCCGCACCTTCCTCGGCGTCGGCGTGCCGCTCTTCGGCATCTGCCTCGGCCATCAGCTGCTCGGGCTCGCCGTCGGCGCGAAGACCGTGAAGATGAAGTTCGGCCACCACGGCGCGAACCATCCGGTGCAGGACCTCGCCACCGGCCGCGTGATGATCACCAGCCAGAACCACGGCTTCGCGGTCGATCCCGCGACGCTGCCTGCGAACACCAAGGTCACGCACGTCTCGCTGTTCGACGGCAGCCTGCAGGGTTTCGAGCTCACCGATCGCCCGGCGTTCTGCTTTCAGGGTCACCCCGAAGCGAGCCCGGGGCCGCAGGACGTCGATTATTTGTTCAAGCGGTTCATGAAGATGATGGATGAGAAGGAAAGCGTGAAACGTGAAACGTGAAACGTGATGGGCTCGCGCGAGCCCCTTCGTTTCACATTTCACATTTCACGTTTCACTGACCTCAATGCCTAAACGCACAGACATCAAGTCCATACTGATCATCGGCGCGGGCCCGATCGTGATCGGCCAGGCGTGCGAGTTCGATTACTCCGGCGTGCAGGCGTGCAAGGCGCTGCGCCAGGAGGGCTATCGCGTCGTCCTCGTCAACTCCAATCCGGCGACGATCATGACCGACCCGGAGATGGCGGACGCGACCTACATCGAGCCGGTGACCTGGCAGATGGTCGAGAAGATCATCGCGATCGAGCATCCCGATGCGCTGCTGCCGACGATGGGCGGCCAGACCGCGCTCAACTGCGCGCTCGACCTCGCCAAGCACGGCGTGCTCGAGAAGTACGGCGTCGAGCTGATCGGCGCGTCGCGCGAAGCGATCGACAAGGCCGAGGACCGCGAGAAGTTCAAGTCGGCGATGGCCAAGATCGGGCTCGCCAGCCCGCGCTCGGCGCTCGCGCACAGCCTCGAGGAAGCGCTGCAGGTGCAGTCGATGGTCGGTTTTCCGACGATCATCCGTCCTTCGTTCACGCTCGGCGGCACCGGCGGCGGCATCGCGTACAACCGCGAGGAGTTCGTCGCCATCGTCACCGGCGGGCTGGACGCGAGCCCGACCAAGGAAGTGCTGATCGAGGAATCGGTGATCGGCTGGAAAGAGTACGAGATGGAAGTCGTCCGCGACCGCAAGGACAACTGCATCATCGTGTGCTCGATCGAGAACTTCGATCCGATGGGGGTGCACACCGGGGACTCGATCACCGTCGCGCCGGCGCAGACGCTGACCGACAAGGAATACCAGATCATGCGCGACGCCTCGATCGCGTGCCTGCGCGAGATCGGGGTCGACACCGGCGGATCGAACGTACAGTTCGGCATCAACCCGAAAGACGGGCGCATGGTCATCATCGAGATGAACCCGCGCGTCTCGCGCTCGTCCGCGCTCGCGTCCAAGGCGACCGGTTTCCCGATCGCCAAGGTCGCGGCCAAGCTCGCGGTCGGCTACACGCTCGACGAATTGCGCAACGACATCACCGGGGGTGCCACGCCCGCGTCGTTCGAGCCGACGATCGACTACGTCGTCACCAAGATCCCGCGCTTCGCGTTCGAGAAGTTCCCGCAGGCCGACGACCGCCTCACCACGCAGATGAAATCGGTGGGCGAGGTGATGGCGATGGGCCGCACTTTCCAGGAATCGGTGCAGAAAGCGCTGCGCGGCCTCGAGACCGGCGTCGACGGCTTCGACGAGCGCACCACCGATCGCGACGCGATCGAGGAAGAGCTCGGCGATCCGGGTCCCGACCGCATCTACTACGTCGCCGACGCGTTCCGCATCGGCATGACGCTCACCGAGATCCACGACATCTGCAGGATCGATCCGTGGTTCCTCGCGCAGATCGAAGACCTCGTCATCACCGAGAGCCTGCTCGCGGGCACGGCGCTGGACGCGATCGACGCCGACAAGATGCGGCAGCTGAAGCGCGACGGCTTCTCGGACCGCAGGCTCGCCAAGCTGCTGAATACGACGCCGGCCGAAGTGCGCGAGCGCCGCCACGCGCTCGGCATACGCCCGGTCTACAAGCGCGTCGACACCTGCGCCGCGGAGTTCGCGACGCGCACCGCATACATGTACTCGACGTACGAGGAAGAGTGCGAGGCGCAGCCGACCGACAAGAAGAAAGTGATGGTGCTCGGCGGCGGGCCGAACCGCATCGGCCAGGGCATCGAGTTCGATTACTGCTGCGTGCACGCCGCGCTGGCGCTGCGCGAAGACGGTTTCGAGACCATCATGGTCAACTGCAACCCCGAGACCGTGTCGACCGACTACGACACCTCGGACCGCCTGTACTTCGAGCCGCTCACGCTGGAAGACGTGCTCGAGATCGCGCACGTCGAGAAACCGTACGGCGTGATCGTGCAGTTCGGCGGCCAGACGCCGCTCAAGCTCGCGCGCGATCTCGAAGCGAACGGAGTGCCGATCATCGGCACCACGCCCGACTCGATCGACCTCGCCGAGGACCGCGAGCGTTTCCAGAAGCTGCTGAACAAGCTCAAGCTGAAGCAGCCGCCCAATCGCACCGCGCGCAGCGCCGCCAAGGCGATCTCCGGTGCGCAGGAGATCGGCTACCCGCTTGTCGTGCGTCCGTCGTACGTGCTCGGCGGCCGCGCGATGGAGATCGTGCACGAGCAGTCGGACCTCGAGCGCTACATGCGCGAGGCGATCAAGGTCTCCAACGATTCGCCGGTGCTGCTCGACCGCTTCCTCAACGACGCGACCGAGGTCGACGTCGACGCGGTGTCCGACGGCAAGGAAGTCATCATCGGCGGCGTCATGGAGCACATCGAGCAGGCGGGCGTGCACTCGGGCGACTCCGCGTGCTCGCTGCCGCCGTTCTCGCTGTCGGCCGAGCTGCAGGACGAGCTGCGCCGCCAGACCGTCGCGATGGCCCGCGCGCTGAAAGTGGCCGGGCTCATGAACGTGCAGTTCGCGATCCAGAACGGCGTGGTGTACGTGCTCGAAGTGAACCCGCGCGCATCGCGCACCGTGCCGTTCGTGTCCAAAGCGACGAGCCTGCCGCTCGCCAAGATCGCCGCGCGCTGCATGGCCGGCAAGACGCTGGCGGAGCAGGGCGTGACGGCCGAAGTGATCCCGCCGTACTACTCGGTGAAGGAAGCGGTCTTCCCGTTCATCAAGTTTCCCGGCGCCGACACCATCCTCGGTCCCGAGATGAAATCGACCGGCGAGGTGATGGGCGTAGGCAAGACCTTCGCCGAAGCGTTTCTCAAGTCGCAGATGGCGGCGGGCGAGCGCCTGCCGGCGGCAGGCAAAGTCTTCCTGAGCGTGCGCGATTCCGACAAGGACGCGACGGTCGAGGTGGCCCGCTCGCTGTCCAGGCTGGGATTCGTCCTGCTCGCGACGCGCGGCACCGCCAATGCGATCGCCGCCGCGGGCCTGCCGGTGACGCCGGTGAACAAGGTGGCCGAAGGGCGTCCGCACGTCGTCGACATGATCAAGAACGGCGAGATCGCGCTGATCGTCAATACCGTCGAGGACCGCCGGGCGGCGATTCGCGACTCGTACTCGATCCGTCGCGCTGCTCTGCAGCAACGGGTCCCGCTATTTACTACGCTCGCGGGCGCGCGCGCCGGCTCGACCGGAATCGAGCAGGCGAAGGAGCTGCGCGCCTACAGCGTCCAGGAGCTCCACGGCAACCTCATCGCGGCCTGACCTCCCATGAACAAGACCCCACTCACCGTCAACGGCGCTTTGATGCTGCGCGAAGAGCTGCAGGAGCTCAAGGGCGTGCAGCGGCCGGCGATCATCAACGCGATCGCGGAGGCACGCGCGCACGGCGACCTGTCGGAGAACGCGGAATACGCGGCGGCGAAAGAGCGGCAGGGCTTCATCGAAGGCCGCATCGCCGAGCTCGAAAGCAAGCTCTCGAACGCCCAGATCATCAACCCGGCGCTGCTCGACGCCGACGGCCGCTGCGTGTTCGGCGCGACCGTCGACCTCGAGGACATGGAGAGCGGCCAGGTCGTGACCTACCAGATCGTCGGCGAGGACGAGGCCGACATCAAGGTCGGCAAGATCTCGATCAGCTCCCCGATCGCACGCGCCCTGATCGGCAAGTCCGCCGGGGACGTGGCGGAGGTCCAGGCGCCAGGCGGCTTGCGCGAATACGAGATCCTGGACGTGAAATACGTCTAGTGAAACGTGAAACGTGAGGTTCCTGTGGCAGGCCTCGGTCCACGTTTCACGTTTCGCATTTCACGTTTCACCGCTTAGGAGCCTTGATAGCTGCGCTTCGTCCGTCTCGGGCCCTTCTTGATCGCCCGCCGTCGCTTGGGCGTTTTTTCCTCTTCGGCCGGCTTCGGGCGGTAAAACACCAGGATCTTGCCGATCTGCTGCACCGGCGCTGCGCCGGTCTGCTCGCAAACCTGGGCGACCAGATCCATCCGCGCCGCCCGGTCGTCTCCCAGCACGCGGACCTTGATGAGCTCGTGGGCTTTGAGATTGGCGTCGATCTCGCGCACGACCTCCGGCGTGAGGCCGGCGTCGCCGATCATCACGACGGGATTGAGATGGTGGGCGCGGGCTTTGAGCTCGCGGCGCTGGGCGGGGGTAAGCTCTTGCATTTGAAGGCGGATTGCGGGATGAGGGCGCGGAGCAGGGGCCCGGACTTTACCACCGAAACGGCCCCGGCACGCCTTAAGCACCAAAAAGCGCGCTTATTCCAGATTTGGCCGGCGGCGGCCGTTAATTAAGATTCGGGACGAATGGCGAAGACGAGCAAGGCGTGGATGCGCGAGCACGTGACGGACCCGTACGTGAAACGCGCCAACGCCGAGGGATTTCGGTCGCGCGCGGCATACAAGCTGCAGCAGATCGATGCGAAGGACAGGCTTTTGAAGCCGGGGATGACCGTGGTCGACCTCGGAGCCGCGCCGGGCGGCTGGTCTCAGGTCGCGGCGAAGGCTGTGGGAGCCAGAGGTCGGGTGATCGCGCTCGACCTGCTCGAGATGGCCGAAGTGCCTTTTGTCACGGTGATACGCGGAGATTTTCAGGAACAGGAGACCCTCGAGAGGGTGGAGCAGGCGCTGCACGGCGAGCGGGTCGACCTTGTGATGTCCGACATGGCGCCCAATATCAGCGGTATCGCCAGCGCCGACCAGGCCCGCTCGATAGGACTCGCCGAGCACGCGCTCGAATTTGCAATGAACCATTTGAAACCGCAGGGAAACTTCCTGGTCAAAACGTTCCACGGCGCCGGTTACGACGGTCTGGTGAACTCCCTGCGGCGCACGTTCAACGAAGTGCTCACACGCAAGCCGGATGCCTCGCGCAGCCGGTCGAGCGAGGTCTATCTGCTCGCAAAAGGACTGAAAGCGGGCTGATTGCGCAGTCGGCAGGGAGCGTCGTCGGGAGGCTCCGCCGGGCAAGTGGTTTAGAATCGATCGATGCAGCGCCTAACCGGCGTGAAGGAGACTGCTTGAACAATCTCATCAAGAACGTCGCGATCTGGCTGGTGATCGCACTGGTCCTCATGACCGTTTTCAACCAGTTCAGCACGCGGCAGAGCACCCAGAAGCCGATGGAGTATTCCCAGTTCATCGAAGAGGTGAAGCAGGGACGCATCGCCAAGGTGACCATCGAAGGCCGGGTGCTGAAGGGCGTCAAGCAGAGCGGCGAGCGGTTCCAGACCTATTCGCCGTCCGACCCGTGGCTGGTCTCCGACCTGCTCAAGAACGGCGTGATCATCGAAGCGAAGCCCGAGGAAGAGCCTTCGCTGCTCATGAACATCTTCGTCTCGTGGTTCCCGATGCTGCTCCTGATCGGTGTATGGATATTCTTCATGCGCCAGATGCAGGGCGGGGGACGCGGCGGCGCGTTCTCCTTCGGCAAGAGCCGCGCGCGCATGCTGGACGAGTCGAACAACACCGTCACGTTCGCGGACGTGGCGGGCTGTGAAGAAGCGAAAGAGGAAGTCGCGGAGCTCGTCGAGTTCCTGCGCGACCCGTCCAAGTTCCAGAAGCTCGGCGGCCGCATCCCGCGCGGCGTGCTGATGGTCGGCAATCCCGGCACCGGCAAGACGCTGCTCGCCCGCGCGATCGCGGGTGAAGCGAAAGTCCCGTTCTTCTCGATCTCCGGCTCGGACTTCGTCGAGATGTTCGTCGGCGTGGGCGCGGCGCGTGTCCGCGACATGTTCGAGCAGGCGAAGAAGCATTCGCCCTGCATCGTGTTCATCGACGAGATCGACGCGGTCGGCCGCCAGCGCGGCGCGGGCCTCGGCGGCGGCAACGACGAGCGCGAGCAGACGCTCAACCAGCTTCTCGTCGAGATGGACGGCTTCGAGGCGAACTCGGGCGTGATCGTCATCGCGGCGACCAACCGTCCCGACGTGCTCGACCCGGCGCTGCTGCGCCCCGGTCGTTTCGATCGGCAGGTGGTCGTGCCGCTTCCGGATATCCGCGGCCGCGAGCAGATCCTCCAGGTCCACATGCGCAAGGTCCCGGTCGCGCCGGACGTGCGTCCCGACATTCTCGCGCGCGGCACCCCGGGCTTCTCGGGCGCCGATCTCGCGAACCTCGTCAACGAAGCGTCGCTGTTCGCCGCCCGCGGCAACAAGCGCCTCGTCGACATGGACGACTTCGAGCGCGCCAAGGACAAGATCATCATGGGCGCGGAGCGCCGCTCCATCGTGATGCCGGAGCACGAGCGCAAGAACACCGCGTACCACGAGGCGGGTCACGCCGTGGTCGCGCGCAAGCTCTCGCGCACCGATCCGGTCCACAAGGTGACGATCATCCCGCGCGGCCGCGCCCTCGGCGTGACCATGCAGCTTCCGCAGGAAGACCGCTACAGCATGGATCGCGAGCAGATCCTGCAGAACATCTCGGTGCTGTTCGGCGGGCGCATCGCCGAAGAGATCTTCATGAGCCAGATGACGACCGGCGCTTCGAACGACTTCGAGCGTGCGACCGACATGGCGCGCAACATGGTCGTGCGCTGGGGCATGAGCGACAACCTCGGACCGATGGTGTACGGCGAGAACGAAGGCGAAGTCTTCCTGGGGCGCTCCATCACCACGCACAAGAACGTGTCGGAGTCGACGCTGCAGCAGGTCGACGCCGAGATCCGCCGCATCATCGACCAGCAGTACGGCGTCGCGCGCTCGATCATCGAGGAGCATCGCGAGAAGGTCGAGAAGATGGCGACGTGCCTGCTCGAGTGGGAAACGATCGACGCCGACCAGATCAACGACATCATGGAAGGCCGCGAGCCGCGTCCGCCCAAGCCCACGCAGCCGCCGGCGCAGCATCCGCCGCGCGACAGCACGCCGACGCCGACGCCGACTGCTACGGCCGCACCCGAAGCCTGAGGCGGCGAGCGACCGTGGGCGCCGCGATAAGCAAGGCGTAAACGGGTGAACGAGTGAACGGGTGAACGGGTTAAACCGGCTAGACTTCGAACCCTCTCTTCGGCAACGGAGAGAGGGTTTTTGTCTTCTGGACGTCGCCGCAGGAATCGCCACGATGCTCTTCACCCGTTCACCCCTTCACCCGTTCACGCAGTGATGTTGCTGCGGCTCGGGAAGTTCGCGCTCGAGACCGAGCGTCCATTGCTGATGGGGGTTGTAAACGTCACCCCCGATTCGTTCTCCGACGGCGGCCTTTACGCCTCGCGTGACGCCGCGATCGCGCACGCGAAGACGCTGATCGAAGAAGGCGCGGACATCCTCGACATCGGCGGCGAATCGACGCGCCCGGGGGCGGCGCCGGTTTCGCTCGACGACGAGCGCCGCCGCGTGCTGCCGGTGATCGAAGCGCTCACGGACTGCGGCGTGCCGGTCTCGGTCGACACGCGCAAGCCGGCGCTCATGCGCGAAGCGCTCGCGGCCGGCGCGAGCCTCGTCAACGACATCAGCGCCGCCGAAGGCGAGGGCGCGCTCGCCGCGATCGCCGCGACGAACGCCGCGGTATGCCTCATGCACAAGCAGGGCGACCCGCAGACGATGCAGCAGGCGCCGCAGTACGAAGATGTCGTGCGCGAGGTGCGCGACTATCTCGCGGGCCGTGCCGCAGCCGCGATGGCGGCAGGCATCGCCCGCGACCGTATCGTGCTCGATCCGGGTTTCGGCTTCGGCAAGACCTTTGATCACAACCTCGCGCTGCTGGGCAACTTGCACGAGCTCACCGCGCTCGGATTTCCGGTGCTCGCCGGTCTGTCGCGCAAGGCGATGCTGGGGAAGATCACCGGCCGCGAGCCCGTTCACCGCGTGTATGCAAGCGTCGCGGCGGCGCTGTTCGCCATCGAGCGCGGCGCGCGCATCGTGCGCGTGCACGATGTCACGGCGACGCGCGACGCGCTCCTCGTGTGGCAGACGTTGAGCGGTAGAATGCCGCTCCTGTGAATTGAGCGGATCGCGACAAGATGAAACGCAAGTACTTCGGCACCGATGGCGTGAGAGGGCGGGTCGGCACGGCGCCGATCACCCCGGACTTCGTGATGAAGCTCGGGTACTCCGCGGGCAAGGTGCTTGCGGCGCGGCACGTCTCGGACCAGCACCCGACGGTGCTGATCGGCAAGGACACGCGCGTGTCGGGCTACATGCTCGAGTCGGCGCTGCAGGCGGGACTGTCCGCCGCCGGTGTCGACATCGTGCTCGTCGGCCCGATGCCGACGCCCGCGGTCGCGTATCTCACGCGCGCGCTGCGCCTGTCGGCGGGCATCGTCATCAGCGCGTCCCACAACCCTTACGACGACAACGGGATCAAGTTCTTCTCCGGCGACGGCGCCAAGCTTCCCGACGAGACCGAGGTCGAGATCGAGCGCCTGCTCGACGAGCCGCTCGCCTGCGAGCACTCCGCCAAGCTCGGCAAGGCGCGCCGCATGGAGGACGCGCAGGGCCGCTACATCGAGTTCTGCAAGAGCACCTTCCCGACGCGGCTCGATCTGAAGGGCATGCGCATCGTCGTCGACAGCGCGCACGGCGCGGCCTACCAGATCGCGCCGTGCGTCTTCCACGAGCTGGGCGCCGACGTGATCCCGATCGGCGTGAGTCCCGACGGCTTCAACATCAACGCGGGCTTCGGTGCGACGCATCCGAAGACGCTGCAGGCGGAGGTCGTCAACGCCAGGGCCGATCTCGGCATCGCGCTCGACGGCGACGCCGACCGCCTGATCATGGTCGACGCCGCGGGGGAGATCTACGACGGCGACCAGCTTCTGTACGTCATCGCCAGGCACCGTCGCGCGCGCGGCCTGCTGCGCGGCGGCGTGGTCGGCACGCTGATGAGCAATCTCGGCCTCGAGCACGCGCTCGCCAAGCTGGACGTCCCGTTCACGCGCGCCAACGTCGGCGATCGCTACGTGCTGGAGACGCTCAACGAGCGCAACTGGCACCTCGGCGGCGAGAACTCCGGACACATCGTCTATCTCGACAAGCACACGACCGGCGACGGCATCGTCTCGGCGCTGATGGTGCTCGACGCGCTCGCCGAATCCGGCGCGAAGCTCCCCGAAGCCACGCGCGACATCACGCTCTATCCGCAGGTGCTCGTGAACGTCGCGGTCAAGGAGCGCTTCGATTTCGCCTCGCACAAGGCCGTTGCGCAGGCGGTCGCCGACGCCGAGCGCGCGCTCGACGGCACGGGCCGCGTGCTGCTGCGCGCCTCGGGCACCGAGCCGCTGATCCGGGTGATGGTCGAAGGCCGGGACGAGCCGGAAGTGCGCCGCTGGGCCGAGACGATCGCCGATGCGGTGCGTGCCGCGTGCTGAATCGGCGCGCGCGCCGACCTTGCGCGCGTCATTGCGTTGCCCTCCCAGTCCGGCACGTGTAAAATTCAACGGTTTGAGCGTCTTCGCTTTGCAATGCGCAACAAGTTCGTAGCGGGTAACTGGAAGATGAACGGCAACCTGGCTACGAACCAGACGTTGCTCGGCGCGCTCGTCGAAGGTCTGTCGCGTGTGGCGGGCGTGAAAGTCGCGGTCTGCGCGCCTTTCCCTTACCTCGCGCAAGTGCAGCAGTCGCTGTCAGGCTCCGGCATCGCGTGGGGCGCGCAAAACCTGTCGCAGTTCGATGCGGGTGCGTACACGGGCGAAGTGTCCGGCGCCATGCTGGTGGACTTCGGCTGCCGCTACGTGATCGTCGGCCATTCGGAGCGGCGCACGCTCTTCGGCGAGGCGAACGGCATCGTGGCCCAGAAGTACGAAGCGGCGCTGAAAGCCGGGCTCACGCCGATCCTGTGCGTCGGCGAGACTCTCGCGCAGCGCGAGGCCGGCGAGACCGAAAAAGTGGTCGCCGCGCAGCTCGATGCGGTGCTCGAGCGATCGGGCGCCGAGACGTTCGCCCACGCCGTGATCGCGTACGAGCCGGTATGGGCGATCGGCACGGGCAAGACGGCAACAAAGGATCAGGCGCAGAGTGTGCATGCCTTCATCCGCGGCCGGGTCGAACGCGCCGACGCGGCCATTGCCGCGAACGTGCAAATCCTCTACGGAGGAAGTGTCAAAGGCGCGAACGCCGCGCAGCTTTTCGGCATGCCGGACATCGACGGCGGCCTGATCGGTGGGGCGTCGCTGGACGCCAACGAGATGTTGACGATTTGCCGCGCTGCGGTTGTGCGCAACTGACGCACACGCAACCGAGCGAACTGAACGAGTAGAGATGGAAACAGGCATTCTGGTGTTGCACGTGCTGGCCGCGATCGGTATCTGCGGTCTCGTGCTGCTCCAGCACGGCAAGGGCGCGGACGTGGGCGCCGCTTTCGGCAGCGGCTCGGCCGGCAGCGTGTTCGGCTCGGCCGGCTCGGCGAACTTCCTGTCGCGCGCGACGGCGATACTGGCGCTCGTGTTTTTCCTGACGAGCCTCGGCCTCACGTATCTCTCGTCCCGCAAGGGCGACAACCGCGGCGTGATGGCGGATCACCCGGTGACGCAGCAGAAGACGCCGGGCCAGACGCCGCTGGAGATCCCGGGGCAGACCCCGCCCGGCAGGTCCGAAGCGCAGCCGCTGCCGCCGGGAACGGCGACGCCGCCCGCGGAGGCCGGAAGGGCGCAGGAAGTGCCGAAATAGTGTTGAGTGCTTAGCGTTGAGTGTTTATTGGGGTCGGGTTTCACTCACAACTAAACACTCAACACTGAACACTGGAGTTTTTGTCGACGTGGTGGAATTGGTAGACACGCTGTCTTGAGGGGGCAGTGGCGAAAGCCGTGAGAGTTCGAGTCTCTCCGTCGACACCAAAATTGCAGGATTCGGGATCCAGATACCAGGATTCAGTCAATGCAAAGCGCAGCATCCCTGAATCCTGAATCCTGACAACTGAATCCTGATTCGAAGATGCTCGAAAATTATTTTCCCGTACTGATGTTCATCGTCGTCGGGCTCGGCCTCGGCGTGGTCATGCTGCTGATCGGCGGCGGGATCTCGCGGCTGCTGGGCATCCACCGGCCCGATCCCGAGAAGCTGTCGCCGTACGAGTGCGGGTTCGAAGCCTTCGAGGACGCGCGCATGAAGTTCGACGTGCGCTACTACCTGATCGCGATCCTCTTCATCCTGTTCGACCTCGAGATCGCTTTCCTCTTTCCGTGGGCCGTCGTGCTGCAGGAGATCGGCCTCTTCGGTTTCCTCGCGATGGTGCTGTTCCTCGCCATTCTCGTCGTGGGCTTCATCTACGAATGGATGAAGGGCGCATTGGAGTGGGAGTGACGACGCGAGACGGGAAGCAGGGGCCCCACGCTTGCGTGGGGATGCGACCAGTCGAGTCGGCGTCGGCGGCCGACGCCACCGGTCGCGGATTCACCGGTACACGTGCGGAGGCGGCCTGATGGGTGCTCCTGAGAACATTTCCGACAAAGGCTTCGTCACCACGACGACCGACAAGCTGCTGAACTGGACCCGCACCGGCAGCCTGTGGCCGATGACCTTCGGCCTCGCGTGCTGCGCGGTCGAGATGATGCACGCCGGCGCCGCACGCTACGATCTGGATCGCTTCGGCATCGTGTTCCGTCCGAGCCCGCGCCAGTCCGACGTGATGATCGTCGCCGGCACGCTGTGCAACAAGATGGCGCCCGCGCTGCGCAAGGTGTACGACCAGATGGCCGAGCCGCGCTGGGTGATCTCGATGGGAAGCTGCGCGAACGGCGGCGGCTACTATCACTATTCCTATTCGGTCGTGCGCGGCTGCGACCGCATCGTGCCGGTCGACATCTACGTGCCCGGCTGCCCGCCCACCGCGGAAGCGCTGCTCTACGGCCTGATCCAGTTGCAGAACAAGATCAAGCGCACCAACACGATCGCCCGCTGATGTCCCGGCTCGACACCCTTACTGAAGCGCTGGGAACGACGTTCGGCGACCGGCTCGCCGTCGACACCAAGCTCGGCGAAGTGACCGCGGTCGTGAAGGCCGCGAACCTGATCGAAGTCGCGACCGCGCTGCGCGACACGCCGAGCCTCGCGTTCGCGCAGATGACCGACCTCTGCGGCATGGACTACAGCGCATACGGCGGCAACTGGGAAGGCGCGCGCTTCGCGGTCGTCTACCACCTGCTGTCGATCACCAACAACTGGCGCCTGCGGCTGCGCGTCTTCGCCCCCGACGACGACTTCCCGGTCGTGTCCTCGGTCATCGGCGTGTGGCCGGCGGCGAACTGGTACGAGCGCGAAGCGTTCGACCTCTACGGCATCATCTTCGAGGGCCATCCCGACCTGCGGCGCCTCCTCACCGACTACGGCTTCGTCGGGCATCCCTTCCGCAAGGACTTCCCGCTCTCCGGCAACGTCGAGATGCGCTACGACCCCGACCAGCAGCGCGTGATCTACCAGCCCGTCACGATCGAGCCGCGCGAGATCACGCCGCGCATCATCCGCGAGGAGAACTACGCGGACGTCGACATCGACAAGAAAGGCGTTTGAGCGTGGCGGAGATTCGCAACTACACCATGAACTTCGGGCCGCAGCATCCGGCGGCCCACGGCGTGCTGCGTCTCGTGCTCGAGCTCGACGGCGAGGTCATCGAGCGCGCCGATCCGCACATCGGCCTCCTGCACCGCGCGACCGAGAAGCTCGCCGAGTACAAGACGTTCATCCAGTCGGTGCCGTACATGGACCGCCTCGATTACGTCTCGATGATGTGCAACGAGCACGCGTACGTGATGGCGATCGAGAAGCTGCTCGGCATCGAGGTGCCGATCCGCGCTCAGTACATCCGCGTCATGTTCGACGAGATCACTCGCATCCTCAACCACCTCCTGTGGCTGGGCGCGCACGGTCTGGACATCGGCGCGATGACCGTCTTCCTGTACTGCTTCCGCGAGCGCGAAGACCTCATGGACGTGTACGAAGCGGTGTCGGGCGCGCGCATGCACGCGGCGTACTACCGTCCGGGCGGCGTCTATCGCGACCTGCCGGACCGCATGCCGCAGTACACCGCGAGCAAGTTCCGCAACGAATCGACGATCCGCGAGCTCAACAAGAACCGCCAGGGCTCGGTGCTCGACTTCATCGAGGACTTCACCGACCGCTTCCCGAAATACATCGACGATTACGAGACGCTGCTCACCGACAACCGCATCTGGAAGCAGCGCACCGTCGGCATCGGCGTGGTGACGCCCGAGCGCGCGGTCGCGCTCGGCTTCACCGGTCCGATGCTCCGCGGCTCGGGCATCGAGTGGGACCTGCGCAAGAAGCAGCCGTACGAGGTCTACGACCGCATGGATTTCGACGTGCCGGTCGGCGTCAACGGCGACTGCTACGACCGTTATCTGGTGCGCGTCGAGGAAATGCGCCAGGCCAACCGCATCGTCAAACAGTGCATCGCGTGGCTGCGCGCGAACTCCGGTCCGGTCATGGTCGACAACTTCAAGGTCGCCCCGCCTTCGCGCGTGTCGATGAAGAGCAACATGGAAGAGCTCATCCATCACTTCAAGCTCTTCACCGAAGGCATGCACGTGCCGGACGGCGAAGCGTATGCCGCGGTCGAGCATCCCAAGGGCGAGTTCGGCATCTACCTCGTGTCGGACAACGCGAACAAGCCGTATCGCCTCAAGATCCGCGCGCCGGGTTTCGCGCACCTCGCCGCTTTCGACGAGATGGCGCGCGGCCACATGATCGCCGATGCGGTCGCGATCATCGGCACCCAGGACATCGTCTTCGGGGAGATCGACCGATGAACGCCCCGATGCTGCTGTCGCCCGACGCGCTGAAGAAGATCGACGAGGCCGTCGCCAAGTATCCGTCCGACCAGAAGCAGTCGGCCGTGATGGCTGCGCTCACCATCGCGCAGGACGAGAAGGGCTGGCTCTCGGTCGAGACGATGGATTTCGTCGCTCAGTACCTCGAGATGCCGCCGATCGCGGTCTACGAGGTCGCGTCGTTCTACACGATGTACGACCTGAAACCGGTCGGCCGCCACAAGCTCACGGTCTGCACCAACCTCCCGTGCGCGCTGCAGGGCGCGACGCTCGCCGCCAAGCATCTCAAGGACAGGCTCGGCATCGACTTCAACGAGACCACGCCCGACGGGCGCATCACGCTGAAGGAAGGCGAGTGCATGGGCGCGTGCGGCGACGCCCCGGTGTTCCTGCACAACAACAAACGCATGCTGTGCGCGATGTCGCCCGAGCGGCTCGACCAGCTGCTGAAGGACCTCGACTGATGGGACTTCCCGTTCCGCCGTTCGCCGGAGAGATCTTCGGCCCGGACGCGATCCTGATGAAAGGCCTGAACGGCCTGAACTGGCGCCTCAAGGATTACGAGTCGCGCGGCGGCTACCAGGCGCTGAAGAAGATCCTCAGCGAGGGCATGACGCCCGAGCAGGTGATCAACGAGGTCAAGGCGTCGGCGCTGCGCGGCCGCGGCGGCGCGGGCTTTCCGACGGGGCTGAAGTGGACGTTCATGCCGAAGAACTACACCGGCGTGAAGTACGTGGTCTGCAATTCCGATGAAGGCGAGCCCGGCACGTTCAAGGACCGGGACCTCCTGCGCTACAACCCGCACATCGTCATCGAAGGGATGATCATCGCGGGTTACGCGATGGGCGCTCCGGTCGGCTACAACTACATCCACGGCGAGATCTGGGACGTGTACGAGCGCTTCGAGGAAGCGCTCGCCGAAGCGCGCGCCGCGGGCTACCTCGGCCGGAACATCCTGGGCTCGGGCTTCAGCTACGAGCTGTACGGCCATCACGGTTTCGGCGCGTACATCTGCGGCGAAGAGACCGCGCTGCTCGAGTCGCTCGAAGGCAAGAAAGGCCAGCCGCGCTTCAAGCCGCCTTTCCCCGCGAGCTACGGCCTCTACGGCAAGCCGACCACGATCAACAACACCGAGACCTTCGCCGCGGTGCCGTGGATCATCATGAACGGCGGCCAGGCCTTCCTCGAGCTGGGCAAGCCCAACAACGGCGGCACCAAGATCTTCTCGATCTCGGGCGACGTCGCGCGTCCCGGCAACTACGAGATCCGCCTCGGCACCCCGTTCGCGAAGCTGCTCGAGATGGCGGGCGGCATGCGCGGCGGCAGGAAGATCAAGGCGGTCATCCCGGGCGGCTCGTCGATGCCGGTGCTGCCGGGCGAGATCATGATGCAGACTGACATGGACTACGACTCGATCGCCAAGGCGGGATCGATGCTCGGCTCCGGCGCGGTGATCGTCATGGACGAGACGCGCTGCATGGTGCGCTCGCTGCTGCGGCTGTCGTACTTCTATTACGAGGAGTCGTGCGGCCAGTGCACGCCGTGCCGCGAAGGCACCGGCTGGCTGTACCGCATGGTCGACCGCATCGAGCACGGCCGCGGCAAGTCCGAGGACCTCGCGATGCTGAACGACGTCGCCGACAACATCCAGGGCCGCACGATCTGCGCGCTCGGCGACGCCGCCGCGATGCCGGTGCGCGCGTTCATCAAGCACTACCGCGACGAATTCCAGCACCACATCGATCACAAGAAATGTCTTGTGCCCGATTACATCTGAGAACCCATGCTAGACCTAGAGATCGACGGTAAGGCGCTCGAGGTGCCCGAAGGCAGCACCGTGATGGACGCGTGCAACAAGCTCGGCGTCTACGTGCCGCATTTCTGCTATCACAGGAAGCTGTCGATCGCCGCCAACTGCCGCATGTGCCTGGTGCACGTGGAGAAAGCGCCCAAACCGCTCCCCGCGTGCGCGACGCCGGTCACCAAAGGCATGAAGGTCTGGACGCACTCCGACCTCGCGGTCGACGCCCAGAAGGGCGTGATGGAGTTCCTGCTGATAAACCATCCGCTCGACTGCCCGATCTGCGACCAGGGCGGCGAGTGTCAGCTCCAGGACCTCGCGGTCGGCTACGGCGCGAGCGGCTCGCGCTACGAGGAAGACAAGCGCGTCGTGGTGAACAAGAACCTCGGCCCGCTCATCTCGACCGACATGACGCGCTGCATCCACTGCACGCGCTGTATCCGCTTCGGCCAGGAGATCGCCGGCATCATGGAGCTCGGCATGATCGGCCGCGGCGAGCATGCCGAGATCATCACCTTCGTCGGCAAGACGGTCGATTCGGAGCTGTCCGGCAACGTCATCGACCTCTGCCCGGTCGGCGCGCTGACTTCGAAGCCGTTCCGCTACAGCGCGCGCACGTGGGAGCTCACGCGCCGTCCCTCGATCAGCCCGCACGACAGCCTCGGTGCGAACCTCATCGTCCAGATCAAGCAGAACCGCGTGATGCGCGTGCTGCCGCGCGAGAACGAGGCGATCAACGAGTGCTGGCTGTCCGACCGCGACCGCTTCTCGTACGAAGGCCTCAATTCGGAACAACGCCTCGCGCGCCCGATGTTGAAGCGCGACGGCACCTGGGAGACGGTCGACTGGAAGGTCGCGCTCGAATTCGTTGCGACCCGGCTCAAGGAGATCCGCGAGAAACACGGCGCGTCGTCGATCGGCGCGCTCGCCCTCCCGCACCAGACGCTCGAGGAGCTCTATCTCCTCCAGAAGCTGGTGCGCGGCCTCGGCTCCAACAACGTCGACTTCAGGCTGCGCCAGTCCGATTTCTCCGCCGACGGCAAATCGGCCGGCGCGCCGTGGCTCGGCATGCCGATCCAGGACATCCCGCTGCTCGACCAGGTGCTCGTCGTCGGCAGCACGCTGCGGCGCGAGCATCCGCTGCTCGCGCATCGCATCCGCCAGGGCACGAAGAAGAACCTCAAGCTCTCGATCCTGCACGCGGTCGACGACGATCTTCTGATGCGCACGACTGCGAAAGCGATCGTGGCGCCCGATGCGCTGGCGCAGATGCTCGCGCAGGTGGTCAAAGCCGCCGCTGCTGCTGCGAACGTCGCGGTTCCCGACCACGTGCGCATTGCTGCCGACGGCGTCGAAGTCAGCGAAAATGCGCAGCGCCTCGCGGACGCGTTCGCCGGCGGCGCGAACACCGCGACGAATTCAGCAATACTGCTCGGCAACTACGCCCAGCACCATCCGCAGTACGCCGCGCTCCACGCACTGGCGCAGGCGCTCTCCGATCTCACCGGCGCGAAGCTCGGCGTGCTCAACGAAGCCGCGAACAGCGTCGGCGGCTACATCGCGGGCGCGGTGCCGTTCGGCAAGGGCGGCGCCGGCAAGAACGCGATGCAGATGGCCGCCGAGCCGCTGAAGGCTTACCTGCTTCTCGGCGTGGAACCGCAATTCGATACGCACGATCCCGCGCGCACGCTCGAGGCGCTCGCGCAGGCCGAGCTCGTCGTCGCGATGAGCCCTTTCGAGCACGCCGCCGAGTACGCGCACGTGATGCTGCCGATCGGGCCGTTCACCGAGACCTCCGGCACCTTCATCAACACCGAAGGCCGCGTCCAGAGCTTCGCCGGCTGCGTGCAGCCGCTGGGCGAGACACGCCCCGCGTGGAAGGTGCTGCGCGTGCTCGGCAACCTGCTGGGCCTTTCGGGCTTCGATTACGACAGCGCCGACGAAGTGAAGCGCGAGGTGCTGGGCGAGGGCGAGGTCATCGGGAAGCTCGGCAACCGCCTCTCGACCCCCGCGCTTGCGCCGCTCGCGCAGGCGCAAACCCAGGGACTCCAGCGCATCGCCGAAGTGCCGCTCTACGCGTCGGACCCGCTGGTCCGCCGCTCGCCGCCGCTGCAGAAGACCCGCGACGGCGCCGCGCCGGTGGCGTGGGTGAGCGCGGCGACGTTCGGCCAGCTCCGCCTCGCGCCGGGCGATTTCCTGCGCGTTCGCGGGCAGGGCGCCGAGGTCACCGTGCCCGTCGCCGTCGACGAGCGCCTCCCGGACGGCTGTGTCCGCCTCGCCGCGGGCTGGGGTGCGATGTCCGGCAGCATCACCGCGGAGCGCGTGCCGGCGCAGCAGAAAGTGGCGGTCTGATGGATTTCCTCGGCAACCTGCAGCAGTTCTTCGGCCCGACGTGGCCGGTGGTGTGGACGCTCGCGAAGATCCTCGCGATCGTGGTCCCGCTGATCCTCTGCGTCGCGTACCTGACGCTCTGGGAGCGCAAGTTCATCGGCTGGATCCAGATTCGCATCGGCCCGAACCGCGTCGGCCCGCGCGGGCTGCTCCAGCCGTTCGCCGACGTGCTGAAGCTCCTCACCAAGGAGATCATCGTCCCCACCGGCTCGAACAAGATGCTGTTCGTGCTCGCGCCGGTGCTGTCGATCATGCCGGCGATCGCGGCCTGGGCCGTCGTGCCGTTCTCGCCGGAGCTGGTGATCTCGAACATCGACGCCTCGCTGCTCTACATCATGGCGATCACCTCGATGGGCGTCTACGGCGTCATCATCGCGGGCTGGGCGTCGAACTCGAAGTACGCCTTTCTCGGCGCGATGCGCTCCGCCGCGCAGATCGTCTCGTACGAGATCGCGATGGGCTTCGCGCTCGTCGGCGTGCTGATGGCCTCGCAGAGCCTGAACCTCGGCGACATCGTGCGCGGGCAGCGCGGCGATTTCGGGCTGTTCAACTGGTACCTGATCCCGCTGTTCCCGCTGTTCCTGACCTATCTCATCGCCGGGGTCGCCGAGACCAACCGCGCGCCGTTCGACGTCGCGGAAGGCGAGTCGGAGATCGTCGCCGGTTTCCACGTCGAGTACTCGGGGGTGGCTTTCGCCGTGTTCTTCCTGGCGGAATACATGAACATGTGGCTGATCTCGATCCTGTGCAGCATCATGTTCCTCGGCGGGTGGCTGTCGCCGTTCCCGGCGGCGATCCCGTTCCTGGGCGCGCCGAGCATGGCGTGGCTGTTCCTCAAGGTCTTCGTGGTGGTGTCCAGCTTCCTCTGGTTCCGCGCGACGTTCCCGCGCTACCGCTACGACCAGATCATGCGTCTGGGCTGGAAAATCTTCATACCGGTGACCCTCGTCTGGATCGTCGTGCTCGGCGCGTGGATGCAGACGCCGCTGTGGGTCTGGTGGGGAGGGACGTTCGAATGATGGCCCGTGTCCGCGAATTCTTCCGCACGTTTCTGCTGTTCGAGCTGCTGCAGGGCATGGCGCTCACCGGCCGGCATCTGTTCCACCGCAAGATCACCGTGATGTTCCCCGAGGAGAAGACGCCGCAGAGCCCGCGCTTCCGGGGCCTGCACGCGCTGCGCCGCTACCCCAACGGCGAAGAGCGCTGCATCGCGTGCAAGCTGTGCGAGGCGGTGTGCCCGGCGCTCGCGATCACGATCGAGTCCGAGCAGCGCGACGACGGCACGCGCCGCACCACGCGCTACGACATCGACCTCACCAAGTGCATCTTCTGCGGCTTCTGCGAGGAATCGTGCCCGGTCGACTCGATCGTCGAGACCCGCACGCTGGAATATCACGGCGAGAAGCGCGGCGACCTCATCTACACCAAGCCGATGCTGCTCGCGATCGGGGACATGTACGAGGCGGAAATTGCCAAGGACCGCGCACAGGACGCGGCTTACCGATAAAAAGGCGTGAACGAGTGAACGGGTGAACGCGTGAACGGGTAGGACAGCCAGCGGGTTTCGCTTTTACCCGTTCACCTGTTCACCCGTTCACGCGTTCACGAAAAAATGACTTTCTCAACTTTCATCTTCTATTTCTTCGCCGCGGTCCTGATCGGCGCGGCGGTCGCGGTGATCACCGCCCGCAACCCGGTGCACGCGGCGCTCTTCCTGGTGCTCGCGTTCTTCACCTGCGCGGGCCTCTGGATACGGCTCCAGGCGGAGTTCCTCGGAATCGCGCTGGTGCTGGTGTACGTCGGCGCGGTGATGGTGCTCTTCCTGTTCGTGGTGATGATGCTCGACATCAACATCGCGCGGCTGCGTGCGGGGTTCTGGACTTATCTGCCGATCGGTGCGGTGGTGGCGACCCTGCTCGTGATCGAGATGGGCATCGTCCTGACCGGCAGCTACTTCGGCACCGAGGGCATGCCGCCGCCGGAAGCGCTCCCGCCGAACTACAGCAACACCAAGGAGCTCGGGCGGCTCATCTACACCGACTACGTCTACGCCTTCGAGATCGCCGCGGTGATCCTGCTGGTGGCCATCGTCGCGGCCATCGCGCTCACGCTGCGCCGGCGCAAGAACGTCAAGGGCATGGATCCGGGCGTGCAGGTGAAGGTGAGGCGCCAGGACCGCGTGCGCATCGTCTCGATGCCGCCGGTGCGCGCCGAAGAAGCGAAGGCCGAAAGGACGGAGCCTTGATCACCCTGTCGCACTATCTCGTCCTCGGCGCGATCCTGTTCGCGCTCTCGATCATCGGCATCTTCCTCAACCGCAAGAACATCATCATCCTGCTGATGGCGATCGAGCTCATGCTGCTCGCCGTCAACATGAACTTCGTGGCGTTCTCTCACTTCCTCAACGACACCGCGGGCCAGATCTTCGTGTTCTTCATCCTGACGGTGGCGGCGGCGGAGTCCGCGATCGGCCTCGCCATCCTGGTCGTCCTGTTCCGCAACATCAGCACGATCCACGTGGAAGACCTCGACAGGCTGAAGGGATAAGAGTCGAAATGACCGCGATGCAAAAGCTCTATCTGGTCGTGCCGCTGGCGCCGCTCGTCGGCGCCATCCTGGCCGGCCTCTTCGGCTGGGCGATCGGGCGCCGCGGCGCGCACATCGTCACGATCGCCGGCATGATTGTGTGCGTCATCGCCGCGGGCGTGGTCTACAACGACGTGCTGAACGGCAACACCTACAACGGCACCGTCTACACCTGGCTCACGTCGGGCAACACGCGCTTCGAGATCGGCTTCCTGATCGACCGGCTCTCCGCGACGATGATGATCGTCGTGTCGTTCGTGTCGCTGATGGTGCACCTGTACACGATCGGCTACATGGCCGACGACCCGGGGTACCAGCGCTTCTTCTCGTACATCTCGCTCTTCACGTTCTCGATGCTCATGCTCGTCATGAGCAACAACTTCCTCCAGCTCTTCTTCGGCTGGGAAGCGGTGGGCCTGGTGTCGTACCTGCTGATCGGGTTCTGGTACACCCGCCCGACGGCGATCTACGCGAACCTGAAGGCGTTCCTCGTGAACCGGGTCGGCGATTTCGGCTTCCTGCTCGGGATCGCTCTCGTCCTGATGTATTTCGGCACGCTCGACTACGCCGCGGTGTTCGCGGGGGCGAAACAGCTCGCCGGCAACACCATCGAGATCTTCCCGAGCGTGCCGTGGTCGCTGATGACCGTGATCTGCATCCTGCTCTTCATCGGCGCGATGGGTAAGTCGGCGCAGTTCCCGCTGCACGTCTGGCTGCCCGATTCGATGGAAGGCCCGACGCCGATCTCCGCGCTGATCCACGCGGCGACGATGGTGACGGCCGGCATCTTCATGGTGGCGCGCATGTCGCCGCTGTTCGAGCTCTCGGAGACCGCGCTCTCGGTGGTCATCGTCATCGGCGCGATCACCACGTTCTTCATGGCGCTGATCGCGATCGTCCAGAACGACATCAAGCGCGTCGTCGCGTACTCGACGCTCTCGCAGCTCGGCTACATGACCGTCGCGCTCGGCGCCTCGGCATACTCCGCGGGGATCTTCCACCTCGCGACCCACGCGTTCTTCAAGGCGGTGCTGTTCCTGGGGGCCGGCTCGGTGATCATAGCGATGCACCACGAGCAGGACATGCGGCGCATGGGCGGTCTCAGGAAGTACATGCCGATCACCTACGGCACGATGTTCATCGCGGCGCTGGCGATCTCGGGCGTTCCCGGCCTGTCGGGGTTCTTCTCGAAGGATTCGATCATCGAGGCGACGCACCTCTCGCGCATCACCGGGGCCGAGTTCGCGTATTTCTGCGTGATGGCGACGGTGTTCCTGACCGCGCTGTACAACTTCCGGCTCATCTTCATGACCTTCCACGGTCCCGAGCGCTTCCGCGAGCCCGCCGTGGCCGACGCCCGCGGCGAGCACGGGCACGGCGAGCACGCGCTGACCGAGCACAACGAGGCGAAGCACGACGCGCACCACAGCCCGACCGATGCGCACGGACATGACGATCACGGTCACGGTCACGAGCCGCACGAGTCGCCGTGGGTGGTGACGGTGCCGCTGATCGTGCTCGCGATCCCGTCGATCTGTGCGGGGTGGTTGATCGGCACGGTGCTCTACGGCGGTTATTTCGGCAGCTCGATCTTCGTCCTGCCCGAGCACGACGTGCTCCGTCGTATGGGCGAGGAATTCCACGGTGTGGTGCCGATGATGGCGCACGCGCTGACGACGCTGCCCTTCTTCCTCACCATCGCCGGGATCGCGACCGCGGTGTTCCTCTACCTGATCCGTCCGGATCTGCCCGCCGTGATCAAGCGCCGCGCCGGCTTCCTCTACACGATCCTCGATCGCAAGTACTACTTCGACGAGCTGTACTCGTTCCTGTTCGCGGGCGGCGCGCGGGCGCTGGGCAAGGGCCTGTGGAAAGGCGGCGACGTGGGCATCATCGACGGCCTCTTCGTGAACGGCTCGGCGCGCCTCATCGGCTGGACCGCCACCGTCATCCGCCGCTGGCAGACCGGCTACATCTACAACTACGCGTTCACGATGATCTTCGGTGTGCTGGTGCTGCTGACGCTGTTCTTTCTGACGCAATAACAACAAGGGTTTCAGGGAAGCTCAATGCAGGGTTCGTCGCTACTCTCCTTCGCGATCTGGGTGCCGATCGTCGCCGGCTTCGCCGTGCTGACGACGGGCTCCGACCGCCACGCCGGCGTCGCCCGCGTCGTCGCCCTGGTCGGCGCGGTGCTCGGCTTCATCGTGACGATCCCGCTCTACACCGGCTTCGACGCCACCCAGAGCGGCTTCCAGTTCGTGCAGTACAAGCCGTGGATCGAGGCGTTCAACGTCAACTACCACCTCGGCATCGACGGCATCTCGCTGCTGCTCATACTGCTCAACAGCTTCACGACGATCCTCGTCGTCGCCGCCGGCTGGCAGGTGATCCAGGAGCGCGTCGCGCAGTACATGGCGGCGTTTCTGTTCCTGTCGGGGTTCATGAACGGCGTGTTCGCCGCGCTCGACGGCCTGCTGTTCTACGTCTTCTTCGAGGCGACCCTGATCCCGATGTTCGTCGTGATCGGCGTCTGGGGCGGCCCGAACCGCGTCTACGCGGCGCTCAAGTTCTTCCTCTACACGCTGACCGGCTCGCTGCTCGCGTTGATCGCGATCATCTATCTCTACAACGCGTCGGGCGGCAGCTTCGCGCTCGCCGACTGGTACCAGCTCCAGCTTCCGCTGGACGCCCAGCGCCTGATCTTCCTCGCGTTCTTCGCGGCTTTCGCGGTCAAGGTGCCGATGTGGCCGGTGCACACCTGGCTGCCGGACGCCCACGTCGAGGCGCCGACCGGCGGCTCGGTGGTCCTCGCGGCGATCATGCTGAAGCTGGGCGGCTACGGCTTCCTGCGGATCTCGCTGCCCATCGTCCCCGACGGCAGCCAGGACCTCGCGTGGTTCATCATCGCGCTGTCGCTGATCGCGATCGTGTACATCGGCCTCGTCGCGCTGGTCCAGTCCGACATGAAGAAGCTGATCGCCTACTCGTCGATCTCGCACATGGGATTCGTGACGCTGGGCATCTTCATCTTCAACGCCCAGGGCGTCGAAGGCGCGGTCATCCAGATGGTCTCGCACGGCTTCATCTCGGGCGCGCTGTTCCTCTGCGTCGGCGTGCTCTACGACCGCCTGCACTCGCGCCAGATCGCGGACTACGGCGGGGTCGTCAACAGGATGCCGGTGTTCGCCGCGCTCTTCATGCTGTTCGCGATGGCGAACTCCGGCCTGCCGGCGACGAGCGGCTTCGTCGGCGAGTTCATGGTGATCATGGGGGCGATGAAGGAGAACTTCTGGTACGCGTTCGCGGCCGCGACGACGCTGATCTGGGGCGCCGCCTATACGCTGTGGATGTACAAGCGCGTAATCTTCGGCGGCGTCGCCAACGACCACGTCGCGCACCTCACCGACATCAACCTGCGCGAGTTCCTGGTGCTGGGGGCGCTCGCCGTCGCGGTGCTGTGGATGGGCATCCATCCGGCGCCGTTCGCGGACGTGCTGCACGTGTCGGTCGACGACCTGCTCGCCCACGTCATGCAGTCCAAGCTCACCGCGCCCTGAGAACGTAAATGGATTACATACAGCCCCTCTGGCCCGCGTTCCCCGAGCTCTTCCTGCTGCTCGCGGTCTCGGTCATCCTGATCGCGGACCTCTTCATCAAGGAAGAGAACCGCATCGTCACCTACGGCCTCACCCAGGGCGCGCTGTTCTTCGCGATCGTCATCACGTGGATGTGGGCGACGCGCGAGCCGATCTACACCTTCAGCGGCATGTTCGTCGACGACTTCATGTCCGACGTGCTGAAGCTCATCGTGCTGCTCTCGGTCATGCTGGTGCTCGCGTACTCGCGCGCGTACCTGGGCTCGCGCGACATGTTCAAAGGCGAGTTCTTCGCCCTGATCCTGTTCGCGACGCTCGGCATGATGATCATGATCTCGGCCAACCACCTGCTCGTGCTGTATCTCGGGCTGGAGCTCATGATGCTGTCGCTGTACTCGATGATCGCGCTCCAGCGCGACTCGGCGACCGCGACCGAGGCGGCGATGAAGTACTTCGTGCTGGGCGCGCTCGCCTCGGGCCTGCTGCTCTACGGCATGTCGATGATCTACGGCGCGACGGGGACGCTCGAGATCACCGAGCTCGCGCAGATCATCTCCGAAGGCAGCACGGTGAGCACCGTGCTCGTGTTCGGGCTCGTGTTCCTCGTCGCAGGCATCGGTTTCGAGCTCGGCGCAGCCCCCTTCCACATGTGGGTGCCCGACGTCTACCACGGCGCGCCGAACGCGGTCGCGCTCTTCGTCTCCAGCGTGCCCAAGCTCGCGGGCTTCGCGCTCATCATCCGGCTGCTCGGTCAGGCGCTGGGCGATGAGCAGCTCGTACTGCACTGGCAGCAGATGCTGATCGTCATGGCGGTGCTCTCGCTGGTGATCGGCAACATCACCGCCATCGTGCAGACGAACCTGAAGCGCATGCTCGCGTACTCGACGATCTCGCACATGGGCTTCGTCCTGCTCGGCGTGCTCGCCGGCGACGACAACGGCTTCTCCGCGGCGATGTTCTACATGATCGTCTACGTGCTGACGAACCTCGCCGCGTTCGGGATGCTGCTGCTGCTCTCGCGCGCCGGGTTCGAGGCCGACAACCTCACCGACTTCAAGGGCCTCAACCAGAGGAGCCCCTGGTACGCCTTCATGATGCTGCTGGTCATGTTCTCGATGACCGGGATCCCGCCGATGGTGGGCTTCTATGCCAAGCTCGCGGTGCTGCAGGCGGTCCTCAACGCGGGCTTCCTCGGGCTCGCGGTGCTGGCGGTGCTGTTCTCGGTGGTGGGCGCGTTCTACTACCTGCGCGTCGTGAAGCTCATGTACTTCGACACGCCGGACGACACCACGAAGCTCGCCCCGACCGCCGACGTGAAAGCGCTCATGAGCCTCAACGGCGCGGCGCTGCTCTTCTTCGGCATCGTCCCGCAGCCGCTGATGGCCATCTGCCTGTACTCGATCCAGGCGTCGCTGTGAGCGGCGGCGACTTCACCGAGACCACCCTCGACAGCGAGAGCATCTTCGAAGGCGTGCTGCTGCACGTGAGGAAAGACCGCGTGCGCCTGCCGAACGGGCACGAATCGGTCCGCGAGTACATCGAGCACCCCGGCGCCGTCGCCATGCTCGCGTTCGTCGACGAACGCACGATCCTGCTCGAGCGCCAGTTCCGCTATCCGCTGCGCCGCCACTTCATCGAGCTGCCCGCGGGCAAGATCGACAAGGGCGAGGAACCGCTCGCCACCGCCAAGCGCGAGCTCATCGAGGAATGCGGGTACGAGGCCGCCGACTGGCGCCACCTCGGCACACTGCACCCGGCGATCGGCTTCGCCGACGAGCACATCGAGCTGTTCGAGGCGCGCAAGCTCACCCACGTCGGGCACAAGCTCGACGACGACGAGTTCCTGGACGTGATGAAAGTCGACGTGCTGGAGGCGGTCGAGTGGATACGCCAGGGGAAGATCACCGAGCCCAAGGCGATCTTCGGGCTCATGTGGGCGGAGAAGCTCGTCAGCGGCCACTGGCGCTGACGAGCAGTGTGAGTGTTGAGTGTTTAGTTAAAAGCTGCCACCGCGCCACTCAACACTAAACACTCCGCTTATTGCGCGCCCGCTTTTGCGCGCAATAAGCGCTTCGTCGCCATCTGCACCGTGTCCTCGATGGGCAGCGGCTTCCTGAACATGAAGCCCTGGCCGTACTGCGCGCCGATGTCGGTGAGCACCTTCAGCGCCTCGGGCGATTCCACCCACTCGGCGACGACCTGCTTGGAAAGGCCTTTGGCGACGTCGTTCAGCGCGCGCACGAAGAGGCGGCTGCCTTCGTCGGTGGCGAGGTCGCGCACGAAACCGCCGTCGATCTTGAGGTAATCGACCTCGAAGCGCTTGAGGTAGTAGAACGAGCTGAAGCCCGCCCCGAAGTCGTCGAGCGCGAAGCGCGATCCGATGTCCTTCAGCTTCTTGATGAACGAGAGCGTCACGTCGATCTCGGACATCGCCGCGGTCTCGGTGATCTCGAAGACGAGCTGCGTCGGGTCGACCTGCGTCCGGTTGAGCAGCATCATGAAGCGCCGCACCCAGTGCGGGTCGGAGATCGACACCCGCGACAGGTTCACGAAGTAGCGCGTTTTCTTGCCGAGCTGGTTGTTGTCGCGGATGAAGTCGAGGAGCTTCTCGACCACCTGCAGGTCGAGCTCCTGCACCAGCGACAGCGACTCGGCGTGCTCGATGAAGGTCGACGGCAGGATGAAGCCGCCCTGGTCGTCTTTCAGCCGTACCAGCACTTCGTGGTGCACCGCCTTCTGGTCCTTGAGCCGCACCACCGGCTGCGCGAACAGCGCCACCCGGTCGTCGTCGAGCGCGTCGCGCAGGCGCTTTGCCCAGTGGATGCGCTTGTGCGTGCTGCGCATGTTGTCCGACGACTGGTCGAACAGCATCTGGCGGTTGCGCCCGACTTCCTTCGCCTGGTACATCGCGATGTCGACATTCGAGAACAGCGTCGGCACGTCGCTGCCGTGGAAGGGGTAGAGCGCGATCCCGCACGAAGCCGACAGGTTCGAAACCACGCGCTGGTCGCTTTCCTGGAAGCGGTAGTGGCGGATCGCGTCGAGCGCGCACTCGGCCGCTTCGCTGGCCTGCTTGCGCAGCGCCTCGGGGATGTGGATCGCGAACTCGTCGCCGCCCAGCCGGTAGAGCTCGCCCTCGCAGTTCCTCGCGACTTCCCTGAGCACGCTGCCGACGCCGATGATGAGCTGGTCGCCGGAGCGATGCCCGAAGTTGTCGTTGACGTACTTGAAGTGGTCGATGTCGATGAAGAGGAGGGCGCCGACGCCGCCGTCCGCGATCGCCATCTCCAGGCTGCTTTGCAGGCTGTGGCGGTTCGGCAGGTCGGTGAGCGGGTCGTGCAGCGCGAGGTGCTCGATGCGCTCGGTCGCAAGGTGCTGCTCGGTGATGTCGCGCGCGGTGCCGCGGATGCCCTTGGGCTCGCCGTTCTCGTCGTAGGTGAGGCGCGCGTTGATCCCGATCCAGCGGTTCTCACCGTCCGCGGTCATCACGTGGGTCACGTAATTCTTGACCTCGCGCTTCTTGCGCAGCGCGAGCAGGAAGCGGCGGTTGGCGAGGTGTGCGTCGCCGGCTTCGAAATTGAAGAAGCAGCGACCGATCAGGTCCTGCGGCGCGAGGCCGAAAATCTCGTAGGACGCGGTGTTGAGATAGGTGAAGCGACCTTCCGCGTCGGTCGACCAGATGAGGTCGTGGGAGGTCTCGACCAGGTCGCGGTAGCGGTTCTCGCTCTCCAGCAGCAGCTGTATGATGCGGCGCTTCTCGGCGAGCGCGCGTTTGACCGTCGCCAGCTCCTGGGACGTCTTCTCGGCGCTTGCACCGCCGAATCCGGACGCGGCGAGGCGGTCGATCAGCTCCTTGGAATAGCGGCGGTGCCCGCCGGACGTGCGCAGCGCCACCAGGACTCCCTGCTCGTCCCAGCGGCGCAGCTTTTGGATCGGAATAGAGAGCAGCTCGGACGCTTCTTGTATGCTGTATTCCATAGGGCAAAGCCGTCGATGGAACTCCTCCCCGGCCCTGCCGCTGGCAGGCCCCCCTGTCCGGGGATGCCCTACCAGTGTATCAATGACGCCGGTCGAAAGTAAGAACCTACTTTCGACCGCGATCAATTAGCACGCGCGGCTCGAGGCGGCTCGGCGCCGCGCGTGCTGAAAAAGCTACGAAAGAACGGTGGCGCCGTCCTAGTGAACCGCGTGGGTCTCGCCCAGGCCGTTTTGCCGCGACACCAGGCGCTGCATGAGCTTCAGATCGCGCAGGTTGATGCGCAGCGCGGCGTCGACCCAGATGTTGACGACGTCGAGCAGCTCTTCGAACGTGATCGAGTGCACGCGGCGGCGCGTCGCGGCGAGCGCGGCCAGGCCGTTGCGCATGCGCGCGCGGCGCTTGATCAGCGCGGCGACTTCGGCTTCGCCCTGGCCGTCTTCGGCGATCGCATCGACCACGCCCAGCGCGAGCATTTCCTCGGCCGTGTAGACCTTGCCGCTGGTGATGATCTCCTCGGCCTTGCGCTGGCCGACCTTGCGGTCGAGGAAGGAATAGGCGCCCATGCCGGGGAAGAGGTTGAACATGATCTCGGGGAAGCCGAAACGCGCGCTTTTCTCGGCCACGATGACGTCCGACGACAGCGCCGCCTCGAAGCCGCCGCCGAGGCACTCGCCCTGCACCAGCGAGATCGTGGTCACCGCCTTGAGCTCGTGCGCGATGTAGTTGCGATACAGCACGTCGATGCACGCGCGGCCGTAGCGCTGCAGTCCGGCCCGGTCCTGCGCGCCGATGAGCTGTTTGAAGAGATCCAGGTCGCCGCCGAGCTGGAATACGCCGGGCATGCCCGACGCGAGCACCACGTACTCGATCGGGTGCTCTTCGCCGTTGACTTCGAAGTGACCGCCGGTGTTGGTCAGGAAGTCGTAGTAGGAGCGGATGTCGGCGAGCAGGCTCGGGTTGAAGCACGGGCGCGGATCGGCGGTCCAGCGCGACCACACCGCCCGCGTCGCGGTGTCGAAGTGCGCCGAGAGCTGCTCCGAGAACTTGAACTCGAGCCCGTTGGGGACGAGCGTCGTGGTGTCGGGCAGGTGGCGAGCTTCGAGGATGGCGGCGGGGATGTGCATTTCCATGGTGTTTCTCCGGCGGCTGAGTGTGAGTACTGCGCGGGTATCCGTTCGTATGGGGGCGATTAAAAATCACGGTTCGAGAAAACGCAAATCTAACAATTTGTTAGATTTCTCTTTTCGCCTTTGACGCCAAGTACTTGGTGCAATGGGTCGCCGCAATGGGAAAACCGCTGAATCGAGAATTTTTTGTGACATGGGCAGGGCCGCCGCGGCGCATGAAGTCGTGCGTCGCGCGTTTGACGGACCCGCACCGACCGGCTAAAAGTAGGAAAATAGGCAAGTCAGACACTTAAACGCGATATTTAAAGTGATACGCCCACTCCTGCGCGTCGGTTTGCGCGTGCTGCTCCGGGTGCGCCTGACCGGCGACGTCGCAGCACTCGAAGGCGGCCACAGGCTCGTGGTGGCGAACCACGATTCGCTGCTCGACGGCGTCTTGCTCGGGCTGTTCCTCCCCGGCAACCCGACGGTCGTCCTGCCGCGGGAAGCGCTGCGCCACCCGCTCGTTCGCCTGTTCGCGGCCGCGGTGAGGTTCGTGGTGCTCGATCCGACGCGGCCGCTCGCGCTGAAGCGCCTCATCCGCGAGGTCCAGCGGGGCGGCACCGTCGCGATCTTCCCGCAGGGTCGCGTGACGACCACCGGCACGATGATGAAGGTCTACGATTCGGCCGGCCTCATCGCCGCGCGCTCCGACGCGGTCATCGTTCCGGTCCACATATCGGGCACGCTCTATTCGCGCTTCGCCGCGGTCGGCGGGGAATATCCCAAGCGCTGGCTCCCGCGCGTCACCCTGACGGTGCAGGCGCCGCTCAAGATCTCCACGGCCTCCAGCGTGAGCGCGCGCGACCGCAGGGCGCGTCTCGCCGACGAGATGCTCAAGATCCTGCAGCGGATGATGTTCGACGCGCGTCCGCGGCAGACGCTGTTCGAGGCTCTGCTCGACGCTACGAGGCTCTACGGTCCGTCGACACGCATCATCGAAGACCAGAGGCAGGGGCCGGAGTCGTATCGCAGCCTGTTGCGCGCCGCCGTTGCCATCGCGCGTCTGACGGCGGCCGCGACCAAGCCCGGCGAGATCGTCGGCGTGATGCTTCCCAACCTCTGGACGACGGTCGCGCTGGTCTTCGGCTGCACCGCCAACCGCCGCGTCGCGGCGATGCTCAATTACAGTGCGGGGCCCGAGGCGATGTACGGCGCGTGCGTCGCGGCGGGCATCAAGACGATCGTCACCTCGCGCGCCTTCGTGCGGATCGCGCGGCTCGAGCCGGCGCTGCGCGTGCTCGAAGGCATGACGCTGGTCTACCTCGAGGATCTGCGCGAAGAGATCCGGCTGACCGACAAGCTGTGGGTGGTCGCAGCCATGCTCGCCCCGCGGCGCATGCTGCCGCCGCCGGATCCGGACGCGATCGCGATCGTGCTCTTTACGTCCGGCTCCGAAGCGCGGCCCAAAGGGGTGGCGATCACGCACGACGCGATGCTCGCCAACATGGCGCAGATGCGCGCGATCATCGACTTCGGGCCCAACGACAAGTATTTCAACGCGCTGCCGATGTACCACACCTACGGGCTGACGGCGTGCACGCTGATGCCGATCCTGTCGGGAACGAGGCTCTTCCTCTACACCACGCCGCTGCATTACCGGCTCATTCCGGAGCTCGCGTACACCCGCGACGCGACCTATCTCTTCGGCACGAGCACCTTCCTCGCGAATTACGCGAGGCAGGCGAGCCCCTACGACTTCTACAAGGTGCGCTGCGTGGTCTGCGGCGGCGAGAAGCTCAACGCCGAGGTCGAGTCGCTGTGGCTGCACAAGTTCGGGCTGCGCATCATGGAAGGCTACGGCGCGACCGAGTGCGGCCCGACGATCTCGCTCAACACGCCGCTCAACTACCGCCGCGGGACGGTCGGCCGGCTGCTGCCAAGGATCGAGCACCGCATCGTCGCCGTCTCGGGCATCACGCGCGGCGGCGCGCTGCACGTGCGCAGCCCGCATCTCATGGCAGGCTATTTCTTCTACGACGAGCCCGGCGTGCTGCACCCGCCGCGCTCCGAGGTCGGCGCGGGCTGGCACAACACCGGCGACGTCGTCGAGATCGACGACGACGGCTACGTCACCATACTGGGCCGGGTGAAGCGCTTCGCGAAGATCGCGGGCGAGATGGTCTCGCTCGAGCTCGTGGAGCGCATCGCCTACGGCGCTTCGCCCGACCACAAGCACGCGGCGACGGTGGAGCAGGCGAGGGGCAGCGGCGAGAGCACGGTGCTCTTCACCACCGATGCCAAGCTCGACCGCATGGCGCTGGTGAAATCGGCGCGCGCGCTGGGCGCGCAGGACCTCGCCGTCGCGCGGCGCATCGTCAAGGTCGCGTCGCTGCCGCTGCTCGGCAGCGGCAAGACCGATTACGTGACGCTGAAGACGATGGCGACCCGCGGCTAGCGGGCAGGGAATAGCCGGGTCCCGCGTATTGTTATAGGCTGTGCGGCGCCGCCGTTTTCGAGCCAACCAATCGCCAGGAGCACCGATGAATAAAAGACTCACAACCCTCGTCTTCGCGGCCGTCGCCGGGACCGCCGTGACGCTGCCGGCGTTCGGCCAGGCGAAGCCCGATACGCTCGTCAAACAGCGCCAGTCCGCGATGGTCCTCCAGGGCAAGTATTTCGGTCCGCTGAATCTGATGGCGCAAGGCAAGATCCCGTACAACCAGCAGGTGGTCGTGCGCAACGCCGCCTACCTCGACGCGCTGTCCAAGATGCCGTGGGACGGCTTCACCGACAACACCAAGGGCGAGAAGAGCCGCGCGCTGCCGGCGGTGTTCAGCGACAGCGCGAAGTTCAAGCAGGCCTACGAGCGCTTCGAGTCCGAAACGAGCAAGCTCGCCCAGGTTTCCAGGAGCGGCGACGAAGCGAGCGTGAAATCGCAGATCGCGGCCGTCGACAAGGCGTGCTCGGCATGCCACGACGATTTCCGCGAGAGGCGCTGATTTCCGATCTCGCCGCGCGCGCCGCGGCCGCCGCAATCATCGCACTCGTGCTCGTCGGCCCGGCTCGCGCGCAAGGCGGCGCATCGACCACGCCCGCGGGCGACGCCAAACGCGGCGAGTACCTCGCGAAAGCCGCGGGCTGCCTCGGTTGCCACACCGAAGAGAAGAAGGACGCGACGCCGTTCGCCGGCGGCCGCGCGCTGAAGACGCCGTTCGGCACGTTCTACGGTCCGAACATCACGCCCGATCGGAAAGCCGGAATCGGCAACTGGACCGAAGCGAACTTCGAGAAGGCGCTGCGTCACGGCGAGCGTCCGGACGGCGCGAACTACTTTCCGGCATTTCCGTATCCGTCGTTCACGCAAGTGTCCGACGCCGACGTGCGCGACCTGTGGGCGTACCTGCGGTCGCTGCCGCCGAGCCCGCGCGCGAACCGGGCGCACGACCTCGGCTTCCCGTACGGCTACCGCTTCCTCGTCACGCCGTGGAAGTGGCTGTTCTTCAAATCGGGTCCGGCGGCGGCCGACCCCAGGCTCGATGCCGTCCGGCAGCGCGGCCGCTACCTCGTCACCGCGCTCGGCCACTGCGGCGAGTGCCATACGCCGCGCAACTTCCTCGGCGGCACCAAAGCCAGCCGCTTCCTCGCCGGCGGCAAAGGCCCCGAAGGCAAGAACATCCCGAACCTCACGCCGACGCGGCTCAAAAAATGGAGCGACCAGGAGATCAAGGATTTCCTGGTGAACGGGATGTACTCCGACGGCGACGTGCCCGCCGAAGCGATGGCGGAAGTGATACGCAACACCACGAGCAAGCTCACGCCCGCGGATCTCGATGCGATGGTCGCTTACCTGCGCACCGTTCCTGAGCTCCCGGAGGAACCGAAAGAGAAGAAGTAAGCCGCAGGCTCGCTGCGCTCGCGCTCGCCGGTTACGCCAAGGAGGGAAACCAAGGTTTCCCTCCTTGCTTACAAACTTCAATCCAGGCCAGGTCGGGAGCGGCGGGCGGCTTTCGTATCCCCGCGCTTTTTCTTCTCGTCCAGGCGGCGTTTTTTCGCCGCGCGCGTCGGCTTGGTCGCGCGCCGTATCTTCACCGGCCGCGCGGCTTCGGCGATGAGCTCGACCAGCCGCTGCACCGCGTCGGCGCGATTGCGGCTCTGCGAGCGATGGCGCTCGGCGGTGATGACGATGACGCCCTCGCTGGTCGCACGCGCGCCCGCCAGCCGCAGCACCTTCGCGCGCACGCGCTCCGGCAGCGACTTTGATCCCGCGGCATCGAAGCGCAGCTGCACCGCGGTCGATACCTTGTTGACGTTCTGCCCGCCGGGGCCCGACGAGCGCACGAAGCGCTCTTCGATCTCCGAATCGTCTAGCGCGATGTCGTGGTTGATCCTGATCATGGCGCAGTAGAATAGCCTTTGCTGTTTTTTGCCGCAGTTCTTTCCACGGACTTTCCCATGAAGATCGTCACTGCGACTTTCGTTCCGCTGCTCGCGCTCGGCCTCGCCGCGCTGGCGCACGCGCACCACGGCTGGAGCGAGTATGACAGCGGGAACACGCTGAAGCTGTCCGGCGTCATCAAGGAAGCCGGCTACGAGCATCCGCACGGTCACGTGCGGCTGGAGACGCCCGGCAAGACGTGGCACGTCGTGCTCGCGCCGCCTTCGCGCATGTCCGCGCGAGGCCTCTCCGCCGCGGAGCTCAAGCCCGGGACCAAAGCCGACGTGGTCGGTTATCCCAACCGCAGCAAGCCCGAGGAAATGCGCGCCGAGCGCATCACGGTCGGCGGCAAGACGGTCGAGCTGCGCTGATGCAGGCCGCGGCCGGCGGTCCGCTCGCGACGCTGGAGGCGCTGCCGCTCGCGGTGGCGATGCGGCAGGAGCTGTGGCTTTACCCGGCGGTCGAGATCGCGCACATCGCGGGCTTCGTCGTGCTCGTGGGATCGATTACGGTTCTCGATCTGCGGCTGCTCGGCATCGGACGCTCGCTGTCGGTGCGCGCGCTCACGCGCCACACCGTACCGTGGAGCGCCGGCGCTCTGGTGCTCATCGTGCCGACCGGTCTCCTGATGTTCACCGCCCACGCCTTCGATTTCGTCACCAACCGCGCATTTCAATTGAAGCTGCTGCTCATCCTTTGCGCCGCGATCAATGCGGCGCTGTTTCACCTGGGCGCCTATCGTTCGGTGCAGGCGTGGGATTACGACGCGGCGCCGCCGGCCGGCGCGCGGGCGCACGCGGGGTTGTCCCTCGCGCTGTGGTTCAGCGTCATCGCGTGCGGACGGCTGCTCGCTTACGTATGACGCCTCGTATCGGTTATCTCGTCGGTTTCCTGGTGTGCGCCGGACTGATCGGCTTCGCGCTCTATCTCCAGCACGTGCAGGGCGAAGATCCGTGTCCGCTGTGCATCCTTCAGCGCATCGCATTCATCGCGATGGGGGCGGTGTTTCTCGTCGGCGCGCTGCACGGTCCTGCGCGGCGCGGTGCGATCGTCTACAGCACGCTCGCGGCGATCGCGGCAACCATCGGCGGCGCGATCGCGGGACGGCAGGTATGGCTGCAGATGCTGCCGAAAGACAAGGTGCCCGCGTGCGGCCCCGGGCTCGAGTACATGCTGGACCGCTTTCCGCTGTCGCAGGCTTTACAGAAAATACTGGCGGGATCGGGCGAATGCGCGGAAGCCGGATGGCGCTTCCTCGGACTGACGATCGCGGGATGGTCGCTGGTGTGGTTCGTGGTGCTCGGCGTATTCGCGATCGTGATCGCGGTACGCGCGCGACCGCGCAGAGCGTAATGCGGGTGAAATGCTGCAATAACGCGCACGCTGCACGCGAGGACCGCGGCAGCGTGACGCGCCTGGCGTCAGGCCGGTATGTCCGGCGTGAGCTGACGTTCTAGCTGAGCGATCTGGTCTTTCAGATGAAGCTTGCGCTTCTTGAGGCGTTGCAGCTGCAGTTGATCCTGGACGGCGCTTTGCGAGAGGCGGGATATGACGTCATCGAGGTCTCGGTGCTCGAGGTGCAGCTGGTCGATACGCTGCCGGAGCACTTCGCCGTCGGTGGTATGCATCATGGGATGGTTCCTCCATACCGACTTTGACGGGGCCAGTATAGACCCAAAGAAAACAAAAAACGAGAAGTGCCGGCACGCGTTGCCGCGTGAGCATACGGCACGTTTTTTTCCAGAACGTGAAACCGCGCAGCGGCCATGCCGCAGCGTGATGAGGAGGCAGGAATGTCGCTGGTTCTGAACGTGAACGGGACGAAGCACGAGGTCGCCGCGGACCCCGAGACGCCGCTCCTGTACGTCTTGCGCAACGACCTCAAGCTGAAGGGCGCCCGCTTCGGCTGCGGCCTCGGCCAGTGCGGCGCGTGCACCGTGATCGTCGACGGCGACGCGGTGCAGTCGTGCGACGTGCCGGTGAGCGCCGTGGCGGGCAAGTCGATCACGACGATCGAAGGCATCGGCACTGCCGCGGACCCGCACCCGCTGCAGCGCGCCTTCATCCGGCACCAGGCGGGACAGTGCGGCTATTGCCTGTCGGGCGTCATCATGAGCGCCAAGGCGCTGCTCGACGCGCGGCCGCAGGCGACCGACGACGAGATCCGCGAAGCGCTCAAAGGCAATCTCTGCCGCTGCGGCACGCACACGCGCATCCTGTCCGCGATCCGCACCGCCGCCGGGGAGACGCCATGAGCCCAGGGCGCAAGCTTCCCGGAAGCCTCGAGACCAATCCCGCGCTCGACCAATGGCTTTCGATCAATGCCGACGGCACGATCACCGTGCGGCCCGGCAAGGTCGAGATCGGCCAGGGCATCCTGACCGCGCTCATCCAGATCGTCGCCGAGGAGCTCGACGTCGATCCGGCGCGGATCAGGCTGGTTCCCGCCGCGACGACGCTGTCCCCGAACGAAGGCATCACGTCGGGCAGCCGCTCGATCCAGGAGTCCGGCATCGCGCTGCGCTTCGCCGCGGCCGAAGCGCGTGAGCTCCTGCTCGGCCGCGCCGCCGAGCGCCTCGGCGTCACGCTCGAGCAGCTCACCGTGAAGGACGGCACCGTTACCGCGCGCTCCGGTGGCAGCACTACGTATTGGGAGGTCGCCGATGCATCGCTGTTGCGACGCAACGCGAGCGGCGAAGCGCGGCCCAAGAGCGCCGCCGACTACGCGCTGATCGGGCAGTCGATCGATCGTATCGATCTGCCTGCCAAAGTTCGCGGCGCGCCGGTCTACGTGCACGATCTCGACCTGCCGGGGATGGCGCACGCGCGCGTGGTGCGGCCCGCCGGCCCCGGCATGACGCTCGGCGCGCTCGATGCGGCCGAAGTCGTAGCGATGCCCGGTGTGGTCGAGGTGGTGCGCGACGGCGCGTTCCTCGGCGTCGTCGCCGAGCGCGAAGAGCAGGCGATCCGCGCCGCGCGGCGGCTTGCGCGCATTGCGAATTGGGAAGGCGGCGGCAAGCTGCCTGGAACCGATCCGCGCTACCTGCTGGAGATGGAGACCGAAGACGAGGTCGTGAAGGAGGTGGGTGCACCGGTGACCGGCGACGGCCTGCGCACCTTCAACGCGGAAACCGTTGCGGGTGACGGTTTCCGCACTTTCAAGGCCGAGTATTCGCGGCCGCACACGGCCCATGCATCGCTCGGGCCGTCGTGCGCGGTGGCGCAATACAGCGGCGGCCGCTATACGCTGTGGACGCACAGCCAGGGGATCTTCCCGCTGCGCGCCGACCTGGCGAGCGCGCTCGGCGTCGACGAGACGACGATCGAGATCGCGCACATGGAAGGCGCCGGCTGTTACGGCCATAACGCGGCCGACGACGTCGCGTGCGACGCGATCCTGTTCGCGCGCGCGGTGCCCGATCGGCCGATCCGCGTGCAATGGAGCCGTGAGGACGAGTTCGGCTGGGAGCCGTACGGCTCGCCGATGGTGGTGCGCACCGAGGCTGCGCTGACCGCGGACGGCACCATCGCGAGCTGGACGCTCGATCTCTGGAGCCACGGCCACAGCACCCGTCCCGGCGGCAAGGGCGGCGTCAACCTGCTCGGTGCGTGGCATCTCGAAAAGCCGGTCAAGGCGGCGCGGCCCGGCAATCCGCCGCTCCCGGCGGGCGGCAGCCACCGCAACGCGGTGCCGCTCTACGACTTCCCTGCCTTACGCGTGACCAACCACCTGGTGCGCACCGCGCCGATCCGCACGTCGGCCTTGCGCTCGCTCGGCGCACACGCGAACGTGCTGGCGATCGAGTCGTTCATGGACGAGCTCAGCGTCGCCGCGGACGTTGACCCGGTCGAGTTCAGGCTGCGCCATCTCAGGGACGCCCGTGGCCGGGCGGTGATCGAGAAAGTCGCGCAGATGGCGGGCTGGAAGAGCAAGGAACAGGGCGACGGCGAGCGCGGCCGGGGGATCGGGTTCGCGCGCTACAAGAACCTCGGGTGCTACGTCGCGGTGATCGTCGAGGTGGCAGTCGCCGAGGAAGTGCAGGTGAAACGCGCCTGGTGCGCGGTGGACGTGGGTCAGGTGATCAGCGCCGACGGGACGATCAACCAGATCGAGGGCGGCATCGTGCAGACCGTGAGCTGGACGCTCAAGGAGCGCATCACCTACGATCGCGAGACGGTCACCAGCCGCAACTGGGACGACTATCCGATACTCACGTTCCCGGAGGTGCCGCAGGTTTTCGTGGAGCTCATCGACCGGCCGGAGCTGCCGCCGCTGGGCGCGGGCGAGGGGACGCAGGGTCCGGTCGCCGCGGCGATCGGCAACGCGGTCTACAACGCGATGAAGGTGCGGTTGCGCGACATGCCGTTCACGCGCGAGCGGCTGATCGCCGCGATGTAGCGCAGGCGCCTCGCCTGCATGAAAGGCCGTTTTTGCTGCAGGCGGGGGCGCCTGCGCTACAAGGAGGTATAGATGCGGCTGAGGAACGCTGCGGCTTCGGCGTCGCTCCGTGCCGCCGGGGCTTCGTCGCGCGTCATGCCGCGCGTGCGCTCGACCGACCATTGGAGGAGGTCGAGGACGGGGTTCCAGCCGGTGCTCAGGAGCTCGTCGCCGTAACGGCTTTCGTCGGATTCAAGGTCTTCGCGTCTGGTCATGGTCTCACCTGACCCGCAATTAGACACAAGGTATATGTCGGCATTCTGATGCCGGTTCTTGAGGGGAGAGAGGACTTGGGTCACGAATCGATGCCGGTAACCTTCGACGACGTCGTCGTCGCGGCGAGCGTGCTGCAGGGCAACGCGCACCGCACGCCGGTGCTGACCTCACGCACCGTGGACGCGCGAACCGGGGCCCGGGTCTACTTCAAGTGCGAGAACCTGCAGCGCGGCGGCGCGTTCAAGTTCCGCGGCGCCTACAACGCGCTCTTCCACCTGTCGGCCGCGGCGCGCAAGCGCGGGGTGGTGGCGTATTCGTCGGGCAACCACGCGCAGGCCGTGGCGCTCGCCGGCCGCCTGCTCGGGGTGCCGGCGATCATCGTAATGCCCGCCGATGCCCCGCAGGTGAAGATCGACGCCACGCGCGGCTACGGCGCCGAGGTCGTGCTCTACGACCGGGCGAAAGACGACCGTGTAGCGATCGCGTCCCGGCTCGAGCGCGAGCGCGGCGTCACCCTCGTCCCGCCGTTCGACCACCCGCACATCGTCGCCGGGCAGGGCACCGCGGCGCTGGAGCTGGTCGACGAGGTCGGGCCGCTCGATCTCCTGCTGGTGCCGTGCGGCGGCGGCGGTCTCGTGTCGGGCTGCGCGATCGCGGCGCACGGACGCCATCGAGAGACGCGCGTGATCGCGGTCGAGCCGGCCGCGGGCGACGACGTGCAGCGCTCGTTCAGGTCGGGCACCATCCAGCGCGTGGACAATCCGGATACCATCGCCGATGGCGCGCGCACCTCCGCCCCGGGCGCGATCACCTTCCCGCTGATCATGAGCCACCTCGCGGACGTGCTGACCGTCGACGACGACGAGCTGCTGCGAACGATGTGGTACCTCTGGGAGCGCCTGAAGATCGTCGTCGAGCCCACCGGCGCGCTTGGCGCCGCGGCGCTGCTCGAAAACAAGGTCGACGCCCGAGGTCTCAAGGTCGGCGTCGTCATCTCGGGCGGCAACGCCGACATCGCCCAACTCTGCCGCAGCTTCCGCGACTGATGCGACTTTACGCCGCGACGATCTTCCTCTCAGCGTTCCTGCTTTTTCTCGTTCAACCCATCATCGCCAAGCAGATCCTGCCGTGGTTCGGCGGATCCGCCTCGGTCTGGGCGACGTGCCTGGTGTTCTTCCAGACCGTGCTGCTGTTCGGCTACGCCTATGCCGACTGGAGCACGCGCTCGCTCAAGCCGCGCGGCCAGGCGATCCTGCACGTCGGCCTGCTCGCGCTCAGCCTCGCGCTGCTGCCGATCATTCCCGACGCGCGCTGGAAGCCCGGCGCGGACGCGAGCGGTCCGGCGATGGCGATCCTCGCGCTGCTCGGCGCGACGATCGGGCTCCAGTACTTCCTGCTGTCGACGACCAGCCCGCTGGTGCAGGCGTGGTTCTGGCGGCGCTACCACCACGCGGTGCCGTATCGGCTCTTCGCCCTGTCCAACTTCGCGTCCTTGCTCGCGCTGCTCGCGTACCCCGTCGCGATCGAGCCGGTGCTGACGCTGGTGCGCCAGTCGGTGTCGTGGTCGGCCGCGTACGCGGTGTTCGCGGTGCTGTGCGCGGCGACCGCGCTGGTGACGCTGAAGCACACGACCGCGCAGAGCACCGACGAGCTCTCGGAAGCCGCTGCCGCCGACACCAGCCCGCCGCCGTCGCTCGCCACGCGCGCGCTGTGGGTCGCGCTGGCGGCGATGAGCTCGTGCCTCCTGCTCGCGGTCACCAACCATCTCACGCAGAACGTGCCGTCGATCCCGTTCCTGTGGGTGGTGCCGCTGTCGCTGTACCTGATCACCTTCATCCTGTGCTTCGACCATCCGCGCTGGTACGTGCGTCCGTTCTTCCTCGCGGCCGCGGCGGTCATGCTGCCGATCATGGCGTGGTACATCGAGTCGCTCGATCTGTGGCTCGCCGCGCCCCTCTACGCGGCGGGGCTGTTCATACTCTGCATGGTCTGCCACGGCGAGCTCTATCGGCTGCGGCCGGGACCGCGCCACCTCACCACGTTCTACCTGATGATCGCGGTCGGCGGCGCGCTCGGGGCGCTCGCGATCGGGCTGGGCGCGCCGTTCGTGCTCCACGGTTACTACGAGCTGGCGATCACGCTCGGTTTATGCGCGCTGCTCTTCGCGTGGCGCGCGCGCGGCGCGCACGCGCTGGTGACGTTCGGCGCGCTCGCGGTCTGCGCGGCGACCGTGGCCATCGCGGCGTACGAGCTGCGCGACTACCGCACCGACATGCGCGTCATGGTTCGCAATTTCTACGGCGTGGTGCGCACGCGCGATTTCCACGACCCGATCAACTTCCGCTCGATGTATCACGGCGCGATCAACCACGGCGGTCAGTTCCTCGATCCGCAGTACCGGCGGCTGCCGACGACGTACTTCGCGACGACGAGCGGTTACGGCCGGGTGTTCGCAAGCCTGCCGCCGGCGCCGCGCAAGGTGGGCGTGCTCGGCCTGGGCGCGGGCGCGCTCGCGGCGTACGCCCGGCGCGGCGATACCTTCCGCTTCTACGAGATCGATCCTCAGGTCGCGGCGGTGGCGGTGAGCGAGTTCAGCTTCCTGCGCGACGCGCCCGCGCAGACCGACATCGTGCTCGGCGACGGGCGCCTGTCGCTGGAGCGCGAGAGCCCGCAGAACTACGACGTCCTCGCGATCGACGCGTTCTCCGGCGATTCGATCCCGATGCACCTCATCACGCGCGAGGCGTTCGCGAGCTACGTCAGGCACATCAAACCCGAAGGCGTGATCATCTTCCAGGCGACCAACCGCTTCGTCGACATCGCGCCGGTGGTGGAGCGGCTCGCGGCGGAGTTCGGCTACACCGCGGTGATGGTGACCGATTTCCCGGACAACGGTAAAAGCCCTGTCGATTACTGGCTGTCGCACACCGATCAGATCGTCGTCACGCGCAACCGGGCGCTGCTGAACGCCGACGCGATCCGCTCGGTCGCGCAACCGTTGAAGCCGCGTCCCGGCTTTCGCGTGTGGACCGACGACTTCTACAACCTCGTGCACGTGCTGAAGGGGTCGAAGCAATACGAGTGAGCAAGGCGTTGTTGAACGCAGAGGCGCGCGGAGAAAAGCGTTGAGCGCGGTGCAAGCTTTGTAGGGTGCGTGGTGACGCACCGCTGAAGGCCCCGCCGGCGCAACGCCGTCGGCTTGTTCATTCTTTGCGCAGTGCCAAGAAAAGCCCGGGAACCCGCAGTGAAATACAGTGTCCGCGTCCCGTTACCCACACGGTTATCCACAGATTTTGTGGATGACTGAGGAGGTAAAAAGCACAAAAATTAGTGAGGAAAATCCTACAGTTACAGCGTGCTTGCCCCTTGCAATCTCAAGCGAGTTGTTTTACGAAAGCCTCGATCCCTTTCAGCAGCATCTGCACCGCGATGGCGGTGAGCAGCAGCCCCATCAGGCGCTCGAGCGCCGCCAGGCCCCGGGAACCGATGACGTGCCCGATCTGGTCCGCGAAGAACATGATCAGGAGGTTGATCCCGCAGGCGATGGTCAGCGCGCCGACCCATTCCCACACGCGCTCGGGGGCGCCGGCGACGAGCAGGACCACCGTCGCGATGGCGGTCGGTCCGGCGATGGCCGGGATCGCCAGCGGCACGATGAAAGGCTCGCCGCCGTGCACGTCGTCGCCGAAGATGCCTTCGGGGTGCCGAAACACCAGGCGCAGCGCGATGATGAAGAGGATCACCCCGCCCGCGATATTGAGCGACACGTCCGACAGCCCGAGCAGGTCGAGGATCTGCCGGCCGAAAAAGGCGAACACGACCAGCACGACGTAGGCGATGGCGCACTCGCGGAGGATCACCCGCTTGCGCCGCTCTTTCGGCACGCCTTTCATCAGCGTCACGAAAAACGGCACGTTACCGACCGGATCCATCACCAGCAGCAGGATCACGATCGCGGACGACAGCGAGACGTCGACCATCAGTACCCGAAGAGGTTGCGCCTCGCGTGCTGCAGGTGGGTCGCGATCGCCTCGCGCGCGCGCGCCGCGTCGCGCGCTTTCAGCGCTGCGACGATCGCGCGATGCTCCTCCTGATAGGTGAGCCGGCGCTCGGGGGTGACGATGCGGTCCTTGAGCTTGCCCCATTCGGACTGCTGGCGAACCAGCGCCACCATGTCGAGGATGCGGGTGACGAAGCGGTTGTGCGTCGCCGTCGCCAGCGCCTGATGGAGCGCCGCGTCCCACAGCTCGAACTCGTCGAGCGTCGCCGCGCGCTCGGCCTTGTCCAGGCAGAGCTCCATGCGCTCGAAGTCCGCGGGCGTCGCGTTGGTCACGATGAGCTCCGCGAGCGCGGGCTCGATCCGCAGGCGCGCCTCCATGAGCTCGGCGGGGCTGGTGTGCGATACGCTGTCGGTCGCGATCTGGCCGGGTTCATGGGGAGCGGGACCTGCCAGAAACGTTCCTCTTCCCACGTGACGGGTGATCGCGCCTTCGGCTTCGAGCTGGGCGAGGGTGCGCCGCACCGCGTTGCGCGGCACCGCGAAACGCCTGGCGAGCTCGCGCTCGGTCGGCAGCTTGGCGCCCGGGGCGAGCTTGCCTTCGGTCGCTCCGTTCACGATGAACTCGCGGACCCGGCGCGCGCCGGTGCGGGGGATCTCGGCAGCCATGACGGCGATTGTGCGGCTGTGAACCAATTCAGTCAATTGGTTCGATTCGTTGACAATTGGTTCGGCCGCGCCTAGCATCGCCTGACTGTCGGCCGTCACAAGAACATTCCCCCGGAGGAGCATGACGACTACCGCATCGGGCGATGCGCGCGTCGCAGCCGCGATCTGGCACTGGGCGCCGCGCTTCGTCGCCAACGGCGTTCCGCTGTCCGACTTCCAGGAGGTCACCGCGAAGCTCGAGCGGTGGGACGACTGGTGCTCGGCGTGGTCGCAGCGCGCGGCGGTCCACGAGCAGCTCGGCCGGGACGCGATCAAAGCCGGACATCGGCTCTCCGCCGGGGAGCACCTCACGCGCGCCGGCGTCTGCTATCACTTCGCCAAGTTCGTCTTCGTCGAGCATTATGAACAGATGCGCGCGGCGCACCGCAAGGCGGTGGAGTGCAGGCTAGCCGCGCTGCCGCTCATCGAACCCGGCGGTGAGCGCGTGGCGATCCCCTATGACGGTACGAAGCTTTACGGCATCCTGCGCAAGCCGCGCGGCATCGACCGCCCCCCGATCGTGGTCATGTGCATGGGCCTCGATTCGGCGAAGGAGGAGATGGACGCGTACGAGTCGACCTTCCTCGCCCGCGGCATGGCGACGCTTGCGTTCGACGGCCCTGGGCAGGGCGAAGCGGAATACGAGCTTCGCATCCGCGGCGATTACGAGGCGCCGGTGAAAGCCGTGGTCGATTACGTGCAGACGCGCGGCGACGTGGACGCGTCGGGCATCGGGCTATGGGGCGTGTCGCTCGGCGGCTATTACGCGCCGCGCGCCGCGGCGTTCGAAAAGCGCGTCAAGGCGTGCATCTCGCTGTCGGGTCCGTTCGACTGGGCGGATCTCTGGCCGACGATGAACCCGCTCACGCGCGAAGCCTTCCGCGTGCGCGCCAAGTGCGCCACGCCCGAAGAGGCCGAAGCCTGCGGCCGCACGCTCTCGTTGAAAGGTATTGCTTCGAACATCGCGTGTCCGCTCTTCGTCGTCGCGGGCAAGCAGGATCGCATCGTGCCGTGGCAGGACGGCGAGCGGCTCGCGCGCGAAGCACGGGGGCCGGTCGAGCTCGTGCTCATCGAAGACGGCAATCACGTCGCCAACAACCGCGGCTACCGCTACCGCGCGCAGTCCGCGGACTGGATGGCCGCGCAGCTCGGCGCGGCGCGCTGATCACGACGACGAACGAACCGGAGGCACGAACCCACGATAGAGGAGGAGCACCATGCGTCACTGGCTGGCGGCAGGGCTTGCTTGCACGTGCTTGGTTGCGGCGGCGTCCGAGGCGGGCGCCCAGAACGCGAAGTTTCCGGTGAGGCCGATACGCATGCTCGTGCCTTTCTCGACCGGGAGCCAGACGGACATCCTCGCGCGATGGATCGGAGAGAAGATGACGGAGCACTGGGGACAGCAGGTGGTGGTCGACAACCGGCCGAGCGCCGGCGGCACCATCGCGTCCGAATACGTGCTCGGCGCGGCGCCGGACGGGCATACGCTGATGATGGTGTCGACCGGGCATGCGGGCAACGCGACGCTGTATTCCAAGCTTTCGTACGACACGATCCGCGATTTCGCGGGTATCTCGCGCGTCGCGAGCGTTCCCAACCTGCTGGTCGTCGCGCCCTCGACCGGGGTCAACAGCGTGAAGGGGCTGATCGCGTACGCGAAGTCGCGCGCGGGCAAGGTGAACTTCAGCTCGGCCGGCATCGGCAGCGGCACGCAGATCAACGGTGAGATGTTCAGGCTGGCGGCCGGCATCGACGCGACCCACGTGCCTTACAAGGGTGCGCCCGAAGCGTTGAACGAGACGATCGCGGGACGCGTCGACTTCTGCTTCACCCCGGTGCTCATCGCGGCGGGACAGGTCAAGGCGGGACGCGTCACCGCGCTCGCGGTCAGCACCGCGCAGCGCTCGCCGATGTTTCCGAACCTGCCGACGGTCGCCGAAGCGGGCATCGCCGGATTCGAATACGACCAGTGGTACGGGCTCCTCGCCTCGGCGAAGACGCCGCGGCCGCTCGTCAACGTGCTGAACAAGGAAGTGGTGCGGATCCTCAACCTGCCCGAGATCAAGGAGCGCCTGCTGACGCAGGGCGCGACCCCCACGCCGACGACGCCCGAGGAGTTCGACGCTTTCATCCGCTCGGAGGTGAAGCGCTTCGCGAAAGTGCTCATCGCCGCAGGCGCGAAGATCAATTGATTCTTGAGTCTCTAAAGGCGTGATTGGCCGCAAAGGACGCAAAGGACGCAAAGGAAAACCAAAACGTCATTCCCGACCCGCGGTAGCGGGAGCGATCGGGAATCCATTTTGACTTTGAGTATGTGTATGACTGAACCAGCAAAAGACAAGCGCGTAGAAATCGCCATCCACAACTGGGCGCCGCGCTTCGTCTCGGCCGGCGTGCCGCTCGCCGATTTCAACGAAGTGACCGCCGCGATCTCGCGCTGGGACGACTGGTGCCGCGTGTGGTCGGAGCGTGCCGCCGTCCATGAAGCGCTCGGGCGCGACGCGCTCGCGCAGGGCTATATGCTCTCCGCCGGGGCGCACCTCACGCGCGCGTCGCTGTGCTATCACTTCGGCAAGTTCATGTTCGTGCACGACATCGAGCAGATGAAAGCAGCGCATCGGAAGGTCGTCGAGTGCCGCAACCTCGCGCTGCCCCATCTCGATCCGCCCGGCGAGCGCGTCGCGATTCGATACGAAAGCCGCGAGCTCTACGGGATACTGCGCCGCCCGCACGGGATCGAGTGCCCCGCGGTGGTCATCATGTGCGTCGGCCTCGACTCGACCAAGGAAGAGCTCGACGTCTACGAGAACATCTTTCTCGAGCGCGGCATGGCCACCCTCGCGTTCGACGGCCCTGGCCAGGGCGAAGCCGAGTACGACCTGCCGATCCGCGGCGATTACGAGGCGCCGGTGCAGGCGGTGATCGATCACATCAAGACGCGCGCCGACGTCGATCCCGATCGCATCGGCATCATGGGCGTCTCGCTCGGCGGTTACTACTCCGCGCGCGCCGCGGCGTTCGACAAGCGCCTTAAAGCGTGCCTGTCGTTCTCCGGTCCGTACTCGTGGGTCGAGATCTTCGACGGCCGCAACGAGCTTTCGCGCGAAGCGTTCCGCGTGCGCAGCCACAGCAGGACGATGGAAGAGGCGCACGAGAAAGCGAAGACGCTGACGCTCGAAGGCGCCTGCTCGAACATCACGTGTCCGATCTACATCGTCGCGGGCGAGCTCGACCGGCTCACGCCGCCGGCCAACGCCGAGCGCATCGCCGCCGAAGTGTCGGGGCCGAAAGTGCTTCAGATCGTGAAAGGCGGCAACCACGTGGTGAACAACCGCCGCTACATGTACCAGACGCAGGCTGCCGACTGGATGGCGCAGCAATTGGGCGTGCCGAAGACCTGAAGAGGAGGGATCATGCGCAAGACCATCGTCGCGCTGGCGGCGGCGCTCGCGGCCGGACAGGCGATCGCAGCCGAAGCGGACAAATACCCGGTGAGGCCGGTGCGGGTGATCACCGGCTCGACCGGCAGCACGTCGGACCAGATCGCGCGCTTCACCGCGCAGAAGCTCACCGAGCGCCTCGGCCAGCAGTTCATCGTCGACAACCGCGCGGGGGCGGGCGGCACGATCGGCACCGACATCGTCGCTAAGTCGGTGCCGGACGGCTACACGCTGGTCATCGCCCACGCGGGCACGCACGTCAGCGCGCCGAGCCTCTTCCCGAAGCTACCCTACGATCCGCTGCACGACTTTGCGCCGATCTCCATCCTGATGAAAGGCGTGACGGTGCTCGTGGCGCACCCTTCGGTGCCCGCGAACAACGTGCAGGAGCTGATCGCGCTGGGCAAAGCGAAAGGCGGCAACGCGGTGAGCTGGGGCTCGGCCGGCGCGGGCACGATCAGCCATCTCGCGGGCGAGCTCTTCGTCAAGGTGAGCGGGGTCAACTTCCTGCACATCCCTTACAAGGGTGCGGGACCGGCGCTGACCGGGCTGCTGAGCGGCGAGACCCAGTTCGCGTTCCTGTCACCGGTCACCGCGCGTGCACAGCTCCAGGCGAGGAAGGTGAAGGCGTTCACGGTGACGAGCCTGCAACGCTTCCCGGCCACGCCCGAGGTCCCGAGCGCGACCGAGGCCGGCGTTCCCGGTCTCGACGCGCTGCTGTGGTTCGGCCTCATGGCGCCCGCGAAGACGCCGCAGGCGATCGTGATGAAGCTCAACCGGGAGATCGGCGACAGCTTCGCGCAGCCCGACGTCAAAGAAGCCTTGCTGAAACTCGGCGCCATCGCCGCGCCGACGACGCCCGAGGAGATGCGCGCGTTCATCAAGGCCGAGCTGACCAAGTGGACGCCGATCATCAGGGCGGCGGGCATCAAGGCGGATTGAACGCGAAAATGTGAAGCGTGAAACGTGAAACGTGAAACGTGAGACGTGAGACGTGAGACGTGAAACGTAGGGTGCGTTAGCCGCGAAGCGGCGTAACGCACCGAAAGAGGATCCAATGGACACACCGCAAACACCGAAAGACGAACGCGTTCAATCCGCCATCTCCCACTGGGCGCCGCGGTTCGTGATCAACGGCGTGCCGCTCACCGACTTCCAGGAAGTCACCGCGAGCATCGCGAGCTGGGACGACTGGTGCAAAGCGTGGAGCGCGCGCGCCGCGATCCACGAGGAGCTCGGCAACACCGCGCACGGCGAAGGCTTCCACCTGTCGGCCGCCGAGCACTGGACGCGCGCGGCGGTCTGCTACCACTTCGGAAAATTCCTCTTCGTGAACGACATGGCGCAGCTCCGCCGGGCGCACATGAAAGCGGTCGAGTGCCGCAACAAGGCGCTGCCGCACCTGCGTCCGCCCGGCGAGCGCGTGGCGATCCCGTACGAGGGCAAGCAGCTCTACGGCAACCTGAGAAAACCGGCGGGTGTGGCCAAGCCGCCGATCGTGGTCATGTGCATGGGACTCGACTCGGCGAAAGAGGAGATGGACGATTACGAGAACCGCTTCCTCCAGCGCGGTCTCGCGACGCTCGCATTCGACGGCCCGGGACAGGGCGAAGCCGAATACGACTTCCCGATCTGTCCCGAGTACGAGAAGCCCGTCGGCGCGGTGATCGACTACCTCGAGACGCGCAACGACGTCGACACCTCGAAGATCGGCGTCTGGGGCGTCTCGCTCGGCGGCTATTACGCGCCGCGCGCGGCGTGCTTCGAGAAGCGTATCAAGGCGTGCGTCGCGCTGTCCGGCGCGTACGAGCGCAAGCCGGGTTTCGAAGGGCGGCCGATCATCAACGTCGAAGCCTTTCGCGCGCGCACGCACAGCAGGACGCTCGAAGAAGCGGGCAAAGTCGGGGCGCGCATGACGTTGCGCGGCTTCGCTTCAAACATCACGTGCCCCATCTACATCGTCGCCGGCACCAGGGACCGCCTGACCTCACCGGAAGAGGCGAAAAAGCTCGCCGCGGAAGTCTCGGGGCCGTGCGTGCTGTCGATCGTGGAAGGCGGCAACCACGTGGTGAACAATCTCTGGTACCGGTATCGCGATCAGACCGCGGACTGGATGGCCGTTCAGCTGAAGGCGTGAACGGGTGAAGGTAGCGCAGGCGCCTCGCCTGCAGCCGAAAGGCGTGAACGAGTGAACGGGTGAACGGGTATGGCGAGTAAGAAGAAGAGAGTTGAACCGAAGAACATCAAAGCATCGGACATCGATCCGAAGAAGCGCGTGTCCGAAGCGCCGGACGTGCTCTTCGATCCGGCGGATCCGCGGCACCAGTGGGAGCGCCCGCTCCAGGCGCCGGGGCGCATGCAGGTCGATTTCGAGGAGCGCGTCGATTTCAGGCGGCTGCACGACTATCGCCTCGCGCGCACGCGCAATGCCCTGCGCAATTCAGGGCTCGGCGCGCTGTTGTGCTTCGACCAGTACAACATCCGCTACATCTCGAGCACCGTCATCGGCGAATGGGCGCGCGACAAGCTCACGCGCTGGTGCCTGCTGACCGGCAACGGCGAGCCGTGGGTGTGGGATTTCGGCTCGGCCGCGCGCCATCACAAGATCTATGCGCCGTGGCTGCCCAAGAACCACTGCCTCGCGGGCCTCACGGGCTTGCGCGGCGCGGTGTCGCCGAAAGTGGGCCTGTTCGAGGACATGGCGAAAGAGGTCTACGACATCCTGGTGCAGGAAGGGGTGGCCGATATGCCCGTCGGCATCGACGTGGTCGAGCCCCCTTTCCTGTTCGCGCTGCAAAAGCTCGGCGTCAAAGTGCAGGACGGCCAGCAGGTCATGCTCGACGCGCGCGAGATCAAGAGCCACGACGAGATCACGCTGCTCAACACGGCGGCGGCGATGGGCGACGGGGTGTACCAGGACATCTTCGAAGCGTTGAAGCCGGGCATCCGCGAGAACGAGGTCGTCGCGATGGCGACCAAGCGCCTGTACGAGATGGGCTCGGACTGCGTGGAAGCGATCAACGCGATCGCCGGCGAGCGCTGCAGCCCGCACCCGCACAACTTTACCGACCGCATGATCCGCCCGGGCGACCAGGCGTATTTCGACATCATCCAGTCGTACATGGGTTATCGCACGTGCTATTACCGCACGTTCACGGTGGGCTCGGCGACGAAAGCGCAGCACGACGCGTACAGACGCGCGCGCGCCTGGATGGACGGCGCGATCGACATGCTCAAGCCCGGCGTGTCGACCGACAAGGTGGCGCGCGCGTTCCCCAAGAGCACCGAGATCGGCTTCGAGACCGAGATGAGCGCGTTCGGCCTGAACTTCTGCCACGGCCTGGGGCTCGGCCTGCACGAGCGGCCGCTGATCTCGCGCGTGAACTCTTTCAAGGACCCGTACGAGCTCAAGGCGGGGATGGTGTTCGCGGTCGAAACCTTCTGTCCGGCCGCCGACGGCGTCTCAGCCGCGCGGATCGAAGAGGAAGTGGTGCTGACGCCCGACGGCGCGAAGATCATCACGCTCTTCCCGGCTCAAGAGCTTCCGATCGCGAACAAGTACTAAAAGCAATTAACCGCAAAGGACGCAAAGGACGCAAAGGAAAAACAAGGCAAACCAAAGAACAAAATTATTTTTTGTTTTTGATCTTCCTTGGCGTCGTTTGCGTCCTTTGCGGTTCAAAAATCAGTTTTAGAGGTAAGCGTGGACACATCGGTTAAACGTAAGAAGGCCGGCTCACCACCCGAGATCGACATCGGCCGCGAGACTCGCATGGAGCTCTATCGCCAGCAGCTCGAGCTGCGTTATTGCGAGAAGCGCGCGTACGATCTGTTTCTCCAGAACCTGATCAAAGGCACGAGCCATCTGTCGCTCGGGCAGGAAGCGATCGCCGCCGGGTTCGGCGTCGCGATGCGGCCCGACGACTGGACGTTCTGCACCTATAGAGGCCACGCGCACACGCTCGCGCGCGGCGCATCGATGGCGGGCGTGCTCGGAGAGCTGATGGGCCGCGAGTGCGGCCTCCTCGGCGGCAAGGGCGGCTCGATGCACCTCACCGACGTCAGCAAAGGCGCGATGGGCTCTTACGCGATCATCGGCGCGCACCTGCCGGTCGCCGCCGGCGCCGCGTGGAGCGCGCAGTATCGCGGCACCGAGCAGGTCGCGGTGTGCTTCTTCGGCGACGGCACGACCAACATCGGCGCCTTTCACGAAGCGCTCAACTTCGCGGCGATCTGGAAGCTGCCGGTGATCTTCGTGTGCGAGAACAACCTGTACATGGAGTACACGCCGATCCACACCGTGACCGCGGTCGAGCATCCCGCAGCCGATCGCGCGAGCGCCTACGGGCTGGAGAAGATCGTCATCGACGGCAACGACGCCGACGAGGTCTACAAGACCGCGGTCAAGTTCATGGACCGCGCGCGCAAAGGCGGCGGTCCCGCGCTGATCGAAGCGATGACTTATCGCCACAGCGGCCACTCGCGCGCCGATCCCGGCCAGTACCGCCCCAAGGGCGAGCTCGAGAAGTGGCTCGAGCAGGATCCGCTCAAGCGCTATCGCTCACGCCTGCTCGAAGTCGGCTTCAACGAGGCGACTCTGAAAGACATGGAAGCCGAAGCGATGAGGAAAGTGGACGAAGCGACCGAGACGGCCAAGGCGTCACCGGTGCCGGGTCTCGATGCGATCGACAGAGACGTGTGGGCCGACGGGAGCACAGCATGGCGGAACTGACCTATCGCGACGCGGTTGCGGCCGGCATCGCGCAGGAGATGGAGCGCGACGAGAACGTCGTGTTCCTGGGCGAGGACATCGGCGCCGCGGGCGGCGTGTTCAAGGCCACCGTAGGGCTCTTCGAGAAGTTCGGGCCCAGGCGGGTGCGCGACACGCCGATCTCGGAACAGGCGATCCTCGGCGCGGCGATGGGCGCCGCGATGACCGGTCTGAAGCCCATCGCCGAGATCATGTTCTCCGACTTCCTCGCGGTGTGCTGGGACATCGTCGCCAACGAGATCGCGAAGACGCGCTACATGACCAACGGCCAGATCGCGCTGCCGCTGGTCATCCGCACCGCGAACGGCGCAGGCTCGCGCTTCGGCGCGCAGCACTCGCAGGCGGTCGAGAACTGGGCGATGGCGATCCCCGGCATCAAGGTCGTCGCGCCCGCCTTTCCCGCGGACGTGAAAGGTCTGCTCGCCGCGGCGGTGCGCGATCCCGACCCGGTGCTCTTCTTCGAGCAGAAGTCGTTGTATCCCATGAAAGGCGAAGTGCCCGACGGCGAGCACGTCGACGAGCTCGGCAAGGCGAAGGTGCTGCGGGAGGGCAAGGACTGCACGATCGTCGCGCTCGCCTCGATGGTGCACAAGTCGCTCGACGCGGCGGCGATCCTCGAGAAGGAGCACGGCATCTCGGCGACGGTGGTGGACGTGCGCTCGCTCGTGCCGCTCGATACGCAGACGATCCTCACCGAGATCGGCAAGACCGGCCGGCTCTTCACTGTCGAAGAGAACCCGCGACTGTGCGGCTGGGGCGCGGAGATCGTGTCGATCGCGGCGGAGGAATGTTTCTGGACGCTGGATGCGCCGATGGTGAGGATCACGACGCCGCACATCCCGCTGCCGTCGGCGGACAAGCTGGAGGACGCGACCATACCTTCGGTTGAACGCATCGTGAAAGAGGTATCGCAGAAGATGGATTGAAAAGCGATTGACCACAAAGGACGCAAAGGACGCAAAGGAAAAGCCATGAAGCGATTCGTGACGGTCGCGTTGCTCACGCTCACCGCGTCGATGGCTCAGGCGGCGGACCTCGTGCTGGTCAACGGGAAGGTCGTCACCGTCGACGAGCGGTTCACGGTCGCCCAGGCGGTGGCGATCAAAGGCCGGCGGATTGCGGCGGTGGGCACGAGCGCGGCGATGCGCAAGCTCGCCGGGCCTTCGGCCAAAGTGATCGATCTGCGCGGCCGCACGGTCATTCCCGGACTGATCGACAACCACGCGCATTTCGTGCGCGTCGCCGAGAAATGGCATTCGGAGATGCGGCTCGACGGCGTGACCTCGCGTGCGCAAGCCCTCGATATGCTGCAGAAGCGCGTGCGCGCGGCGAAGCCCGGCGACTGGATCGTCGCGCTCGGCGGCTGGTCGGAGGAGCAGTTCACCGACGATCCGCGAGGCTTTCCGCTGGCCGAGCTCGACAAGCTCGCGCCCGCCAATCCGGTGGCGCTGCAGGCGATCTATCGCCACACGTATCTGAATACCGCGGCGATGAAAGCGGCAGGCATCGATGCCAGGACACCCGATCCCGCAGGCGGACGTATCGAGAAAGACGCGAGCGGCAATCCGACCGGTCTGGTGAGTGGCGCGGGCGGCGTCGCGTTCGTCGCGGCCAAGGTGCCGCTCGCCGAATCGCGCCAATGGCTGCAGAATGCGCGCAACGTGGTGTCGTACCTCAACTCGGTCGGCATGACCGCGTGGATGGACGCAGGCGGCCGCGGGATGAGCGAGGCGCACTACGAGCCGTACCGCCTGCTCGCGAGCAAGGGCGAGCTCGACATCCGCATCTTCTGGCAGACGGTGCGGCAGCCGGGCACGCCGGAGCAGGTGGACAAGGTCGTCGCGGAGATCCCCGCGATGAAGCCTTTCCAGGGCGACGATTACTTCGACAACGTCGGTTACGGCGAGTCGGTCTACAACCCGGTCAACACCCAGCTTCTCAATCCGAAAGCGAACACGCGCGCCGAAGACATCGCGCAGTGGGGACGCATCGCCCGCGCGTTGGCCGAGCGCGGCATCTACATGAACTCGCACGTCGAGATGGAGCCGGCGATCGACGCGTTCCTCGCGCTGTACGAAGGCATCAACCGCGAGAAGCCGATCAAGGGGCTGCGCTGGGCCTTCTCGCACATCGACCAGGTGACGCCCGAGCAGATCGAGCGCATGAAGCGCCTCGGCATGACCGCGCAGATCCACACCCGGCCGCTCATCCAGGGTTATCTCATGCACAAGTTCCACGGCGATCGCGCGTGGAGCATGCCGCCGATGCGCATGGTGCACGACAGCGGGATCATGTGGGGGCTGGGCTCGGACGCGACGGCGGTGACGACATCGAACCCGTTCTACAACCTGTGGTTCGCGGTGACGGGCAGGATGGTCGGCGGACGCGAGGTCAACCGCCAGACGATCACCCGCGAGGAAGCGTTGATCGCGCACACGCGCAACAACGCCTACGTCGTGTTCCAGGAATCGAACCTCGGCTCTTTGCAGCCGGGAAAGTACGCCGATCTCGTGGTGCTCGACCGCGACTATCTGACCATCCCGGCCGACCAGATCAAGGACATCAGGCCGACCATGACGATGGTGGGCGGGAAAGTGGTTTACGAACTCAAGTGAAAGAGCAAAAAAGCTTTAACACGGAGGGCACGGAGGTCCACGGAGGACACGGAGGAACCATTCGGCCGGGTTGTCTAAGACCGACATGCTTTTCCTCCGTGCCCTCCGTGTTCTTCCTCCGTGTCCTCCGTGTTGAATGCTTTAGTCTCAGGAGTAGCAGATGGACGTAATCATGCCGCAGCTCGGCGAGACCGTCGCCGAAGGCGTCGTCACGCGGTGGTACAAGAAAGTCGGCGACGCGGTGAAAGCGGACGAAGTGCTTTTCGACGTCGAGACCGACAAGGTGAGCACCGAGATCCCGGCGCAGGCAACAGGGGTCATTGCCGAGATCCTGGTGCAGGAAGGCGTTACCGCGAAGGTGGGTGAGAAGCTCGCGGTGATAAAAGAAAGCGCGGGAGGAGCGTCCGCGCAACGGCAGTCGAGCGGCGTCGCCGCGGCTGCGCGGACGTCTACGCCGGTTGCGCCGAGCGCCGCCGCGGACGGCACCGGCGCGGACCGCCTGAGCCCGACGGCGAAGCAGGCCGCGGAGATCGTCAAGCCGCCGCTCTCGATCCGCGAAGGCGCGCAGGCGAGGCTCTCGCCGGTCGTGCGCAAGCTGGTCGCCGAGCACGCGCTCGACATCGGCCAGATCCCCGGCACCGGCCGCGACGGGCGCATCACGAGGAACGACGTGCTCGACCACGTCGCGAAGCGCGCGCAGCAGCCGGCGCCGCGCGCCGAGCCTCCGGTCACCCGTACGCCGGCCGTGAGCGCGCTGGCCCCCATGGCAACGGGGCAGGTACAGCCGCTCAACGCGGTGCGCAAGCGCGTCGCCGAGAACATGGCGAAGTCCTGGACGACCGCGCCGCACGTGCTCCAGGTCGTCGAAGCCGATTTCCACCGCGTCGAGCAGGCGCGGCGCGAAAGCGGCGCCGGGTGGAAGGAGCGCGAAGGCTACAGCCTCACGTATCTCCCCTTCATCCTGCGCGCGGTGTCGATCGCGCTCGGCCGCTATCCCAAGCTCAACGCGACGTTCGGCGGCGACCGCATCACGCTTGCGCGCCGCATCAACATCGGCATCGCGGTCGACATGAACTTCGAGGGGCTGATGGTGCCGGTCCTGAAGGACGTACCGAACAAATCGCTGCCGCAGCTCGCGCGCGAAGCGCACGACCTCGCGGTGCGCGCGCGCGCGGGCAAGCTCGAGCCGGACGAGCTCGCCGAAGGCACGTACACCATCACCAACAACGGGGCTTACGGCACGGTGATCACCGCGCCGATCATCAACACGCCGCAGGTCGCGATACTCTCGACCGACGGCGTGCGCAAGAAGCCGGTGGTGATCGAAAGCCCGGAAGGCGACAGCATCGCGGTGAGGCCGGTCGGCGTGCTGGCGCAAAGCTTCGACCATCGCGCGGTCGACGGGGCGTATGCCGCGTCGTTCCTCAACGAGCTCAAGCGCGTGATCGAGACGCGCAACTGGTCGCAGGATCTACAGAGTTAATGGGGTCAGACCCCGGCTTTATCGGGGTGTGACCCCGGTTTTTTCGGAGAAGTGCAATGGCAGACATGAAGAAACACAAGCTCGGCTGGATCGGCATCGGCCGCATGGGATACGCGATGGCCGAGCGGCTGGCGAAGTCGGGCTGCGACATCGCGGTATGGAACCGCACGCGCTCGAAAGCCGAGCCGCTCGCCGCGTCGGGTGCGAAAGTGGTCGACCACCTCACCGACCTCGCCGAGTGCGACATCGTCTTCACCATGGTGTCGGCGGGCAAGGACGTGAAGGAGGTGCTGTTCGGCGCGAACGGCGTCACGTCCAAAGGCAAGGCGCCGAAGATCGTCGTCGATTCGACCTCGATCTCGCTGGAGGAATCGGCCGAGATCCGCGAGAAGCTGCAGGGCAAGGGCGTGAAGCTGCTCGCCGCTCCGGTCTCGGGCAATGCCAAGGTCATCAAGGCCGGCAAGCTCACGGTCGTCGCGTCCGGCCCGCAGGATGCATTCGACGCGGTGTCGCCTTACCTCGCGGCGATCGGGCAGGGCGTCTCGTATGTCGGCGACGGCGAGCTCTCGCGCATCGCCAAGATCTGCCACAACGTGATGCTCGGCGTGGTGATCCAGAACCTCTGCGAGATCACGGTGCTCGCGGAGAAGGCGGGCATGAAGCGCCACGCCTTCCTCGACTTCCTCAACAAGAGCGTGATGGGCTCGATGTTCACGCGCTACAAGACGCCGGCGCTCTCCAGCCTCGATTTCCACGTCACGTTCACACCCGAGCTCCTGAGGAAGGACATCGATCTCGGATTGAACGCCGGCAAGACCTACGGCGTGCCGATGCCGCTCACCTCGCTCACGCGCGACATGATCCAGACCCTCATCGGTCACGGCTACACCGATCAGGACTTTTCCACGTTGCTGCTCCTGCAGGCGAAGGCTTCGGGAATCGAGCTTGCGCCGGAGAACGTCGAGATCGGCGACGGCCTGTCGCCCGAGAAAAGCTGACGGACAGGAATGACCGCAGACGACGCGGAGAAAAGCCGATTCGTCATTCCCGACCCGCGGCAGCGGGAACGATCGGGAATCCATTGTGGTCGACGTTCTGAAAATGGATTCCCGCCCCCGCGGGAATGACGAAAAAACGTTCCCCGTCAGGGGAGGTCAGGGACAGGGTGGGTTCAATGGCATTGATGCTCGGCGCCGAAGCGCTCGAAGGCGTCATCTCGAATCGCGAGGCGATCGATCTCCTCGAACAGATGTCGGCGCACGAGGCCGACGGCAAGACCTTCGTCTCGCCGCGGCTCAACACGCCGTTCGAAGGCGGCTGGATGCGCATGATGTTCGCCGCCGACTACGCGTCGGGTTACGCCGCGACCAAGGCGTTTCACATGATCACCGGCACCGGCGTGCGCTACGTCGTGTCGCTGTATCGCCTCTCCGACGGCGAGCTCCTCGCGGTGCTCGACGGGCGGCTCATCACCGACCTGCGCACCGGCGCCGCCAGCGGCGTCGTCGCGCGCAAGATGAGGATCGACGACGACACCATCACCGTCGGCCTGATCGGGGCCGGCCATCAGTCGCGCATGCAGCTCGAGATGATGGCGGCCGTGTTCCAGGTCGAATCCGCGACCGTCTACAGCCCGACCCTGGACAATCGCGAGCGCTTCGCCAGGCAGATGTCGTCCAAGCTTGGGCTCAAGGTGAAGTCGGTCGACAACGCACAGAGCGCGGTGCGCGGGCATACCGTCGTCGTCGCCGCGACGAGCTCGCAGAGCGCGGAGCCCGTGCTGCGCGGCGCGTGGCTCGACACGTGCCGACTGCTGTCGGCCGTCGGCAGCACGCGGCCGCAATCGGTGGAAGTCGACGCGGCGTGCTTCGCCGACGCGGCGGCGGTCGTCGTCGACAGCGCGCGCGCGGGCGACGAAGCGGGCGACCTCCAGCAGGCGGTGAAGAGCGGCGCGAGCTCGCCGGAGTCGTGGATCACGCTCGCCGACGTCGCGGCGGGAACGAAGCGACTGCCCAGGAGCGGCCTCGTCACGTTCAAATCGGTCGGCACGGCACTGCAGGACCTCGCGCTCGCTGCGCGCTACTACGAGCTGCTCAAAGGCCGCAAAGACCTCCCCGCGGCAAACGACTTCGCCAGCCTCAAGAAACCGGTGAGCCTCAAGAAATGACGCTGAATCTCTCTCCGCATCTCCAGGCGCTGCTCGAGCAGCAGCCTTTCCCGCGTTTCTCCGACGACGAATACGCGCGCCGGCGCAACGCGCTCATCGGCGCGATGCAGAAAGCGGGCGTGGACCATCTCGTCGTCTGCGGCGAGCAGCGCGTCGGCTCGGGCGTGCAGTGGCTCACCGGCTGGCCGGCGACCACCGAAGCGCTGGTGATCGTCAGCCCGCATGAAAAGAACCTCATGTTCATGGAGTGGTACAACCACCGGCCGCTGGCGCAGCGCATGGCGGTCGGCACCGACGTGAAATGGGGCGAGCACGCCGGCATCGACAAGGTGATCGTCGAGCTCCAGCGCCGCGGCGCGAAGCGGATCGGTTTCATGGGACCGCTCGCCTACCGCAAGGCGAAGAAGCTCGAAGGCGCTTTCGAAGCGCTGGTCGAGATGAACCGCGATTACGTGGGCCTGCGCCTGATCAAATCGCCCGAAGAGATCGAGTGGCTGCGCGTGGGCGCCGCGTTCAGCGACGCCGCGATCGAAAGCTTGCGCCGCGAATTGCGTCCCGGCCTCACCGAGCGCGACCTGTGGGACATCACCGAGCGCGCTTATACGCGCCACGGCGGAACGACGCAGATCCACTTCTTCGGCGTCACGTCGATGGCGAATGCCGACTGCTGCGTGCCGCGGCAGTTTCCGGAGAATCGCACGGTGCAGGCGGGCGACTGCGTGTTCTGCGAGATCAGCGGGATGTTCTGGGATTACTCGGGACAGGTGCTGCGCACCTTCACCGTGGGCGCCGATCCGACGCCGCTCTATCGCGACCTTTACGCGACGGCGGAAGCAGCCTTCGATGCGATCGCCGCGGTGCTGCGCGCGGGCACGACGCCGCAGCAGATCGTCGATGTATCGGGCGTCATCGAGAAGGCGGGCTTCACCACCTGCGACGATCTCATGCACGGCTACGGCGGCGGCTATTTCCCGCCGGTATTGGGCAGCCGCAGCCGTCCGGCGGGGCCGCTGCCGGATATGAAGCTGGAGGCGGGCATGACCGTCGTCGTCCAGCCGAACGTCATCACGCAAGATCAGCGCGCGGGCGTGCAGGTCGGCGAGCTGGTGCACATCACCGGGCACGGCTTCGAGCGGCTGCACAAGGCGCCGCGCGCGCTGTTCCGGGTGGGATAACGGCGCAAACGCCGGAACGCTGGGACAATGTCGGCGGTCGCCGAGCGAGACGATGCGGTGAAACGTGGCGTGAGCTTCCTGTTTTGACGAGGCCGCGCGACCCGTTGTTGCGCGCCCCGGAGCGGCGCTCGGCTACGCGTCGGGCCCGCCCGGCCCGGGCTGCGATGTAAGTCCATCAGGAGCACACGGATGGTTTTCCGTATCTCGTTGTTCCTGGTGGTCGCGCTGGCGGTGATTGCCGGGTTCGCGCCGAAGCCGTTCGAGGCGATGACCGACGCGGCGCTGTCGGGGGTGATCCGGCACGCCGGCTGGCTGTATCTGCTGATCGTGTTCCTCACCCTGGTGTTCCTCGCCTGCCTCGCTTTCGGCCCGACGGCGCGGCTGCGGATCGGCGGGCGCGACGCCGAGCCCGAGTTCTCGAACCCCGCCTGGCTTTCGATGCTGTTCGCCGCCGGCATGGGCATCGGCCTGGTGTTCTGGGGCGCGGCCGAGCCGATCTCGCACCTGGTCACGCCGCCCGAGGGACTGACGCCGAACGCGCCGGAGGCGGCGCGGGCCGCGATGCGCTACACCTTTTTCCACTGGGGCCTGCACCCGTGGGCGATCTATGCGCTGATGGGGCTGGCCATCGGCTGGTTCCAGTACAACCGCAACGGGCGCGGCCTGATCAGCGACCTGCTCCAGCCGTTGATCGGCGACCTGCACCTCGGCTGGATCGGCAAGCTGGTCAACGTCGTCGCCGTGGTGGCCACGGCGATCGGCGTAGCCACCACGCTGGGCTTCGGCACCATGCAGATCAGCGCCGGCATGGACCGTGTGTTCGGCCTGCCCGGCGGCCTGGGCATGCAGTTGACCGTGATCGCGATCTGTTTCGTGCTGTACATGGCTTCGAGCGCGAGCGGCGTCGATCGCGGCATCAAGTGGCTGTCGAGCTTCAATCTCGCCCTGGCCGGGGCGCTGTTGCTGGCCGTGGCGCTGCTCGGGCCGACCAGCTTCATCTTCGATACTTTCACCACATCGCTGGGCGGCTACCTCGACCACCTGGTGGAGATGAGCCTGCGCATGTCGCCGTTCTCCGCGAGCACCTGGGTGGCCGACTGGACGATCTTCTACTGGGCGTGGTGGATCTCGTGGTCGCCGTTCGTGGGCGCGTTCATCGCGCGGGTGTCGTACGGGCGCACCCTGCGCGAGTTCGTGCTCGACGTCGTCGCAGTGCCCAGCCTGCTCGGCTTCGTGTGGTTCGCCACGTTCGGCGGGACCGCGCTGTGGGAGCAGATCTTCGGCGGCGTGGACATGGGCGGCGCGCTTGCCGTCGGGCACGAGACGGTCCTCTTCCGCATGTACGACGCCCTGCCGTTGTCGGCGCTGATGTCGGGCCTGACCATCCTGCTGCTGGTGATCTTTTTCGTGACCTCGGCCGATTCGGCGGTGCTGGTACTGGGTTCGATGTCGAGCGAGTCGGCCGGCGACCCCTCGCTCGCGCGCAAGTTCGCCTGGGGCACCGCCATCGCGCTGGTCGCCGCAGCGATGTTGGTCGCGGGGGGCCTGAAAGCGCTGCAGACGCTGATCACCGTGGCCGCGCTGCCGTTCGCGCTGCTGATGGTCGCGGTGATGATCGGGCTTTACCGCGTGCTGATCCCCGAAGCGCTGCGCGAGAAAGCCGACGAACGGCGCGCCCGCCGCGCGATCGAAGAATGGATGGCGCGCGAGCAGAATCAGCGGGCGCCTGGAACGCCGGCCGGCGGCGCGGCCGACGGCGGCCCGCACGTCTCCGACCCGCGGCGCTGACACTCAGGCCGCCTGTCTTTCGTCGGGCTCTCGGACACGGTCGCGAGTTGCGGAGGAATGTGATGCCCCTCATCGTGCTGACCGCGCTGTGTCTCGCGCTCACCGGCGCGGCGCGCGCGGAGGACTGGTCGGCGTGGCAGCGCGCCTACGACCCGGCGACGCGCACCCGCTTCATTCCCGTCGAGCTTTGGACCGGCGCGCCGTGGGACGGCACGCAGGAGATCCGGATGGCGCCCGCGGCGCTCGAGTTCGGACGGCGGGGCGACAAGACCATCACGGGGCCGACCGCGTGGAACGGCATCCCGGTCTACGAGCGCCTGAATCGCGACAAGCTTCAGCGCTTCGCCATCCGCGACGACCGGACCGGCCTGGGCCGCGTCTTCGATTCGCGCTATCCGCAGGCCGCCTGCCGCGGCGAAGTCAAATTTCCGCTCGGCCGCTGGAAGCAGGGCGAAGTGCGCGAGTATCGGCTCGACTGCGCCCGAGGCCAGCGGCCGCTCAAGGTGACGATCGAGGAGATCGACTTCGTCTACGACGGCGTACCGCACTCGCTGCGCTTCCACTGGCTCCTGATGGAAGGGCGCGGGCGCGGCACCGACATGCGCTACGTGTACAGCCCGCTGCGCGGGCTGGTCGACGTGCAGGGGAACGAATAGCGACGCCGTGTCCCGGCCTACGCCGGCTTCCCTGCGCTTCGTTTCAACCGCTCCGGCTCGACGATCGCTTCCACCTCGATCTCGACCAGCGCGTCGGGATGCCCGAGGCGCACGATCTCGATCAGCACGCTCGCCGGGCGGTTCTTCGTGAAGTACTCGAACCGCACCGCCGAGCAGCGGTAGTACTCCTGGATGTCGGTGACGTAGGTCGTCGCGCGCACCACGTCGTCGAACGTCGCGCCGGCGTAAGCGAGGCCTTTGCCGATGTTCTCGCACACTTTCCGGAGCTGGGCCCGCATGTCGCCCTTGCCGACGATCTCGCCGGACGGCTCGCGCGCCATCTGTCCTGCGATGTAGACGTGCGCGTGATCGGCGCCGTGCACGGTCACGACGGGCACGTACAGGAGCTCGCCGTTCTCGACGCGCTTCCACATGTCGTCCGGGCTCAGGAACTGCCGCTCGAGCATCGTTCGCGGTGCGCGGCGCGCGCGTTGCGCTCACCGCGATCGGGTGGTTCGGAGACTAGCGCGCTTACTTCGCGATCAGGCCCGCCACCTTCGCCACCTGCGTGAACACCTCGATCTGCTTGCGTACCGCCTTGTCGTATTCCTCGGGCGTGGTGGGTGCGACGTCGAACGCGATCGCGTGGAAGCGCTCCTTCACGTCGGGCATCTCGGCCACGCGCGCGATGTCCTTGCTGATCTTCTGAACGATCGCGGTCGGCGTCTTGGCAGGCGCCATCAGCGCGTGCGCCGCGTCGCGCTCGAAGTTCGGAAGGATCTCGAGCACGGCCGGCACCTCCGGCAACTGGGGCGCGCGTTTCGGCGTGTTGACCGCGAGCGGCAGCACGCGGCCGTCCTTGATGAAAGGCATCGAGGTGCCGAGGCTGGGAAAGCCGTAGTGCACGCGTGCGGTGACGATCTCCACGTTCATCTCGGGCTGTCCCTTGAACCCCACGTGCGTGGCCTTGATGCCCGCGGCCATGTTGAAGCGCTCGGTGCTCATGTGCAGGCCGCTGCCCGCGCCCGCAGAGCCGAAGAGCAGCTTGCGCTCCTTCGCCATCGCGATCAGCTCTTTCACCGATTTCACGCCCAGCGACGGCGGCACGATCAGCACGCCGGTGGTCGAGCCGAACTGGCTCACGGCGCGGAAGTCCCTGAGCGCGTTGTACGGGAGGCTCTTGCCCTGCAGCACCGCGGTGATCGCGAACGACGTGGACACCACCAGCAGCGTGTAACCATCGGGCGCGGCCTGCGCGACCATGGCGTTGGCGAGCGTACTGCCGGCGCCCGAGCGGTTCTCGATGACGATCGGCTGGCCCCAGAGCGCGCTCAGCTTGTCCGCGAAGACCCGCGCGGTGAAGTCGGTCGCGCTGCCCGGCGAGAACCCGACGACGAAGCGCACCGGTTTGGTCGGGAATTGCTGGGCGAACGCGGACGTCGCGGACGCGAATGCGATTACGGTTGCCAGTGCCAGTCTCCGAGCTGCACGCATGGGCTACTCCTCGCAGGTTTCTGATGACCGCGTCGATACATTCGTCAATCGGCCGGAGAAAAGCAAGGTGCCGCGCGGTCCGTCAGGTATCGGTTGACAGACCCGTGACGTTTCGACGATCATGGAAACGTGGAAACGAAGACCGCAGTCGCCGCGCTCGCGGCGCTCGCCCAGGAGACGCGCCTCTCCATCTTCCGCGCGCTCGTCGTCGCCGGACGCGAAGGCATGGCGGCGGGCCGCATCGGCGAAGCGCTCGAGGTGCCTGCGGCGACGTTGTCTTTCCACCTGAAGGAATTGAGCCGCGCGGGGCTCGTCACCGCCCGCCAGGAAGGCCGCTTCATCTATTACTCGGTCGACTTCGAGCAGATGGCGGCGCTGATGGGTTTCCTCACCGAGAACTGCTGCAGCGGCATGCCGCAGGCGTGCGTGGCGGTCGTCGAGACCGCCTTGGGTAGCTGCTGCAGCCCGGCCTCGTCCAAACGCAAGACGTCCAGGAGCCGATCATGAAACGCTTTCACGTGCATGTCGCGGTCGACGATCTCGAAGCCAACATCCGTTTCTATTCGACCGTCTTCGGCGTGCAGCCGACGGTGCAGAAGCCCGATTACGCCAAGTGGATGCTCGAAGACCCGCGCATCAACTTCGCAATCTCGCAGCGCGGCGCGAAAGCGGGCGTCGACCATCTCGGCTTCCAGGTCGATACCGACGAAGAGTTGACCGCGCTGCGCAGGCAGGTCGGCGACGCGCAGATCGCTGCCCGGGACCAGCCCGGCGCGACGTGCTGCTATGCGCGCTCGGACAAGTACTGGATCACCGATCCGCAAGGCGTTGCGTGGGAAACGTACCGGACGCTGGGTGAGGCGCAGATCTACGGCGAGCAGACCAAGCAGGCCGCCGCGAGGTGCTGCTGACGATGACCGAGCGCAGTTTCAATGTTCTCTTTCTCTGCACCGGCAACTCGGCGCGCAGCGTGCTCGCCGAGGCCTGTCTCAACAGCGTCGGCAGCGGTCGGTTCCGCGCGTACAGCGCGGGGAGCCATCCTACCGGGCGGGTCAATCCTTACGCGCTCGAGCTTCTGGAGAACAACGGGATCGCCACTTCAGGCCTGAGGAGCAAGGCGTGGGACGAGCTCGCCGCACCGGGCGCGCCGCGCATGGACTTCATCATCACGGTCTGCGATCAGGCCGCGGGCGAGATGTGCCCGGTCTGGCCCGGAAAGCCGGTGACCGCGCATTGGGGCGTCGAGGATCCGGCCGCAGTGACCGGTGACGACGAGACCAGGCGCGCGGCGTTCAAGAGCGCTTTCGCGACCTTGCAGAAGCGCATCGCTCTCATGACGAGCCTGCCGCTGGAGACGCTCGATCGCATCGCTGCCGAGCAACACCTCAAGCTGATCGGCAAGGAGAAATGAGCCGCCGCCTCGCGGCGGAAGCCCTGGGCGCGGCGCTGCTGCTCGCCGTCGTCGTCGGCTCCGGCATCATGGGCGAGAAGCTCTCCGCGGGTAATTCGGCGGTGGCGCTCCTCGCCAACACGCTCGCCACCGGCGCCGGTCTGTACACGCTGATCTGCATCTTCGCGCCGATCTCGGGCGCGCATTTCAATCCCGCGGTGACGCTCGTGGCCGCGCTGCAACGCGCGCTGGGCGCCGGCGAAGCGCTCGCCTACGTGCTCGCGCAATTCGTGGGTGGGGTCGGCGGCGTTGTCGCGGCGCACGCGATGTTCGGCCTGCCGCTGATCCAGGCGAGCGCGCATGCGCGCGGCACCGCGGGCGAAGCTTTCGGAGAGGTCATCGCGACCTTCGGGCTGGTGCTGACGATCGGTCTCATGCGCCGCGCTTCCACGTCGCAGGTCGCGGCCGCCGTCGCGCTGTGGATCACTGCGGCATACTGGTTCACTTCCTCGACAAGCTTCGCCAACCCCGCCGTGACATTCGCACGCTCGCTCACCGATACCTTCGCCGGCATTGCCGGCAACCATGTCGCGGGCTTCATCGCCGCGCAGCTTGCCGGCGCCGCCGCCGCGTTCGTCGCGGTTCGCTGGTTGGCGAAAGCGCCGGCGTAGATGCCGCTCTCCGGTGCGAAGCTCGTCGTCGCGGTCTGCGCGGCCCAGGTGCTGGTGCAGATCGGCGCATTCTTCTGGCCCGCGCTGCTGCCGCAGCTCATGCCGCTGTGGGGACTCTCCAACGGCGAAGCGGGCTGGATCACCGCGGCGTTCTACGCCGCGTACATGCTCGCGGTGCCGGTGCTGGTGACGCTCACCGATCGCGTCGACGTGAAGCGCGTGTATCTCTTCGGCGTCGCCTGCACGATCGTCGGCCATCTGGTCTTCGGTTTCTACGCCGACGGCTTCTGGTCGGCGCTGGCGACGCGCGCGCTCACCGGCATCGGCTGGGCAGGGACTTACATGACGGGCGTCAAGCTCCTCGCCGACAAAGTCGACAAGACGCTGATGTCGCGCGCGGTCGCCGGACACGCCGCGAGCATCGGCATCTCGGGCGCGATCTCGTTCGCGTGCGCCGAAGTGCTCGCGCGCGTCTTCGGCTGGCAGTCGGCGTTCGTCGTCGCCGGCGTCAGCGCCGCGCTGGCGTGGGCGGTCGTCGCGTCGAGCGCGCCGCGGCAGGTTCCGGTCGCCAAGCCCGCCGACGGCGGCACGCTGTTCGATTTCCGGCCGGTGTTCCGCAATCGCTCGGCGATGGCTTACGCGCAGGCGTACTGCATCCACACGCTGGAGATGAACGCGCTGCGCGGGTGGGGCGTGGCGTTCCTCGGATTCGTCGCGGGCAGCACGTCGGGCGCATCGTGGCATTTATCGCCGGCGTACGTGCTGACCGCGCTCGGGCTCATCGGCACCGCCGCGAGCGTGTTCGGCAACGAGATGGCGATCCGGCTCGGCCGCCGCAGGCTCATCACCGTCGCGATGGCAGGGTCGGTGCTCGTCGCGGCGTCGCTCGGCTATGTAGGGTCGCTGTCCTACGGCCTCGCGGTTGCGCTGCTGCTCGTGTACGGGTTCTTCGTGTGGCTCGATTCGTCGTCCCTCACCGCGGGTGCGGCGGGCACCGCCGATCCCGCGCGGCGCGGCGCGACGCTCGCGGTGCATTCATCGCTCGGCTACGCGGGCGGCTTCGTCGGGCCGCTGATGGTCGGCTACGCGCTCGACGCGCTCGGCGGGATGTCGCGGCTGTCGTGGAGCGTCGCGTTCGGGCTGATCGCTGCGCTGATGGTGCTCGCGCTCGCGGCGTTCACGGCGATGCGCCCGCGCGAGCTCGCCGGAGACAAAAAATCGTAAGGCGCGCGCAGGAGAATCGTCATTCCCGCGAAGGCGGGAATCTATTGTCGACGTCAGGTTGAAAACCACCCCCATCCTACCTTCCCCCTGAGGGGGAAGGGGATATCCGACAGTCCCGCTACCGCGGTTCGGGAATGACGAGCCACCCTACGCCGCGAGGCGGCCGAAACCGGGCTCGAAGACCTTGTCGGCCATCACCTGGCAGCGGAGCATGAGGCGAGGCTCGTCGGCGCGGTAATCGGGGATCGCGTTGTGCAGCGTGCCGATGTGATCCCACATGAGCACGTCGCGCTCGGTCCAGGTGTGGGTATAGACGTACTGGTCCTGGAGCTGATGCTTGAACAGGAAGTCGAGCACGCGGTCGCTTTCGGCCTGGTCGAGCTCGTTGATGCGGATCGCGTAACCCGGATTGCAGTAGAGCACCGTGCGCCCGGTGATCGGGTGGGTGAGGAACACCGGATGCACCGACGGCGGGCGCTTGGCGCGCTGCTCGGGCGTGAGCGGCGGGCGGATGCTGCCGGGGCGCGTGCGCATCGCTTCCCAGAACTTGTTGAAGTCGTGGGTCGCGGTGCAGCCCGCCAGGCGTTCTTTCAGCTCGGGGTCGAGATCCTCGTACGCCGCGTGCATGTTCGCGAACTGCGTCGCGCCGAGCGGCTTGCCGTCGCGCCGCGGCACCTTCACCGCGTACAGCACGTTGGTGTAGCCGATCAGGTTGTTGTACGACATGTCGGTGTGCCAGTCCTGGCCGGCGTCGGCGAGGCCGATCGGCTGGCCGTTCTCGATGATGTTCGAGAGGATGCCGACCTCGGGCATGCCGGGGACGCCGAGCTTGCCGGTCACCGACGCCTGAAGGCCGCCGAAACGACTGGAGAACGCACGCAGGCTCTGCGCTTCGAGGTTCTGGTCGGGAAAGCGCAGCACGCCGTGCTCGCCGAGCGCCGAGACGATCGTCGCGAAATCGCGATCGGTCAAAGGCCGCGAAAGGTCGATCCCCGTCACGTCCGCGCCGAGCGTCTCGCCGGAGGGTTTGATGGAAGCCATGGTCTTACGTCCGCTATAGAATGGCTCGATTATAAGAGGGTCCGAGGAGCCGGCTCAGCAGCGTTCCAAGGAGGGGCCATGACCCAGAAGATCACGACGTCGCTGACCGTCAACGGCCGGCGCGTGTCGGTCACCGCGCTCGCAGACACCCCGCTCCTGTGGGTGATCCGCGAGCACCTCAAGCTCACCGGCACCAAGTTCGGCTGCGGCGTCGGCCAGTGCGGCGCGTGCACCGTCCACCTCGACGGCAAACCCACCCAGTCCTGCCTGTATCCGCTCAAGGACGTCGCCGGGCGCTCGGTGACCACCATCGAAGGCCTGTCGGCCGACTCCAGCCATCCGCTGCAGAAGGCGTGGATCGCCGAGCAGGTGCCGCAGTGCGGCTACTGCCAGTCGGGACAGATCATGCGCGCGGCGGGGCTGCTCAGGGAAACGCCGCGGCCCACCCGCGAGCAGATCGTCGAGTACATGAGCCCCAACATCTGCCGCTGCGGCACCTATGTGCGGATCGTGCGCGCGATCGAGCGCGCTTTGAGGCAGGCGTAGCCATGGGCGCGAACGACATTCGAAGCACCAGCCGCCGCCGCTTCATGGTCGGCGCCGCGGGTCTCACGTTCGGCGCCGTCGCCGGCGCGCCTTCGCTCGTTCGCGCAGCCGCCAAGCTCGCATCGACGAGCCGCGGCACTGCGATCAACCACTATGTCACGCTCACGACGGACGGCACGGTCTACATCATGTCACCCGCCTCCGAGATGGGGCAGGGCTCGCTCACCTCGCTGCCGCGCATCGTCGCGGAGGAGATGGACGCCGACTGGAACAAGGTCGTCATCGTTCCGGCCCCGCCGAACAACAAGCTCTACGGCAACCCGGCGTTCGGCGGGCTGCAATACACCGCCGGCAGCGCGACGGTCACCGGCTACTTCACCACGCTGCGGCAGTTCGGCGCGCAGGTGCGCTATGTCCTCGTCGACAACGCGGCGCAGCGCTGGAACGTGCCGATGAGCGAGCTCACGACCGTGCCGGGGTTCGTCCTGCACGAGAAGAGCGGCCGCAGGCTGTCCTACGGCGAGATCGCCGGCTTCATGAAAGTGCCCGCGGCGGCGCCGCAGATCGAGCTCGAGCCGGTCACGACCCGCAGCTTCCGCCTGCTCGGCAACGACATCGGGCGCGTCGACGTGCCGCAGAAAGTGGACGGCACGCTCACCTACAGCATCGACGTGCAGGTGCCGGGGATGGTCTACGGCGCGATCCTGCGCCAGCCGGTCGAAGGCGCGGCGCCTTCGATGCTCGACGACGCCGCGGCGCGCGCCATCGAAGGCGTGATCGACGTCGTGAGGCTGCCCTACGGCGTCGGCGTCATCGCCGATTCGCCGTGGGCCGCTTTCAAGGCGAAGAACGCGCTGAAGGTGACGTGGAGCCGCAAGGCGGCAGGCTGGGATTACGCCAACGACAAGGCGATCGAGCAATTCTCCAGGATCTCGCTCGACGGCACGAAGAAAGGCATCGCGTGGGACCGCAAGGGCGACGTCGATGCCGCGATGAAGTCGGCGGCGAGCGTGGTCGAAGGCGAATACCGCGCCGACTACGCCTACCACGCGCAGATGGAGCCGCTCAACGCCACCGCCGCGGTGAGCCCCGCGGGCGACGCGTGCGAGATCTGGGTCGGCACGCAGAGCCAGACGATCGCGGTCGACGCGGTCGCCAAGGCGCTCTCCATCCCCGTCGAGAAAGTGAAATACAACGGCTACCTGCTCGGCGGCGGTTTCGGCCGGCGGGGCAATCGCGACGTCGAGTTCATCGTCGACGCCGTGCTGATGTCCAAGGCCGCGGGCAAGCCGGTAAAGGTGATCTGGACGCGCGAGGACGACGTGAAGAACGGGCGCTTCCGGCCGCTGTACGTGAACCGCATACGGGCCGGGCTCGACGCGAACGGCAAGCTCACCTCGTGGCATCACCGCGTGGTGTGCGACCGCGTGCTCGCGTTCATGGACCCGGTGCGCTGGACCACCATGAAAGGCCGCGACAACATCGCGATGCGCGGCACCGAGCTCCCCACGTACGACGTCGACGACTGGCTTGCGGAAGGGCTGCAGCAGGACACCGGGATGCGCACCGCGCCGTTGCGCGCGATCGGCGTGGGGCAGAACGCGTTCGCGAACGAAGTGTTCATGGACGAGGTCGCGATCAAGCGCGGCGTCGACCCGGTGCAGTTCCGGCTGCAGCACCTCTCCAGGCAGCCGCGGGCGCGCGCGGTCATCGAAGAGGCCGCGAAGATGGCCGACTGGGGCCGCAAGCGCGAGGGACGGGGGCTGGGCGTCGCGTACCTCGACTATTCGGGAACGCAGCTCGCGGGAATCGCGGAGGTGTCGGTCGACCGCTCGACCGGCGCGATCAAGGTGCACGACTTCTGGTGCACCATCGATTGCGGGATCCCGGTCCATCCCGACAACGTGATCGCCCAGAGCGAAAGCTCGCTGGTCTACGGCCTCGGCCTCGCGCTCACCGAGCGCATCACGATCGAGGACGGCGTGGTGCAGCAGTCGAACTTCTACGACTACCAGGTGCCGCGCATGAAGGACCTGCCGGAGATACACATCAAGCTCATGCCGACGCGGAACCATCCCACCGGCGCGGGCCAGATGACCACGCCGCTCGCGGCGCCGGCGATCTCGAACGCGGTGTATCAGCTCACCGGCGTGCGGCTGAGGATGCAGCCGATGCTGCCGGAGCGGGTCCTGGCCGCGCTGGGCGAGGCACCGCGACGAGCCTGAGCGCGAAAGGAAGATTCGAGGGTCAGTCGGCCGTCAGCGCGCGCTGACGTTCCGCCGTTTTCGACGGCAATTCGCCGAAGAGCTTCCTGTAAGTCGCCGAAAAACGGCCGACATCGTAGAAGCTGTACTGCATCGCCGCCTCGGTCACCGATTGGCAGCGCCCGGCCAGAAGCGCACGTCGCGCGTGGTTCAGGTGGCGCGCACGGATGAACGCGATCGGGCTCGAGTCGTAAACGGCGTTGAAGGCCCGTCTGAGCGCGCGTTCGCTGCAGCCGCCGGCGGCGCAGAGATCCGACACGTAAACCGCGCGGCCCTGGTGCTCCTCCAGATACGAGAGCGCGCGGCGGACGACACGCGCGTCGTTCTCGCGCGGCGCCGGGTCCCACCGCAGCATGGCGCCGCCCACGGTCTCCAGAATCTGTGCGTGAAGGGCGGCGGTGAGGCCATCCAGGCGGCTTGCCTGGGCTTCGGCGCGGCTCGCGCCGATCAACCGATACACCGCTGCGCGCAGGGCCCGGAGCGGCTCCGCCGCCGGCCGCAATACATGGAGCGCCCCGCGCAGTCGCGCATAGCCGCCTTCCGACATCTCGGTGAGGCGGCCTTCGAGCTCGAGAGCGTCGAGACGCACGAGCGCCCACTCGCCAGGTGCCGCCGTCCTCAGCGTGTACTCGGTGCCGGGGCGGATGACGGCGATCTCGTCCTCCGTCACCGGACAACCATGCAGATTCCACGGACTGGTTGCGTCGAGCTTCACCGCCACGAGGAGGGAGCGTTCATGTACGCCGGCAGCACCGCAGAACCCGCCGGCCATCTCCCCGTGCATCAACCGAAATCCGCCGACATCCACGTCGAGCAACTTCCAGGCGGCGCCTGACGGCCGGTCCGCCACCCACATCCTCGCCTGGAGGCCGGTGAGAGCGGCCGCGATCTCATCCACGTCGGCGCAGGCATGGGTACGGACGCGGACAGCGCCGGCTTCAGTCTCGTTCGCATTCATCTCGTGGCCGATTTTACGTAGCCGATAGGCGAGCGATGCAACATCCTTTCCTGCCAGTGCAAACCCACTCGTTCACCTCGCCGGGCCAAATACCCGCTCGCGGCCATTCGGCGCCCAGGCCGCGGATCTCGCGCCGTCTCCTGCTGCTGCTCGCCGCCTTGTCCGGCATGCTCGTGGTCAACGTGGCGGTCTCTTATTACCACATCGCCCGCCTTGTAGAAGCCGACTCGGGCGTTACGAAGTCGCTGCGCATGCGCCAGGCGCTTTCCAGCCTGGACGCCGGCGTTGCAAAGGCCGCGAGCGCCGAGCGAGGCTACGCGATCACAGGCGCTGTCGCCTTCCTCGAGTGGCACGGCCGCGCGGTCGAAGACGTCGGACAGGCGATGGCCGCGGCGCGCCTCCTCGCGGCCGGGGATTGGGCGCAGCAACAGCGCCTGGGCGAGATCGAGCTGGCGGTGGGGCGTGCCGTCGGCTGGCTCTCGGAAGTCATCGAAACGCGGCGGACGAGCGGCGAGCAGGCGGCGCTGGCGAAGATCGCGGCCGGGACCGGTGTCGTGCTTCTGGATTCGGTGAGAGCCGCGGTAGAGCGCACGCGTGAGGAGGAGGACGCCTTGCTTCGCGCCCGCACCGCGGACGCACGAACGAATCTGCACGTCACGATCGCCGGTCTGGGGGTGTTCACCGTGGCGTCCATTCTGCTCGTGGTGCTTCTCGCAAGAGCCATGCGGCGGGATGTGACAAACCGCGAGATCGCTCATGAGTCGCTGTTCGCTGCCCACGAGATGCTCCGTTCGGTGCTCGACACCATCCCTCAGCGTGTCTTCTGGAAGGACCGGGAATCGCGGTATCTGGGCTGCAACGACCTGTTCGCGCGTGACGCGGGCGCCGGCAGTCCCGCGGAGGTCGTCGGCAAGACCGACGCTGAGCTCGCGATGCGGGAGCACGCGGCGAAGTACCGCCGGGATGACGAAGCCGTCATGTCCAGCGGACAGGCGAAGCTCGGCTATGAAGAGCCGGTCAGCCGGGCAGATGGGAGCACGGGATGGCTCGAGACGTCGAAGGTCCCGTTGCGCGATATCGAGGGCGGCATCATCGGCGTGCTGGGCACGTACCAGGACATCACGGCGCGCAAGGCGGCCGAAGCCCAGCTCGAGCGGCACGCCTGTTTCGATGCGCTGACAGGGCTGGCGAACCGTTACCTGCTGGCGGATCGTATCCGGCAGGAAATCGCACATGCCCGGCGCAGGGCCGCGGTCTTCGCCGTAGCGATGGTCGGCCTGGACGGCTTCAAGCTCGTCAACGACGGTTATGGCCACGCGATCGGCGATGGCGTGCTCGCGGCTGCGGCGCAGCGCCTTCAGGGGCTCCTTCGGAGCGACGACACGGTTGCCCGATACGGCGGGGACGAGTTCGCGCTCGTCCTCTCGTGCCGTGGAGACGAGAGATTCGCTACCGCGATCGAGCGGATTCTCGAGGCGTTCGAGGCGCCGCTCACGGTGCAGGACCGCGATATCTTCATCACGTGCAGCGTGGGCGTGAGCACGTTCCCGCAGGACGGCTCCGACGCCGCGACGCTCCTGAGCCATGCGGGTGCGGCCATGTACCGCGCCAAGGAGCGGGGCCGCGACCGGTTCGAAGTGTTTCATGCCGAAATGGGCGCGCGCATACGCGAGAGGATATGCATGGAGCGCGGCCTGCGCCGTGCGCTGGAAGAGGGGCAGCTCTTTCTCGATTACCAGCCGCAGCTCGATCTCGGCACGAACGAGATCAACGGCGTGGAAGCCCTCGCCCGATGGAAACACCCCGAATCCGGTCTGATTTCGCCGGCCCGGTTCATTCCGGTGGCGGAGCAAAGCGGCCTCATCGTTCCGCTCGGCACCTGGATACTCCGCCACGCGTGCATGCAGGCCCGGGCGTGGAACGCGCGCGGTCTCAAACCCGTGGTCGTGGCGGTCAACCTGTCGGCGCTGCAGTTCCGCCAGGCGGGGTTCACCGAGCTCGTCGCGGACGTTCTCGACGAGTCGGGGCTGGAGCCGTCGCAGCTCGAGCTCGAGATCACCGAAAGCCTGCTGATGTCGGAGGCCGAAGAAGCGCTGCGCGTCCTCACGACCCTCAAAGACATGGGGATATGCCTTTCCATAGACGATTTCGGCACCGGCTACTCGAGTCTGAGCTACTTGCGGCGGCTGCCGGTGGACAAGCTCAAGATCGATCAGTCGTTCGTCCGCGATATCCCGGCGAACGCGAACGCCGTGGCCATCGCCAGGTCGATAACATCCCTGGCACAGAGCCTCGACCTGCGAGTCATCGCCGAAGGCGTGGAAACGGCGGAACAACTGGAGTTCCTCAGGACGTTGCGATGCGACGAGATACAGGGGTACTACTGCAGCCGCCCGGTGCCTCCCGCGGAGATCCCGCCGCTGCTGGCGCGCGGGACTGCTCTGCTGTTCGGTTGAAGCGGTATGCGCATCCTGATCACCGATGACGAGGCGGTCCTGCGCACCACGATGGCCGCGCTGATGGCGCACATGGGCCATGAGGCGCCGACGAAGGGAGTCGACGCCGGGCGCGGGTCGTCGCGCGTCCCGGCGGCGGGCTCGCCTCTTGATCTGCATGCGGCTTTTCGGCGGTACAATCGCGGACGTGCTCAATGCCGCTGTTCTAGCGACTACAGTCCTCCTGCTCGCCGGCTGCTCGGCGGGCCGGACCGTCCCTCCCACCGCCGCGAACCACGGCTTCACCCCGCGCCAGCTCGTCAAGACCGACATCGACCGCGTCGCCGAGGCGCAGCAGCGCGAGATCTTCGCCAACCTGAAGATCCTCACCGAGAAGCTCTATCGCCGCAATCCGCGCGAGCTGAGGAAGGGCGGGGCGTTCGCGCTCGACCAGGGCCTGTCGCGCATCTTCGACGCGGACCACCGCTGGCGCTTCGCGGAGCTCAACGGCGCGCGCGACGTGCAGGCGATCCACCTCGCCTTCCGCGAGGATTACCAGGGCGATCGCGTGCTCGCCTACATCGCGGGGGTCGCGAGCATGATCCAGGCCGCATTCAACGACAAGACCGAGTTCTATCTCATCGACGACCTCAATCCGCAGCGGCTCTACAACGCGGCGCGCAACGTAGAGATCGCGGTCTGGATGCTCTCCACCAAGCGCACGCCGCAGGGGCAGCTCTATCTGCTGTCGAACGAAGGCGCGAACCTCTCGTACGAGCGCGAGTTCGGCAAGATCATCGGCAGCCTCGACGTGCTGTCGAAGGTGATCGCGGACAAGGACAACCGCACCGTGGTCAAAGTCGTGCAGAGCGTCGCGACGGCTGTTTTCCTGCCGATCAAGTGACGCGCGATATAGAATCGCCCGCATGACAGGCAATCGCGTCAATGGCGTCGACATCGCAGTCCTCGTCGATGCCGAGACCGGCGCGCACGATGCGCGCGGCGAGTTCGAGCTCGAGCGCGGCACGATGGAATGGCAGGTCGTGCAGGAGCTTGCGCGCGAGCACGCGCGCATCCGCGTCCTGCCGTTCGATGCTTCGATCACGCCCACGGTCGAGGCGCTGCGCGACGCCAAACCGTCTCTCGTTTTCAATCTCACCGAATGGGTCGCAGGCGATCGCCGCCTCGATTCGGCCATCGCCGGCATGCTCGACATGATGCGGCTGCGCTATACCGGCTCGGGGCCCGACGCGATGCAGATCGCGCGCGACAAGGCGCTCGCGAAGCGCATCGTGTCGGAGCTCGGCGTCGCGGTGGCGCCGCACACGCTCGTCAACGGCCGCCGTCCCCGCGCCGGCACGCTCCGCTATCCGGTGTTCGTGAAGCCGCAGTACGGCGACGGCTCGGACGAGATCGGCACCGCTTCGCTCGTGAAAAGCGATGCGGAGCTCGCCCGAAGGCTGGCCTCGATCCGCAGGCGCAGGTCCGACGCGCTGATGTGCGAGCAGTTCGTCGGCGGGCGCGACCTCTTCGTGGCGCTCCTCGGCAACGAGCCGCGGGTGATGCCGCCTCTGGAGCTCGTGGTGGGCAGAAGCGGGCGGGGGGCGCCGAGCTTCGCGACCGACCGCATCAAGACCGATGCGCGATATCGCAGCAAATGGCGCGTGCGCTATCGCGTCCCGAAGCTCGCGCCCGAGGTGGCGCGTCACATCGAGGACGCGAGCCGGCGCATCTTCCACGCGCTCAAGCTGCGCGACTACGCCCGGGTCGATTACCGCCTGACGCCTGAGAACGAGCTCGTCTTCCTCGAAGCGAATCCCAACCCCGACCTCACGCGCCACACGTTCGGGCGCGACCGGTGCTTTGCCGGCGTGCCTTATCCCGAGCTCATTTCCACGATCGTGCGGTCGGCCCTCGAGCGCTGACGGGTCCACGCCGCTGGTCGGCGCAGCAAGCTGCGCCTCCCGCGCAAAGGCGCGCTTATGCGCCTGGCGGCGCTACATGAACGCGCGCCGGTCAGAACAACAACGCCATCGCGATGACGTCCTCGTACTCGCCGTCGATGCGCACCGAGTTCTTCTTCACCCCTTCGCGGACGAAGCCGAAGCGCTCGTAGAGCGCGATCGCGGGCAGGTTCGCTGCGCGCACTTCGAGCTCGATGCGGGTGAGACCGATCTTGCGGCCGCGCTCCAGCGTCGCCGCGAGCAGGCGGCTGCCGAGACCGCGCCCGCGGTAATCCGCGATCACCCCGATACCCAGCGTGCCGCAGTGCGCGTGAACCGGACGGTTGACCGGGGAGAGGTCGCACCAGCCGGCGACGCGCTCGTCGCAGAGCGCGACGTACTGGGGAAAGCCGCGGCGGCGCATGTCGAGCACGTACGCCCGGCAGTCCTCGAGCGGCGGCGCCTGGAGCATCGCGACGTAGCGCCGCTCGCGCGCGACGCTGTCCACCGCCGCGCGAAAGCCTTCGATGTGCGCGTCGGCGAGCGGGACGATGGTCGCGTCGAGGGTCACGGCGACAATGTAGCGCAGGCGCCTCGCCTGCGGGACGGACCGCGAATCGGATGCAGGCGAGGGCGCCTGCGCTACCGCAGGCGCGTGAGCTCCGCTGCCGCGCCTTCGCGCTCGATGAAGCTCCTCGGGCAGGTGCTCTCGGCTTCCTTCAGGAGCGGGATCGCGGCGTCGCGCGCGCCGCGCAGCACGTGCCACTGGCCGATGTAGAAGCTCGCCTCGCACTTGAGGTCGCGGGCGCGCGCCGGGTCCGGGTTCGACGCGGCGCGGGCGACGGCGTCCGGGGGGGTGTTGCCGAGATACAGCCCGACGACCGGCGCCGGCCACTGTCCGCTGCCGCTGGTGCCGGCTTCGCGCGCGAGGGTGCGCTCGCCGGGGATGTCGGCGTGCTTGCGGGCGAGGTAGAGCCAGATCGCGGAGTAAATGCCGGGCGCGAGATCGTGGGCGCGGTAGAGGTCGGACGCCGCCATCATGAAATCGCCTGCGTAAAAGCGGGCGCGGCCGCGCCCGAACCACGCCGGCGACGATTCGGCGTTGAGGCGCAGCGCGTCGTCGTATTGCGCCATCGCGCGGCGGTAATCGCCCTTGGCGATCCATTCGGCGCCGCGGCCGAGGAATACGTTGGCGTCGCGGGGGTTGAGCTTGCCCGCGGTATCGTAATCGGCTAGCGCCCGGTCGGACTCGCCTTTCGCCGACCACGCGAGCGCGCGGTTGTAGTACGCGCTGGCGAGATTGGGATCGAGCTCGATCGCCATGTTGAAGTCGGGCAGTGCGCGGTCGTGGTTGCCGAGGGCCGCGTACTCGGTCCCTCGCGAGTAATAGGCCTTGGCGAGATCGGGACGATCGAGGCTCAGGAACTCGATCGCGCGCGTGCACGCCTCGATCGCCGCCCTGGGATTGCCGGTGATCGTGCCGCAGTCCTTCGCGCTGTCCGCGGCGCCTTGCGCGATGCCGGCGAGGACGCTCAGGGCGAGCGCCGCGGCGATGCGGGCGCCGCGCGTCACGAGGCCGCGGCGTCCTGCTGCTGCGATGCCCACCACTGCTCGAGCCAACCGGTGTTGCCGCCGAGCTCGACGAGCTCGAGCAGCCCGTCGGGGATCGGCGGGTATTCGCGCTGTATGCCGCGGGTGCGGTTCACGAAGAAGCCGTTCCTGAAATCCACCTCGAGCTCGTCGCCGGTCTCGCAGAACTCGAGGACGTTCACGCAGTCGGTGAGCACGCGCAGCCCGCAGCCGACCGCGGCGCGGTAGGCGAGGAAAGGCATCGATTCGCAGACGAGGCCGAGCCCGAGCGCCTGCATGGCGATGTAGCCGTTCATCTTCGGGCCCATGCCGAAGTTGCGGCCGGCGACGATGATGTCGCCCGGCTTGCAGCGCTCGTGAAAGCCGGGGTCGGTCTCGGCGAAGAGCTGGGGAATGATGTCTTTCGCGTCGAAGTGCCGCCCGACGATGATGTGGTTCGGCACCACCCCGCCCGGATGCGGCACGTCGTGCCCCAGCTTGTAGCAGCGGCCTTCGAGCCGCCATTGGAAGTCGGTCATGTGAGCTTGAAAATCGTTTAACCGCAAAGGACGCAAAGGAAAGCGATACGAACGTAGGGTGCGTTAGCGGTAGCGTAACGCACCGAGAAGGGCTAATGCCTTTGCGGTGCGTTACGCCGCTGCGCGGCTAACGCACCCTACGAAAAGATTTGGTTTTCCTTTGTGTCCTTTGCGTCCTTGGCGGTTCATTGCTTTTAAACAGTTCGCGGGTCCGCGATGACCCCCGCGATGGCCGAAGCCGCGACGGTGGCCGGCGAGCCCAGATAGAGCTGCGCATCCTTCGCGCCGAACCGCCCGAAGTTGTTGTTCGCCGCGGTGGAAATCGACACCTCGCCCGAATGCACCGGCCCGATCACCGCGTCGTTGCAGGGGCCGCAGCCGGCGGGAAGCATCACCGCGCCGGCCTCGATGAACGTCTGGAGCAGTCCTTCCCGCGCCATGCGCTGCGTCGACTGCTCCGAGCCGGGTGCGACGAACATGCGCACGTGCGGTGCGAGGCGTTTGCCTTCGAGCATGCGCGCGGCGGTCTGCATGTCCTCGAAGAAGCTCGACCCGCACGATCCGAGGAAGACGTGATCGATGCGGGTGCCGGCGACTTCGGCCACGTCCACCGCACGCTCGACGCCGCCGGGCTTCGCGACCTGCGGCTCGAGCGCCGAGACATCGAGCGTGAGGTCGGCGTCGTACTCGGCATCCTTGTCCGCGTATACCGGCGTGAAAGGCCGCTTCGCATGGGCCCGTGCACGCTCGAGTATCGCTTCGGACGGCGGCACGAAGATGCCGTAGGCGCGCATCTCGGTCGGGCTCGAGCACAGCGCCGCCCGCGCCGCGAGATCGAACTGGTCGAGATCGCCCGCGTATTCGAGGACGCGATAGTCGAGATCGGCGTCGAGCTCGCCGGTCGCGAGCATCGTGGCGATGCGAAAGCCGACGTCGCGCGCGTGCACGCCGGGCCGCAGCGTGCCCTTGATCGTGATGCGCACGGTCTTGGGCACCATGATCCAGTTGGTGCCGGTGGCGAGCACGCGGCTGATCTCGGTGCCCATGCGGAAACCGAACGCGCCGATCGCGCCGGCGTTGGTCGCGTGGCGGTCGTTGTCGAAATAGAACATGCCCGGCAGCAGCATGCCGGTTTCCATCGGGAAGACGTGGCCGTGGCCGCCGCGGCCGACGTCGTAGAAATTCTTCACGCCCCACGCGCGGGCCGCGTTGCGGTTGTAGGCGCCGCGCTCGGCCGCGCGCGCGCTGCCGTAGATCACGTCGTGATCGGTGACCATCACGACCTTGTCGGGCGCGGCGAGCTTGTCGATGCCGAGGGCGTCGAGCTCGCGCTTGGCGCCCATCACGACACCGTCGTGGATCATGATGAAGTCGGGGTCGGGGAAGACGACGTCCCCGGGGCGTACGCTCGCTTTCCCGCTCTTGGCTGCGAGCGTCTTTTCTACTGCGGTGAGTCCCATTTCAGCGCTTCCAGGAGGAGGCGCTGAGGGTAGCTAGGGTCGCCCCGCAATGCAAGGGTATCGCCGTTGGAGGGAAGGGAGGATCAAGGAGGGAAACCGCAGGTTCCCTCCCTGGCGCTTAACGGGGGCCGAAGGCCTACGGGAAAGTGCCGCGGTTGCCTTGCTCCATGTCCTCGGTCTTGTGGTCCTCGCCGACGTGCAGCTCCTTCCGGTTCTCCTCGAGCTGCTTGTCGTCCTCGCGCGCGTCCCTGGGGTTTTTGCCGGTCTGCGCGGTCGGCGGGGGCGGCACGTCGTTCCTGGGCGTGCCTTCGAGTCGGGTTCCGTGGTTTGCTCGTTTCATGCGGCGCTCCTTATGGGTACTTCGAGCGCTGCACGAGACGTGCCGGCGACGCTACGCGGTCACGCCGCCTTTCGCGCCCGGCATTCTTCGAGCTTGTCGCGCAGGTGGCGTATGGCGTGATCGATCTCGTCGACGGTGTTGAAGCGTCCGATCGTCAGGCGGATCGTGCTCGAGCCTTCCGCGCCGAGCGCCTGCAGCACGTGAGAAGGCATCGCGCTGCCCGACGAGCACGCCGACGTGGACGACACCGCGATATCGGTGAGCGAGGTCACGAGCGCGTCGCAGTCCGGCAGCGATACCGACAGGTTGAGATTGTTCGCGATGCGGCGCTCCATGTCGCCGTTGATGCGCAGCTCGGGGAGATCGGAGATCCCGGCCCACAGCCGGTCGCGCAAGCTGCGCAGGCGCGGCACCTCGGTGGCCATGTCCTCCTGCGCCAGGCGGAAGCACGCGCCCATGCCGACGATCTGGTGCGTCGGAAGCGTCCCCGAGCGCATGCCGCGCTCGTGGCCGCCGCCGTGCATCTGCGCCGCGACGCGCGCGCCGCGGCGCACGTACAGCGCTCCGATGCCTTTGGGGCCGTAGGTCTTGTGCGCCGTGAGCGACATCAGGTCGACGGGAAGCTGCTTCAGATCGATCGCGACCTTGCCGGTCGCCTGCGCGGCGTCGACGTGGAAGACGATGCCGCGCTCGCGGCAGACCTCGCCGAGCGCAGCGATGTCCTGGATCACGCCGATCTCGTTGTTGACGAGCATCACCGATGCAAGCTGCGTGTCGGGCCTGAGCGCGGCGGCGAACTTCTGCGGGTCGACGAGGCCGTTGGGCTCCGGCGCGAGGTAGGTGACTTCGTATCCCGCGCGCTCGAGCTCCTTCATCGTGTCGAGCACCGCCTTGTGCTCGGTCTGCACCGTGACGAGGCGCTTGCCGCGCGTGCCCGCCGCCGCGGCGCCCTTGATCGCGAGGTTGTTCGACTCGGTCGCGCCGGACGTCCACACGATCTCGCGCTCGTCGGCGTTGACCAGCGCCGCGACTTCGGCGCGCGCGCGCTCGACCGCGTGCATGGCGATCCGGCCGAACTCGTGGGTCGTGCTCGCGGGATTGCCGAAATGCGTGGTGAGATACGGCAGCATGGCGTCGACCACCCGCGGATCGAGCGGAGTCGTCGCCGAATTGTCGAGGTAGATGGGCAGCGAGAGCCCGGTAGCGGTATTCACGCGTACACCTTGCAAGAGGTTCAGTGCTGCTGTTTCTGCTGCTGCTGCTGCTGTTGTTGCTGTTGCTGCTCGGCCTGCAGCGCGGCGATGACGCGCTGGCGCTTCTCTTCGACGTCCTTGGCGAAGCCGGGGTGGCGCTGCTCGACGAAGCCGGTCGCGAGACCGAGCTTCAGCAGCGCGACCGCGAACACCGCTGCGAGATCGTCCAGGTCGGGGCTCTGCTTGGCGAGCTGCATCGCTTCTATGGTTTCGTCGAAGAGCTGCTGCATTGCATCGTGCAGCTCGCCTTCGAACAGCTTGGATTCGGCCATCGGTCGGGGGACGTGCGGGTAGGAGCCCGCAGTTTAACGCAGCACCACCCGATTGACGAGCTTCACCGGCCTGCCCGCGGCCCAGGCGGCGGCGTTCTCGAACGCTTCGCCGAAATAGAGCTCGTAGGTGTCGCGCTCGAGCCACGCGGTGTGCGGCGTGCAGAGCGCGTTGGGCAGACGCAGCAGCGGATGGTCGCCTTCGAGCACCGGCTCGTCTTCGTAGACGTCGACCGCGGCGTAGCCCGGACGGCCGCGCGCCAGCGCCGCTGCGAGCGCGCCGTGCTCGATCAGCTCGGCGCGCGCGGCGTTCACGAGCATCGCGTCGGGTTTCATCAAAGCGAGATCGGCGGCTTGCACCAGACCGCGCGTCTCCTTCGTCAGCCTCACGTTGAGGCTCAGCACGTCGGCGCGCGCGAAGAGGTCGCGCTGGTCCTCGGCGAGCTCGTACCCCAGCTCGCGTGCGTCTCGCAGTGAGTTGTAGCGCCCCCACACGAGCACGCGCATGCCGAACGAGGCGCCGGTCGCGGCGACGAGCTTGCCGATCTTGCCCAGACCGAAGATGCCGAGCGTGCGGCCGTGCAGCCCGAGGCTGAACGAGCGGCGGAACTCGCCGCGCTTCATGAGCGCGGTCTCTTCGGGGATGTGACGCAGCGTCGACAGGATGAGCGCCCAGGTGTGCTCCGCGACCGTATACGGCGACGCATGCGTGCCCGCCGCGATCGCGATGCCGCGCTCGGTGCACGCGGCGGCGTCGATGTGGTGCGTGCTGCGGCCGGTCTGGCTGAACAGCTTGAGCTTCGGCAGCGCCGCGATCAGCTCGCGCGTGAAATTCGTGCGCTCGCGGATCGGCACGACGATGTCGGCGTCCTTCAGCATCTCGACGGTGCGCTCGAACGGCGGCGCCGCGTCGGTGTAGACGCGCACCTCGTGACCCGCGAGGTGCTTCATGCAGTCGAGCGTCGTGACGACGCCGTGGTAGTCGTCGGGGATGGCGATGATCATTTTCAAGGGCGTGAACGGGTGAATGAGTGAACGGGCGTTTCGAGCGGGTTTACCCGTTCACTCGTTCACCCGTTCACGGATTTTCATTGTGACACAATCCGCCGCACTCACTTTCGGGAGGAAATGCAGATGGAGCTGGGATTGCGTGGCAAGGTCGCCGCGGTGACGGGCGGCAGCGAAGGGATCGGGCGGGCGACGGTGAAGCGGCTCGCGGAGGAAGGCGCGAGCGTCGCGCTGTGCGCGCGGCGCGCCGACGTGCTGAACGCGTTCGCCGACGAGCTTCGCAAGTCGGGCGCGAAAGTGCTCGCGATCGTGGCCGATGCGACCAAGCCCGGGGACCTCGAGCGTTTCATCGACGAGACGGTGCAAGAGTTCGGCCGTCTCGACATCGTCGTCAACAACGCCGGCGGCACGGGACAGGACCCGTTCGAGAAAGTCGCCGACGAGGCGTGGCAGAAGGACCTCGACGTCAAGGTGTTCGCGCACATCCGCACCACGCGCGCGGCGGTGCCGCACATGAAGAAGCAGGGCGGCGGGCGCATCATCAACCTGAACATGGTCGGGGCCAAGCAGCCGTTCGCCGGCTCGTTCCCGACGACGATCAGCCGCGCCGCGGGCCTCGCGCTCACCAAGGCGCTGTCGAAGGAATATGCCGCCGACAACATCCTCGTGAACGCGGTCGCGGTCGGCAAGATCAAGTCGATGCAGCAGGAGCGGCGCGCCGCGCGCTCGGGCATCCCGGTCGCCGAGCACTACGAGAAGACCGGCAGGACCGTCCCGCTCGGGCGCATGGGTGAAGCCGAAGAGGTCGCGAACGTCATCGCGTTCCTCGCGTCGGATGCGGCGAGCTACGTCACGGGATGCTGCATCAACGTGGATGGGGGCGCGTCGGGAGTTCTCTGAGCAAACCGGGATCTGACCCCGAAAAGGCCGGGGTCAGATCCCGATAAAAAACGGCACCCGGGGGTGCCGTTTTTCGTTTCGCGCTTGGGGCTAGCCCGCGTAGACCTGCCCGTTCTCCACTCTCACGCGATCGCCGACGCGGATGTTGTTGTGCTGGTCCTGGACGAAGGTCTGGTAGCTGCCGTCGTCCATGCGCACGCGGAAGCGGTACTGGCTGTTGGCCTGGTTGCCGCGCACGCGCTGCTCGACCTGGTGGCCGATCACGCCGCCCGCGACCGCGCCGCCGACCGTCGCCGCCGCGCGGCCGGTGCCGTGGCCGATCTGGTTGCCCAGCACGCCGCCCGCAATCGCGCCGCCGATCGCGCCGATCCCCGGGCCGCTGCGCTGCTCGACAGGCACCACCTCGACCGCTTCGACGTAGCCGTACTGCGCGTACTGCGCCTGCGGATAGGCCGGGTACTGGCCGGCCGGATATTGAGATTGGGCCTGCGGATACGAGCCGTCCGAATAAGGCGGCGTCGTACACGCCGCGAGTCCGAGCGCGGCGGCCGCCGCCACGAAGGTGATGCGCTTGCCGGGTTTCATGATGTCGTCTCCTCGAAGTCTGATGGGGTGCCGGCTCAGATCCGTGTCTGGCGCTGGCGGCTGATGCCAGGACCGAACAGGCGCACGCTGCGTTCCGAGCCGGCGCTTGGCGAGCCGGTCGCCTCGGGCACAGTTGCGGGCGTATCGCCGACGCGCTGGGTCAGAACCGCGGTTTCGATCACCTCCGGCTTCTTCTGCGAGGGATCGCACGCGGTGAGCCCCATCGCGAGCGCGAGCGACATGCCGATTCGAGCCACTGCAATCATGTCTTTCACGATGCAACGCCCGTTCCCGTCGAGGTTATTTCCGGCACGCTAAATGCAAACAAATGCCGGACAAGGGCTTACGGCCCGACCTTCGAGGAGATCGACGTGACTGGACGCGCATTCGCGCTCGCTATCGGCATCGTGTTTCTGGCCATAGGGGTGCTCGGCTTCATCTCGCCGCTCGTCACCCCCGCGCCCGAGCAGGCGCCCGACGTGCGCTTCACCTACTACTACGGTTACCTGTTCGGCATTCTTCCGGTGAATTACTTCGTGAACCTCGTCCACATGGCGATGGGTGCATGGGGCATCACGGCATCGCGCAGCGCCGGCGGCTCGCGCGCCTACGCCAAGACCATCGCGGTGATCAGCGGCGCGCTTGCGATCGTGGGCCTCGTGCCGGCGCTCAACACACTCTTCGGGCTGGCGCCGGTCTACGGCAACGACGTATGGCTGCACGCGATCGCGGCGATCGCGGCGGCGTTCTTCGGCTGGCTGACTCCGCGACCAAGCATCTTCGCGGAGGACGACGTCGCGCTGAAGTCGCCGCTGCGCGGCGCTCGCCGATGAACGCCGCTACGCGCGGCGCTCGCCGATGAACGCCAAGGAGGGCACCTGCGGTTCCCTCCTTGAACCTCCCTCCCTCTAAATACCGCGCAGGATCTCGGCGCCCTTGGCGAGCGTCTCTTCTGACTTCGCGAAGCAGAAGCGAAGCACGCGGTGCGCGGGCGGCTCGCGATAGAACACCGAGACCGGAATCGAAGCGACGCCGAGCTCCCGCGTGAGGCGCACCGCGAGATCGGTGTCGCGCTCGTCGCTGATGGCGTCGTAGCAGAGGTTCTGGAAGAAGGTCCCGCGCGAGGGCAGCGGCTTCCAGCGCGAGCCTTGCAGACCCGCGAGAAAGAAATCGCGCTTCTTCTGATAGAACGCCGCGAGCGCGAGATAAGCGTCCTTCTCCTTCATGTATTCGGCGAAGGCGTATTGCACCGGACCGTTCGCGACGAAGCAGTTGAACTGGTGCACTTTGCGGAACTCGAGGGACAGCTCCCGCGGCGCGAGCACGTAGCCGGTCTTCCAGCCGGTGACGTGATAGGTCTTGCCGAACGAGGAGACGATGAAGCTGCGCTCCGCGAGCTTCGGATAGCGCGCCACGCTCTGGTGCGCGTGCCCGTCGAAGACGATGTGCTCGTAGACCTCGTCGCTCACCACGACGATGTCGGTGCCTTCGAGCAGGCCTTCGAGCATGCGCAGGTCCTCGGACGAGAATACGCTCGCGGTCGGATTGTTCGGGGAGTTGATCACGATCATCCGGGTCCTGGGCGTGATCGCTTCCTGCACCGCCTGCCAGGGGATCGCGTAGTCGGGATAGGTGAGCTGGACGTAGACCGGCTTGCCGCCGTTCACCTCGATCGCCGGCGCATAGCTGTCGTACGCGGGCTCGAACAGGATGACTTCGTCGCCCGGGCGCACCATCGCCGCCACCGCGGTGAAGATGCCGTAGGTCGCGCCGGGGACGACGGTGATCTCATCCTCGGGATCGTACTTCGCGCCGTACAGCGATTCGACCTTCTCCGCGATCGCATCGCGCAGCGCCGGGATGCCCGCCATCGGCGGGTACTGGTTCAGCCCCGAGTTGAGGTACTTGGTGAGCAGCGCGCGCAGCTCAGGCGCGCAGTCGAAATCGGGAAAGCCCTGCGACAGATTGATCGCACCGTGCTCGGCCGCCAGGCGCGACATGATGGTGAAGATCGTGGTGCCGACATTCGGCAGCTTGCTGCGGATGGTGCCGGAATAGTGCATTCGAGTGTTGAGTGTTTAGTGTTGAGTGAGGGAGTCTACGGCAAGTCTCCCGGTTTTCACTCAACACTCACAACTCAACACTCAACACTCGCGGCGGCCGGAAGGCCGACGTGTCAGCGCGCGGCGGTGCGGCTCGAGCTGCTTTTGCCGGCGAGCTGCGTGAAGTCCTCGATGTAGCCCTGCATTTTCGCGATCGAGGCGGTGCGCTGCTCGGCGCTCATCGACTTGTCGAGCGCGACGAAGATGTCGGCCCGCTTCTGCCACCACGCGTCGAGGCGCTTCTGCTCGTCCGCGGTGCGGCCCTTGTCCCAGTTCGCGAGGTAGTCGCCGACGAGCCTGGTGAAGCGCTCGCGGTCCTCGTTGCGATGCTGGAGCAGGGCGATGAACTCCTTCTGGCGGCGCAGGCGCTCGGCGTAGCGGAACTGGTCGATCGGCGGGAGCTCGCGCACCATCGCCGCGACCCGCGTCTCCTGCGCGTCGGTCAGCGGGGTCAGCCACTCCTTGAACGTCTTGACGACTTTCTTGGCCTCGACCTCGGCGCGCTCCTCGGCGCTGCCGTTGACCTTGTTCTCCTTCACGTACTTCCTGTTGTCCTTCTCCCACTTCTTCTGGAGGTTCTCGATCTGCGCGGGGGTGAGCGTCGCGAGGAAAGCGGCGGCCTCCGGCGCGCCCTGCCGTGCGGCGGTCCGGACCCGGGTACGCAGCCCGTCGACGAACCACAGCACGTCCTGACGGGCGATGCCCTGTTTCACCTTGCCCTGCGCGGTGTGCAGGAAAGCGGCGTACTCGGGAAGCTGCTCGTTGCGGTGCCACGCATAGAAGCGGCCGAAGCGGGTCGAGAATTCCTGCTTCTGCTGGCCGTCCAGATCGAAGTACTCGTCCGCCATCCAGGCGGCGAGGGTGTCGGCCTGGTTGTAGCCGAAACGCGTGAAGCTGCAGGCAGTTGCGACCAGGGCCGCGAGCACGATGGCGAGACCCAGGCGTACGGCGCTAAAACGGTTGCTCACTTATGTTGTCTCCTCGGTGGCGGAACGACTGTCTACAGGCAAGCGCGTCCGGGGAAAGTTCCGGATTTTTCGAATATTTTTGGGCGCAGCAGGAGCCCGGAGCCGTAGGCTCGGGGAAGCGGTGTCCGGCCGGCGCGGGCGACCGTTCGCCATGTCCCCTCCCTGGTTGGTTTTTCGTACCGCGCGCCTACGATATGCCTGCCGCGGCCGTTAGGCAACGCGGCCGTACCTACATCCACAAGGAGAACAACATGTCCCGCGCCCGTCGCAACCGTTTCATCGCCGTCTCGGCCTTCCTCGCCGCGCTCGCCCTGCCGGCCCCGGTCCTCGCGCAGTCGCCCGGCGTGCCGACCGGCGTGTCGCAGGCCTGGCAGGAGCTCTTCACCGTGAGCCAGAAAGACAAGCGCGGGCTGATGTTCTACGTGCGCGGCCAGCAGATCGGCGGCGGCGTGGTCCGCGTCATCGGCAACGACGCGGTCGAGGTGCGCAACCAGACCTACGGCCGCATCATCATCCGCCTCGATCACATCGACGCGGTGGCCGCTAACTGACCGGTCTCGACCACAGCGTCGAGAGGGCCGCCGCGGCCGGCGCGAGGACCGCGGCGGCGTGCCGAAGCCGACGGTGCAGACGCGCACGGCCCGGTCCGCCGCGGCGCGCGACGGTCACGATGTCCACGCGCTCGAAGGCGACGCGCTGAAGGGCTATCGCACGGCGGTGCAGGCGGTCTTCCAGGATCCGTGGGAGCCGCTGGTATGCAACCAGCGCGTCTCGGACGGCGAGATCACGGCGCGCGTCGGCGAGGCGCTCGCCTTGGTCGGACTGCGCGCGCAGCAGGCGAACCTGTATCCGCACGAGTTCAGCGGCGGTCAGCGCCAGCGCATCGCGGTGGCGAGCGCGCTCGTCTCCAAGCCGAAGCTGATCATCCTCGACGAGCCGGTGTCGGTGCTCGACGTGTCGATCCGCGCGCAGATCAATGAACCTGCTCGTCGACCTGCAGCGGCAGTACGACGTGAGCTATCTCCTGATCGCCCACCATCTCGCGACCACGCGCTACATGGCGAGCGAGGTCGCGGTTGTACCTGGGGAAGATCGTGGAGAAGGCGAAGACCAAAGAGCTCTTCCGCCATCCGCTGCATCCCTATACGAAAGCGCTGTTCTCGGCGGCGCTGCCCGCCCATCCCGACGAGACGCGCGAGGAGATCATCCTCAGCGGCGAGGTGCCTTCCCCCATCAACCCGCCGTCCGGGTGCCGCTTCCATCCGCGCTGCCCCTACGCGATGGCCCGATGCCGCGAAGCGGTCCCGGAAGAAAAAGAGATCGCGCCCGACCATCGGGTCGCGTGCCATCTGTACTGAGGTCCGGTTAGCGACGCAGTCCTCGCGCGGGCCCGTATCGATGCGGGCTCGCCGCCGTCGGCGGTCCTGCGAATAATATGCAGGTCCGGGCGCCAGCCTGTGGCGACCCGCGAAGAGGTGAATCCGATGACGGAGCACGAGGTACGCCGCGCTCGACGTCGACGCCGATCGGCCTGCGGCCTCCTCGCGCTGTGCCTGTTCCTGGCCATGCTGCCGCCGGTCGCGTCGGCCGCGACGATCCTGATCGAGCCCCGGGTCGGCTTCCACGGCGTGTTCCAGTTGGGCCGCCCGTTTCCGCTCGAGGTCGGCCTGGAGAACATCGGCGCTTCGACGGAAGGCATCCTGGAAATCGGGGTTTGGAAAGGCGGCCCGGAGCAGGGCGGTGCGGCGTACCAGGCCTTCCATCGCCGCGAGGTCTTTCTGCCCGCGCGCTCGCGCCGCAGCGTCGAGCTCACCGTCGACCCGGACGTCCTCAACCGCCCGCTCGAGATCCGCTTTACCGGCGCATCGGCGTCGGCGTCGCGCGCCGTCGACCTGCGGCGTCACTTCACGCCCGCGCCGGTGGTATTGAGCCTGAGCGAGGGCAGCGCGATTCCCCTGACCTCGCTCGGCGCGTCGCTCACGAACCGCGTGGTCGCGGTGGGCGTCGCCGAATTGCCGCGGGATGCGCGGGCGCTGCGCGGCGTCTCTCACCTTGTCGTGTACGATCTGTCGCTGCGCGATCTGTCTCGCACGCAGAGTCTCGCGCTCGAGCACTGGCTCGCGGCAGGCGGCAGGATGGTGATCATCGGCAGCCTGAACTACACGCTGTACCAGGCGCCGCAGCTCGCACGTTTTCTTCCGGTGCGGGTGCACGGCGTCAAACGCACCGCCTTCACCGCGCACGTCGGCGCGGACCCCTTCGATGCCATCGGCGGCGTGTGGACGCAGACGGCGACGCTCGTGAAGGGGCGGCTCGTGAGCGAGGCGGAAGGCCTGCCGCTCATCGTCGAGAGCGATTGGGGCAGGGGCAAGGTGGCGTATCTCGCCGTCGACGCGGGCCGTCCGCCGCTCTCAACGTGGAACGGCCTGCCGCGATTCCTGCAGGACCTGCTGGCTACGCGTCCGGTGGAGAGCGCGTCCCTGGAGACGCAATGGACCGATTCGATCTTCTCGCAGGCGCTGCTCAGTCCGTGGTTCGTGTCCACGTACCTGCCGGGCCGCTCGCTCTTCTTCGCCATCGCCGGATACCTCGCGGGCCTCATCGTGCTCGTGCGCCTGTGGCGGCGCTGGCGCATGACCCCGCGCAAGCTCATCCTCGCGTGCTGCGGCTGGATCGGCTGCACCGCCGTCGCCGGATATCTCTACTTCAGCCGTGGTGAGCGCTCGCCGGAAGGCGTGCTCCTGACGGCGAGCGTCATGGAAGACGCCGGGGGCGGTTACGTCGACGCGCAGAGCAACCTCGCCTTGTTCTCGACTCGGCCGCACGACTACAGTCTCGCTTTCGGGCAAGCGTGGGTGGATGCCGTTCCGCGTCTCCGGACGGCCGCCGCGCAGCCGGCTCCGTCGCTCGTCTACCGGCACGGCGCCGGGACCACGCGCGTCGAGGTCCCGCTGAAGGCGTGGGACTACAAGCTGCTCCGCGCGCGTCACGTGGAGCGCCTGCAGCTCGCGGCTGCGATCGTGCAGACCCAGGGTGAGCTCGTGCTCGACGTTCTCAACCAGAGCGGCAAGGATCTCACCGACTGCTGGCTGGTCGCGCCCGGCCTGCACGTCGCTCTGGGCAACCTGCCGGCCGGCGAGCGATGGAAGAAATCGTTCGCGCTGCCCGACGCCGCCGCGGATCCCGCGAGACGCACCGAGCAAAGCCTGCGCGAGATCAGGTTCAACGACAAGCCGCGCGACGTGCTCTTCCAGGCGTCGTTCTTCCCGGAAGGAGGCACGCAAAGCTTCTCGCGCAACGGCGCCGCGCTCTTCGTCGGGTGGTTGAGAGAGCCCGAGCCGCGCTTCGAGACCGGCGAGGCGCGCGTGCGCGTGCAAAGCTACGCGCTCTACCGCGCGATCGCGCCGCTCGCCGGACCGGAGGACGAATGAATCCGGTCCTGCGCGAGAACTTCGAGGTGTTGTTCGAGGAAGGCAACGTCCTGACGGTCTATTTCTACCTGCTCGTCTTTCTCGCGCCGGCCGCTTTCGGCGCGCTCTGGACGCAGTCGCTGGGCGAGCAGATGTGGAGAGGCTCGGCCATGCTGCTCGAGATCTGCGCGTCCGCGGCGCTCGCGCTGATCGTGTATTTCGCGCTGCGGCTCGCGAACCACGAATACGCGTCGCGGCGCTTCAAACCGCTCGAAGAGTGGCTGCGCGGCGGCCCTCGCGCGCTTCGAGTCGTGGCGAGAGGCCGCGTCGCGGCGCTGCTCGCGCACCTGTCATGTCTCCTGCTGCTGAGCACGCCGATCCTCGTGTGGGCGGCGGCGATTTCCCACACGCCGCTCTTCGTTCTCGCCGCCGCGCTGGCGCTCATCTTTTTCTACGGCTTCTGCTACGGCGTGTGGGGACTGGCGGCGTCGGTCCTCTGGGAGCGCGAGCGGGAGACCCGCCAGTTCGCCATTCGCTGTTTCACGCTCGTCGTGGTCGTGGCGGCGCTGGCGGTTTACCTGCCGCTCGATCCGGTGGTCTATCTGCTCGCCGTGCTGGGACGCGAAGAGCCCGCGCCGTTCAGGGTCGCCGGCGTCAGCGCCTCGGCGCACGTGCTCCATTTCGCTTTTCACCTTGCGCTCGCCGGCTCGGGGCTCGTCGCGCACCGCTGGGCGTTGAAAAGGGTGACGCTTGGACACCGCTAGCGAAACGCTCGAAGCGCGCCTCTCGCGCCTGCTGGGCTGGGAGCGGCGCAAACGGTACGAGGCCACGCTCGTCGTCGCGCTGTTCTATACGTTTCTGGCAGCGCTTGCCGTGCCGCTGTTCGTGACGCTCCCTTCCGGTTGGGCGTGGGCGCCGCCCGCGGCGATGTTCGCCGCGATCGCACCGTATCTGCTCTACGCGCGACGCTGGCGTGAGCCCGATACCACGCGAGCGCTGGCGGCGCTGGACAGGAAGCTGCACCTGGACGAGCGCGCCACCACCGCATGGGAGCTTTTGCGGCGCGACGAGACGAAAGCGGTGGCGCTGCTCGTGCTGCGCGAAGCGGCGGACAGAATGCGCAGCTTCGATCCGCGGGCGCTCTTTCCGCGCGCGTGGGGTTGGCACGCGTGGCTGCTCCTGCCGATCTTCGCGCTGTGGCTGGCGATGCTGCACTTCGACACGCGGTTCGGCATCCACGGCGTCTCGCCGCGACAGCAACCCGCGCTTGCACGCGAGCTGCGCGAGCTCGCGCGCGAGCTTGCGCAGAAGGCGCAAAGCGAAGCGCTGCCCAAAACGCTCGCCGCTGCGCGCGAGCTGGAGAAGATCGCGCGACGCGGCCTCGAGACCGGGACCACGCAGGACGGGCTCGAGCGCGAGCTCGGCGACTTTCGTAACAAGCTGGCGTCTCAAACAAGCGGCGGACGAGACCCCGGCACGCTGCCGACGAGCCGCCGCGAGCTTTCCGACCTGAGGGCGGAGCTCGAGGCCGCGCGCGAATCGTTCAACGCAGGGGACAGCGAAGCGCAGGACTGGCAGCAGCGCCTCGCCGGTCTGACCCGCTTGCAGAAGCAGCTCGACGCGCCGCGGGGCGGCTCGCGGGAGCTCTCGCGCGGCGAGCTGAAGGCGCTGGTGGACAAGCTCGAGCAGGACGCGACCGCCGAGCTCGACCGGCGAGCGCTCGCCGACGCGGAGCAGTCGCTCAAGGCGCTGACGCAGCGCGAGCGCGGTCGGCCCGGCGACCCCCGAGGCCGCGCCGGCGGCGACGACCCGAAGAAGGACGGACGCGCCGAGCGCTGGGATCCGAACATTCCCGGCAACTCGCCGGGGAACGCGCCCGGAGAGAAACGTGGCGCGCCGTCGCTGCCGGAAGCGCAAGGCGCACGCCGCGCCCAGCTCAAAGGCGAGATCGGCGAAGGCGAGCGCAGCTCCACGTTCTTCAAGGCGGTGCCGAAGCCCGGCACCAGCCGGCTCACGCGCGACGAAGTCATCACGAGCTATCGGCGCCAGGCGGAAGCGGAGCTCGCGACCGAACGCATCCCCGAGGACCTCAGGGACACCGTCAAGAACTATTTCCTGTCACTGGAACAGACGAAATGAACATGGAATCGATCGAAGACGTCGAGCGGCGCATCGAGCGCGCGGGCCGCAGCTTCGCGGAGCTCAAAGCCGAGATGGCGCGCACCATCGTCGGCCACGAAGCGCTGATCGAGCACGTGTTCATCGCGCTCGTGTGCGGCGGTCACTGTCTGCTCGAAGGCGTCCCGGGCCTGGGCAAGACGCTGATCGTGCGCAGCCTCGGCGAGACGCTCGGCCTGTCGTTCTCGCGCGTGCAGTTCACGCCGGACCTGATGCCGGCGGACATCACCGGCACCAATCTGCTCGCCGACGACGCGTCGGGGCGCAAGATCTTCGCGTTCCAGAGCGGCCCGATCTTCGCCAACATCGTGCTCGCCGACGAGATCAACCGCGCGACGCCCAAGACTCAGTCGGCGCTGCTGGAAGCCATGCAGGAAAACAGCGTGACCGTGGGCGGCAAGGCGCATCGCCTGGAGAGCCCGTTCATGGTGCTCGCGACCCAGAATCCGCTCGAGATGGAAGGCACCTATCCGCTCCCGGAAGCGCAGGTCGACCGCTTCTTCTTCAAGCTCCTGCCGGAGTATCCCAATCGCGAACAGCTCTCGCGCATCGCCGACCTCACGACGGCCGCCCCGCCGGAGCCGCTGAACGAGGTGATGGACGGCGCGGCGATCCTCGCCATCCGCCGGTGGGTGCGCGAAGTGCCGCTGGCCGAAGCGGTGAAAGACTATGCGGTGCGCCTCATCCTCGCCACCCACGCCGGCCGCGATACGAGCGGCGTTGGCGTCGAGCTCGCGCGCCGCTTCGTGCTGTACGGGGCGAGCCCGCGCGGGCTGCAGGCGCTCATCCTCGCGGCCAAGGCGCGCGCGCTGCTCGCGGGCCGGCCCAACGTGTCGTTCGAAGATATCCGCTCGATGGCGGTACCCGGGCTGCGTCACCGGCTGATCCTGAAGCTCGAGGCCGATGCCGAAGGCGTGAGCCCCGAACAGGTGCTCGCCGACGTCGTGCGGCAGGTGCCCGAAGTGCCGTGAGGAGCCGATGCTCTTCGACGCCGATTTCCTGAAACGGCTGGAGCGGCTGCACCTCGCCGCCAAGCGCCTCGATTGGGCGGGGCCCGGCGGCGGGCACGCGGCTTCGCGCAAAGGGCACAGCCTCGAGTTCTCGGATTACCGCCGATACCAGCGCGGTGACGACCTGCGCTACGTCGACTGGAACATCTACCGGCGCCTCGACCGGCTCGTGCTGAAGATCTTCACCGCCGAGGAAGAGCTCAACCTCTACCTGCTGGTCGACACGAGCGCGTCCATGGCGTCCCCGGCCGCCGCGGAAGGCAAGAGCGACTACGCCAGAAAGGTCGCGGCAGCTCTGGGTTACATCGGGCTGAAGAATCTCGACCGCGTCGGCGGCGCGGCGTTTTCCTCTGCGCTGCAGACGCCGCTGAAGCTCGGCCGAGGACGTACGCAGATCCTGCGATTGTTCGGTTTCCTCGACGGGCTGACGTGCGCCGGCGCCACCGATCTGCAGGCTGCGGTGCAACGCTTCACTGCGCTGTTTCCGCAGCCGGGCCTCGCGGTGATCGCGAGCGATCTCTTCGATCCGGCGGGCTGGCGCGCCGCCGTCGAGGCGCTCGTACGCAGGCGCCACCAGGTTCTCGTCGTTCACGTGCTCGACGAGCAGGACATCGAGCCGCGCGTGCTGGGCGATGTCGCGCTGGTCGATGCGGAGGGGCGCCGCGAGCGGCGCCTCTTCGTGGACGCGGAGCTCGCGCGGCGCTTCCAGGAAGAGCTGGCGGCGTATTTTCGCGAGATCGAATCGGCCTGCGCGAGCCTGGGCGCCGGTTACCTGCGCACGACGACGAGCGTAGCGTTCGATGATTTCATCCTGAAATCGCTGCGACAGCTCGGAGCGGTGAGCTGATGGAATGGGGCGTTCCCTACGCGCTCGCGATCGCCCTCGGGGCCGTGCCGCTGATCCTGTTCCTGCACAGCCTCAGGCCGCGCGGCGTGAAGGTGAGGACGACCGCGCTCTTCATCTGGGATCGCATCGCCAGGGAACGCCCGCTCGCGACGCGCCTCGGCTGGCTGCTGCGCAGGAATCTGCTCCTCATCCTGCAGCTGCTCGCCGCGATCGCGCTCGTCGCCGCGCTCGCCGATCCCTCGCTGCTCCACGTCGGCGCCGCACGCGGCGACACGATCGTCGTCATCGATCTCACCGCCAGCATGAAAGCGAAAGGGCAGGGCGGCACGCGCTTCGACGCGGCCCGCCGCGAGCTCGCGTCGCTCGTCGACGACCTGCACGCCGGACAGCGCATGATGCTGATCGGCGCGGGTCCGGACACGCGCGTCATCGTGCCGTTCACCGCGGACAGGCAGCGGCTCGCGGACGCCGCACGCGCGCTCCGCCCGACCGATGCGTCCGGCAACGTCAGGGACGCGATCCTCTTCGCCCACGCGTTCCTGAAGAAAGGCGGTCACGACCGCGTCGTCGTGGTGAGCGACGCCGCGTTTGCCGGCGCCGAGGAATTCAGCCGCGAGTCGCCGGGCTCGCGCTTCGTCCGCATCCCCGGCGGCACCGAGAACGTGGGCATCGTCGGGCTCGAGATCAGGCGCCGCGCCGACGGCTCGGAGCGCTTCGAGGTCATGGCGCAGGTGCGAAATTTCGGGACGAGGGCCGCACGCGCGCCGCTCACGCTCGCGCTCGGCGAGACCGTGCTCGCGCGCGAGGACATCACGATCGAGCCCGGCGGGCGGAGGGTCGTCGTTCGTCCGTACGACGGCAAACCCGCCGGCACGCTGACCGCGCAACTCGCGCTCGAAGACGACTTCCCGACCGACGATCGCGCCGCGGTCACGGTGAGCGCCGCGGCGCCGCTCAGGCTGCTCTACGTCGGCCCCGGTAACCCGGCGCTCGATAACCTGCTGCGCTTCTTTCCGCGCGTGGAGCTCACCGCGATTCCGGATTGGCAGCCGGAGGCGGCGCGCGGTTACGACGTCCTCCTCTTCGATCGCGTGGCCGCGCCGGAGCTCACCGAAGGCAACGTGATTTACATCGGCACCGTGCCGCCGAAGCTGCCGCTCGAGGCGCAGGGCGAGATGCAAGGCCCGCGCGTGAGCGCACCGCTCGCGCAGCACCCGGTGACCGCGGGGCTGAGCCTCGGCGATCTGCACGTGAAGCAAGCGCGGCGCGTGGCGGCCGGCGGCGACGCCGTAGTGCTGGCGCGGTCGGAGGAGGGACCGCTCGTCGTCGCGTTCGAGCGCGCGAAGCTCAAGGCGCTCTATATCGGGTTCGATGTGACGGCGTCGGACCTGCCGTACCGCGTCGCCTTTCCGGTGATGTTTCACAACGCGTTCGAATGGTTCCGGCCGGGGCGGCGCGAGTTTCCCGCCGAGAGCGCGCGCGCCGGGGCGGCGCTTCCGATCTTCGTCCCGCCCGGCGATCGCGAGGTCGAGATCGCCGCGCCGTCGGGACGCAGCGAAAAGCTCGCGGTCACCGGGAACCCGGTGATCTTCGGCGACACGCTCGAGACGGGCGTCTATACGTGGAGAAGCGCCGGCCGCGCCGGCCGCTTTACGGTCAATCTCTTCGACGAGGACGAATCGAACATCGCCGCGCGCACGACGGCCGGGGCGCAACCGCCGCCGGCGTCCACGCGCGACGGTACCGCCGCGGCAGGTTTCGCGCTGTGGCCCGTCCTGCTCGGCCTGGTGCTCGGGCTCCTCGCGCTGGAAGGCGTGCTCGCGTGGCGCATGAAGCTCGCGCTCGCGCCGCTCGCGCTGCGTGCCGCGGCGCTCGCCGCGCTGGCGCTCGCCTGCGTGAACCCGAAAATTCTCCAGGGCGTGCGCGCGCTCGACGTCATCGTCGGCGTGGATGTGTCGCGCAGCACCGGACAGGAAGGTCAGGAAAGAGCGCGCGAGCTCCTCGAAGCGGCCGCGCCCCTCTCGCACGACGATGCGCGCACGGGACTGCTCATGTTCGCGCGCACGCCGGAGTGGGAGTCGCCGCCGCGCCGCGAGCCTCCGCAGGATTTTTCCGCTCGGCTCGATCGCGAGTCCACCGACCTGGAAGCGGCGCTCCAGGCCGGGCTCGCGCAGATCGGCGGCGGCCGCCAGGGACGGCTTCTGCTCGTGACCGACGGCAACGAGAACCGCGGCAACAGCGCGCGTCTGGTCCCGCTGTTGCGCGCGCAGCGCACCCAGGTCTGGACGCTGCCCGTCACCCTTGCTCGCGCGCGCAACGAAGTGTTCGTGAGCGGCCTCGTCGTGCCGCGCCAGGTGGACAGCGGCGAAGCTTTCCGCATCGAAGCGAAGATCGAAAGCCGCGGCGCTGCGCGCGCGCGCGTGAAGCTCCTGCGCGACGGCGTCCTCACGGCCGAGCGCGAGCTCGAGCTGAAGCCGGGCGAGAACGAGATCGGCTTTCGCGACAGCCTCGCCGAGCGCGGCAGCCACGGTTACGAGCTGCTCGTCGAGTCGGCGGACGATACGCTCGCGGAGAACAACGTTCTTCAGGCCGTGGTGGAGGTCAAAGGCGCGCCGCGGGCGCTGCTGCTTTCCTCCGAGCGCGAGAGCCAGCAATTTCTCGGGCGCGTGCTGCGCGCGCAGGGCTACGCCGTGACGTCGTCGGCGCCGCAAGCGACCGCGCTCGCGCTGCCCGAGCTTGCTTCCTACGATCTGCTCGTGCTCGACAACGTGCCCGCGTTTCACCTCACGCACGCGAAAATGGAGAACATCGAGAGCTACGTGCGCGATCTCGGCGGAGGCCTGCTCGTCGTCGGCGGTCCGCAGAGCTACGGCGCCGGCGGGTACTTCCGCACGCCGCTCGAACGCGTCCTGCCGGTGGACATGCGTCCGCCGGCGCGCCTCGACCTGCCTCACGTCGCGCTGCTGTTCGTCATCGACAAGTCGGGCAGCATGGGCATCGGCGCGCAAGGCGGCACCAAGCTCGACCTCGCGAAGGCGGCGATCGTCGCGGCAGCGGACATCATGAACCCGAGCGATCAGGTCGGGATCCTCGCCTTCGACGCCGCCTGGGACTGGGCGCTCAGGTTCCGCCCCGTCGGCCACGGCGAGTGGGTGGGCAAGGAGCTCGCCGCACTGACCTCCGACGGCGGTACCGACATGTACAAGGCGATGGTCGAAGCGCGGCGGGTGATGATCGACAAGGCGGCCGCGATCAAGCACGTCATCGTGCTCTCCGACGGTCTCACCGAGAAAGCGGACTTCCAGCCGCTCATCCAGGAATTGGCGCAGGCGAACGTGACCGTCTCGACGGTTTCGGTGGGGGAAGATTCCGACGCCAAACTGCTCGCCGAGATCGCGCGCGCGGGCAAGGGCCGCGGCTACGTCACTCACGACCCGCGGACGATCCCGCAGATCTTCACCACCGAGACGCTGCTCGTCGCGCGCGACCTGCTGGTCGAGAAGACTTTCGCGCCGCGCGTGACGGCGCCGGTCGGGCCGCTGCGCGGCATCGCGCAGGCGGCGCTGCCACGCCTGCGCGGCTATGTCCTCACCTATCCGAAGCAGGGCGCCGAGCTGCTCATGCAGGCGGGCGAGGATCCTCTGCTCGTCTCATGGCGGCACGGGCTCGGCCGGGTCGCGGCGTTCACGTCGGATCTGAGCGGGCGCTGGGGCCGCGAATGGGTGAGCTGGCAGGGCTTGCCGCAACTCGCGGGACAGCTCGCGCGCGACACCATGCGGCGGGTCCTTCCGACGCGCATGCGCGCGGAGCTCCACGCCGAGGGCGACGCGGTGCGGCTGGTCGCCGATTTCGTCTCCGAAGACGGCCGCTTCGTGAACGACCTCAAGCTTCGCGGCAACGTCACCGCATCCGATCGAAGCACGCAGCAGGCCGCGCTCACGCTGAGCGCGCCGGGCCGCTACGAAGGCCGGTTCACGCCGTCGGGGCGCGGCATTCATCTCGTCACGCTCTTTGCCGAGGGTGGAGAAGGGCAGCCGCCGTCGTCGGTGATGACGGTTCCCTACGTGGCGCCCTATCCGAAGGAATACCGCGAGCTGAGCCCCAACCTCACCCTGCTGCGCCGTCTCGCGGAAGAAACCGGCGGCGAGATGCTCGATCCCGACGATCTTGCCGCCGGCCTGAAACGGCTCTATGCGCCGTCGCCGGGTGAAGTGTTTCCGGACCGCGAAACCTGGTGGCCGCTCGCGCTCGCTGCGCTGATCCTGTTCCTCGTCGACCTGACCGCGAGGAGCTGGCGGCGGCTCTCAGGAGGTGAGCGCGTCCGCGAGCGCGCGCAATAGGGTCGCCCCGTCGCCGCGCCACGCGCTGCCGTGCATGCAGGCGAGCGTCGCCGGCTTCGCGGAGGCCAGTCTTTCGAGCATCGCGCGCGTGTTCTTGGTGTGAGAAAAATAGTCCATGCTCCGGCGGAACGCCTCGCTCGGTCCGAGGATGTCCGACTCGGTGACGGGCGGGTGATCGGCGCCGCCTTGCGTGAAGAGGTCGCCGCAGAGGAGCGTCCCGGTGCGCTCTTCCATCAGGAAGCCGCACTCCCAGCCGTGCGGCAGGTGCGGTGCATCGAACCAGCGCACCGAATGCTGGCCGAGCGAGAGCGTCTCGCCGTCGCGTAACGCGCGCGCCGGGCGGTCCGCGAGGTCGTCGATCGACACCAGCGCGGCGACCGTGCCGCACAGCGGCGAAGCGTGCGGCGCTGCCGCCAGCCATTCGTTGAGCGAGCCGCATTCGTCCGCCTCGACGTGCGAGAACGAGACGTAGCGCAGCCGCTCCACCGGCAACACGCTCGCCGCCGCTTCCCGCACGAGCGGGAACATCTTGCGCGGCCCGGTGTGGAAGATCAGCGGTTCGTCGTCGACGATCAAGTACTGATTGAACGAGAACCCGCCCGGGCCGCCTTCCATCACCACCGGTGTATTGATCCGATAGATCCCGTCGGCGATCTCGGCGACGTTGGTGCCCGATTGTTTGTTGGTTATGGCCATTCAGATTCCCCGGAGACCGGCGCCTTCAACCTTATACGTGACGTGCCTTCGAAGAAGGCCAAGCGGTCATGCCGCTGCGATATCGATCGAGATGGGCTGAGGTTTGGTCTCGTTGTGTTCGAGCCGATCGGCGATTACGCGCAGCGCCAGAATCTGTGCTTGTGACATGGCATGGTCGCGAGTTGTTCCGTAAGCGAGAACGCCCGGAAGTTCGGGAATCTCGGCCAGCCACCGGCCGTCAGCTTCCTGTTCCGTTTCGATGGTGAATTTCATATCCGTTACGCAAAGACCCGGTTGGACCACGCGAGCGACAGGCTCGCGGCGATCACCGCGAGCAGCGCGGCGAGCGCGGCGAAGAGCGCGCCGATCTCGGTCTCTTTCTTCTCCATCATGAAGCGCGTGTTGAGCTCCTGGTAGACCTTCTTGAGCTCGGCGGCGGTGGACGCGGAGAAGTAAGTGCCCTTCGTCGCATCGGCGATCGCTTTCAGGGTCTCTTCGTCGAAGCGCATGTACATCGACCAGCCTTCGAAGCCCGCCATGCCGCCCTGCGCGCTGCCCAGCCCCACGGTGAAGACGCGCACGCCGCGGTCGGCGGCCATCTTCGCCGCGTCGAGCGGATCGGGTCCCGTGGTGCGGCGTCCGTCGGACAACAGGATGATCGCGGCGGACGCATACGAGCCCGGCGGCACCGGCGTGAAAGGCTTGGCTTCGGTCTTGTCCGCCTGGTCGATCGCGACGCCGCGTTTGTAATCGCGCCCGGCGCCGAAGATCATCGACTCCAGATCGATGCCTGCGTCGGGGAAAAGGGTCGCGAGCGCCATGATGAGGCCGCTGCCGATCGCGGTGTGGCGCTGGAGGTCGAGCCGGTCGATCGCGCCGATGAGGTCGTCCTTGTTCTGCGTCGGCGCCTGCACGAGGAGCGCGGTGCCCGCGAACGACACGATGCCGATGCGCACGTCGGGCGGCTGCTCGGCGATGAACGCTTTCGCGGCTTCCTGCGCGGCGGCGATGCGGCTCGGCTCGACGTCGGTCGCGCGCATGCTGAGCGAGACGTCGATCGCGAGCACGATCGTGCGCTGCTCCGACGGCAGCGTGATCACCGCGGTCGGACGCGCGACCGCGAGCAGCATCGCAGTCAGCGCGGCGAGCAGCAGCAGCGGCGGCAGGTGGCGCCGCAGGCGCTGGCCGGGACCGAGCGCTTCGCGCACCAGCGCGACGCTCGCGAAGCGCACCGCGACGGGCTTTTTACGCCGGAGAATGAACAGATACAGCGCGACGAGCAGCGGCACCGCCAGCAGCAGCCACAGCATCATCGGAGAGATGAATCTCATCGCGTCTCAGACCTGTTGCAGATAGTCGAGCATACGCCGGCGTATCGCGGCGTCGGGCAGCTTGCCGGCGCCCGCTCCCGCATTGTCCTCCATATGCTCGCGCCTGCGCGTCGCCGGGATGACGCAGTTGACCGCCGGGTGGCCGACGATCCATTTCAGGAAGAACTGCCCCCAGCTCGCGCAATCGAGCTCGGCCGCCCATGGCGGCAGGCTCTTGCCCTTGACGTGGCGAAACAACGAGCCTTCGGCGAACGGCCGATTGATCAGCACGGCGGTGCCGCTTTCCGCGCACGCCGGGAGGAGACGCTCCTCGGCGTCACGCTCCGCCATCGAGAAGTTGAACTGCACGAAATCGTACTGCCTGGTCGCGACGAGACGCTCCAGCTCGCGGAAAGCGCTCCGGGTGTAGTGGGTGATGCCGATGTAGCGCACGCGGCCGGCGCTCTTCCACTCGCGCAGCGTCCGGGTGTGCGTCTCGTAGTCGAGCAGGTTGTGGATCTGCATCAGGTCCATGCGCTTGGCGCGCATGAGCCTGATCGACTGCTCCATCTGGCGGATGCCGGCCTCGCGGCCGCTCGTCCAGACCTTGGTGGCCAGGAAAAGCTTGTCGCGCAGGTCGAGCTCGGCGGCGAGGTCGCCGCTGACGCGCTCCGATTCGCCGTACATCGGCGAGGAATCGACGACCTTGCCGCCGCGCGCGACCAGCGTCTGCAGCACTTCCCTGAGCGGCGCGCGCTGCGAGGCGTCGGGGCCGACGTCGAACGTCTGCCACGTACCGAGGCCGACGATCGGCAGCGCTTCACCGCTGCGTGGGATGGGTCGAGTGATCATCGAGGTGCTCGCGCTCGTTGCCGGCATCGCCGCCCCCGCAGCGATGAGCCCCGCGATCGTCTTCAACGCGGAGCGTCGGCGCGCGTCCATGCCGTCGATATTACAGTGCGATCGTTCAGCGCGCCGGCGCGAGCTGGTAGCCCTTCGCGACCATGCACTGCCGGACCGCTTCGTGCTCGGCGATGAAACGCTCGTTCGCGCTGCCGGCGGGACGCCCCGGCGAGACGACGGCCGGCTGCGTCCTCTCCTGCGATGCTTTCGCCTCGGGCGGTTCGGCGCGCCGCAGCCACGCGCCGCGACAGTCGTCCATGTCGCGGGATACGGCGGCCTTGTCGGCGCCCGGCTTGGTCCAATCCATGTCGGCGCATGCGGCGAGAGCCAGGGCGGCGGCGCATGCGAACGGCGAAAGCTTGAATGCGCTCATATCATTTAGACTGATCATCTTTCGGCGGAGAGGTCGATGGCGACCCCACCCTCATTCGACGACGGCCTCGTGGTCTTCGTCAAGCGCGCGTGTCCCACGTGCACCCTCATCGAACCGCAGTTGGCGGCGGTTGCACGGGCCGTGCCCGGCTTTCGCGCGGTGTCGCAGGACGACCCTGCATTTCCTCAGGGCGTCGAAGTCGTCGACGATCGCGACCTCGACCGCTCGTGGCTGAGCGGCATCGAAGCGACACCGACGCTCGTGCGCTTCGCAGGCGGCAAGGAAGTCGAGCGCGTCGTCGGCTGGGATCGCGACGGCTGGCGGCGCCTCACCGGCGTCGCGGATTTAGGGGGCAACCTTCCCGCGATGCGCCCGGGATGAGGGTCGAAATCACTCGAGCCCGGGGTGGCCGAGCGGATGAAAGCTAAATGGGGTCAGGTCCACATTTCACGCTGAAATGTGGACCTGACCCCGATTTTCAGCGGACGGGCAGGAGGAGGGTGAAGGTGGTGCCGGCGCCTTCGCGGCTCTGGACCGAAATCTGGCCGCGGTGGGCGTCGACCACGTCCTTGATGATCTTGGTGCCGAGCCCGGTGCCGCCGGGCTTGCGGCTGATCGCGCGCTCGGTGAAGAGGCTGTCGAGCACGTCCTGCGGCATTCCGCGGCCGGTGTCGGACACCGCGACCTGCACCATGCCCGCGAGCGGGCTCGTGCCGGCGGCGACGGTGATCGAGCCGCCTTTGGGCACTTCGGCGATCGCGTTGGTGACGAGGTTGTAGAAGCAGTTGAACAGGCGCCGCTCGTCGCCTTCGATCTGCGGCAGCTCCGCCAGGCCCTCGATCTTCAGCGCGATGCCGCGGTCGGCGGCGAGCGGCTCGAGCGTGCGCACCACGCTGTCGACCACGTCTTTCAGGCGCAGCGGCTCGAACCGCGGCGGCGCCGACAAGCCTTTGACGCAGTCGGCGAATCCCTTCATGCGGTCCTGGAGGAGGGCGCTCGCGCTGCGCGTCATGGTCAGGAGCTGGCCGGTGAGCGTGCGGGTCTGCGACGACAGGTTCTTCTTGCTCGCCGGCAGCGCCTCGACGAGCGTGTCGATGTGGTGCTGCAGCAGGTCCGCCCCGGTCGTGACCGGCAGCAGCAGGTTCTTGATGTCGTGCGAGATGTCGCCGAGCAGGCGCACGACGACCGCGAGCTTGGCTTCCTCGTACAGCCGCGCCTGCTCGATCGCCATCGCGGCGAAGGCCGACACGACCGACAGCAGGGCCGCGTCTTCCTCGTCGAGCGTGCCCTCGGCCTTGTTGAGCACTTCCAGGACGCCGATGGCCTCGCCTTCCCAGCGCTTGAGCGGCAGCACGACCATGTCGCGCGTGGTGAAACCGGTGATCTCGTCGACCGCGCCGAGGTGGCGGGAATCCTGTTTCGCGTCGGGGATGAGCTCGGCCTGGCCCGACTGGAAGACCGCCCCGGCGATGCCCTGGTCCCACGGGATCGCCTTGCCGATCAGCGCTTTCGAGCTTTCCTTGACGCCGTAGCGGAACGCGAGCTGCCGGGTCTCGGGATCGGCGAGCAAAATCGCGCCGGCGCGCGCGTTGACGACCTTGAGCGCGGTCGTGAGCACTTCCTCGAGCAGCGCATCGACGCTGACGTGCTCGAAGAAGGACTGGCTGATGAGGATCGCCGCCTCCATCTGGCGCGCGCGGCGCACGTGCCAGACGTCGAGCTGACGGCGGTTGTCGCGGCGCCGGTCGGGAGAGCTGGGCAGGCCGGACCTGAGTATGGCCATCGGGTAGTTCTTGTATTCGGGAAAGGCTGCGGCGCCGCGGGACGCGGCCGCCCGCTGATGATACTGTAAGGTCTGGTCCTGCGGCTGCGACGAAAGATCAAACATCGCAGCCGAGGAGGCACTATGCACCCGTCCGGCACTCCCTACCGCAAAATCCATCCGCTCGTCGTGCGCATCACCCACTGGGTGAACGCGTTCGCGATCCTCATCATGGTCGCGTCCGGCTGGCGCATCTACAACGCGTCGCCGCTCTTCGGCTTCCGGTTCCCGTCCGAATGGACGCTCGGCGGCTGGCTCGCGGGGGCGCTGCAGTGGCATTTCGCCGCGATGTGGCTGCTCGCGATCAACGGCGTGATCTACCTGTCGTACGGCATCGTCTCCGGCCATTTCAGGCGCAAGCTCCTGCCGCTGAGTCCGGCGGCCGTGTGGCGCGACGCGCGCGACGCGCTGCGCGGGCGCCTCGCCCACGCCGACCTCTCGGTCTACAACGCAGCGCAGCGCGCGGCCTACCTGGTCGCGATCGCGCTCCTGGTCCTGCTCGTGCTTTCGGGGCTGGTGATCTGGAAGCCGGTGCAGTTCCACGCGCTCGGGATGCTCATGGGCGACTACGAAGGCGCGCGCTACCTGCACTTCTTCGCGATGGCGGGGGTCGTGTTCTTCGTGCTGGTGCACGTGCTGATGGTGGTGCTCGTCCCGCGCACTTTCCCGTCGATGTTCACGGGGCGCGTCAAGATATCCGGAGGGCGATCATGAAAAAGCGGACGATGGCCACCAGCCTGGAGGCGTTCTCGCGGCCCGAGATCGCGAGCCTCGAGCGGCGGCTGTTCCTGAAGCGGGGCTTGAGCCTCGGCGCGCTGACGCTGCTCACCGGCTGCGACGTGACCAACGAGGAATCGGTGCAGAAGGTGCTGTGGACGATGTCGCGCTGGAACGACCGCGTGCAGGGCTGGATCTTCGACCCGAACCGGCTCGCGCCCGAGTTTCCGGAAAGCGCGATCACGAAGCCGTTTCCGTTCAATGCGTACTACGGGATCGAGGAAGTGCGGCGTGTGGATCCCGCGAGCTACAAGCTCGAGATCGGCGGCCTGGTGCGGGAGAAGCGCCCGTGGACGCTGCCGGAGCTCTACGCCCTGCCGCAGGTCTCGCAGATCACCCGCCACATCTGCGTGGAGGGCTGGAGCGCGATCGGCAAGTGGAGCGGGGTGCGGTTTTCCGATTTTTTGCAGCGCATCGGGGCGGACACCACGGCGCGCTTCGTCGGCTTCAAGTGCGCCGACGACTATTACACCAGCATCGACATGCCGACGGCATTGCACCCCCAGACCCAGCTCACCCTGCGCTTCGCCGACCAGATCCTCCCCCCCGAATACGGCTTCCCGATGAAGCTGCGCATCCCGACCAAGCTCGGATTCAAGAACCCGAAGCACATCACGGCGCTGTTCGTGACCAACGAGCATCCCGGGGGCTACTGGGAGGACCAGGGCTACAACTGGCACAGCGGATCGTGATAACCTTCCGGCGCGGCATGTTAGCCGTCTTACCATAAGAGGGAGGTTACCAATGAAGAAGCTGATGATTGCGCTCGTGGCGGGTCTTATGACGGTGGCGTTTGCGGGCGGCGCGTTCGCGGCCGACGAAATGAAGAAAGGCGAAGCCAAGAGCGAGAAGGCGGCCAAGAAGGACGACAAAGGCGCCAAGGGCGACAAAGGCGAAGCCAAGAAGAAAGACGACAAGGCCTCCGGCAAGTAAGGGGTACCAGGCATCAGGAAAGGCGCGGGAAACCGCGCCTTTTTTTATTGGGGCGATGAAGCCGCCCCAATAAAACGTCGGTTACGCCAAGGAGGGAAACCAAGGTTTCCCTCCTTGAACCTCCCTTTCCTTTGAGCAAGGCCCGCGCGGTTCGACCTCATTTGACGCTCACCGTGGGCCCGAAGCATACTGGCCCGCTTTTTAGATCGATAACGAGGAGCATCCATGCGTCTGGTGACTTTTTCCGACGCCGAAGGCACGCGCATCGGCGTCCACGACGCCGAGTCGAACACCATCGTCGACATCACCAAAGCGAGCCGCCTGCCCAAGGACATGACTGCGTTCGTCGCGCTCGGAAAGAACGGTCTTTCGCGTGCGCGAAAGACCGTAAAAACGAGCGGGCACCGCATTCCGTACGACAGCGTGAAGATCGAAGCGCCGTTCCCGCGTCCGGCCAGGAACATCCTGTGCGTCGGCAAGAACTATCACGACCACGCGAAGGAGTTCCACAACAGCGGCTTCGACGCGAGCGCGGGCAAGGACGCCATTCCCGAGCTGCCGATCATGTTCACCAAGTGGCCGAGCTCGGTGATCGCCGACAAGGCGTCCATCCCCAGCGCCAACGACTACACCCACTCGACCGACTACGAAGGCGAGCTGACGGTCGTCATCGGCGAAGGCGGGCGCAACATCCCGAAAGCCAAGGCGTACAACCACGTCTACGGCTACACCATCGTCAACGACGTCACCGCGCGCACCCTCCAGCAGAGCCACAAGCAGTGGTTCCTCGGCAAGAGCCTCGACGGCTACTGCCCGATGGGACCGGCGATCGTCACGGCCGACGAGATCGAGGACGTGGACCAGCTTCGCCTCGTCACCAAGGTGAACGGCGAAGTGCGCCAGGACGCGTACGTGAGCCAGCTCATCTTCGACATCCCGACGCTGATCGAGACGCTGTCGCGCGTGATGACGCTGGAGCCGGGCGACCTCATCGCGACCGGCACCTGCGCGGGCGTGGGCATCGGCTTCGACCCGCCGAAGTTCCTCCAGCCCGGCGACGTGGTGGCGGTGACGATCGACCCGATCGGGACGCTCGAAAACCCCGTGGCGTAAACTGACGAGCCCATGAAGCTCGTCCGATACGACCGCAACGGCGCGGTCAGGCTGGGTGCGGTCGACGGCGATGCGGTCGTCGACCTGCTCGATGCCGCGCCGCCCGGCACCGCTACCCGGCTCCTCGCCGCGTTGTCCGACATGACGAAGCTCATCGCCGCGGGCGATGCGGCGCTGGAGATCGTGCGCGCGGCGGTCGACAGCGGTAAAGCGCGCACGCCCCTCGCGAACGCGAAGCTCAAAGCGCCGATCGAGCCCTCGCTCATCCTGTGCAGCGGCGAGAACTACTGGGACCATCGCGAGGAGAAGCCCGAGGTCACGCGCAAGGATCCCGAGTTCTTCCTCAAGACGTCCCTCGGCGTGATCGGCCCGGACGACACGATCGTCCGCGACGAGCGCGTGACGAAGAAGCTCGACTACGAGACCGAGCTCCTCATCGTCATCGGCAAGGCGGGCCGCCACATCGCCGCCGCGGACGCGCTGGACCACGTCTACGGCTATACGATCATGAACGACGTCACCGCGCGCGACCGCCAGGTGACGCTGCGGCCCGACGGCTCTTCGGTGTACAACCTGGGTCCGGGCAAGAACTTCGACACCTGCGCGCCGATCGGTCCGTACATCGCGACGCGCGACGAGATTCCCGACCCGCAGAAGCTCGATCTGTCCACACGGGTGAACGGCGAGGTGCGCCAGAGCAACAGCACCGCGAAGATGATCTGGACGTGCGCCCAGCTCGTCGAGTTCTTCTCGACCTTCGTCACGCTGAAGCCCGGCGTGGTGATCTCGACCGGCACGCCCGGCGGCACCGCGTGGGGCACCGACGCCGAGCTCGGCGGCAAGAAGCCGATGAGGAAAGACGTGGTCGCGCCCAGAGGGTATCTGCAGGCCGGCGACGAGGTGGTTTGCAGGATCGAAGGACTGGGGGAACTGAGGAACAGGATAACCGGGGTCTGACCCCTATAAAACGGGGTCAGACCCCGATAACGGTCATAACGGAGGAGCCATGAAACGCAAGAGACTCAGCGCGGTATTGCTCGCACTGTGCACCGGCACCGCTTTCGGGCAGGAGGCGTATCCCTCGCGCGCGATCACCATGATCGTGCCTTTCCCGCCGGGCGGCGTCGCCGACACCACCGGGCGGCCGACGGCGGCGGCGATGGAGAAGATCCTGAAACAGCCGGTGGCGATCACCAACCGGCCCGGCGCCGGCGGCGCGGTCGGCAACGCCGCGGTCGCCAACGCCAAGCCCGACGGCTATACCATCCTGATGGCGCTCTCGAGCATCTCGGTGATCCCCGCCGCCGACGTGCTCTTCGACCGCAAGCCCGCGTACTCCCTCGACCAGTTCGCGCCGATCGCGCTGATCAGCGCCGATCCGACCATCCTCACCGTGCACACCTCGGTGCCGACCAAGACGCTCAAGGAGCTCGTCGCGCTCGCACGCTCCAAGCCGGGCCAGCTCTCGTACTCGTCGTCGGGCATCTACGGCGCGCTGCACATGCCGATGGAGATGTTCCTGCACGCGGCCAAGCTCAAGATGCGCCACGTGCCGACGACCGGCGGCGGTCCGGCGATCACCGCGCTCCTCGGCGGCCACGTCGACATGACCGCCGGCGGGCCGGCGGCGATCACGCCTCACGTCAAGGCGGGCAAGCTGCGTCCGCTCGCGAGCTGGGGGCCGAAGCGCCACGAGAACTTCCCGGACGTGCCGACGTTCAAGGAGAGCGGCTACGACATCGAGTACCTGATCTGGGCGGGGCTGTTCGCGCCGAAAGGCACGCCCGAGCCGGTGATGAAGGTGCTGCGCGACGCCGCGCGCAAGGCGGTCGAGGACCCCGAGTTCAAGAACATGATGGCCAAAGTGAACTCGCCCGTGCACTACCTCGACGCGCCGGACTTTCAGAAGTTCTGGATGACCGATGCGCAGCGGCTCGCGCAGGTGGTCAAGGTCGTCGGCAAGGTCGAAGACAAGAAGTGAGATGAGGTCGCGCCTGTCGAGCGACCAGGTCTCGGGCCTCGTCCTGACCGCGATCGCGGTCTTCGTCGGCTGGGAAAACCGCGCGTATCCGCTGGGCTCGCTGTCGGAGCCCGGTCCCGGATACACGCCGCTGATCATCGCGGTGTTCCTCGGGGTCACCGGTCTCCTGATCGCGCTCAAGGGTTTTTCGTCGCGGCCGCTCGCGGACATCCAGTGGCCCGAGGCGAAGCGCGCCGCGATGATCCTGCTCGCGTGCGGGGTCGCCACCTACGCGCTCGAGCACATCGGCTATCGCATCACGGTCGTGGCGCTGATGGTGTTCTTTCTCGGCGTGATGGAGCGGCGCAGGCCGCTCGCGGTCGCCGCGGTCGCGGTGGGCTTCTCGCTGCTCTCGTACTACTTCATCGGGACGCTGCTGCACGTGCCGCTGCCGCTCGGGCCGGGAGGCTGGTAGCCGATCATGGCCGAGACGTTCAACAACCTCCTGCTCGGCTTCAGCGTGGCGCTGCAGTGGCAGATCCTCGGCTATGCCTTCGCCGGCTGCATCATCGGCACGCTCGTCGGGATGATGCCCGGGCTCGGCCCGCTCGCCGGGATCAGCCTCTTGCTGCCCGCGACCTTCGGCCTGAACCCGATCATCGCGATGGTGCTGCTCGGCGGCGTGTATTACGGCGCGATGTACGGCGGCTCGACGACGTCGATCCTGATGCGCATCCCCGGCGAGGCGGCGTCGGTGATGACGTGCATCGACGGCTACGCCATGACCCAGAACGGCCGCGCGGGCGCGGCGCTCGCGATCTCGGCGATCGGCTCGTTCGTCGCCGGCACACTGGGGGTGATCGGCCTCATGCTGCTCGCGCCGACGCTCGCGTCGTTCGCGCTGCGCTTCGGGCCGCCCGAATACACCGCGCTCCTGCTGCTCGGCTTCTTCGTGCTCGCGTACATGAGCGGCGGGTCGATGCTCAAGACCCTCGCGATGGCCGCCGTCGGGCTGCTCTGCGGCATGATCGGCATCGACGCGATGAGCGGCTACACCCGCTTCGAGTTCGGCCTGGTCGAGCTGGGGGACGGCCTGGGGATCGTGCCGGTCGCGGTCGGCCTGTTCGGCATCTCGGAGATCCTGCTCTCCGCGGCGCAGGGCGAAGGCCCGAAAGTGAAGACCCCCAGGCTGCGCGAGCTCATGCCTTCGCGCGAGGAGCTGCGCGCTTCGGTGAAGCCCATCGCGCGCGGCAGCGTGCTCGGCTTTCTGATCGGGATCATCCCGGGCTCGGCGCACGTGATCTCGTCGTTCGTCTCGTACGGGCTGGAGCGGCGGCTCTCCAAGCACCCCGAGCGCTTCGGCAAAGGCGCGATCGAAGGCGTCGCGGGGCCGGAGTCGGCGAACAACTCCGCCGCGACCGGCGCGTTCGTGCCGATGATGGCGCTGGGCATCCCCACGGGGCCGGTCACCGCGGTGATGATCGCGGCGGTGATGGTGCACGGCATCGCGCCGGGACCGCAGCTCATCCAGGACCAGCCCGAGCTCTTCTGGGGATTCGTCGCGAGCATGTACGTCGGCAACACCGTGCTGCTCGTCCTCAACCTGCCGCTGGTCGGGGTGTTCGTAAACCTGCTGCGGATTCCCTACGCGTACCTCTACCCGAGCATCCTCTGCTTCTGCATCCTCGGCTGCTACTCGGTGTCGAACAGCGTGATCGACGTGTGGATCATGCTGATCATGGGCGGCATCGGTTACCTGCTGAGGAAGTTCGACTACGATCTCGCGCCCGTGGCGCTCGGGCTCGTGCTCGCGCCGATGCTGGAGCTTTCATTGCGCCAGTCGCTCGCGATGAGCGCGGGCGATTACGGCATCTTCATCCATCGCCCGATCGCGCTGACGATGCTGGGTCTCGGCGCGGTGCTCCTGCTGTTCGCGTTCAAGCCGTTCTTCAGCAGGAAGAAGGACTGGCGGGCGAGCGTGGGGCTCGAGGAGACGTGATGAATTACGGTGACGAAAGGCGGTGACAAGAAGCGGTGACGAAAGACGGTGACGCAACCGTACATCACCGATGCATGTCACCGTTTCACGTCACCGGTTCATGTCACTTGAAGCCGTAGAGCCTCGCCGGGTTCTCGACCAGCACTTTGCGCCGCAGCGCCTCGTCCGGCACCCACGACGTCAGCAGATCGGCCAGATCGCCGTCGTTCGGCATCGCGCCTTTCACCATCACGTGCGGCCAGTCGGTGCCCCAGATGACGCGATCGGGATTGGCTTCGAGCAGAGCGTGGGCGAACGGCATGGTGTCGGCGTGCGGCAGCGCGCCGGTCGAAATGCGGTACGGACCGGTGAGCTTGACCCAGGCCTTGCCCGCTTTCATGTGGCGCAGCAGCGCCTGGAAGCCGGGCGCGTTCAGTCCCTTGTCCGTCTTCATGTAGCCGAGGTGCCCGAGCACGATGTCGACCGGAAAGTCGGCGAAGCGCCGGTCGAGGTCCGGGAATTCGTCGGCATGCATCAGGAACTCGACGTGCCAGCCGCGGCGCTCGATGCGCTTCGCGAGCGCTTCGAGCGGGGCGAAATCGAACTCGCCTTTGCCGTCCGGCACGTCGACCACATTGACGCGCACGCCGCGAACGCCTGCCGCATGCAGCCGGTCGAGCTCCGCGTCGCTGACGTCGTTGTCGACGACCGCGACACCGCGCGCGTTGGCGCCGATCTCGCGCATCGCGTCGAGCATCACGGTGTTGTCGATGCCGTAGACGCTCGGTTGCACCAGCACCATGCGCGTCGCGCCGAGCGTATCGAGCATGTGCCGGTAAGCGGGCAACAGACAGTCGGGCGGCGTGTATACGCGGCGGTCGGAGTATGGGTACCGGTCGATCGGCCCGCAGATGTGCGCGTGCGTGTCGCAGGCGTTCGTCGGCATCGTGAAGCGCGGCTTGCGGGGATTCGGATCGGGCGCGGCGCAGAGCGGCGCGTCGGGAGAGGGGGCGTGAGGGTTCATCGCAGGGGCTGGTGAGTTAACATCGTGCGAAAGTATAAGGGGTGCGCATGTACCGGAACGCCGTCATCGCCGTGCTTCTCTTCGCGTGCTCCACGGCTTTCGCCGCCGACGTCGAGCGTACCGGGGGTCCCTACGTGCCGACGCCGCAGGCGGTGGTCGACGCCATGCTCGAGTTCGGCAAGGTCGGGCCGAAGGATTTCGTGATCGATCTCGGCTCCGGGGACGGGCGCATCGTCCTCACCGCGGCGCAAAAGTACCACGCGCGCGGCATGGGATTCGACATCGATCCCGACCTCGTCCAGCAGAGCAATGCCGAAGCGAAGAAGCGGGGCATCGCCGAGCGCGCGAGCTTCGTCACGCAGGACGTGCTCAAGGCGAAGATCGAGCAGGCGACGATCGTGACGCTCTACCTGCTGCCGGGAATGATGCAGACTCTCCAGGCGAAGTTCATGCGCGAGCTCAGGCCCGGCACGCGCATCGTGTCGCACGACTTCCCGTTCGGCGACTGGAAGCCCGACCGCCAGACCAGCGTCGACATCCCGGAAAAGTACGGCACTCCGGGGCAGTGGAAGTCCAACCTCTTCTACTGGGTCGTTCCGGCACAAGTGCAGGGTGCATGGCAAGTCAATGCGCCCGGCCTGTCCTCCGAGCCCATCGCGTTGACGCTGCAGCAGCAGTATCAGGTGCTGAAGGGCGCCGCGGACGCGGGCGGCAAGCGCGTCGCGCTGACGCACGGAAAGCTCGATGCCGAGCGCGTCGCGTTCAAGCTCGCGCTGCCCGACGGGACGTACGATTTCAGCGGCGTGGTCGACGGCGAGCACATGCGCGGCGAAGCGGTGCAGGGCGGCCGCAGCGTGGCGTGGACCGCGGTGAAGTCCCGATAGCGCTGTCGCCCCCGGGCGACGCGCCCAGAGGTACGTCGATTGCCCATGGAATAGTGATTTGCACACTTTCCAGGAGGCAGTCATGAACGCACGCAAGACATTGCTCCGTGCAGCGGTTGCCGCCGCCGTCATGGCCGCGGGCTCCGCGGTCGCGCAGGTCGGCGGCATCGAGCAGGAAGGCGGCATACAGACGCCGCGATCGATCGAGACGCCGGTCTTCAACCAGCACATCCCCAGCGGCGTGAACGCGATCCCGCGCGCGGACAACCCGCAGAACCCGAACGAGGCGAAGCCCTTCGTGCAGCAGCCCGAAGGCGTGCGTCCGCTCGTACGCGGCGCGCCGGTGTATCCGGCGCCCGCCCCCGTGCCGCCGCCGCAGGCATACGGCCCGGTGTACGGCCCGGCCGCGGCCCCCTATCCGCAGCCGTATCCGGCTCAAGGGCCGCGTCCGATGGCGCGCGGCGACAATCCGAATCTCCCGAACCCGGTGACGCCGAGCGCGGCGAACGAGTCGGCGCCGCAACCGGTGATACATGAGCCGACGAACAGCACGGGCATGGAAGGCGCGCCGGTGGGGGCGACGCGGTGAGCGTCGGCTTTCGCCGATAAAAAAAGCCGCCGTCGGGCGGCTTTTTTTATGGTGACGGATGAATCGGTGACGGATAGGACAGTGACCGATGGAACGGTGACGCCCCCCACCCCGACCCTCCCCCCGCGTGCGCGGGGGGAGGGAGAGTTTTTCGTCACCGCTTCACCCGTCACCGCTTCACCCGTCACTTCTTCGCCGCTACCATACGCCCACAACAAACACCCAAGGGGAAGGTCATGATTCCGTCCGCCGTACGGCGCGCCGCGGCGTTCGCGGCTGCGCTCGCCCTGTCTGCGTGCGCCACGCACGACCCCGCACCCGAAGCGAAAGCCCCGCCGCCCGATTACGCCGCGATCGTCGCCGCGCCGAACCGCATGGAAGCGGATCGCACGAACGACAAGCGCCGGCAGCCCGAGAAGCTGCTCGCGTTCTACGACGTGCGTCCCGGCATGCGCGTGCTCGACATGGGCGCGACCGGCGGCTACAACACCGAGCTTCTCGCGCGCGCGGTGGGCGAGGGCGGCCTCGTCTACGCGCACAACAGCCCGTTCTTCCTCGAGAACTTCGTCAAGGGCCGCCTCGCCGAGCGCATGAAGCGCGGCACGATGGGCAACGTCGTCCCGCTCGCGCGCGAGTTCGAGGATCCGGTGCCGCCGGACCTCAGGAACCTCGACCTCGTCACCTTCAACTTCATCTACCACGACACTGCGCACCTCGGCGTCGACCGCGCGAAGATGAACCGCGCGATCTTCAATGCGCTGAAGCCCGGCGGCGTGTACATCGTCGCCGACCATTCGGCGAAAGCCGGCGCAGGCGCGAACGAGACCAAGTCGCTGCACCGGATCGAGGAAGCGCTGGTGCGCAAGGAAATCGAAGCCGCGGGCTTCCGCTACGTCGGCTCGGCCGACTTCCTGCGCAACCCCGCCGATCCGCGCGAGCTCTCGGTGTTCAAGAACACCGTGCCGAACGACGAGTTCGTCCTCAAGTTCGTCAAGCCGCGATGAGCGCTGGCCGCAGGGCCTTCGTCGCATTCGCGGCGCTGCTCGCCGTCGCGACCGCCCCCGCGCAGGAGAAAGAGCCCGATCGCAGCGGTGGGCCTTACGTGCCGACCCCGCAGGTGGTGGTCGATGCGATGCTGCGCATGGCGAACGTCGGGCCGCAGGACTACGTGATCGATCTCGGCTCGGGCGACGGCGTCATCGTCCTCACGGCGGCTTCGCAGCTCAAGGCTTCGGGGCACGGGGTCGACATCGACCGGGAGCTCGTGAAGCACAGCAACGAAGCGGCGAAGAAGCTCGGCATCGCCGACCGCGCGTCGTTCCGCGTCGAGGACGTCTTCAAGGCCGACCTGTCGCGCGCGAGCGTGATCACGCTCTACCTGCTGCCGTCGATGATGATCAACATCCGCGGCAAGATCTATCTCGAGGCCAAGCCGGGTACGCGCATCGTGTCGCACGACTACACCTTCGACGACTGGCATCCCGACGACCAGCTCACGCTCGACGTGCCGGAGAAGGAGAAGATCAACGGCGTGCCGAGGGCGAACATCCTGTTGTGGATCGTGCCGGCGAAAGTGCAGGGCAAGTGGCAGGTGCAGGTCGACGGCGGCGAGCGCTACGACGTGAGCCTGCGCCAGCGCTACCAGAACGTCTCGGGCAGCGTGGAAGCGGCCGGCAAGCCGGTGAGACTCACCACCTCGACCCTGCGCGGCGACGAGATCCGCTTCACGCTCTTCGACGGCGCACAGCGTCGCAGCTTCAAAGGCACCGCGACCGGCGAATCGATGCAGGGCACGGTAGACCTCGGCGGCGGACGCACCGCCAAGTGGACTGCCCGGCGACTATAAAAAGCAATTTAACCGCAGAGGACGCAGAGGACGCAGAGGAAAGGCTAGGCGGTCGCGAACGCCTTGCACTATCGTTTCTTGAGCATGAGGGGCGGACGATAAATACCCGACGAATCCCTCTGCGTCCTCTGCGTCCTCTGCGGTAAATCTTTTTCAGTTCATGAGCATGCCACTGGGCATGCCTTCGACCACGGTGCGGCGATAGGCGAGCTGCATGTCCGCGAAGTCGTGCGCTGCGGCGCTCACCGCGTCGGTGATCACGCGGCCGCCTTCGAGGAGCTCGGAACCCAGCGGGATCGGTCCGCCCAGCATGTTCCACAGCGCGGTCTGGTGCCGCGCCGGCACGTCGTCGAACGTGACGCGCCTCGGCTCCCGCAGCGGCTTCGCGGAGGCGACGATGAAGCTGTTCACGTGGACCGAGCCTCCGGCATCGGGGCGGTAGAGCGCGAGATGCGGCAGCTCGCTGCGCAGCGTCGCCAGCAGGTGCGCGTACGCGCGCGGCCGTTCGAGATCGGCGAAGGTGTTGAACACCGCGACGCCGCCGTCGGTGAGGCAGCGCGCGAGATCGCGGAAGAACTCGCGCGTGACCAGGTATTCGGGCGTGCCGTCGCCGTGGAAGAGGTCGACGACCGCGACGTCGTACGCGCCGCGGCACTGTCCCACGAACGTCCTCGCGTCCGCGACGTGCGTCGCGACCCTCGCGGTGTCGAAGCCGAAGTACGCGGCTGCGATCCGCCGTGCGACCGGATCGATGTCGACCACGTCCACCTTCAGCCCGCGCTCGGCGAGGCGCATCGGCACCATGCCCGCGCCCAGTCCGAGGACCAGCGTGCGCTTCGCATCGGCGCCGTACATGCGCGCGAGGCCTTCGAGCGCATAGGTATAGAACGACACCGAGCGGTTGTTCGAATCGACGGTGTTCTGCGTGAGCCCGTCGTGGAAGTACATGCGGACGAACCGTCCCGCCTCGATCTCCTCGCTCTTCAGCACTTTCACCGTGCCGAACAGCGAACTCTCGCTCGCTTCCAGCCGCCACGAGACGCCGCCGTAGCTGAACGGTCCTTGCCGGCCGGTATAGCTGTCGGCCTGCCAAAGCATGCCCGCGCACAAGAGCAGGGCGGCGATACCTGCCGCGCCGGCGCCGGCGACTTTGGCGGCGCCGGGGGGCGCCGCGACGACCACCACCACCGTCAGCGCCGCGAGCACGCCGGCCACGATCAGCGTCGCCGTGTAGTTGCTCACGTACGGGATCAGCACGAAAGCGGTCGCGAACACGCCGGCGACCGAGCCCAGGGTGCTCACGAAGAACACTTTGCCCGCGCCCGCGTCGCCGCCCGCGTGCTTTTCGAGGAGCAGCGCGACGAGGAGCGGGTTCATCGCCGAGGTCGCGACGAGCGGCACGAGCAGGAAGATCAGCGCCGCGGCGAAAGCGCCGGCGACGAGGCTCCAGTTGGCGAGCGCGCCGAAGGTGTGCGGATAGACGAGACACGCCCCGACGATGCCCGCCGCCGCGATCGCCGGCATCCACGCATAGAGCCGCAGCAGCCGTGCGGCGTGCGACTTGGCGCCCGCCGGCCTGGCCGCGAGCCTGCCGCCCGCCCAGTAGCCCAGCGCCAGCGCGAGCAGCGTGATCGAGAGTATCCCGGTCCAGATGTAGAGGCTGACGCCGAAATAGGGCGTCATGATGCGCGAGGCGAGGAGCTCGAGCGCGAGTATGGACGCCCCGGAAACGAAGAGGATCGCGTAGAGCAGCAAGAGGGTTCCCGCGGCTATAATGAGGGGCTGCAATCATAGCCACCCCGCCTTCCCACATGCAAACGATCTCCGGTCGGCTGCGGCGGTTTTCGCGCGCCGCCGCTTCGATCCTCGCGCTCGCCTGCGCAGCAATACCGTCCGCGCACGCGGCGAACGCGAGCGTTCCGTACGTGCCCACGCCGCAGGTGGTCGTCGACCGCATGCTCGAAGTGGGCAAGGTCGGCTCGCGCGACTACCTCATCGACCTCGGCTCGGGCGACGGCCGCATCGTCGTCACCGCCGCGAAGAAATACGGCACGCGCGGCTTCGGCGTCGACCTGAACCCGACGCGCATCGCCGAGGCCAACGAGAACGCGCGCAAGGAAGGCGTCACCGACAAGGTGTACTTCAATCGCCAGGATCTCTTCGAAGCCGATCTCGGCAATGCGACCGTGATCACGATGTACCTGCTGCCTCAGGTCAACCTTCAGCTGCGGCCGAAGCTCCTCGATCTGAAGCCGGGCACGCGCATCGTCTCGCACGACTTCTCGATGGGCGACTGGCAGCCGGAGCATCACGAGCAGGTCGAGTCGAAGGACAAGTACGGCGGCTCGGGCGGCGTCTCCGACATCTTTCTGTGGATCGTGCCCGCCAAGGTGAACGGGACGTGGAAGTCGGAGCTGCAGGTGCGCGGCAAGCCGGTGCCGTACGAGTTCACGCTGCAGCAGGAATTCCAGAAAGTATCCGGCACCGCGAAGGTGGGCGGGCGCACCGCGAAGCTCACGAACGTGAAGCTCGTCGGCGACGAGCTTTCCTTCGACTTCGCGGCCGACGTGCAGGGCAGTCCGACCCGACATCACTTCACCGGCAAGGTCGACGGCGCCGCTATCGACGGTACTGCCGATCTTTCCGCACCCAAACTGTCGGCCAGGACCGACTGGAGCGCCAACCGATGAGATCAGTGTTCGCGGCGCTCGCCGCATTGCTTCTGGCAGCTTTTTTCGTAACTGCCGCCGGCGCCCAGGATTACGGCGATACGCCCTACGTGCAGACGCCGCAGAACGTCGTCGACCGCATGCTCGAAGTCGCGAAAGTGACGGCCAAGGATTACGTGATCGACCTGGGCTCGGGCGACGGCCGCATGGTCATCACCGCCGCGAAGAAGTACGGCGCGCGCGGCTTCGGCGTCGATCTCGACCGTCGTCTGGTGACGCTTGCGAACCACAACGCGGCGAAAGCCGGCGTCGCCGACAAGGCGAAATTCTACGAGCGCGACATCTACGAGACCGACCTCTCGCCGGCGAGCGTGGTGACGATCTACCTGCTGCCCGAAGTGAACCTCATGATGCGGCCGCGGCTCTTCAACATGCTCAAGCCCGGCACGCGCGTCGTCTCGCACGACTACGACATGGGCGAGTGGCCGCCCGATCTCACCTTCACCATGGACGCGCCGAACAAGCCGGTCGGTCGCGACAAGACCAGCAAGGTGTTCTACTGGGTCGTGCCGGCGAAGGCGGCGGGCAAGTGGCGCTGGCGCCTGAACGAGGGCGGCGCGCAGCGCGACTTCGAGCTCTCGCTCAACCAGAACTTCCAGAAGGTCGAAGGCACGCTCACCGCCGACGGCAAGAGCGTCGCGATCGAGGATGCCAAGCTCACCGGCGACACGCTGACCTTCGTCGCCAAGCTCGACGGCTCGACGCGGCAGGAATATTCGGGCCGCATCGTCAACAACGGCATCGACGGCACCGCGCGCACCTCGCGCGGCGGTGCGCAGGCGCAGCAGGCCGCGTGGAGCGCGGCGCGCACCGAAACGTGGGAACCGCGGCACTACACGCTGCCGCCGCCCACGCTGATCCCGCCACAGTGAGGTTGCCGCCCGGCACGACGTTCCGGACGCTCGCGCTGTGCGCGGGCCTCGCTGCCATCCCTGTCGGCGCCGCGACGCTCGACGTGCCGACGCCGTACATTCCTTCGACGCACCTCAACGTCGACGAGATGCTGAGGCTGGCCGAAGTCCGGCCGGACGACGTGGTGTACGACCTCGGTTCCGGCGACGGGCGCGTCGTCATCACCGCGGCGAAAGAGTGGGGCGCGCGCGGCGTCGGCATCGAGATCGACGGCAAGCTCGTGGCGGAGAGCCGCGAGACCGCGAAGCGCGAAGGGGTCGCGGACCGAGCGAGCTTCCGCGAGGGCGACGTGTTCAAGGCCGACCTCTCGGACGCGACGGTCGTGACGATGTATCTCCTCACCTCGCTCGTGGAGCGGCTCCAGCCCAAGCTCGTCAAAGAGCTCAAACCCGGCACGCGCATCGTCGCGCACGATTACGGTTTCGCGGGATGGCAGCCCGACCGCGTGGTCAACGTGTCGAAGAATTTCTACCTGTATGTCGTCCCTGCGCGCGTCGCGGGCGCCTGGCGCATGAGCGCGGCGCTGCACAAGGCGCGCGAGTACGAGATCGACTTCGAGCAGCGCTACCAGGAGGTGAAGGGCGGCGCGCGCGTGGCGGGCGGGTTTCTCCCGGCGTTCGAGGCGCGTCTGTCGGGCGAGAGGATCTCGTTCGTGCTGGCGGAGGACGACGTCGCGTATCGCTATGAAGGGCGCGTCGCCGGCGACACGATCGAAGGCCGTGTGCGCTGGGGTTACGGGCCGAAGCAGCAGGAGAGCGCGTGGCGCGCAGTGCGGGTGAAAGGATGAAGGAAATCGACCTGACGCGGCGGCGCGTCATCGGCGGCATCGCCGCGATCGGCGCGGCGGCGGGCGTACCGATACTCGCCTGGTCGCAGTTCTTCGACGTGCCGTTCGTGCCGACGCCGCAGGTGGTCGTCGACGAGATGCTCAAGCTCGCGGACGTCGGGCCGAAAGACGTCGTCTACGACCTCGGTTCCGGCGACGGGCGCATCGTCATCTCGGCCGCGCGCAAGTTCGGCGCGACCGCGGTCGGCGTCGAGCTCGACAACCACCTCATCTACCAGAGCGAGGAGAGCGCGCGCCAGGCGAACGTCGTCGATCGCGTGAAGTTCCTGCAGCAGGATTTCTTCAAGACCGATTTCTCGCAGGCGACCGTCGTCACGCTGTACCTGATCCCGCCGGTGATGAAGCGGCTGCGCGAGCGCATGCTGCAGCTGAAGCCCGGCACGCGCCTGGTCGCCCACGATTTCGATTTCGACGACTGGAAACCCGACCGCAAGGTGACGATCCGCAAGAACGTCTTCCTGTGGATCGTTCCCGCGCCCGTCGCGGGGCGCTGGCAGGTGCGTGCCGGCGTGCCGGGAGGCGAGTACGCGTTCGACATGGAGCTGCGGCAGAAATACCAGGAGATCGACGGCTATGCGCGGCAGGCAGGCCAGCCGGGCGGATTGTGGGAGCCGACTCTCGAAGGCGACCGCATACGATTCGTCGTCGTCGACAATCGCGACCGCGACCACGAGGCGAGCCTCTACTTCGACGGGCGCGTCGTGGGCGACACCATGGAAGGCGAGCTCACGCGCGACGTGGGCCGCCAGCAGGCGAAGTTCAGGTGGCGGGCGCAGCGCGTCGCCGCTGCCGCGGCGCCGGCGAAGAAGTGACGAATGGAGCGGTGACGGGTGAAGCGGTGAGGGATAAGGCGGTGACGGGCGGCGCAGGCGCCCTCGCCTGCACCAGGCGAGCGTTGCTCGCGCTCGCGCTCTGCGCGCCGCTGTTCGCGTTCGCGCAGGCCGCCGACGTGCCGTACGTGCCCACGCCGCAGAACGTCGTCGAGGCGATGCTCGACATCGCAAAAGTCGGCCCGGACGATTTCGTCATCGACCTGGGCTCGGGGGACGGTCGCATCGTCATCACCGCCGCGAAGAAATACGGCGCGCGCGGCTTCGGCGTCGAGCTCGACGGCGCGCTGGTGTCGGACGCGCGGCGGGAGGCGGAGCGGCAGGGCGTCAAGGACCGCGCGCAGTTCGTCGCGCAGAACCTCTTCATCACCGACATCGACCGCGCGACGGTGCTGACGAGCTATCTCTTTCCGAGCGTCAACATGCAGCTGCGCCCGCGCATCTTCGCCGAGCTCAGGCCCGGCACGCGCGTGGTGTCGCACGAGTTCGATTTCGGCAACTGGAAGCCCGATGCGCACCTCACCGTGCCGGTGCCGGGCAAGCGCTACGGCCCGCCGCAGTCGGAGGTGTATCTGTGGATCGTGCCGGCGAACGCCGCAGGCCGCTGGCGCTGGCAGTTCGCCGCGGGCGTGCCGGGCGTCTTCGAGGCGACCGTCGAGCAGACTTTCCAGGTGCTGCAAAGCGCGGCGCGTCTCGACGGGCAGCCGCTGCGCGTCTCGAGCGCGAAAATGAACGGGCCGGACATCGCGCTCGTGCTCGTCGCGCAGTCGAAAGGCGCCCCGACGCGCTACGAGCTTCACGGCCGCGTGGACGGCGACGCCATACGCGGCAAGGCCCGCGTGACCGGCGTCGACCGCGAGATCGAATGGCAGGCCACGCGCATCGCGCGCGGAACGATCAATATAGAGGCGGCCGCCGCAAGCGCGGCGCTCGCTCGAAGTTACTAGGAGAGACCGACATGAACTGGATGCGAAAACTCACGCTGGCGCTCGCCGCTTCCGCGGCGTTCACCGGCACTGCCCCGGCGCAGGAAGGCCGCGGCGACGTGGTGTATGTGCCGACCCCGCAGATCGTCGTCGACGAGATGCTGAAGATGGCGAAGATCGGGCCGAACGATTACCTCATCGACCTCGGCTCGGGCGACGGCCGCTTCGTGATCAGCGCCGCGCAGAAAGGCGCTCGCGCCTTCGGCGTCGACCTCGATACCTACCTCCTGCGGATCGCGCGCGAGAACGCGCAGAAAGCGGGGATGACCGAGCGCGCCACCTTCATCGAGCAGAACCTGTTCGAGACCGACCTTTCGAAGGCCACCGTCGTGTCGAGCTATCTGCTGCCGCAGATGAATCTCAAGCTGCGGCCGAAGATCCTCGCGCTCAAGCCCGGCACGCGCGTCGTCGCCCACGACTACCACATGGGCGCGTGGTATCCGGACGAGCAGAAGGATCTCGTCGTGCCCGAGAAGAAAGTCGGCACGCCGGGCGTGAGCTATGTCTATCTGTGGTACGTGCCGGCGCTCGTCGCGGGCAAATGGCACGCCGACGTCAACGTCGCCGGCAAGACCGTGCCGTACGAGCTCGCGTTCGACCAGCAGTTCCAGGTCATCGAAGGCAACATGCGCTCGGGCAACGACAGCACGCTGGTGCGCGGGCGCATGAGCGGCGACAAGGTCACGTTCATCGCGCAGCCCAAGGGCAGCCCCGGTAACCAGCGCCACGAGTTCAGCGGCAAGGTCGTCGGCGACACGATCGACGGCGTCGTGAAGATCGGCGAAGGCGCCGCCGCCCGCGAAGCGAAGTGGACCGCCAAGCTCACGCAGCGCGGCGAGATGCGCCGCGCCTCGGACGACGAGGGACGCTGACCATGGCCGACGAGCGCGGCGTACCTAAGCGCACCCTGTCGCTCTTCGACGCGGTCACCATGATCGTCGGCCTCATCGTCGGGGCCGGCATCTTCGGCACGCCGTCGATCGTCGCCGGGGCGTCGGGCAGCCCGACCGAAGCGGTCGCGCTGTGGATCGCGGGGGGCATCTTCTCGATCATCGGCGCGCTCTGTTATGCCGAGCTCGCAACGGCTTTCCCTTCGGCGGGAGGCGAATATCACTTCCTGCGGCGCGCGTTCGGGCCTTCGCTCGCTTTTCTGTACGGCTGGGCGCGCATGACGGTGATCGTCGCGGGCTCGATCGCGGTGTTCGCCTATCTCTTCGGCGATTACCTGAGCCGTGTGATCAATCTCGGCGCGCATTCGTCGGCGATCTGGGCGGCGCTGGTCGTCGGCGTGCTGACGCTCGTCAACTACATCGGCATCAAGGAAGGCAAGGCCACGCAGAACGTCTTCACCGTGCTCGAAGTGGGCGGCCTGGTGCTGATCGTGGTCGCGGGTCTGATCCTCGCGCCCGAAGCCAGCGCGCCCGCTGCGCCGGCCGCCGCGGCCGCCGCCGGCTCGAGCGGCCCGTGGTACATGGGCGCGGGGCTGGGCACCGCGATGCTCTTCGTGCTCTTCACCTACGGCGGCTGGAACGACGCGGCGTACATCTCGGCGGAAGTGCGCGACCCCGACCGCAACATGGCGCGCGCGCTGCTGTTCTCGATCTGCCTGGTCGCGCTGCTCTACGTGCTGGTGAACGTGTCGTACATGCGCGGGCTGGGCTTCGAGGCGATGGCGCGCTCGGACGCGGTCGCGGCCGACCTGCTCAAGGTGGTGTGGGGACCGACCGGCGAGAAAGTGATCTCGATCATGATCGCCATCGCCGCGCTCACCTCGGTGAACGGCTCGATGATCGTCGGCGCACGCTCCAATTACGCGCTCGGGCGCGACTGGCCGGTGCTCGGCTTCCTCGGGCGCTGGGACGAAGCGAGCGGCTCGCCGCGCACCGCGATCGTGTTCCAGGGCGCGATCGCGCTCGCGCTCGTCGGCCTCGGCGCGTTCACGCAGGCCGGCTTCAAACAGCTCGTCGAGTACTCGCTGCCGGTGTTCTGGGGCTTCTTCCTGTTGACCGGTATCGCGCTCTTCGCGCTGCGTAAGAAAGAGCCGAACGCGCCGCGGCCGTTCCGCGTGCCGTTCTACCCGATCGTGCCGGCGGTCTTCGTCCTGATGTGCGCGTTCCTGCTGTGGAAGAGCCTCGAATACCACCGCGTGCACGCGTTCGTGGGACTCGGCGTTCTGGCGATCGGGGCCGCGCTCATGCTGGTCACGCGACCGCGCGCGGCCGAAGCGCGCAGTTAGCGGTGCGTTACCACGCACCCTACGGATCAGCATCGGCTACTGCGTAGGGTGCGCGCAAGCGCACCGCGGAGGACTCTATTTCGACGTGCGTTCGAGGACCTCGGACAGCGCGCCGTCCTCGAGCACCGGCAGGATTCGAAGCTGCATGAGATCGCTCCACTGCAGCGCGAACTCCGCGAGCGCCTGCGGATCCTCGGTGTCGATGAGACCGTAGCCGCCGCTGAAGTCGGCGCGGGTCCAGCGGCCGAGGAGCTTCGCGCCTTTGGGCGGCAGCCCCCCGGTCGCGCGGAAGCGCGCGATGGCCTCGCCCCGCGTCCTGGTGTCGGGCGCCCACTCGAACGTCATCATGAATTTCATTCCGGCTCTCCTTTGAGGTCGTCACCGCGTCATGCGCGGCGCCGCCGGATATACGGATGTGGGGCGGGCGTGGATGTAACGCGCGCTTCAGCGATAGCGCGCGGCGGTGATGAACTGGCTGAAGGCCTCGCACCAGATCACCACGCTGGTGTAGCGCGCGACGTCGAGCGGCTCGGGGACCGCGATCACGAAGTTTTCGAACGTCTTCACGTCGCCGACCTGCGCCATCGCCGACTTGAGTCGAAGGAAGTCGGCCTTGGTCTCGACGAACTCCGGCGAGAGGTACAGCTTGTATGCGGGACCGGGGGACACGCGGCCTTGCAGTGCGATCGCGCGCGCGCCGATCGACACCTTCCCTTCGCCCCAGTGCAGCGGATCGCTGTCCTTCAGATCGCGCCGGAACTGTCCGATGAACTGCGCGGCCGCGGCCGCCTTCTGCAGCTCGGAGGCCGGCGGCGCCTCGGGCGCGCTGAGGATCGGCAGCACGTAAATCCCCGCTGCAAAACCGATCGCAAGCGCCGTCGCGTGCGTCGCGAGCAGCAGAACGGTTCGTCGCATGGGATTCAGAGCCGGCGCGTGTCGTAAGCCCAGTGCAGCAGCGCCTGGCGCTGACGCGGCCGGCACAGTAGATCGCCGCGCCGGCAATTTTTCCGAAGCTGTGCGAGGTGCCGCGTCACCGCTTTCCAGCGGCCGATCTGGCGCGCGTCGTCCTCGTGGCGGCGGCCGAGGTAATAGCGGCAGTACCACTGGAACCAGCCGCGCGGGTCGTCGGGATGGATCCAGCCCCTGCGCTGCCACTCGGAGAGCGGCTGCGAAGCGTTGACGCCGAAGCAGTTGAGCGACGGGTCGTGACGCTCGGCGCACAGCTTCGCGCGCTCGAACCACGACGCCGGGAATTCCTCGCGGCAGTCGGTCATGTATTTGCCGCCGAACACACCGAGCCGCAGCATCTCCGCCGGCGTGACCTGCGGCTCGAACCCGGGATCGAAGTTGCGGCCGGAGGGTTCGGTGATCTCGTAGCGGTAACCGCGCTGCATGCGGTCGTGGACGATCATCCTGCGTCTCATTCGACCTTGACGTGCGCGTCGCGGATCACCTTCGTCCACTTCACGTTCTCGGCCTTCATGAGCCTGTCGAGCTCTTCGGGGGTGCTCTCGATGACGTCCGCTCCGACTCTTGCGAACGCTTCGCGTGTGGCGGGCGTCCGCAGGACCTTCACGACCGCGGCGTAGACGCGCTTGACGATGTCCGGCGGGGTCTTCGCGGGCAGCAGCACGCACGTGAGCGTACGCGCCTCGAACCCCTTGTAGCCCGATTCGTCCATGGTCGGCACGTCGGACAGCACGTTCGTGCGCTTGAGCGTGGCCACCGCGAGCGCGCGGATCTTGCCGCTCTTGATGTAGCCCACGGACGAGGACACCTGGTCGAACATCATGTCCACCTGCCCGCCCATGAGGTCGACCAGGGCCGGACCGCTGCCCTTGAACGGCACGTGCGTAAGCTTCGTGCCGGTCACCGTCTGGAAGTACTCGCCGGTGAGATGGTTCGAGGTGCCGATGCCGGACGAGGCGAACGTGACGCGGCCGGGGCGCGATTTGAGCAACGCGACCAGCTCCTTGACGTTGCGCGCGGGCAGCGTCGGTATGACTTCGACGACGAGCGCGACCGACGACACGAGCGACGTGTACGCGAAATCCTTGAGCGGCTCGAACTGCAGCCTGGGATACAGGGCCTGCGCGGTGGCGAGCGTTCCGGTCGATCCCAGCAGCAGGGTGTAGCCGTCCGGCGGCGCTTTCGCCGCCATCTCGGAGCCTATCGTGCCCCCGGCGCCGCCGCGGTTGTCGACGACGATCTGCGCGCCGAGTGCTTCGCCCAGTCCCGGCCCGATCGTGCGCGCGGTGATGTCGATGTTGCCGCCGGGCGGGTAGGGCACGATGAGGCGGATCGGGCGATCGGGATAGACGCCTTGCGCCGCGTATACGTTGGACGCAGCCAAAGCCGCGGACATGAACAGCCAGACTCCAGAGCGCATCGCCCCTCCTCAAAGACGTTCGCGTATGTCCGGTACATTTAACACACGAACGTCCGAAGGGGGATGCTCGACGGCGTGCACCAGCGCCGAGACGAGCTGCTCCAGCGTGACGAGCCCGAGCCGCGTCGCGGTCTCGCGCGTGGCAGGGATCAGCTCCAGGAGGCGATACACCGGGATCAGCGCGATCGGCCAGCGGTGACCGGGGCCGAGGACGTACCACGGCCGAACAAACGTCGCGGCCATCCCGCTCGCCCTCACGAGCGCTTCGCCTTCTTTGCGCACCTCGATGTACGCGGCCATCACCGGGGCGGGATGTGCGACCGAGAGGTACACGAAGTGTCGCACCTGCCCGTGCAGCGCCGCCGCGACCGCTTCGCGGATCGACACGAGGTCGACCTCGCGGAACTGCCGCGCCTTGGCAGGGCTCGGATGCGGCGTGCCGACGAGGTGCACGAAGGTGTCCGCAGGGGCGACCGCGTCCCGATACGACGCCGCGTCGAGCGCGTTGCCGTAAACCGGCAACGGCCCGGGCGGCAGTCTGCCTTCCGAGCCTCTTCTCACCAGCGCGCGCACCGCGTGCCCGCGCTCGTGCAGCCTGGCGGCGAGCGAGCGGCCGATGTAGCCGCTCGCGCCGGTGATGAACGCTTCGCGTCGCATCTGCCGAATCATGGACGCGAAGCGCGCCGCGCGGAAGCTACGGCTTATAAAACACGTAGTCTGCCGAATACTTCACCGTGGTCTCCGTGTTCACCGCGCCGCCGTCGCGCGGCAGCTCGGGCGCGACGGCGAGCTGCTTGCCGCTGACCTTGCTGCCGTCGGCGTGCTTGTGTCCGACGGGCGGCGTCAGCGCATCGGGCACCTGGGGACCCGACATCTGAGCGGCCGCGACCGCGGCCCATCCGCCGAAAGCGAGGGCGGCCGCGACGGTCATCGATCCTTCCTTGCGCTTGCCCATGGTGTGTTCTCCTCACGGTTGATCGGGCGAGGGGCGCTCTCTCGATCCGCCCCTCTCTCGCCCGATACGGGCGAGCCCCCGATCCGGATGCGGCGCGCTAACATCCATGCCGACAGCTCGGACGTTTCCCTGCGAAGGTGACGCCATCGGGATTTGAGCGATGCTCGACGACGACGAGATCAAAAGGCTGTTGCTGCGCGCGGGCGCGCGCGACGAGGGATCGGCCGAGGCCTTCGAGCGCCTCTACCGGCTGTGCGCGCCGCTGCTGCTCGGCGTGGCGCAGCGCGTCGTCGCGCGGCGCGAGATCGCCGAAGAGGTGCTGCACGACGCGTTCGCCTCCATATGGAAAAAAGCCGAGAGCTTCGACCCGTTGGCCAACCAGCCCGTCGCATGGATGGTCGCGATCGTCCGCAATCGCGCGATAGATGTGAAATCCAGCCACGACGTGTCGCGCGTCGCCTCTTACCATGACACCCTCGACGACGACCCCGACGGCGCGCTCGACAGGCTGTTCGACTGGAGCGAGTCGCCGGACGACGAGGAAGACCGGCGGCGCGCCGCGACGTGGCTGCGCCACTGTCTTTCGAAGCTGCAGGCGGTCGAGCGTCAGGCGCTGGTGCTCGCGTACGAGCACGGCCTTTCTCACGGCGACCTTGCGGCGCATCTCGCGAAGCCGCTCGGCACCGTGAAAACGTGGGTGAGGCGCGGCATGGAAAACCTTCGCAACTGCGTCGAGTCGTGCATGGGGACCCGGCGATGAAGCTCGAAGAGAGCCGCGCCCTCGACGCGCTGTGCGGCGAGTACCTGCTGGGAACGCTGCAAGGCGCGGCGCGGCGCCGTTTCGAGCGCGCGCTGCGCGAAGAGCCGCGCGTCGCGCTGCGGCTGGAGCACTGGCGCGCCATGACGCCGAGGTATACCCCGATGATCGAAGTCCAGCCGTCGGCCGATACGTGGAAGCGCCTCGAGCGCGAGCTCGGGCTGGGGCGTTACCGCACGCCGTGGTATCGCAAGGTCAGGGTGTGGCAGGGCATCGCAGGCGCCGCCACCGCCCTGCTGGTGCTCGCCATCGCGCCGCAGTTCGTGCGGCCGGTCGGCACCGGGACGCCCTCGGCGGTGACGATCGCGCAGCTCGAAGGCAAGGCGGATGCCGCGCGCGTGACCGCGGCAGTGACGTCACGACGCGACGTGCTCGAGCTGAAAGCGGCAAGGCCGGTGCTCGCAGGGCCGTCGCAGAGTTACGAGCTGTGGCTCATACCCGCCGAAGGCGGCGCGCCGCTGTCGCTCGCGGTGCTCGGCACGCTCGACGCGCGCATCCCGGTCGCGCCGCAGAACGCCAATCGGCTGGTGAAGGGCGCGAAGCTCGCGATCAGCGTGGAACCCGCCGGCGGCTCACCGACCGGCGGCCCGACCGGACCGGTCATCGCGATCGGCGAGATCGCGGGCTGAAAAATCTACGCCGCTGGTCGGCGCGGCCTGCGGCCACACCTCCCCGCGCAAAGGCGGGCTTATGCGCCTGGCGGCGCTACGACTTATCGTGACGTTCGCGGCTGTCTGACGGCGCCTGGTCTCGCTCGTTCATGCCGTAATCGCGAATGACCGAGGCGACCCGCAGCCGATAGTCCGCGAACACCCCGCCGCGTCCCGCAGCCTGCGCCCGTCGATGCGCTTCGAGGTTGCGCCACTGCTTCACCGCTTCCTCGTCTCGCCAGAATGAGAGCGACACGAACTTGCCCGGCGTGGTGACGCTCTCGAAGCGCTCGATCGAGATGAAGCCGTCGATTTTCTCGAGCTCAGGGCGCAGTGTCGCCGCCGTGTCGAAATATGCGGCGGTGCGGCCTTCGGCGGGCCAGACTTCGAAGATGACGGCGATCATGTGTTTAAACCCTGTCGAACCTCAAAGGAAACCAAGGAACGTCAAAAGCGCTTTTTAACGCAGAGGCGCACAGAGGCGCGCAGAGAAAGTCCGGTAGGAATCGTCATTCCCCACCCGCGACAGCGGGAGTGATCGGGAATCCATTTTTGACTCGGTGTTACGTCAACATGGATCCCCTGCGCGGGGATGACGATCAAAAACCTCTGCGCGCCTCTGCGTCCTCTGCGGTAAAAACGCCTTTGGCCTTACTTACCGAGTCCCAGACGCTTCGCGACATCGGTATAAGCCTTCGTCCGCTCGCGCATGAACGGCTCCATCTTGTCGACGCCGACGTTGACGAGCTCGAAGCCGCTCTTGAACGCGAGCTCCTTCATCTCCGGATCGGTGTTGAGCGCGGCCCACAGATCCGACATGCGCTTCTTCGCCGCGGCGGGCGTCGACTTCGGCATGCCGATGCCGCGATACGCGCCGTCGATCCAGTCGAAGCCGAGCTCCTTGAACGTGGGCGTGTCGGGCATCAGCGGGTGGCGCTTGTCGAGCGCGACCGCGATCGCGCGCAGCTTGCCCTTGTTGTTGATCGCGAACGCCGAGTACGACATCGCGCCGCTCACGTGGTTGCCGAGCACCGCGGTCGTGAGGTCGCCGGTGCCCTTGAACGGCACGTAGGTCGTCTTGATGTTCGCCACCTGGTTGAGCTTCTCGTGCGCGGCGTGGTTCGCCGAGTTCGTGCCCGAGCCCGCGAACGTGAGGTCGCCCGGCTTCGCCTTGGCCATCTTCACGAGGTCGGCGAAGGTCTTGATCGGGCTGTTCTCCAGCACCACGATCGCATCCGGCGTGTAGTGGAACCAGTACACCGGCGTGACGTCCTCGGTCTTGTACTGCACCTGGCCTTCGAGCGGCTGGAGCACGATGTGCGGCAGGTTGACGCCGACGACGTTCAGGCCGTCGGCGGGCAGGTTGTTCATCTGCGCCCACATGAGGCCGCCGCCCGCGCCGGGCTTGTACTGGATGATCGCGTCGATGCCGGGGCACTTCTTGCGCAGCACGATCTGCTGGTGGCGCGCCGAAAGGTCGGACTCGCCGCCGGCCGGGAAAGCCTGCCAGTAGTTGATCGACTTCTCCGGGCAGGCCAGGCCCTGCGCGAGCGCCTGCGGCGCGACGCAGGCTGCGGTGACGGCGAGCGCGCCAGCAATCGCTTTGAATCGCATCATCATCTCCCTCCTCCGGATTTAGAGTTATTCAATGAAAGATAATACACAGCGGCGCAGGTTTTATTCCAAATCTATAGCACGCACGTTCTTGCGCGCACGGCAGTCCTCGACATTGCGCCGGACGAGATCGAGCACGCGCTCGACGTCGCGCACTGCGCGGATCGTCACCGTCGGATGCGACGCGTCGGTCGTTCCCATGATGACATGTCCCAGCGAGAACGGCCGCAGGTACCACGGCTGCTCCGCACGATAGTCGCGCACGCGGTAGAGCTCGACCTCGTTGAACACCTTGTTGAGCACCCCTTCGCGCAGCTTCAGCCGCTCGGTCGTGAGCTCGTAGCGGATGTTGCGCACCACGAGCCACTTCCACAGCGCGACGAAGATCGGCACGACGAGCCAGCACAGCAGCGTGCAGATCACGAACGCCGGCAGGTTGACGATCTGCGAAGGCGAGCCCGACCAGACGCTCTCGTCGCTGGTCGCCGCTGTGGGCGCCGCGTCGTTCATATCAGTCGATCGACTTGATGCCGTACTCCTTCACCGCCTTGGCCCAGCGCCGCACTTCGGACTGGAGATACTTCGTGAACGCCTCGGGCGTGGTCGGGGTCGGCTCGTAGCCCCGCGCCATCAGGATCTTCGGCGTCTCGCCGGTCGAGAGCACCGCGACGATGTCGTTGTTCAGCCGCTTGACGACGGGGGCGGGCGTCTTTGCGGGCGCCATGATCCCGTACCAGCCGCTGATCTCGAAGCCCTTGTAACCCGACTCGTCGATCGTCGGCACGTCGGGCAGCTCGCGCGAGCGCTTGAGCGTCGTCACCGCCAGCGCGCGCATGCGGTTCGCCTTGATCTGGGGGATTGCGGCGCCCGGCCCCGAGAAGATCGTCTGCACCTCGTTCTGCACCAGCGCCTGCACCGACGGACCCGATCCCTTGTAGGGTATGTGGTGAAGCTGGATCTTCGCGGTGCGGAAGAACACTTCCTGCATGACGTGCGCGGTGACGTTGCCCGAGCCGTAGTTGAGGGCGCCGGGCTTGGACTGCGCCAGCTTGACGAACTCCGCGACGCTCTTTGCCGGCACGCTCGGGTGCACCGACAGGATGTACGGCTGCACGATGAGCTGGCTGATCGGCGCGAAATCGCGCACCACGTCGAACGGCACGTTGGGCGTGATCGCCGGGCCGACCGCGGTGGCGCCGATCTCCGCGATGACCAGCGTATAGCCGTCGGGCGCGGCGTTTGCGGCGATCTGGGTGCCGACGATGCCCTGCGCCCCGCCGCGGTTGTCGATGACGATCTGCTGGCCCAGCCGCTGCGAGAGACCGGGCTGTATCGTCCGCGTCACGAGGTCGGTGCCCCCGCCGGGGGGGAACGGCACGACGACACGGATCGGACGCTCGGGGAAATTCGCGGATTCGGCGGCGTAGGCGCCGGAACAGGCCGCGAACGCGAGCAGGACGGCGGCGCCGGTTTGGGGCAGGCGGGACATTGTGGGATCTCTCCTCGAAGAACCGGGCCGTATCGTAGCAGGGCTTGAATTCCGCGGCGCGCGCCCCGATATTCGACAGCGCCTTTGCACCGGAGACTTACCAGATGGCTGAAACCACCACCAAACAGACCCTAGGCTTCCAGGCAGAAGTCAAGCAGCTCCTGCAGCTCATGATCCACTCCTTGTACAGCAACAAGGAGATCTTCCTGCGCGAGCTCATCTCCAACGCGTCCGACGCGGCCGACAAGCTGCGCTTCGAGGCGTTGACCGACAAGGCGCTCTACGAGAGCGACCCCGAGCTCAGGATACGCGTCACCTTCGACAGCGCCGCGCGGACGATCAGCGTCGCCGACAACGGCATCGGCATGTCGCGGCAGGAGGTGATCGACAACATCGGCACCATCGCCAAATCGGGCACGCGCGAATTCTTCGCGAGCCTCACCGGCGACCAGGCCAAAGACGCCAACCTCATCGGCCAGTTCGGCGTCGGCTTCTATTCGAGCTTCATCGTCGCCGACAAGGTGACGGTCGAGACGCGCCGCGCCGGTCTTACGACGGAGCACGGCGTGCGCTGGGAATCGGACGGCACGGGCGAATACACGATCGAGACCGTCGATCGTCCGCAGCGCGGCACCGCGGTGACCCTGCACCTGCGCGAAGGCGAGGACGAGCTCGTCAACGGCTATCGCCTGCGCACCATCATCCGCAAATACTCGGATCACATCACGCTGCCCATCCTCATGAAGAAAGAGGAGTGGAACGAAGAGAAAAAAGACCAGGTGCTCACCGACGAGGACGAGACCGTCAACCAGGCCGGTGCGCTGTGGGCGCGTCCCAAGAGCGAGATCACCGAGGAGCAGTACCACGAGTTCTACAAGCACGTCGCGCACGACTTCGAGCCGCCGCTCGCCTACACGCACAACCGCGTGGAGGGCAACAAGGAATACACCCAGCTCCTCTACATCCCGGCGCGCGCGCCGTTCGATCTCTACGACCGCGAGCATCGCCGCGGCATCAAGCTCTACGTGCGCCGCGTGTTCATCATGGACGACGCCGAGCACCTGATGCCGGTGTACCTGCGCTTCGTGCGCGGGGTGATCGACTCGGCGGACCTGCCGCTCAACGTCTCGCGCGAGATCCTCCAGGAATCGCGCGATGTCGAGATGATCCGCGCCGGCAGCGTGAAGCGCGTGCTGTCGATGCTGGAAGACCTCGCGGAGAACGACAAGGAGAAGTACGCGACGTTCTGGAAGGAGTTCGGCAAGGTCTTCAAGGAAGGCCTGGGCGAAGATCACGCCAACCGCGAGCGCATCGCCAGGCTCGCGCGCTTCGCGTCGACGCAGAACGACAGCGACGAGCAGAACGTCTCGTTCGCCGACTACGTGTCGCGCATGAAGGAAGGACAGGACAAGATCTACTACGTCACTGCGGAATCGTACATCGGCGCCAGGAACAGCCCGCACCTCGAGATCTTCCGCAAGAAAGGCATCGAAGTGCTGCTGCTCACCGATCGTGTGGACGAGTGGGCGCTGTCGTTCCTCACCGAGTTCGACGGCAAGCAGCTCCAGAGCGTCGCCAAGGGCGGTCTCGACCTCGGCAAGCTCGCCGACGACGACGAGAAGAAGGAGCAGGAGAAAGACGCCGGCGAGTACAGGGACTTCGTCGAGCGCATCAGGAAATCGCTGGGCGAGAAGGTGAAGGACGTGCGCGTGACGCAGCGCCTCACCGAGTCACCGGTGTGCCTCGTCGCCGACGAGCACGACATGGGCATGCACCTCGAGCGCTTGCTCAAGGCCGCGGGGCAGAACGTGCCGAGCGTGAAGCCCATCCTCGAAGTGAACCCGCACCATCCGCTGGTCGAGCGCCTCAAGGGCGAAGCCGACGAGGCGCGCTTCGGCGACTGGAGCCAGGTGCTGTTCGACCAGGCGCTGCTCGCCGAAGGCGGTCAGCTCGAGGATCCGGCAGGGTTCGTGAAGCGCCTGAACCAGCTCGTTCTGGCGATGTAGCGCTCGCAAAGCGAGCGCTACATCGCCAGGTAAACGCCAAGGAGGGAAACCAAGGTTTCCCTCCTTGAACCTCCCTTCCTTTGACGATGTCCGCGGAGTACTTCGTGATCGAAGTCGCGGCCGGCTGTCCATAAGCCTTGAGTCTTGTCGCGCCCGTGCCGTAAAAGGGACGATGGGCGCTCCAACCCGATCCGGGGCGCCGCCAAGGGGGAGTCGTGACGGCCACGGTTTCGCGGTTTCGGCAGTACGCGCCCGGCGCAGTCCGCCTGCGCCTGGGCGAGATCCTCGTCGAAGCCGGCGACGTCTCCGCGTCGCAGCTCGCCGCCGCCCTCGACGCCAAGCGCACCAGCGGGCGTCGCATCGGCGAGGAGCTGCTCGCCGCCGGCTGTCTCCGGCGCGACCGTCTCGCGGCCGCGCTCAAGCTGCAGCGCCGCCTGGCAGTGCTCGCGTTCGCCGCCGCCCTGATCCCCATGAATCGCGAAGTGCACGCCGAGCAGGCGCGCGCGCAGATGAGGGTGTCCGCGACCGTCGTCGACGCCGTCGGCGTGGGTTCGGTCCACCAGGCGCAGCGCCTCGTCATCACCGCCGAAGACGTGCGCCGCGGCTACGTCGACGTTCCGGCGGCGACGCGGGTCGACCTGCGCTGTTCGCGCTTTTGCCTGTTCGAGATGAAGCCGACGCAGGATTTCGTGCGCTCGGTGCGCGTGACGGGTCTCGACACCGCGGCCGAGTTCGGTCCGGGCGGGGGCACGCTGCTGCACAAGGCGACCGCGCAGGCGCCGCAGGTCGCGATGGACTACCGTTTCACGCTCGCGCCGCACGTCGCTCCCGGCGCCTATCCGTGGCCGGTCGCGCTCAGCGTCATGCCGATGTGACGCGTCAGAAGCTCAGCGTCACCACGATGTAATCGGAATAGGTCCCTACGCGCGCTTTCTGCCGCGCGAAGATGCGTCCATACACCGGGTAGTTGCGCGTCACCTGTTTGCCGGTGAGCGTGTACGCATCGTTCACCGTGACGCTGCCGCCGCTGCCGTCTCCCCATACCAGAGTGCGCGCGGCCGTGGTGTAGAGGTTGTAGTTGAGGCCGCCGTAATGGCCGCTCGCCGGACGCATCCGGCGGGACGCGCACGAGCCGCTGACCCCGGCGCTCAGCTGGATGCTGTAGGCCACCGTCTCCCCTGCGCTGCCGTGACAGGTGACCGAGACGTTGCCCACGCTGTCGGTCGGCATCGGCGCGAACTCGCTATAGCTTCCGAACGCGACCGAGGTCGCCGAGACGAAGCACCCGCCTGCGTGCAGCAGCGAGGAGGCGAGCAGGGCGAGGGCGAAGGCGGCGGCGCGCGCGATCATCGCTGCACGTTCCGGCACACGAAAGGCCCGAGCCGCGGCTGCGGCGTCGCGGCATCGAGCTCGACGGCGAGCTCGCAGCGCTGTCCTTTCCACGCCGCATACAGCACGTTCTTCGGACCGAGACCGGTGACGTAGACCTCGCCGCGCTCCGCGACGGGAAATTGCTCCGGGCGCCCGGCGATCGTGACCGTGCTGCCGACAGGCAGCACGCCGCCGTCGTCGAGCACGATGCGGATGACCGCGCCGTGCGCGCGCGTCACCGGGAACTGGAGCAGCACACCGCTGCGATAGTACGGCACCGCCTCGAGCGCGCCGGCGCCGACGGTGGTGTCGAGCGGCAGCCCGCTCATGTCGATCTGCACCGCGTTGCTCTGGTACGGCAGGAGCCGCGGCAGCATCGCGTAACCCTGCGCATCGGTGGTGGCCACGAGCTGATTGTTGAGCAGAACGCCGACGTTGGCGAATCCCGGCACGTGCGCGACCCCGAAGCTGTCGGTGATCGAGCGCGAGAAGAACACGCGGCCGCCGAGGAGGGCGACGCCGCCCGCCGCGCCGGCGCGAAGCGCGGTCTGGTCGTCGGCCCGGCCGAGCTCGGCGGTGTAGCTCGCGGTGTCGGTCTGCCACGCGAAGCCGGCTTCCTCGCGATCGCCGCGGGAGCCGTAGCCGGCGAGCGCACGGTAACCGAAACCGGGGCCTGCCGGCAGGTTCTTCTGGATTTGCGCCACGGCTTCATTCGCATCGCGCTGCGCCGTCACGTTGAGCGCCGCCGACGTGCGCTCGCCCAGGCCGATCGACAGCGTGACGCCGACCGCGGCGTGGCCGCCGCCCTTGATCGGCTTCAGCGCGAACATCACCAGCGTGGCCGAGCGCCCGACGTTGAGCGTGTAGCTCGCCGACGCGATCTCGTTGTCCGCGGCGTCGCGGTGGCGCTCGCGCACGTAGGCGACACCGAACGAGCCGCTGCTCGCGGTCGCGATGCCTGCGCTCGCGCTGGCGAGCTGTACCGGCGCCCGCTGGTCCGGCTGCACCCCGATCTGCGAGAAGCCCTCGGTCGTCCACTGCGAGCGCGCCGCGAGCGAGATGCCCGTGCGCACCTGGCGCTCGAAGGCGATCAGCCCGAGGGCGCCTTCGCCGCGCTCGCTGTGACGGCTGCCCGCGGCCGCGGCTGCGAGCACGCCGAAGGTCGGGATGCTGTAGCTGGCGCCGCCGCCGAGCGTCTGCTGCTCGCGCAGGACTTCGGCACGGCCTTCGAGCGTCAGTCGGTCGGTCATGCCCATGCGGCGCTGAGCCGCGCTCACGAAGCGTCCGTATTGCGTGCTGCGGATGCCGTAGTCCTCGCGCACGAAGCCGAGCTCGTACGAGTCGTCGACGAGCCCCTGTTTCAGCAGGGCGGTGCTCGCGTAATAGGGCAGCGACACGATCTGTTCGCGGCCCAGCAGGTCGCGCACGACCAGGCGCACTTCGCCCTGGCCGGTGACCACCGGCAGGTTGGTGATGCGAAAAGGTCCGGGAGGCACGTTGCCGCTCTGCCGCAGCACGCCGTCGACGTACAGCTCGGTCGTCGTCGGCAGTACCGCTTCGCCGCGCAGGTCCGGGATCGGAAACGTCACGAACGCCGGGTTCGTGGCGAAGTTGGTCCCGTAGCGCACGCCGCCGAAGCGCACCGGACGGCCCCAGGCGCCGCTCGAGCCGATCGCGTCGCCCAGCAGCAGGGTCTTCATGTGGCCGGGGTAGTCGCGCCGCCACGTGGTGTCGAGACGCGCGAAGCGCGAGCCGCCGCCGATGTCCTGCGCCAGAAAGCTCGCGATGCCCACCCCGAGCTGGTTGAACGTCGCCGCTTCGAACAGGCCGCCGAGACGCGTCGCGCCCGATCTCGCGTCGAGCGACACGTCGTAATTGAAGAACGCGCCCGGAGCGGGCGTCGCGGCGCGCGCGGCCGGCGACGGGACGCTCTCGACCACCGTATCGGCGAAGTGCTGCGCGGGGCTTTCGATGTCGAGCGCCTGCGCCGCGGAGTCGACCCGGATGGTGATTCCGCTGTAAGCGTCGAGGGGGTAGTGCGGCTCGCCGCCGAAGAGGACCGGTGGTACCGGCGGCAGACGCAGCCGCCATTCCGCGAGGTCGGTGCCACGCGCGAGCCAGCGCCCGTCCGGCGTGACGAGCACTCGCGCGACGCCGTAATCCTCGCGGTTGACGCGTATCGCGTAGAAGGCGGGACGCAGCGCATCAAAGTCGAGCGGGCCCTTGAGCGTCGGCGGCGCGACCGCGAGGCGCAAGCGCAACGGCTCGGACGGCGCTCGCGGCGGCAGGTCTTCCAGCGCGCTTAAGCTGAGGGACAACGTGAGCTGCACCGGCTCGCCGACGCCGGCAGGTGGGTCGGGCGCTCGCGCGAGCTCGAGGCTCATCGCCGCCGCGACGATCAAGGCCCGGTGATGTCTGCCGAGACGAGACCGCCGGCGGTCTGCACCGAGAGGCGCAGCTTCTCCGCGCTCGACACGCCGCCGGTCTTGACGACCCACGAGCGCGTGCTGCCGGGAAGCACGTACGCTGCGAGCGGCAGCTCCGCGACGACCGTGCCGTTCTCGCGCACGACGCGGCACTCGATGAGCTGCGCGTGCGCGTTGCCGGAATTCGTGACCGTGATCCTGACGCCGCCCGGGTCGCGCACCGCGCGCCACGCGAGCTGCGGCGCGGTGTTGGCGCGCGGCATGACGAACACCGGCAGTCCGAGGCGCAACGCGACGTTGACGCCCTGTGCCCCGGGCGCCGGCGGCTCCGGCACTTCCTGAAGGAATACGCGGTAAGTCAGCTCGCGGTCGCCGGCGTTACGGCGGACGACGCCGACGCGCACGATCTGCGATGCGCCTGCAGCGACTTTGAAGATGGGCGGGGACACGACCAGGTCCTCGCTCGGCGTGAGCACGTCCTTGCCGTCGGCCTGCGACCACGCCAGCACCTCGGCCTGCACGAGCACGGGCTCGCCGCCGGTGTTCTCCAGCGTGAGCGAAGTCGCATTGGCGCCCGCCGGCACCACGAGCCGGATCGGGTTCGCCATGAACGAGCCCGCGTGCACGAGCGCGCACGCGAGGCTTGCGACGAGACCGGCGCACGCGAATAGTCGGACGAGCCGCACGCGTGGCGCCTGCGAATCAGAAGTTGATCGTGACCGTGATGGTGTCGGTGTAAGTGCCGGTGGGCACCGTCTGGCCGGCCGTGATGCGGCCGTAGACGTTGATCGCCTGCGCCGCGCCGGTGCCGCTGCCGTTCGACAGGTTGCTGCCGCCGGTGCCGTCGCCCCAGACCTGGCTGCGGCTGGGATCGGTGTAGAGGTTGTAGACGAGCGTGTTGCCGCCGCTCGTCATGCGCCGCGCGGCGTACGTCGCGCCGCTGCCGGTGCCGACGTTGAGGGCGACGGTGTACGGCGCACCGCTCGAGCACGTGGCGGTCACGGTGCTCTGCCCGTCGACGTTCGAGTTGATCGGATTGGGAATGGCCGCGCCGAAATTCAGCGCTGCCGCGCTGATCGAGCACGTCGGCACGACCGTGCCGCTGACCGTGAAGGTGGTGGTGGCAGTGCCGGCGACAGCCGTTGCAGCGGCAGCCGTCAGCCCGCACAGAACGAGCAAGCGCGCGCAGACGTTCATGGTGCTCTCCTTGGGGAAGGGGGGGAGGGCTTTCCGGGCGCCCCGTCTAAAAGCGGAAATAGTGCGCCCGTAGGGCAATTTATTACATGCGGACCAAGCGTGGGAATAGGGACAAAGCCGAATGGTCGAAATCCGGCATTATTGCCGTTGGTCTTTGGACCTATACGGCCTTCATGCTCCGCGCCAGACCGGCTTGCGCTTCGCGGCAAAGGCGTCGATCCCCTCCGCCGCGTCGTGCGTTCGCATGTTGCAGACCATCGCCTGAGAGGCGATCTCGTAGGCGGCGGCGAGCGGGGCGTCGAGCTGCTCGTAGAACGCACGTTTTCCTGCGGCGACGGCGACCGGCGTCTTCTCGATGATGGCGCCGGCCAGATCGGCAATCGTCGAATCCAGCGCATCGGCGGCGACGACCCGATTGACGAGGCCGCGCTCGAGCGCGGTCTTCGCGTCGATCGGCTCGCCGGTGAGCAGCATCTCCATCGCCTGCTTGCGCGAGACGTTGCGCGCGAGCGCGACGCCGGGCGTGCTGCAGAAAAGCCCGAATTTCACGCCGGACGTCGCGAATTGCGCGCTCTCCGCCGCGACCGCGAGATCGCACTGCGCGACGAGCTGGCAGCCCGCGGCGAACGCGATGCCGTGCACGCGCGCGATCACCGGTTGCGGCAGGCGCGTGAGGCCCAGCATCGCTCTCGAATAGTCGGAGAAGACCTCGTCGACGAGCTCGGGCCGCGCGCGCATCTCCTTCAGGTCGTGGCCCGCGCAAAACGCCTTGCCGGCGCCGGCGATCACCACCACGCGCACCGAGCTGTCGCGCGCGATGTCATGCAGCGCGTGCTGCAGCGCTGCGATCAGCGCTGAGGAGAACGCGTTGTACTGCTGCGGGCGGTTGAGGGTGAGAGTCGCTACGCCGGCGACATCGCTGCGCAGCAGCGCTTCGTGGGTGCCGTCCATGCGGCCATTATAGGCCGCTCACCTCGCGCGCACTCTGACGCACAACGGAGTTCTGGCGCTCGGCGAAGATGCGCGGCGCCTCGCTGATCGCGAACTCGACGAACGACTTGGCGACCGGCGAGACGCGCGGCGAGGCCGGGCGGATGACGTGCCAGTGGCCTTCGTAGGGCAGGCCTTCGACGTCGAGGATGCACAACCGGCGGCCTTCGATGTCGGGGCCGAGCGCATAGCGGTGCAGCAGCGCCACGCCGAGGCCGGCGAGCACCGCTTCCTTGATGCTCTCGCTGCTGCCGAGCTCCATCGCGATGCGCGGCTTGATGCCCTGGAGCGCGAACACCTCGTCGGTCGCGAGCCGCGTGCCCGAGCCGGGCTCGCGCACGAGCAGCGGTTCGCGCGCGAAGCGCTCGAAGACTACGCGCTTTTCCCGCGCGAGCGGGTGATCGCTCGACGCGAGCGCGACGAGCGGATTGGGCAATATCGGCTCGCCGTCGCCTTCGCCGGGCGGGTCGGTGAGGAGATAGAGGTCGTCTTCGTGGCGTGCGTAGCGCTCCAGCACACTGTGGCGCGCGCTCACGTGCAGCGAGACGTCGACCCCGGGATGGCGCTTCACGAACTGCGCGAGCAGCGCCGGCATGAGGTGCTCGCCCGCGGTCGTCGTCGCGATGCGCAGCTTCACCGGCGTGACCTTCGAGATCGCCGCCAGCGATTCGTCGAGGTCCTTGAACGTCTGCATCACGCGGCGGACCGCGACGTACAGCGCTTCGCCCGCCGGCGTGAGCTCGATCTTCTTGCCCGAGATGTGCACCAGCGGCGCGCCGACGGTCTCGGCGAGCTTCTTCATGTGCACCGAGACGGTGGGTTGCGCCATGTGGGTCTCTTCACCGGCGCGGGTGAAGCTTCCGAGGCGGGCGACGGCCTCGAAGACGCGCATCTGGGGGAGCGTGCCGTGTCTGAAAAAACGTTCGGTGCGTGTGGCTGGCATTGTGTTCCTCGCGTGAGCTGCAAACGATTCTCTTCACCGCTTGCAGTAACGCGTCGGTCGCTCATCGCGCACCGAGAAGTCCCGCGCTACATATACAAACGGCCTTTACCCCCGCCGGGAAAAGGCCGCGTGTTCTTCAGCTTTTACGCATCCTTCGCCCGTACCGGGCAAAGGTCTCGCTCACAACCTTGACGGTTGCCAGAGCGACCGGAGATACGTGATGCGTGTACCTCGGAATGACGATCGCTCCGTGGCGGCGGAACTTCGCGCCGCCCAAGCTACTCCCCTTTGCAGGGAGCGCTTCGACGTATCCGTCGAAGCGCGTACGTATTACAGCATTGCGTTTTGATGGTGGTCAACTCGAATGCGATTGAATTGTTCTATGTGGTCGATTGCGATTTACTATGCTTCAGCAATTTCCATGGACGTGATGCTCAAACTTCATTTCCCTCGCGGAGCATCCGTTTCGATAATCCGCTCGTCCGCGCACGTCGCGCGGACGTCCCTCTAGAGGGGAGTAGCTTCGGCAGGATGTCCTGCCCGTGGCGCAGCCGTCAGTCCGGGCCCGCAAAGCCCCGGTTGCCCAGCGCAGTGCCTTAAGCCCCGCTTAAGGCTCGCGCAAGCGAGACCTCGCCGACCGGCGGGTCTCTTTCCGTTGCGGTCGGAGAGGATCTTGCAACCGACTGGAGCGGATATGGAGCTATTCTCGACCGATTTTCTCTCGGCGCTACTCGCCATCATCGTCATAGACCTCGTGCTCGCGGGCGATAACGCGATCGTGATCGCGCTCGCGGCCCGAAGTCTTCCGCCGCAGCTGCGTAAACCCGCGATCGTCTGGGGCACGCTGGGCGCCATCGTCGTGCGCACCGCGATGACGCTCGTCGTGGTGTGGCTGCTCAAGATCCCCGGCCTGCTTGCGATCGGCGGCGCGCTGCTGATATGGATCGCGTGGAAGCTCGTCATCGACAACGAGAGCGAGGACGGACACCACGTCGGCGGCTCGACCACGTTCTTCGGCGCGATGAAGACGATCGTCATCGCCGACGCGCTGATGGGTCTCGACAACGTGCTCGCGGTCGCCGGCGCGGCGCAGGGCAGCTTCCTGCTCGTCGTGCTGGGCCTGCTCATCAGCATCCCGATCGTGATCTGGGGCAGTCAGCTCATCCTCAAGTACGTCGAGCGCTTCCCGGTCATCGTCTACGTCGGCGCGGGCGTGCTCGCGTGGACCGCGGTGAAGATGGTCACCAGCGAGCCGCTGCTCGAGGAATTCCTCGCGCAGTACGCCTTCGTCAAACCGCTCGCCTACGCGCTGGTGATCGGCGGCATCGTGATCGGCGGCTTCCTCGTCAATCACGCGCAGGTCCGCAGCCGCGTCGCGGAGCTCGTCATCGATGTCAATGTTTCCACTGAGCCGACCGTCATCACGCCGGAAGGCGCCACACAAGGAGGTTCCATGAACAAGATCCTGCTGCCGGTCGATGGCTCGCCGAATGCGTTGCGCGCGGTGCGCCACGTGATCAACCAGTACATGAGCAATCACGAGATGGAGCTGCACCTGCTGCACGTGCGCACGCCGCTCACGCAGCATGCCGCGAGGTTCCTGTCCCGCAAGACGCGCAAGGATTTCCACCGCGACGAAGCCGACAAGGCGCTCGCGTCGGCGCGCGAGATGCTCAAGCGCTTCGGCGTGCCGTTCGCTGAGCACGTCGAGCTCGGGGAGCGGGCGGAGACGATCACCCGCGCCGCCGAGCGCCTCGGCGTCGGCCAGATCGTCATGGGCACCGCGCGCAAGAATTCGCTCACGCGGCTCATCGAGGACTCGGTCACCAACCGGGTGCTCGAGCTCACGAGCGTGCCGGTGCAGGTCGTGGCGGGCGAGAGCGTGTCCAGGCTGGAGCGCTTCGGCGTCCCGGCGGGTGTCGCGGCAGCGCTGGCGCTGGTGGTCATTGCCGTGGATTAGGCAGGAGCCGGAGGCGGAAGGAAAGGAGGTTCAAGGAGGGAAACCTTGGTTTCCCTCCTTGGCGTAATCGGTGCGCGAGCGTAGCGAGCTGTCGTGCTAGGATTTCCGCTCACTCGCGGAGGTCCTCATGAAGCTCTACATGTCCGATTCGTCCGGCAACGCCTACAAGCCGCGCCTCCTGCTCGAGATGCTCAAGGTGCCGTACGAGAAGGCGATCGTCGACACCAAGGCGAAGGAGCACAAGCAGCCGCCTTATCTCGCGATCAATCCGCGCGGACAGCTGCCGGCGCTGGAAGACGAGGGGCGCAACTTCTGGGATTCGACCGCGTGCCTGGTCTACATCGCGCGCAAGCACGGCGGCGAGCGCTGGCTGCCCACCGACCCGGCCGGCCTGGCCGAAGTGATGCAGTGGCTCGCGCTGTCCAACAACGAGCTTCACTACGGCCTGCAGTGGGCGCGCGGCGTGAAGAATGGCATCAAGCAGGGCAACGTCGACGAATACCAGGGCTACGGCAACAACGGCCTGAAGGTGCTCGAAGGCCGGCTGAAGAAGAACGACTGGCTCGCCATGGGCCGGCCGACGATCGCCGACCTCGCGTGCTATCCCTATGTTGCGGTCTCGCCCGAAGGCGGTTTCAGGCTCGAGGACTATCCTTCGGTGCAGGCGTGGGTGAAGCGCGTGGAAGCGCTGCCCGGCTGGGTCAAGCGGCAGTGAGGACCGTCATTCCCGCGAAGGCGGGAATCGAGAGCGTCGTCATTCCCGCGAAGGCGGGAATCCATTCCCGGATTCAAAATGGATCCTGGCCTGCGCCAGGACGACGCTTATGACTCAATTCCGCTTCGCGCACGCGAACGGCCGCGACTGGCGCGAAGTCGCGCAGGCCCTCGCGAAAGCGCTCGAAGGCGCGACGGGCACGCTCGGGTTCCTGTACGCGACCGATCGCGTCGCCGAAAACCTTTCGGACATCCTCGCGCTGGTGCGCAAGACGACCGGCGTCCCCCACTGGGTCGGCACGATCGGCCTCGGCGTGTGCGCGAGCGGCCGCGAGTACCTCGACGAGCCCGCGGCCGCGGTGATGATCGGCGAGTTCGAGCCGGGCTCGTTCAAGGTGTTCTCCGGCATCGGCAGCCAGGACGACGTGAAGAAGCTCGAGCTCAAAGTGGAAGGCTCGCAGGCCGCATTCGCGCTCGTCCACGCCGACCCGTACAACGAGCACGTCGGTGACATCGTCACCAGGCTCGCCGACAAGGTCGAGAGCAACTTCCTCGTCGGCGGTCTCACCAGCTCGCGTCAGCACAATCTCCAGATCGCAGACCGCGTCCTCGACGGCGGCATCTCGGGCGTCGCGTTCGCCGACACCGTGACGATCGCGACGCGGCTCACGCAGGGCTGCTCGCCGATCGGACCGAGGCACGCGGTGACCGGCGCACAGCGCAACATCCTCGTCACGCTCGACGGCCGGCCCGCGCTCGACGTCTTCCTCGAGGACATCGGCGAAGAGCTCGCGAACGAGATCGATCGCATCGGCGGCATCGTCTTCGCCGGTCTGCCGATCAAGGGCAGCGACACCGGCGACTACCTCGTGCGCAACCTCGTCGGGCTCGATCCGTCGAACAAGCTCGTCGCGATCGGCGAGATGCTGCGTCCCGATTCGACCGTGATGTTCTGCCGCCGCGACGCCGACACCGCGCACGAAGACATGACGCGCATGCTCGACAGCATCAAGCAGGGGTTGTACGCGCCGCCGCGCGGTGCGGTGTACTACTCGTGCATCGGCCGCGGCGCGAGCCTCTTCGGCCCGAACTCGGAAGAGCTGAAGATGATCCAGTCCGCGCTCGGCGACGTGCCGCTCGTCGGCTTCTTCTGCAACGGCGAGATCTCGCACAACCGTCTCTACGGCTATACCGGCGTGCTCACGCTGTTCCTCTGATGGGAGTGCTGCGCGAGCTTGCGGCGACGTGGCTCGACGTCACCGGTCTCGTCTTCTTTATCGTCGCGTGGACCGGCTACGCCGCTTTCGCGGTGCGCCACGAGCTCAAGGTGCCCAGCCTGCACAACACCATGGACGCCTTCCGCCGCGAGTGGATGGTGCGCATGATCGAGCGCGACAACCGCATGGTCGACATCAACATCATGCGCAACCTGACGAGGAGCTCGCAGTTCTTCGCGTCGACGACCATGCTCGTGCTCGGCGCGCTGATCGCGCTGACCGGCTACGTGCAGCAGACGATGGAAGTGGTCTCCGGCCTGCCGTTCACGTATCGCGCGTCCGCGCGGCTCATCGAGATCAAGATCATGCTGCTGGTCGTGATCTTCACCTACGCGTTCTTCAAGTTCACGTGGGCGATCCGCCAGCTCGGCAACTGCGCGACGCTGATCGGCGCCGCGCCGCCGCAGGTGAAAGACAACAACCCCGAGCAGCACGCGCCGGTGATCAACCGCATCGCGCGCATCACCTCGTACGCCCAGACCAACTTCACCAACGGCCTGCGCGCGTACTACTTCGGCCTCGCCGCCCTGGCGTGGTTTCTCCACCCGCTGCTGATGATCGTCGCGACCGGCTGGGTGATCTACGTCCTCTACGCGCGCGAGTTCAAGTCGAAGACGCTGAAGGCGATGGTGGAGGACGACCGGTCGGAGACGTTGAGGCCGTAATGCGTGTAGGAGTTCTTGCATCCGCTGGCCTCCCTAAGGGAGCGTCGCCGAGTGGTCTCGCTCACGATGCGCCGTAACTGTCTACGAAACGTCATTCGCTAGGGGGGCCGCGTGGACGACGGTGATAGCCGCGCTGTATAGTGCGAACGGCGTGATACGAATATAAAAATAAGCGCGCCGCGACTACCATCAATCTCGCTGACGTGGTCTCTATCTGTGCGTGGCCTCGCGCTGTGCGCCGAGTCTTCACGCCCTAATCACGTTCTCCAGCGTTTCCTTTGATCCGGCGTTTTATCATGCGAAAAAAACTCGCAGCTGTTGCCTTGATGGTGTCATCGGCGTCGCCGCCGGTGAGAGTGTCGCTGAGAGGCGGCGCCGGCAACGACGAAGTGTACGGCAACGAAGGCGACGACGTGCTCGACGGCGGTGCGGGCAATGATCGCCTCTCGCCTGGTCCCGGCAACGACACCATAAGGTTCGGACGCGGCTCATCACCGTATTACGGCAGTTCTTCGGCGACTCCACGTCCAACAACGAGCGCGTCGAACAGGTACGGTTCGTCGACGGAACGGTGTGGGACGTGGCGACGATCTATGCGAAGGCGTATGCAGGGACCGCCGCGCCGCAGGACATCCGGGGCTTCGACTCGACGAACGATGTCCTCGACGGTGCCGGCGGGAATGACCGGATTTTCGGGAAGACCGGGAACGACACGCTGACCGGCGGAACAGGCGACGACACGCTGAGCGGCGGAGGCGGCGACGATGGGTTGACCGGCGGCGTAGGCGACGACCAACTGAACGGCGATATCGGCGCCGACACTTATGTGTTCGATGCCGGATGGGGCCGCGATTACGTCGTCAACAACTACGAGGCGGGTCTCCGACCGCAACGGAGACGGGGTCTCCGACATTCTCTGGCGCAACAGCGACGGCGCGCTGCACGCATGGATCATGAATGCGGCCGGCGGTTACGTCGATACGGCGATCGGCAGCGGACCGGTCGGCAACGAGTGGCACGTCATCGTCTGAACCGCGCAGGTCGGAATTGTCGGTGGGCGAGCGTCGACCACGACGCTTCGCGTTGAAACCGTAAACCTCCCGTTTCGGTAGATTCCGTTCCACAGTATGGTCGTATGTACGGAATTTTTACGTCAAATCAGTTGTTTACAGGGGAGGTAGGGACGCCGCGCTGATATCATGCGAGAGCGCCGCTCCCCAAGAAGCGGCCATCGTTCATAACCAGACCCGCGTACTTTCAATGGCGACTCCAGTCAGCAACGCCGTCGGCTTGACCGGCGATTCCCGCATCGACGGTTTGGTGCAGGGCTCGAAGTGGCAGTTCAGCACGGCCAATCCGATCATCACCTATTCGCTCAGCAACAACGACACCGCGAACGGCTCGTGGAATTTCTCGCTGAGCGATGCGGTGCGGCGTGCGTTCGCCGAGTGGTCGAATGTCGCCAACGTCGCGTTCATCGAAACCGGCAGCGGTACGGTCTTCACCGCGAGCACGGCCGACATCGCGGTGACGCCGGTCGGCGCCGAGCTGGGTGACGACGTCGGCGGCATCGGCATTTTCCCGAGCGCCGCCGCCTCGGACATCCTGCTGAGCGAGACCGGTTACACCCGCGCCACGTACCCGCGCCCCGAAGGCGACATCTTCCTGAACGACGCGCTGCTCGCGGGTTTCATGTCGCCCGGAAACGCGGGCTTCCAGGTGATCCTGCACGAGATCGGCCACGCGCTCGGGCTGAAGCACACGTACGACGACGGTCTGAACAGCCGTCCGACGTATGACTCGCTCGGGCTGTCCGCCGTCGACGACGAGCGTTACAGCATCATGGCCGACGCGCCGTTCGACGGCGCGACCGAATACGCGCGCACGCCGATGCTGTACGACATCCTCGCGATCCAGGCGATCTACGGCGCGAACATGACGTACCACACCGGCGACGATACCTACTCGATCGACGGCACGATGAAGGCGCTGTGGGATGCCGGCGGCACCGATACGCTGAGCGCCCAGTTCATGAGCGCGGGCGTGCTCATCGATCTGCGGCCCGGCGCAGTGATGACGTTCTCGAACGGCGGCCTTCTCGGCATCGCCTACGGCACGACTATCGAGAACGCCATCGGGACGTCGGCGGCCGACCACCTGATCGGCAACGCTGCCGGCAACCGCCTCGACGGCAACGGCGGCGCCGACATCCTCGAAGGACTCGGGGGTGACGACACGTACATCGTGCAGAGCGGCACCCCCGAAATCATCGAGCGCGCAGGCGAGGGTACCGACACCGTCCTCTCCAAGATCGATTACACGCTCGGCGCGAATGTCGAGAACCTCACGCTCGAGGCCCCGGCGAGCTTTGGCGGCGTCTACGCGATCAACGGCACCGGCAACGATTCCGCGAACGTGATCATCGGCAACGCCGCCGCCAACACGCTGCGCGGGCTGGGCGGCGACGACGTGATCGACGGCGGCGCCGGCATCGATACGATGATCGGCGGCGCGGGCAACGATACCTATATCGTCACCGACGCCGACGGCTCGAACGGGCCGACCGTGCTCACGATGACCGGTGCGCCGGGCGCCTACATCACGCAGGGCACGCAGGTCTACAGCCCCGCGACGGGCAACTTCCAGATCACGCTCGGCGACCGCACCAACGACGGCGTCGTCGACGCGCTGAGCCTCTGGTACACCGAGCCGAACTTCACTCACTGGTGGAGCTTCGAGGTCAGCACGTTCCAGCTCGGGGTCAACCTGCTGCCCGGCGTCTACAAGGATGCGCAGCGCGCCGCGTTCGTCCAACCCGGTCACCCGGGCCTCGACCTGTCCGGCGACGGCCGCGGATCCAACCAGGTCTTCGGGACCTTTGTCGTCAACTTCATACAGGTCGATTACAGCGGCAGCTCGCCCAGGCTGCTGAGCTTCTCCGCCGATTACGAGCACCACTCCGAAAGCCCCGGCGCACCGCCGGTGACGGGCACGTTCCGCTACAACTTCGGTAACGGCAGCATCGTTCCCGAACCGGTAATCGAGCTTGCGGACGAGGGCATCGATACCGTCCGCGCCTCGATCGATTACGCGCTGCCGGACAACGTCGAGAACCTCGTGCTCACCGGCAGCGCGAACCTGAACGGCACCGGCAATGCGGCGGGGAACGACATCACCGGGAACAGCGGCGACAACGTCCTCGAAGGACGCAGCGGCAACGACACGCTTCGCGGCGGCGCGGGCAACGATCGATACATCGTCGAAGACGCGGGCGATGTCGTCATCGAGCTTTCGGATCAGGGCATCGACACCGTCTCGACCTGGGTCACGTATACGCTCACGCCGTTCGTCGAGAACCTCGTCATGTTCTCCGGACCGGCGATCGACGGCACCGGCAACGACCGGCCCAATCTGATGATTGGCAACGAGCAGGCGAACCGCCTCGACGGAGCGACGGGCGACGACACGCTCAGCGGCAAAGACGGCGACGACACGCTCATCGGCGGCGCGGGCAACGACACGCTCGACGGCGGGGTCGGCGAGGACGTCGCCGTGTACACGCAGGCACGGAGCGCCTACGCGATCACGCACAACGGCACGTCGACCGTCGTGCGCGGCCCGGACGGTACGGACACGCTGGCGAACGTCGAGTTTCTGCAGTTTGCCGATCGCCGCATCGCCGCGGATCAGACCGAGGTGCGGTTGGTCAGGGACTTCGATTTCGACGGCCGCTCCGACATGCTGTGGCGCGACGCGGCGACCGGGGCGGTCTCGGTGTGGCAGATGAACGGCACGCAGGTCGGCGCGACCGCGGCGATCGACAGCGTGAGCTCGGCCTGGACGGCGGTGGACACCTACGGCGACTACAACGGCGACGGCAGGACCGACGTCCTGTGGCGCAACGTGAACGACGGCAGCGTCGCGCTTTGGCAGATGAACGGTACGCGCAAGGAGAGCGGCGTCGTGTTCGCCAACGCGCTGCCGCCGAGCACGAGGCTCGTCGACTCGCACGGCGATTACAACGGCGACGGCAAGAGCGACATCCTGTGGCGCAGCGCCGACGGCGCGGTGTCGATGTGGCTGATGAACGGTACCCAGACCCCGTCGAGCGTCGCGGTGGACACGATCGGCGCGAACTGGAGCCTCGTCGACGCGCACGCCGACTACAACGGCGACGGCAGGAGCGACATTCTGTGGCGGCTGACGGAAGCTCCCCTCCTCCAGGTCTGGCTGATGAACGGAACGGTCCTGGCGTCGTTCGATGCGGTTGCGGGGCTGGACGAGAACTGGAGCATTGTCGACGCGCAAGGCGACTACAACGGCGACGGCAGGAGCGACATTCTCTGGCGCAACAAGCTCACCGGCGCCGTGCAGGTATTCCAGATGAACGGTGCGTCGCGTGAAGCGGCGGCGACGGTCGACACGGTCGGTCTCGACTGGCGCATCATCGATGGTCACAGCGACTACAACGGCGACGGCAGGAGCGACATCGCGTGGCGCAACAACGCCGACGGTCTGGTCGCGGTGTGGCTCATGAACGGCACGCAGAAGCTCGGCGGCGCCGCTTTCACCGACCTGATAAAGCCGCAGCGTCAGTTTCTCGGCGGCCCGGACGGCGGCGCGGATATCGCGGGCGGCGGCGCCGCTGACGTCCTGCGCGGCACGGTGCGCAGCGATCGCATCTCGGGCGAGGCCGGCAACGATGTGCTCAATGGCGCGGCCGGCAACGACATCCTGATCGGCGGCGCCGGCGTGGACGTCGCCCGGTTCGCAGGGAGCACGAGCTCGTACGTGACGAGCGGCACGGGCTCGGGCGTCATCGTGCGGGGGATCGATGGCGATGACAGCGTGTCCACGGTCGAATGGCTGCAGTTCGACGACGCCGTGCGCCGTGTCGACGGACCGGCGCAGACCGACTTCGGCTGGGACTTCAAGTCCGACATCCTATGGCGCAACAGCGCGAGCGGCACGGTGTCGACGTGGCAGATGAACGGCACGCAGATCGGCGCCACGAGCACCATCGATACGGTGGCGGCGGACTGGCGGATCGTCGACACCTACGGGGATTACAACCGCGACGGCAGAAGCGACGTGCTGTGGCGCAACGTCTCCGACGGCACCGTCGCGCTGTGGCAGATGAACGGCGCGCAGAAGGAAACCGGCGCGGTCTTCGTCAATAACGTGCTGCCGCTGGGCTCGCGCATCGTCGAGGCGCATGCCGATTACGACGGCGACGGCCGCAGCGAAGTCCTCTGGCGCGGCAGCGACGGCACGGTATCGATCTGGCAGATGAACGGCACGCAGGCGCCGACGACGGCCGTCGTCGACAGCGTGAGCGCGGACTGGAGCATCGTCGCGGCCAACGCGGATTTCAACGGAGACGGCAAGGGCGACATCCTGTGGCGCAATGTGAACGACGGCATGCTCGCGATGTGGCAGATGGACGGCACCCGCAAGGCCGGCGGCGCCTCGTTCGACGTCGTGTCGTGGGAATGGAGCATCGTCGACGCGCAGGCGGACTTCAACGGCGACGGCAGGAGCGACATCCTCTGGCGCAACAGCGCCGACGGCATGGTCGTGCTGTGGCAGATGAACGGTGCGCTCAAGGACGCCGGCGTCGCGTTCGAGCCGATGGCGGCGAGCTGGCGCATCCTCGATGTCCACGGCGACTACAACGGCGACGGCAGGAGCGACATCCTCTGGCGCAACAGCGCCGACGGCGCGGTGCAGATCTGGCAGATGAAGGGCACTGTCCGCGAAGCGATCGTTACGATCGATACCGTTGCGCCGTCGTGGCGCGTGATCGACGGACACGGCGACTACGACGGTGACGGCCGCAGCGATATCGCCTGGCGCAACGACGACGACGGCATGGTTGCGCTGTGGCTCATGGACGGCACCCAGAAGGCCGGCGGCGCGGCGTTTGCCGACGACGTGCTCTCGCCGCAATGGCAGATGCTGGGCGCCAGCGAGAGCGGCGCCGCGCTGTTCGGCGATGCCGCCTCGAACGTCCTGCGCGGCACCGTCAACGACGATTACCTCGCAGGGCGCCAGGCCGAGGACACTCTCTTCGGAGGTGCGGGCAACGACCGCTTTCTGTTCGATACGGCGCCGGCCGCGGGCAACGACGACACCATCGTCGATTTCGAGCGGGGCGCCGACAAGCTGCTGCTGAGCGACGTCATCTTCACCCGCCTGCAAGCCGGTGCGCTCGCGCCGGCGAGCTTTGTCTCCGGTCCGGGCGCGGTCGCGCAGGACACCGACGACTTCGTCCTGTACGACACGACCACGGGCAGGCTCTCGTACGACGCGGACGGCAACGGTGCGGGCGCGGCGGTACTGGTCGCCACGCTGCTGGGCTCGCCGCTCCTGACCGCTGCGGACATCCACGTCGGCCTCATCGCGTAAGTCGCGCGGGGGCTCGGACCCTCGCGCGTTTTCCACGGCACGCCGCCGCCGTCGCGCATGCTGCTTGCAGCGGGGTTTGCCTCAATAACAACCCCGGGTCTCGGCATGGCCACGCTCACGGTCGGCAGCGGTAAGCAGTTCGCGCGCATTTCGGACGCGGTAACCGCGTCGCGCGATGGCGACACCATCCTGGTGGATGCCGGCACGTACCAGAACGATTTCGCCACGATCGGCAAGGCGATCACGTTGGTCGGCGTCGGCGGGCTCGCGAAGGTTCAGGCGACGACGTCGATTCCGAACGGCAAAGCCATCTTCGTCACGAGCAGCGATGTGACATTCGAGAATTTCGAGCTGAGCGGTGCCACGGTGCCCGACGGAAACGGCGCGGGCATACGCTTCGAGGGCGGCACGCTGACGATCCGGCAGAGCTACATCCACGACAACCAGAACGGCATCCTCAGCGGAGCCTTCCCGACCGGCAGGGTGATCATCCAGGGCAGCGAGTTCGCGAGGAACGGCGCGGGCGACGGCTTCACCCACGGCATCTACATCGGCCAGATCGCGTCGCTGCAGGTGACCGACAGCTACTTCCACGACACTCCGGCCGGCCACCTCATCAAGAGCCGCGCGCTGTCGTCGTTCATTGCGGGCAACGTGCTCGACGACGGAGCGAGGGACGCAAGCCGCGAGATCGATCTGAGCAACGGAGGCGATGCGCTCGTTCGCGGCAACGCGATCGTGCAGCGCGCCAACTCGCAGAACGCGGACCTCATCGGCTATTCACCCGAGTCCGCTCCGTATTCGGGATCGGCGCTGCACGTCGAACACAACATATTTGCGAACTACCGCAGCGCCGGGGCGATCGCGGTCCACAACTTCAGCTCGCTGCCCGCCCAGCTCGTGTCGAACGCGTTCTACGCGGTCCCGACCATCCTGTCCGGACCGGGCACGCAGAGCGATTCCACGACGTTGTCGACCGCACCGACCGTCCAGGCGGCAAGCCCCTGGTCGACGACACCCGTATCGTTCACCGGCACCGCCGGCGCCGACGCATTGCTGGGCGGCGCGGGCAACGACACGCTGGACGGCGGCGCGGCCGGGGACATCCTGATCGGTGGCGCAGGGGCGGATCTGCTGCGCGGCGGCACGGGGGGGGATTATCTCCAGGGCGGCGCCGGAACCGATACCGCGATCTTCGCCGGCGCGCGCGCGAGCTACAACGTCGTGCAGGCGGGCCTCGGCGTCACGGTCACCGGTGCCGACGGCGTCGACAACCTGAGGGACGTCGAATTCCTGCAGTTCGACGATGTGCTGGTGCGGGCCGCACGTGTGCCCGGCGATTACAACAGCGACGGCCGCGCCGACATCGCCTGGCGCCACACCGACGGGACCACATACGTGTGGCAGATCGATGCCGCCGGCGTGACCGGACGCAACTACACCTCCGTCGACAATACGTGGCAAATCATGTCGACCAAGGGCGACTACAACGCCGACGGGATCTCCGACATCCTGTGGCGTCATGCCGACGGCACGCTGTATACCTGGAACATGCAGGCCAACGGCTCCGTCGTCGGTCGCGACTTCCTCGCGAGCCCGACCAATCTGCAACTCGTCGATGCCGCCTCCGACCGCACGGCGGACGGCCGCTCCGATCTCCTGTGGCGCAGCGCCGACGGCGTGAACGTGTCCCTGTGGAGCCCGCGCACGGGCGGCGGTTACGACCAACAGTCCCTCGGTGGTCCGCTGAGCACGAGCTGGCAGATCGCCGACAGCCGCGGCGACTACAACGCGGACGGCCGGGCCGACATCCTGTTCAGGAACACCAACGGCGACGCCTACATCTGGCAGATGACGAGCACGGGCGGGATCACCGGGCGCGACTACACGCCGATGTCGACCGGCTGGACGATCGTCGACGGCACCGGCGACCACAACGGCGACGGCACGTCGGACGTGCTCTGGCGCACCTCGGGTGGCGCCGTCCGCATCTGGGAGATGCAGGCCGGCGGCGCTTTCGTCCAGCACGACTACAACCCCGTGGGCAGCCAATGGCAGGTCGTCAGCGCCAAAGGCGACTACAACGGCGACGGCAAAGCCGACATCCTGTGGCGCCATATCGACGGCACTGTGTTCGTCTGGCAGATGCAGGGCTCGGGAGTCGTCGGACGCAACTTCGCTGCGATGGATCCGGCGACGCAGATCGTGGAGGGCGCGAGCGACCGCAACGCGGACGGCATTTCGGACATCACGTTCCGAAACGCCGACGGGTCGATGCACGCCTGGCTCATGAACGCGAACGGCAGCTTCGTCGACGCGATGCTCGGTTCGGGGCCGGTGAGCACCGACTGGCACGTCGTCACCGCCTAGCTTTCCGCACGGCTATTTGAGCCAATCCGGAAAAAGTGTTTTACCGCGAGGCGCATTTGTAGCGCGGGCTGCACCGGGGATAATCGGCCGCATCGAATCCAGGGAGGTTGGTCCATGCGACTCGGCTATTTCACGATGCCCATGCACCCGCAGCACCGCAGCCCGACGGAGACGCTGCAGGAGGACCGCGACGCGATCATCCTCGCGGACAAGCTCGGCTTCTACGACGCGTTCGTCGGCGAGCACCTGACCGAGAACACCGAGAACATCACGAGCAGCATGCTGTTCCTTGCGACGCTGATCTCGGACACCAGGAACATCAAGCTCGCCACCGGCACCAGCAATCTCTCGCAGTGGCACCCGGTGATGATCGCCTCGCACGCCGCGATGTTCGACCATCTTGCCAAGGGGCGCTTCATCTTCGGCATCAGCGCGGGGGCGCTGCGCTGCGACGCCGAGGCGCTGGGCACGATCAACGAGAACCGGCAGAAGATGTTCGAGGACTGCATCGAAGTCATCCTCGAGATCTGGAAGCGCGACACGCCGTACGACATCGACATCCCCGGCAACCGTTACAAGGTCACCACCGCGACCCAGCGCGAGCTCTCGATCGGCCGCGGCCATCTCTACAAGCCTTACCAGCAGCCGCGCCCCGAGATCGTCGGCACCGTCGTCGCGCCGTTCTCGAAAGGCGTGATCGAGATGGGCAAGAAAGACTTCCATCCCCTGTCCGCCAACTTCCTGCTGGCCAAGTGGCTGCCGAGCCACTGGCAGAACTACACCAAGGGGAAACAGGAGGTCGGCCAGACGCCGGACCTCAACGACTGGCGCGTCGCGCGCACGATCTTCGTCGCCGACGACGACGCGACCGCGCGCCGCTACGCGATCGAGGACTCGGCGAGCCCGTACCGCTTCTACTGGCAGCAGATGTACACCAAGATGAAGCTCGGCGGCCGCGACGCGGTGTTCAAGAACGCGCGCGAGCAGCCGGACTCCGAGATCACCGAGGATTACATCCTCGATAACCTCGTGATCCACGGCACGCCGAGCAAGGTCGCCGACGAGATCCTGAAGCTGCGCGAGGAAGCCGGCGACTTCGGCGAGATCGTGTACGCGGGCATGGATTACGTCGATCCGCGGCTCGCACGCCGGTCGATGGAGCTGATGGCGACCGAGGTGATGCCGCGCGTCAACGCCGCGATCGGAAAGCCCGGCCAGAAGGCCGCTGTCGCGGCCTGAAATGGATTCCCGATCCCGCTTGCGCGGGTCGGGAATGACGACCTGAGCCGTCATTCCCGCGAAGGTGGGAAGCTCTCGCCGTCATTCCCGCGAAGGCGGGAAATTCGCGGCGTCATTCCCGCGAAGGCGGGAATCCATTTTGACGTTCTAGGGAGTAGTCGATGAAACACGGTTTCGCGAACACGTCCCAGGGCCGCATCCACTACCTCGAAGCCGGCAATCGCCAGCCGCTCATCCTGCTCCACAGCAACGGCGCCTCGGCCTACCAGTACGAAGAGGTCATCGCGAGCTTCGCGCAACGCTGGCACGTGTTCGCGATCGACATGCCGGGACACGGCGACTCCGACCGCATCACCGCCCACACCTCCATCGAGAAATACGCGCAGGCCGTCGTCGCCTTCATGGACGCCCTGAAGATCGAGAAAGCCGCGGTCGCCGGCGACTCGGTCGGCGGCTCGATCTGCCTCGCGCTCGCGCGCGATCGCGGCGCGCGCATGTACGGCGTCGTCGTCTCCGAAACGCCGCTGCGAACTCGTGACGACTGGGACAAGACCTGGCCGCGCATCGAGGCGACCTACAGCCAGCCCACGCAGGACCTCGACGAGATCGAGCCGCGCTTTCGCAACGCCACGCCGGAGCTGCTGAAACGCTGGAACACCGACCGCAACAAGGCCGGTGCGTGGACGATGGTCGACGTGATGTGGGCGATGCAGGAGTTCGACCATTTCGGCGCGCTGAAGGCGCTGAAGTGCCCGACTGCGGTGATGATGGGCGCCAAAGGCAACGTCGTCGCCAACCGCGGCCCGTATGACGAGGCGGTGGGGCAGGCCAACGTCGCGGTGCTGCCCGAGTGCGGTCACTTCCCGATGATCGACGATCCGCCGCTCTTCGTCCGGGAAGTGAACCGGCTGATCGACGCCGTCGCGCGGTAGCCGCCATGAAAACCGGACTGTTCTTGTGCGCGCTTCTGATCGGCTCGATCGACGCGATGGCGGCGCAGCGCGCTTCGGGTCCGCAGTTCCCGACGCGCCCCGTGCGCATGATCGTCGCCAACGGCCCGGGCTCGGCGCCCGACGTCATCGCGCGCCTCCTCGGCGCGAAGCTCACCGACCTCTGGGGCCAGCCGGTGGTGATCGACAACCGCACCGGCGCGACCGGCCTCATCGCGATCGAGACCCTGGTGAAGTCCGCGCCCGACGGGCACACGATGTTCCTGTCCACGATGACGCAGCTCATCAGCACGCTCATGTACCAGCGTCTCCAGCTCGCGACCGAGACCGAGGCGGTGACGCTCGTCGGGACGACGCCGTTCGCGCTCGTGGTGAACGCTTCGCTGCCGGTGAAGTCGGTGGCCGAATGGATCGCCTACGCCAGGGCGCGTCAGGGACAGTTGCTGTTCGGATCCGGCGGCCAATGGGGGTCGTCGCACCTCTGCCTCGAATCGTTCAATGCGCTGACGGGGCTGAAGATGACGCACGTGCCTTACAAGGCCACGTCCGCGACGCTCGCCGACCTGATCGGCGGCCAGATCCACATCTACTGCCCGGCGGCGCCGTCGCTGCCGGCGTTCACGGCGGGCGGACGCATCCGCGTGCTGGGCGTGACCTACAAGCAGCCGACCAAGCTCGTGCCCGGCGTGCCGCCGGTCGCCGACACCGTGCCCGGCTTCGAGCTCCTCGGCTGGTACGGCATGAACCTGCCGCCGAAGACGCCCAAGGACATCGTCGCGCGCATCAACGCCGACGTCGTCAAGGCGCTGAAGGATCCGGAGCTCCAGGAGAAGATGATCGCGGTCGGCGCCGAAGCCGCCGGCACCTCGCCCGCGGACTTCCTCAGGTTTCTCCAGAGCCAGACCGAGCACTGGCGCAAGCTGCTCAAGGAGAGCGGGGCGATACAGCCGAAAGGTTGACGCAGGGGCGAGGGGGCGCGCAACGCAAACGCGCCCTTCGAACGGCCGCTCGCACGACGGTCAGGCTTTTCTCCAGTAAGCCCCGGCGCCCGAAATGAGCTCCAGCTTCCCCGTGACGCCTTCCCGCGAGCGAAAGTCGTGGACGGCGGCATTACAGCAGTCCAGCGCGTTGTAGTCGTCGACGATGACGAAGCCGCCGCTGGAAAGCTTCGAATACAGGTGCACCAACCCGTCCATCGTCGATTCGTAGAGATCTCCGTCGAGCCGCATCACCGCCAGGCGCTCGAGCGGCGCCGTCGGCAGCGTGTCGCGGAACCAGCCTTCGAGGAAGCGCACCTGATCGTCGAGCAGATCGTAGCGCTCGAAATTCCCGCGCACCTGCTCGAGCGACACCGCAAGATCGCCGGCCATGTGCAGGTTCGCCGTGCTTTCGCCCGGATAGCGCTCGTGGTCCGCTGCGGGCAGCCCGCGAAAGGAGTCGGCCACCCACACGACGCGGTCGCGCACGCCGTGAGCCTTGAGGATGCCCCGCATGAAGATGCTCGCGCCGCCGCGCCAGACGCCGGTCTCGATGAAATCGCCCGGCACGCCGTCGGCCAGCACGCGCTCCGTGCATTCCTGGAGGTTGTCGAGGCGCGGCATGCCGATCATCGTGTGCGCGCGCGAAGGCCAGATGAAGCCGTGATACTTCGCGTTGGCGCTCGCGGGCGCCGCCTCCACCGACCGCAACGCACCCGACCGCTCGTCCGGCGCAAGCTTGCCGCGCATGAGGTCGAGGTCGTCGTCGTAGATCGCGTTGCTCACGCACTTCTTCAGCAGGTCGATATAGAGCGCGGCGGCGTCGGTCCTGCCGGACGTCGGCGTGAGGTTCTTGAGCAGGCTCTTGAGCAGCATCGCCACAGTTTAATAGGCGGCGCGCTACAAATCCCCCCGCACGATCGTCCCGGAAAGCTCATCCCCGAGCTCCCGCAACGCCTCCACGACTCGCTCCAGGTCCCGTTGAAACCGCTGCTGCATCCCTCGATGCTCCGGCGGCAGCTCGCGCGAGCGGGCGGGGTTCATGTTGTCGATGACGTCGGCGAGCTTCACGCGTAGGGCTTTGACATTACGGCTCGCGACGATGCGCTCCAGGTACTCGCGGTGGCTTTCCTTCTGCGGCATGCGCCGCGTGAGCAGGTCCACAAGCTCTAAAACCGCCTCGCCATAGCCGAGCGCTCGCAGGTCTTCCAGAGTAAGAGGCGTGTCTTCGACCACGTCGTGCAGTAGCGCCGCATGCCGCTCTTCAGGCGTGCAGTGAACCAGCCGCATCGCGACGCGCAGCGGATGCAGGTAATAAGGCCGGCCGCATTTGTCGAGCTGGCCTTCGTGGGCCTTGCGCATGATCTCGATCGACTGGCCGAGATCGGGATGCGGCGGCCGCGAATCGTTCATGCTTCAGGCCGCGGAAGGCGCGACGAACTTCACCGCGTCGTGCTCGACGTTGAGCTCGATCTCGGTCTTCGGCGCCGCTTCCACTTTCTCGCCTTCGGGCGGCCACGCCTCGTCGTCGATGTGGACGGGATAGCCGGTCCATTCGAGCTCGACGTTGCTCGCGCGGATGCGCGGGAGGTCGGGAACATGGTCCTCGCCTTCCTTCCAGTTGTCGAGCGGCTCCTCGAGCGCGTCGCGCTCCGCGGCGGTGACGAGCACGACGTCGAGCATGCCGTCGTCGGGATCCATGTCGGGCGCGAGATAGAGATTCGGCCCGACGAACTCCATGTTCATCGCTTCGAACAGCACGTAGTCGCCGGAGAGATGCTGCCCGTCGAGCTTCAGGTCGAGGCGATGATGCGGACAGTCGTGCAGACGGTCGCGCAGCATCTTCACCGCGGTGCGCACCTTCTCGTCGGCGTCGTTCAGTTGCCTGAGCGTTTTGCTGCGATCGGCGACGGGCAGCGTGCGCGCGAAGAGCCCCACGCCGAACGCTTCCATGAAATAGCGCGAGCCCCACGGCCCCGTCGCCACGCCGGCGTCGAAGGAGAGCACCTTCGCGTGCGCCCAGCCGTCGACGATCTCGTCGAGCGTGAGCTCGGTCACGCCGAGCGTCTTCGAGATGTTGTTCGCGGTGCCGAGCGGCAGCGGCGCGAGCCGAAGGTCGCGCCCGATCACCTTCTTCGCGACGCGCCCCACGGTGCCGTCGCCGCCCGCGACCACGAAGAGATCCGCCGGCTCGTCGAGTACCGCGGTCCACGTCTTGTCCTTGCCCGACTGGTAACGCACCGAATGGCCGTGACGGCGCATGAGAGCGGAAAGCTCCTCACCGCCGGGCTGGTCGTCGTCCCCCGCGCCGGGGTTATGGATGAGCGTGATGCGCACGAAGATTGCGTCCGGATGGGGATAGTCACCGCCTTGTGCAACAAACATACCAGGGCGTGAACGGGTGAACGGGTTAAGGCGGAGAAGAGACATGCGAATACTCATAGCGAACGATGACGGTGTGTACAGCCCTGGCATCTGCGCGCTCGCGCAAGTCGCGCAGCAGTTCGGCGACGTGCGCGTCGTCGCGCCCGACGTGGAGATGTCCTCGGCGAGCCACGCGATCACCGCCTCGCGGCCGCTGACGATCAAGAAGACGCCGCTGAGGGGCATCGAAGCGTGGCGCGTCAACGGCACGCCCGGCGACTGCGTCGCGCTCGGCAGCCACGGCTGGGACAAGGTCGACGTGGTGCTCTCGGGCATCAATCTCGGGCCGAATCTCGGCAACGGGCTGTGGCATTCGGGCACGCTCGCCGCGGCGAAGCAGGCGGTGCTGTTCGGGATGCGAGGCTTCGCGTTCTCGACGCCGGTGGGCGAAGAGGAGCCGGACTGGGAGATGCTGAAGAAGTGGTCGGCGAAAGCGCTCGAGATGCTGCTGCCGGACGAGAAGCTCACGCTGGTCAACGTGAACTTCCCGATGACCGAGCCCAAAGGCATGCGCTGGACGCGGCAGAGCGTGAAGCAGTACGACGGCAAGGTCGTGCCCGGCAAGGACCCCATGGGCCGCGAGCACTACTGGTTCACGGTGATACCGATCGAGGAGACGGAAGAGGGCACCGACCGCTATGCGGTCGATCACGGCTACATGTCGATCACGCCGCTAAGGCTGGACCTCACCAACCACGACGAGCTCGCGGCGGCGAAGACGCGTCACCGGCTGTAAGCGCCGGCCGGTGCGTCGTCCCCGCGGAGGCGGGGATCCATTCGACGCGGCTCGCGTCGTCCCCGCGGAGGCGGGGATCCATTTTGACTTTGACTTTTAGTTCGCGCCGCCCTTGATCGCCACCCGCAGCCGCGCAATCGCCTGCGTATGGATCTGCGACACGCGCGACTCGGTCACGCCGAGCACGTCGCCGATCTGCTTGAGCGTCAGGTCCTTGTCGTAATACAGGCCCATCACGGTCTTCTCGCGCTCGGGCAGGGCGTCGATCGCGTCGACCAGCGTCTCGCGCAGGCTCTGGTCCTCGAGGATGTGCAGCGGGTCGGCCTGCTCGTCGATCGCGTAGCGGTCGAGGAACGAATCGTCGTCCTCGGCGGTGAAGTCCTCGTAGGACAGCATCTGGTAGCCGCGGGCTTCCTGCAGCAGCCGCTGGTAGTCGGCGAGCTTCATGCCCATGGTTTTGGCGATCTCGGTCTCGGTCGGCGCGCGGCCGTAGTGCTGCTCGAGCCTGGAGATCGTGGATTCGACCTGGCGCAGGTTGCGGCGCACGCTGCGGGGCAGCGAATCGCCGTCGCGCAGCATGTCGAGCATGGCGTAGCGGATGCGGTGGGTGGCGTAGGTCTCGAACTCGGCGCCCTGCGCTTCGTAGCGCTTGGCGGCGTCCCACAGGCCCATCATGCCGCACTGGACGAGGTCGCCCACCTCGACCGAGCTGGGCACGCCTGCGGCGATGTGCCGGGCCATCCGGTTGACGAGGGGAGCGAGGGTCTTCACGCGCAGCTCGACGTCTTTGGTATTCGAGAGATTAGCCATCGTTTCGGTCCTGGTCGGTGGTTGGCGGCGTTGGGAGAGGCGCCGCGTCATCGTGGAAAGGATTGTCATCCGACCGGCCTACCGGGGGTCCGGGGAACAGAGGGGGTTTTCCGCCGCAATTCCGGGTTGGGAGGGGCCACAAGGGCCGGCGGGGGGGCGGGAGCCCGGCGGGCATCCCCAGTCCGTCATTCCAGACGCACCTTCCCCCGCCATTCCGGACGCCCCTCCCCCCGCCATTTCGGACGCCCCTCCCCCCGTCATTCCGGACGCCCCTCCCCCCGTCATTCCGGACGCGCCCGCAGGGCGCGATCCGGAATCCATGGTCCGTCCGCTCATGCCCCCGACCCATCGCCCCGACCATGGGCCTGCCCCAAACCCGGAAAAATCCCCCCAACCGGCGTCCGGTTTTGCCTTACCCTTGACCGTTCGACCGTCCAAAACGATATGGGGAGGCCCCGATGGGAACGCCAGAATCGATTCCGACGCAGGAAAGAAGGACCCGCTGGAGCTTCGCTTACCACGCGGACAACACCTGGTATTGGCAGGCCAAGCGCGCCAGCGGCGAACTGAACCGCTCGGAGGTGAAGCTGGAGACCCTGGCCGACGCCCTCACCGACGCCATGGCGCACGGCTACATCGCCTGGAGCCGCACCGAGGAGCGCCGCCGCGAGCGGCCGGAGGAACTGGTCGACGAGTGAGCAAAAAGGTCATAAAGGAAACCCGGCCACGGCCGTAACTGAGACCGGGAGAACGAAACATGACCTCAGCAACACTGAACAAGGAAGACTGGCGCATCCTGCGCCGCGCGCTCGCGACCTCGCTCGTGATGCGCGACCTCACCGACGACGAGTTCCGCGCGAAGATCCTCGACTTCGAGAAGCGCGGGCACGTGTCTTTGACAGTCAGCGACGAGTCGCTCGTCGTCACCGGCAATTTCTTTCTGGGCCTTCCCCGCTGGGAGGTGCTCCGGCCGATCGCGCTCGCGAAGCCGGGGACGGTGCACTAGCAACGCGTTCGGCAACCCACGCGGCGGGGAGCCTTATTGCGACCTCTTGTCCAGCCGCACTCCGTCGCGGTCGTTTGGCGAGTTCATACTTCAGCGCATCTTTATCACCGCGCTGCCCTTTCACCCGCAGCTCTCGTAAGGCTCGACCTTACGCCTAATGACATAGTGTCCCTCGCGCTGTGAACCGGTCCCGCTAATCGGCCAGTTAACCGTCGGTTTTTTCTTCAGAAAACTACAACGATATTTACCGCTTTACACGCGTTGTTTTGCACGTCTATAGTGACGTTTCACAACTGCGATAAAAAAGCGTCTTAGTCTCGCAGTTCCACTCCGTAGGCAATATCTGCGCAGGCATGAAAAACATGCCGGAGTTGAACGGAGGTGGCGGTTGGTCGCTCATCCATCGAAGTTGGTACAAGCGGTCGGTCGGTTGCGACTGTGCGAGCGTCGGAAGCGTAGAGCTGAGCGAGCTTGCACTCTGCTGACGGTGGAATCCCTAGCCCCGATCGCGATATCTGGCTCGGCCGCTTCCTCTTCAATAGCTGTTCAAGTTGGTGATTGCTCGCGGGCCGGCAAACTGCCGAGGAGCAGCATGGCCCGAGGACGCCAACTGGCTGTGCAACTGGTTACGGCGTTCGCGCTGAGTGTCGTCAGTGTTCCGATACAAGTTAAAAGCGCTGATGGAGCAACTACTGGCGAGCGCTTCCGGCGTGCTTTGACGGATCGAGCCAAGACATGCCTGGGGCGTGACCAGACTGGACCTGACACTAGCTGTGCGATTCTGAATCTAAAGCCCGAAGAGCCTCTTTCGTCACCAGCAGGGCAATTCGCGCACTCACTCAAGCTGCCGAACGCACTAACAGGCGAGGTGTATCGGAAGGGCATGACCGCAGATGATTATTTCAGCGCGTTGTGCAACGCAGAAGCTGGGGACTTCATCTACAGGCGCGTAGTCGATGTCGCTGGAATCGTCGAGTTACGTCCACGGCTTGTACCGACCGATTACGAGTTACAGCATCTGTATGCACTTGAAGATCCATTCGGAGTTGCGTTCGGCGTGCCGAGTATCGCAACCCAAAACGTATGGGTGCAGCCGTTCGTTGGAAGGTACACCTTTGTAGATGTTGTCAGAACGACAAGCACCGGCCCGAGGATAACGACGTACTATCGTGATCTTAAAGATACGCAACCATCGTATCAAACATTCGTCGCTGGACGATATGTAGTTATCCCGTATGTGGTCTCTGAAAGAGAATCTCCAAAACTGTCCGCGCGATACGGTTTTACATGGCGAGGAATCAAGCGTCCTGTTGATCGTGAATTTGGGATAGCTGGTGGTGAGCTGATCGTTGTTGACGTAACGACCGCAGAAGTGCTCGCGCTGCGCCGAGGCTTTGTCAAAACTGGAACAGCTGTGAACTCTTTTGCTGGCGTCTGGTGGCTTGGCGCTGCTGGGTGCCCGCAGAATGCGCGAGACCGGAATGGTCGACGGGAGAAACTGCTACATCATGACTTCATCTATAGCGTGCTAGTACCATCTCCGGACGCTAATAAGCTGTTCTCAGGAGCGCTAAATGGCGTCGCAAAGTAGCCTTTGGCTCGACTTCGCGCTGCAGCAAGCCGCTGCCGAATCATACCTTGATCAGGCACTGCCGCTTGACCAACTCTTGATCGATGGCAATAACGATCGACGAGTGCTTAGTGGATCTGCTATTCGGGGTGCGATTCGCTTCACGGCCGGGCAGGCGCAAGCATTCGTGAATCGGTATCAAGTGATAGATCACATGCCGAACGACTCAAGCGGGTTTTCGGCGACCTTACTGTTTGATAGATCAACACGCCAATACACTTTGGCGTTCCGCAGCACAGAGTACAAACTCGCGCGGGACGGCGGCGATTTTGAGCGCGATGCCGCAGGGGCAGACACGGAAATCAAGAAGTATGGTTTCGCTTTTGCCCAGATCGATAGCATGGAGCGCTATTTCTCAAGAATCGCGGGCACGGATCAAAGTATCGCCACTCCCGCCCTTTCTGCCTTTCGAGAATATCTTGCTAGTCAAGGTCGAATCAATTTGACTGGCTATAGTTTGGGTGGTCACTTGGCGATTGTTTTTGCCGCGCTTCATCCAAGCGTGGTGCGTTCAGCGGTGGTGTTCAATTCTCCGGGAATCAACGACAGTATCAATCTGTCGGCAGCAACTGCGTATTATCGGGCCGTCTTGAGCGATCCGCGAGTGGCTGAAAACATAGTCGTAGCCCAACCTGAGTTCTCCGAGACGCGTGCTCTTTTCAATCAGGCGTTGGCGCGTAGCTCGAACGCAATTTTTCAGAACATCTATCTAGACCCGCGGCACCAATGGGCGATAGAGGCAACGCTGCGTCGCTTCAAGGTCTCCACTAGTTTCAGATCACGCCCCGGCTTGGGGGGCGGATTGGACGACACCATAACGAGCGTTTATGGCCGGGGAACCTCCGGCGATGTGGAGCTAGTTGCAAACTACGGCGTCCACTCCGCGCAAAGGGCCCAGATTTTCATAGAGGACCAACCAGACGTAGAAGGCTTGGTGGGACAGACACCGCTGTTCGCTGCATGGATGAATCGATTGCTGGCGGGGAAGGGAGATTACGGCAATACCCACAGCCTAGTGCTCTTGATCGATTCGCTCAGTTTGATGAGCGTCATACAAGAGACGAATCCAAGCCTCGACCACAACCGCATCGGTCAGATATTTGCCGCGGCATCTGACGAGAGGGCGCGCGGCCTACTTGGCACTGGACAAGGCATTGCAGAGGCCGCTTCACTCGAAAGAATTCTTGACGCACTGCGTAAGATTTTCTTAGGCAATGCGCGGCCTCCGACGCCGTTTGATCCAAGTGAAGGCGGGTTTGGTAATTTCGAAAATCGCACTGCGTTCCATACGCACATTGCAAGCGTGCGCGTGCAAGTCGCGAATCAACCGTTCGCGAAGATAGAAAGCATAGTGGGTTTGCGTCCAGAAGTATTGAGCAATCGCGCACTGTCGGATATCGCGTACCGCTATGCGTTGCGCGAATTGAATCCCTTTGTAGTCAGTGGACTTGTTGCCGCATATGCAGCACATAATGGATCTGGTGAGCTCGACGTCTCAGGCGTTCCCTACTCTGGAATATGGACTCATGAATACACGGCTACCCGCGCGGCATTTCTTGCTTGGAAGAATAAAAAATACGTCGGTGACGTATCTGGTCCGGTACGTGAAAGAGGAGCTGCCGCGACAGACTATTTAGATCGACGGCTATCGGTTCAAGTTAGCGTCCGGAATGCGGCAGTCAGTCCAACATCGCTCTTGCCGGCGCGGCAGGTAGTTTTTGGTTCAGACGCGGCAGAACTGGGATCGGTCGCGCTACTTGGGGGGCCACGGAAGGACGCACTGTTTGGTGGAGCTGGAGACGATGAGCTCCACGGAGGCGAGGATGATGACTACCTCCAGGGGGATGGAGACAAAGACATCCTTGATGGAGGAATCGGCGACGATTTACTCGTTGGTGGGCTAGGTGACGATTTCCTGAGCGGAGGCGACGATTTCGATAGATATGTGATCGGCGAAGGAACAGACACCGTAAATGACAAAGATGGCAAAGGGCTTTTGCTAGACACCCGCGGCCGTAGGATCGCCGGTCTGTTCGTGAAGAAAGGAAACACATATGTCTTCGAAGAGAATCCGACGCTCCTAGCAACAAAGAACTCTGCCCTCACCATCTTCCTCCAGGACGGCGCCACCGTCGTTATCGAAGGCTTCGACCAAGGCGACCTTAACATCACCTTGGCGGATCCTAAGCAGCCTCAGGCCGCGCGCGCCGCGCCCGCCACCACCATCCCCGGCACCGACCGCGCCGATCGCCTCATCGCTCCCGCCGCGGGCGCGACGCTGGACGGCGGGAGCTTCAGCGACTACCTCGTGGGCGGCGCGGGCGACGACCGGCTGCTCGGCGGCGCGGGTATCGATTGGCTTTCGGGAAACCTCGGCACGAACCGCATGGAAGGCGGCGCGGGTGACGATGCGATCGTGCTCGGGCAGGGCGAGGATTACGCCGACGGCGGCGACGGCGCGGATTTCATTACCTATCTCGGCGGCGACAAATATCCGTCCAGCCTCGACCTCGTCGGCGATGTTTTCGGCGTGTCGTGGAAACACGAGCTGCAGTTCGACCCGCTGACCGGCGCGCGCAGCGTTCGACTCGAAGGGCACCTCACGGGCATCCCGGTTTCGCAGCAACGGCCCACGTGGCAAGAGGGCTTCGTCACGCGCGCGTCGTTCACGCAGGTCAACGGGCAGGAGATACGAGGCGGCGGCGGCGAGGACGTCATCAACGCCGGACCCGGCGGCGATCTCATCTACGGCGACCGCGGCGTCGGTGCACCGGTGCTCACTGCGCCGAGCGCGGATCAGGTTGACGCCAAAGATTTCATCCTCGCCGGGGCCGGCGACGACACCGTGTTCGCCGAGGGCGGCGACGACATCGCGCTCGGCGCGGAAGGAAACGATTACATCGACGCTGGTACCGGCAACGACTGGGCGCTCGGCGATGCCGGCGACGACGTGGTCATCGGCGCGGCCGGCACGGATACGTTGTTCGGCGACGCGCCTTCTCTCCCGCTGGCGCAGCACGGTACTGATTACCTCGACGGCGGCGACGGCGACGATGCGTTGTGGGGCGGCGGCGGGGCCGATTCGCTCTTCGGCGGCGAAGGCAACGACCAGCTCTCGGGCGACGACACCTCGATACCGGAGCAATACCAGGGCGCTGACTATCTCGACGGCGAAGGCGGCGACGACCTGCTCATCGGGTTCGGCGGCGACGACACAATCTTCGGCGGCAGCGGCGCCGACGAGCTGCAGGGCAACGACGGTGACGATCATCTGGACGGTGACGACGGCGTCGACACTCTGTTCGGCGACGCGGGTGCCGATGAGCTGTTCGGCGGCGCCGGCAACGACAGCCTCGAGGGCGGCGAGGGCAACGACTACCTCGACGGCGAGCAAGACAACGATGTGCTGCTGGGTGACGGAGGCGACGACGAGATCTTCGGCGGCGCCGGCAACGACCGCGTCGATGGCGGTCTCGGCGCGGACATGATCAACGGCGAGGACGGCGTCGACGATCTCAGCGGCGGCGACGGAAACGACGTCCTGAGCGGCGGCGCGGGTGTCGACAATCTGTCTGGCGACGCCGGTGACGACGCGCTCGAAGGGGGGCTGGACAACGATACGCTCCGAGGCGGTGCGGGCAACGACGTCCTCAGGGGCGGTGCGGGAACCGACGCCGTGCTCGGCGGCGGCGGTGATGACACCTACGTGTTCGCTATCGGCGATGGCGCGGATGACATATCCGACAGCGACGGCGTCAACCGCATCCGCTTCGACGACATTACGAGCGCGAGCTTCCTGACGATCACGGCGAGCGCCGACGAGTCGGTGCTGCTGATCGACTACGGCGATGTAGGCGACACCATCACGCTCGACCGCGCCGGCGGCGCCGCGATCAGAGAGTTCGAATTCGCCGACGGCACCGTCATCACCGCGGCGCAGCTCTTCGACCAGCTCGAGGAGCGCGTGATCGCCGGCACCGCCGGCAGCGACATCCTGCGCAGCGCCTATCCGAACACGACGTTCGACGCCGGCGCGGGCGACGACCAGGTGGAAGCGGGAAGCGGCAACGATACGCTGCTCGGCGGGGCCGGCGCCGACACGCTCGTCGGCAACGCCGGCGACGATGTCGTCGACGGCGGTCCCGGCGCCGATCAACTCGTCGGCGGCCGCGGTTCCGACACTTACCTGTTCGGCCCCGGATCGGGTATCGACACGATCGTCGAGAACGAAGCGGCGCCGGGCGAGCCGAATCGCGTCGTGCTGGCGGCGGGTATCACGGCGGCGAATCTGACCTTTTCGAGCACTCCCGTACCCACGATCCGGCTCAGCGCGAGCGGTGACGAGATCAGGTTCAGCACGTGGTACTCCGACGTGATCGAAGAAGGACAGGTCACGAGCCCGTACGGCGTCACCGCGATCGACGAGCTGGTCTTCGCCGACGGCACCGTCTGGACCGCCGCGCAGATCAACGCGCGATTCTTTCCGAGCGTCTCCGGCACCGGCGCCCGCATCGGCATCGGCGCGGCCGACGTGCTCCGTGGCGGCATCAACGGCGATACGATGAATGGCAACGCCGGCGACGACACACTCTTCGGCGAAGCGGGCAGAGACTTTCTGTTCGGAAGCTGGGGCGCGGATACGCTGATCGGAGGCGCTGACGACGACTCTCTCGACGGCGGGGCCGGTCCGGACCTGCTGGACGGGGGCGCGGGCAACGATTCGCTCGCCGGCGGCGAAGGCAGCGACACCTACCTATTCCGCCGCGGCGACGGCGTGGACACGATCACTGAGGCCGCAGCGCGGCCGGCGAACGATACGCTCGTGCTGACCGGCGGCATACGTCCGGAGGACGTGGTGCTCGTCGCCGGCGGGCGCCTCGCCGGATGGATCGACGTCACGCTGCGCGGCAGCAGCGATGCGATCTCGTTCGCCGCCGGCAACGATCTGGCATCCCCGGTGATCGAGCAGATCGCCTTCGACAGCGGCGTCGTATGGTCCGCGGTCGACCTGCGTGCGCATTTCCTGTCGACTCCCGCGACCGCGGACTCCGAGTCCATTTCCGGCACGCCCTTCGGCGACGTCATCAACGCGCTCGGCGGCAATGACAGTATCAGCGCGGGCGCCGGTGACGACCTGGTCGACGGCGGGCCCGGCAACGACACGATATGGGACGAGCCGGGCAAGGACACCTACCTCTTCAACGTCGGATCGGGGCAGGACACGATCAGGACCAACGTGGCCGACGCGGATGTAGAAACGGTCAAGTTCGGTGCGGCTATCACGCCTTCCGCATTGCGCCTGTCGCAGGTCAGTTGGGATTCGAGAGCATTGCTCGTCGCGATCGCCGGCGCGGCCGACACGCTCACGATCGAACGATTTTTCCCGAATGCCGAGTTCACCTTCGCCTTCGCCGACGGCACGACGTGGAATGCCGCCGCGATCTCTTCCCGGACGACGTTCGCGCTGCGCAGCCCCACCGGCACGCCGCTCGACGACACGCTGAACGGCTCCGGCGACATCGACAATATTTTCGGCGGCCCCGGAAACGATCGCCTGTTCGGCGGCGCTGAGATGGACTCGCTGTTCGGCGACTCCGGCAACGACGTGCTCGACGGCGGCGCCGGAAGAGACTTCCACAACGGCGGGAGCGGCAACGACGTCTATCTCTTCGGCATCGGCTCCGGTTCCGACTCGGTGAGGGACGACGATCCGTCCGACGTCGACACGATCCAGATGGATGCCGCCGTTCGCCCGCAGGACGTCACGGTGACCAGCGGCGATTTCTTTCGCTTCGCGCTCCCGACCGGCGACGCGATCGAGCTCGAGGCGCGCGACGCGTTTCGGGTGAAATTCGCCGACGGCACCCTGTGGAGCTTCAATACCAATGCGCCCGGCGTCATCGTCAACGGGACCGCGGGCAACGACACGGTGAGCGGCCGCGTGCAGGAAACGATCGACGGCGGGGCGGGCGACGACACCCTCGGCGTCGGCCGCGCCGGCACGGTGGTGTTCGGCCACGGCTCGGGACGCGACACTGCGTTTTTCGCCGGATCCGGCACGCTCGCGTTCAAGCCCGACGTGCGACCGGCGCAGGTGGTGCTGCAGGAAGTCAGCGGCAGCACCGCGCTTCGGATCGCCCTCACCGATTCCGCGGACACCTTGCTCGCTCAGTCGTGGTTCGCCAGCGCGGGCGCTCGGCTCGACCGGCTCGTCTTCGCCGACGGGACCGTATGGGATCTCGCGCAGATCCTCGCGCGGCTGCCGTCGACGCCGACGGCAACAGCGGGGGACGATCGGCTCACGGGCTCCGACGGCGCCGACAGCCTGTCCGGCCTCGCCGGCAATGACGTCATCGACGGCGGCCCCGGCGACGATAGCCTGGAAGACGGACCGGGAGACGACCGCTATCTCTTCTCGCGCGGCTTCGGCGTCGACCGCCTCACGAATGCGGTCAACACGGGCTCGGGCTTCGACCGCGTGGAGTTCGACGCGACGATACGGCCGCAGGACGTCGTGGTGTCGGCAATCAGGGCGGCCGATGCGGTCCCCGACGACCTCGTGCTGTCGGTATCCGGCAGCCGTGATGCGCTCACGTTGGACAACTGGCTCAGCGGCTCGCGCTTCGTCGAGGAAGTTCGCTTCGCCGACGGCACGGTGTGGAACGCCGCGACGCTCCTCGCGAAGGCGATCGTCCCGGGCGATTCGCCCGACCTGATCGAAGGCAGCGCGTTCGCCGACACCTTCGATGGGCTCGGCGGCGCGGACGCGATCAACGGCAACGCCGGCAACGACAGGCTGGCCGGCGGCGCCGGTGATGACGAGATCAGCGGCGATGCGGGCGACGACGTCCTCGACGGCGGGCCCGGCCGCGACAGGCTCTACGGCGGCCTCGGCAACGATACCTACGTGCTCGACGACCTTGCCGACATCGTCAGCGAAGACAACGGCGGCGGAACCGACACCGTCAGCACGCCGCTCTCGTACACGCTGCCCGCCGGTTTCGAGAACCTCACGCTGACCGGCACCGCGGCCGTCAACGGCGCCGGCAACGCGCTCGCCAACGTGATCACCGGCAACGCGGCAGCCAACGTGCTCGACGGCGGCGACGGCAACGACTTCCTGTCGGGCGGCGGCGGTGCGGACACGCTGCGAGGCGGCGGCGGCGACGATACGTACGTCGTGGATGCCGCCGGCGCGGCCATCGTCGAGAACGCCGCACAAGGGACCGATCAGGTGCGCGCTTCGGTGACGTTCACGCTCAGCGCCAACCTCGAGAACCTCACGCTCACCGGCGGTGCCGCGATCAACGGCACGGGCAACTCCGCGGCCAACACGATCGTCGGGAACACCGCCGCGAACGTGCTCGACGGCGGTGCAGGCGCGGACGCCCTGGCCGGCGGCGCCGGCAACGACGTGTATATCGTCGACAACGCCGGCGACGTGGTGACCGAAAGCCCCACCCAGGGCACAGACACGGTCCAGAGCGCGGTCGGCTACGTGCTCGGCGCGCACGTCGAGAACCTCACCCTCACCGGCGGCGCGGCGATCAACGGCACCGGCAACGAGCTCGATAACGTCCTCTCCGGCAACAGCGCGGCGAACGTGCTCACCGGGCTCGCGGGCAACGACACGTATGTCGTCGACGTGGGCGACAGCGTCACCGAAAGAGCGGCCGACGGCATCGACACGGTTCGCAGCGCGATCGCGTACACGCTCGGCGACAACGTCGAGAACCTGGTGCTGACGGGCACTGCCCCGATCGCCGGCACCGGCAACGCGCTCGACAACGCGCTCACCGGGAACGCCGCCGCCAACGTTCTCACCGGCGCCGCCGGCAACGACACGCTCGACGGCGCGGCCGGCGCGGATACGCTCGCGGGCGGCGCCGGCGACGATCTGTATATCGTCGACGCCGCCGACGCGGTCGTCGAGGGCGCGGGCGCGGGCGTGGACAGCGTGCGGGCCGCGGTTTCGTACACGCTGCCCGCCAACCTCGAGAATCTCACGCTGATCGGCAACGCGCCGATCGCCGGCACCGGCAACGCGCTGGACAACGTCATCACCGGCAATGCGGCCGCCAATGCGCTGGCCGGCCTCGGCGGCAACGACGTGTATGTCGTGGACAACCCCGGCGACGTCGTCACCGAGGCGGCGAACGAAGGCACCGACCTCGTGCAGAGCAGCGTCGCTTACACCCTCGGCGCGAACGTCGAAAACCTGACCCTGACCGGCTCGGCGGCTATCGCGGGAACGGGCAACGCGCTTCCGAACGTGATCATCGGCAATGCCGGGCACAACCCCGTCGACGGCGGCCCCGGTGCGGACACGATGTCGGGCGGGCTCGGCAACGATACCTACGTCGTCGATCAGACTGGGGACGTGGTGATCGAGCAGCCCGACGGCGGCAGCGACACAGTCATGAGCGCCATCGGATACACGCTCGGCTCGAACCTCGAA